>JBKGXV010000054.1:0-22622 GCA_046546375.1 Chitinispirillaceae bacterium | reverse complement strand
CGGTTTCAGTGGTTAGGTAGCATCTGAGCTGAAAGTGGATACTATAAGGACCGGGAAGGCTTCCCGGTCCTTTTTCTGATTGGGGCGGAGGTATAATAGTGACCTTTTTTCCATGCTGCACTTCAGGGGCTTTTGCCCACTTTCTTCCTCTATTATCCAATATTTTTTAAATAACCCCTTGGAAATGACGTATTTTTCAACTTTCCCCTCCCGGGGCTGTTCCTTTCAACTTTTTTCGGAGGTTCATTAAGTGCTGGAAAGCATTGCAGGAGAAAGCATCATCACCAAATTCCTCTTCTATGCCGGGCTTGCCCTGGTTATTGGAGATTTCGCCGCAACCATTTTCGCCATTCTCTATCAGCGAATCATCTACCAGAAGCTGATGCGGCCAAAATACAACGATTCCTTCAATCCCAAATGCAGCGTTATCGTACCCTGCAAGGGAATCCCCAAAAATTTCGGCAAAAACCTGAGAGGCTTTCTGCAACTTGACTATCCCACCTTTGAAGTCATATATGTAGTGGAAAGTGAAAGCGATTCTGCCGTACCGGAAATTGAAAAGATCACCTCGGAAGACAAAAGAGCCAAGCTGGTCGTGGCGGGCATTTCAAAAGCGTGTGCTCAGAAAAACCACAACATGCTGGCTGCGCTCGAACAGGCGGATAATCCGGATGTGTATGTGTTTGCTGATTCGGATATAAAACCAGGTAAAAACTGGCTTAAGGAAATTGTGCTTCCTCTGGTGAACCCCAAGGTTACTGTCACTACCGGTTTCAGGTGGCTTCTATCCAACAAGGGTACCATTGGAGAGCTTACTCACTCCTATGTGAACATATTCATCTATACCTGCTTCTGTGCGGCATGTTATTTCGGCGGGGTAGGGTTGTGGGGTGGATCCATGGCCATACGCAGAAAAGATTTCGAGGAACTGGGGGTGGCCCAGAAATGGTCAAAAGCTGCAGTGGATGATATGAGTCTTTCCTCTGTTGTTCTCAAACAGGGGCGCAGGGCTGTGGTGGTTCCCACCTGTGTGACTGTTACCGATGACCTCCTTCCCACCATGAAGAGCACAATTGTCTGGTTTGAGAGGCAGATCATGTTCTTGAAGGCCTACCAGAGAAAACTGTGGTTTTTCCCGACACTGCCCCTGGCGCTTACCGCAGGTATTATTCTGATGCTCTTTCCTTTTGCGTTGTTCGGCTCCATGGTCAGCGGGTATACATTCTGGGAACTGGGCGGGGGTGTTGCATTGGTGTTTTATCTAGGACATACTTTTACCGCGCTCTGGTATCCGCTGTTGGGTAAAATGCCTTACTTCCATAAATTTCTACTTCTGCAGCCTCTTCTCAGGCTCACTCATGTTTTATCATATTTCAGAACCTATCTGACCAGAACCATAACCTGGGCAGGTATCAAATATTACCTTACCATCAACGGGGATGTGGATCGGATAGAGCGCCCTTCAGAATTGGGTGTCTGATGTTTCAGTAATGAAGGGATTTTCAATGGCGTTGCGATGTGCGGTTTTTGCTTCTGGTGGAGGGAGTAACTTCCAGGCCCTTCTGGATCGGAAAAAAGCAGGCGATCTGCATGCGGATTTTGTTCTCATGGTGGGCAACAACAGTAAGGCGGGGGCTTTTGAAAAGGCCCGTGAAAACGGAATCCCTGTGAAACATATTGCCCCATCCCACTTTCCGGATATATCCTCCTATGTGAAAACTATGTTTGAAATCCTTAAAGAAGTGAATGCTGAACTGATTGTGCTGGCAGGATACATGAAAAAGCTTCCTTCTGCAATTGTTCAGGAGTATCAGAACAGGATAGTGAATATTCATCCCGGGCTGCTTCCTGCATTCGGAGGCAAGGGGATGTATGGCATGCACGTGCATCAGGCAGTAATCGATTATGGAGCCAAGCTTTCGGGAATCACTGTTCACTTTGTGGATGAGGAGTATGATCACGGACCCATCATTCTGCAGAAATCAGTTCCGGTTCTTGATACGGATAACGCGTTGGTTCTTGCCGCCCGGGTTCTGCAGGCTGAGCACGATAATTACTGGCGTGCAGTGGAGGCTATTTCTCAGAACAGAATATCACTGGAGGGAAGAAGGGTAATAGGGGATGTCTGAACGCTCTGCCCGCAAAAAGGTTGTGTCGGCATTATACAAGCATGATCGCTCCTTGGGCGATTATACTGTAAGGATAGCAGGGGTGGATGAGGCCGGTAGGGGGCCTTTGGCCGGTCCCGTGGTGGCAGGAGCCGTCTGCCTTGATCTTTCAAATCCCATCTCCGGTATCGACGATTCAAAGAAGTTGAGTGCAGCAAAACGGGATGAGCTGTTTCAGAAGATCGTTGCTTCAGGTTGTCGGTATGCTGTGGGGATTGCTGAACCTAAGGAAGTGGACGATGTGAATATTCTACAAGCTACGTTTTGTGCCATGCGGAGAGCTCTGGAGAAGTTGGAAGGAGAATATGACAGACTGCTGGTCGATGGCAATCTTTTCATTCGGGGAATCTCCCGTGATATTCAGAAAACGGTGGTGGGTGGGGATGCATTGAGTGCATCCATTGCTGCAGCCTCCATTATTGCCAAGGTTACAAGGGATCGTCTGATGGAGGAGTATCATCTGGAGTATCCCCAGTATGGATTTTTAAGCAACAAGGGGTATGGTACAGAATACCACAGGGAAATGATCGAAAAGCACGGTCTGTGTCCGATCCACCGCAGGTCTTTTTGCCACGCGGTTCAGATGACTCTTTCTCTTTAGATGTTGCAGATAATAGTTTTCTCATTATGAACGGTACGGAAAAGGAGTTTTTCAATGGCCGAGGTTAAAGCTTTCAGGGGGTTCAGATATTCACTTGCTTCACCGGAGGATCTGGGGGCGTACACTGCACCGCCTTACGATATGATTGATGATGCGAAAATCGAGCAGCTTTATTCCAAAAACCCTCACAACACCGTCCGTATCATTCAGAATCGTCCGGAAAAATCTGATTCAAGCAACCGCGACAGGCATGCAAGGGCTGCTCAGTTTCTGGATGAGTGGATAAAGAGAGGAGTGCTTGTTCAGGATGACAAGGATTCCGTCTACATCTATCAGCAGAAGTTCACCATCGATATGGGTGGAAAGCAGGTCACTCACGAGCGCACCGGAGTATGTGTCCTGGTGAAACTTGTGGATTTCGAGGAGCAGGTCGTGTTCCCTCATGAGTATACTCTCTCCGGGCCAAAAGCGGACCGTTATGAGCTTATGGAGGCTACTCATTCGAATCCGGGACAGATATTCGGTCTTGCGACAGATGAGAGCGGGGACCTTTTTTCTCTGATCAAGGAAATGAAGGGCAATCTTGATCCCGAAGGAACCTTCACCGATGAAAACGGCGTGGTTCATACACTTTTCCGCTGCACGGATGATGACCAGATTGGCCGTTTCACATCCCTGATGGGCAGCCGTACTATTCTTATCGCCGATGGGCATCACCGTTACGAGACTGCACTGAATTTTTATAAGGACAGCGGAAATCCTGCCTTTTCACATGTCATGATGACTCTGGTGTCTACTGCTGATCCCGGTCTGGTGATCCGGCCTTTTCACCGTCTGGTCCGCAGGACTGAACAGGGAAATCAGGTGGACATGAAAGCCGAACTTGCCAGGTTTTTCGATCTTACTTCTCTTGGCAAGGTATCTTCCGAACGGGTGAATCAGGTGCTTGCCGATGATAAAATTCAGGAAATTGTGTACTGGGATTGTGCTTCCGGTGAACTAACCGGGCTGAAACTGAACGAGGAAGGCGAGAGGTTCCTCTCTGAAACTCTGCCCGAGAGATCTGCGGAATGGAAGCATCTGGATGTATCCAAGATCAATGCTATTGTAATCAACAAGATTCTCGGTTTGCCTCTGGATGGTCACGTGCTTCACGATGTGGTCAATTATGTTAATGATGTCAATGCTGGTGAAGAGCGGCTTTCGGCAGAGGGACAGTTTTATGGAGGTTTTTTCATCAGACCGGTTTCCATTTCGGTGATAAATGAAACCGTGAAGGGTGGGGAGCGTATGCCTCAGAAATCAACCAACTTCTTCCCTAAACTGTATGCCGGTTTGGTAATAAACAGGATGGATTAGTGAAAATATCCAGAATACTGCAGTTCGCAGGGGGGCTTGCGCTGGCTGGCGCGGGCCTCTATGTGTTTTTCGACAGCCTCGATTTATCCTCCCTGGCTAAGAAAATCTCGGATACAAGCCCCTGGGTTATTGTTGTCTGTTCTTTTCTCTCCATCTTTACTCTGTGGCTGAGAGCCATCAGGTGGCGCATCATTTTGCCCCCGGCTGAGGGAACGGCCCACAAAAAGGGGCTTTTCCGGCTGGTTACCATCGCTTATATGGTCAACAATATTCTCCCGGCCCGTCTGGGAGAAGCGGCTCGAGTGCTTCTGCTGTGGAGGCGTAACGGCTATACAGTGGCTGCCAGTATAGGATCTCTGGTTTTGGAACGGGTGATAGACATGATGGTGTTCTCCTCATTTTTCTTTTTACCCGTTCTGTTTTCCCCGATTTTGAGAAGTGTTCTGGATCAGAACCCCAACCGCAAAATTGTGATCTTTCTGGCTGTGGGATCGTTGCTGATGTGTGTTGTGGCCCTGGGGGGGCTTTTCATCTATTCATTAATACCTCAGAAATTCCGTTCCATCGCACATACATTGAGCACCTATCTGCCTTCCAAGGTACAGAGATTCGGGCAGAAGATTGGCTCGGAGCTGGTATCGAATCTGGACTGGGTGTTTTCCAAGCGGAAAATAGTGAAGGTAGTGCTGCTTTCTTATGCCACCGCATTCTGTTATTCCTTCATACTTTATTTTCTGGCGGGGGATTCCGCTGTGTTCGGCGTTCTGGAGAGTATGTTCGGGCAGGCGTTTGCGGCTTTCGGGGCTGCGATTCCTCTCACTCCCGGTTTTGTGGGGACTCTTCATGCAGCATTGCTTCAGGGGCTTATTTTTATCGGTATTGATCCCGGCAAGGCCGGGGCAATGGTTATATTATATCATGCGCTCTCATATCTGACTGTGACGGTCGCGGGACTCTTTTTCTTTTTCAGTATGAATGTTACTATTAGTGATATTACCCGGGCCGATGACCAGATCAAGAAATCATCTTTAGAGGAAAGGGCTGATGGTGTTGGAGAGGGACAAGGATCTGACGGTTGCACAGGAGTTGTGCGAAACGCTGCAGGCTCTGAAAAAGGAGATCGGCAAGAGGATCGTGGGTCAGCAGGAGGTGATAGATGATCTCCTGGCCTGTTTTCTTGCCGGGGGGCACTGTCTTCTCACCGGGGTTCCGGGATTGGCCAAGACAATGCTTGTCCAGAGTCTTGCCCGATGTCTGGATCTGGATTTCAACAGGGTTCAGTTCACACCCGATCTGATGCCTTCCGACATTACCGGCTCGGAAATTCTCACGGAGGAGAAGGGCAGTGGCCGAAGGGAGTTCAGATTTCTCAAAGGGCCCATTTTTTCCAATATAGTTTTAGCCGATGAAATAAACCGGACACCTCCCAAAACTCAATCCGCGCTGCTTCAGGCAATGCAGGAGCAGGAGGTAACCTCCTCGGGGGTCACCTATTCTCTGCCGCGCCCTTTCTGGGTTCTCGCCACACAGAACCCCATAGAGCAGGAGGGAACATATCCGCTCCCGGAAGCTCAGCAGGACCGGTTCATGTTTTCCATACAGATCGGTTATCCCGATGCGCATTCGGAACTGACGATTGCACGGAACGCAAATGATTTTCAGAATGTCGAGCTTAAGCCGGTGGTGAATCAGGAAAGGATTGCTTCTTTCAGAGAATTGGTGAAGCAGGTACCGATTGCGGATTCCGTGGTGCAGTCAGCGGTGAATCTGGTGCGTTCTTCCCGGCCGGACTGCGATGAATGTCCTCAGGGTATCCGCAAGTATCTGACGTGGGGAGCGGGGCCCAGGGCATCACAGTTTCTGGTTCTTGCGGCCAAGGCTTATGCGCTTATTGACGGCAGATCGAGTCCTGATGTGAAGGATGTGGGTCGGGCGGCTTTTCCGGTTCTGAGGCACAGGCTTGTTCTTTCCTTTCACGGTGATGTGGAAGGGGTCAGCGGCAATCAGATTATCAGGAAAATGTTAGATCATTGTAAGTTTTAGATGAATTTTCGGAGGAGAGTATGAGTTTATCATGTGAAAATGTGTAACAGGTGATTTAAATCGCAGTTTAACCGTATAAGTCAATCGGGTTTGTCGAACCGTATACTCTCATATGACCACTAATAAGTTAACAGGTCAGGGGTGTCGCGGTTCTTTGGAGTAATTTGGGGGGAACATTTATGAACAAGACACTTCTGGAACCTACTAAAGAGTTGCTGGATCAGTGCAGGGCCGGTAATCAGCTGGCCTTCAAGCAGATCTTCCATATGTATCGCTCGTATGCCTACAATCTGATCTACAAGACTACTGGCGTTCACGGTGACCATGAGGATCTGCTTCAGGAGGTTTTTTTTCAGATTTATCTGTCATTGAAGACGTTTCACGGCGATTCTTCTTTCAAGACTTGGTTTCACCGTGTGGTGATTCATGTGTGCACACGGCGCTGGAGGTATCAGAAAGCGGAAAAACGCATTTCTCCCAAGAATACGGTGCAGCTGGATTCGGTGGAGAATATGGTGCCCAACAGGGAGGTTGGGTCTTTAAGACAGTTGGAACTGAAAGATCTGGTCGAGCAGGCGCTGGATACTTTGGACTATAAATTGCGTATACCTTTGGTGCTGAATATTTACGGTGAAATGGACCTGGCCGAAATCGCCACTATCATGGCGATTCCCGAGGGGACAGTGAAATCCAGGTTGTTTACCGCAAGAAAGCAGATAAGGGAATTTTTAGATAATCTGGAAAACTGATCATGTAAGCTCGATCTGAACCCGGAGTCGTGTATGAAGCCCTTTAAGGGTGACAAAAAACTCAGGTGGTTTGAAGAAATCCTGCGCAGGGATGTGGATGATTCCGTGCTCGATTTGTCTTCGGTAGAGTTTGGGCTTATCAATCGGATCGATCTGGTGGAGCAGATGGGGGAATTGGGGCTGTTGAAACTGGATGAAATTCCGTCCGAAGAGCTGATGGACAGGGTCCAGGCGGAGCTTTTCGCTCAGATTCGGCAGTTCAGGGAATATGATGAACCGGTAGATGAATGTATCCGCCAGGATGAGAAACTTCCTCAGAGCAGGTGGAATCTCCTCGAGCAGCATTTGGAGGAGAAGATCTCCGAGGCCGAGCAGAAAGAGAAATGGGAACAGTGTCTGATGGTCGATATGGAGATGCCTCATAAAAAATGGGAATCTCACGAGAAAACGCTTTTCGACAAGATCTCCGGTTACGAGCAAGATGAACTTTGGGAGAAAGCGGCCAGAACCGATGAAGTGAATCAGCCGGCTTCTGCCGAAAAGCAGGAAATGGTCTTCGAGGAGATGCTGGCGAGAACAGATCAGCTTCCTGATTGGGAAAAATATGTCAGAAGTGAACTGATCCGTCCTTGTTCTTTCTGGGAGAAGGTTGAGAGGAAGCTTTTTGACCGCATCGAACGCCAGGGAGACCGTATGGATCTGGCACATCAGCCTTTCTGGTTTTTTCTGGAGTACTATTTCGGTCGTCTGAAAGCGGCTTCCGTTGGGGTTGTGACTGTTCTGGTGCTGCTTGTGAGTCTTTGGGGAGGGAGTCACTTTCTCAGAGAAGAGCTGCAGCTTCCCACGTTGGTGTATCAGGTTCAGGGGGCGGCTGCTGAAAATTTCGATTTCGCAAGCCGGGACAGAACGCATTTTTCTTCCAAATCCGGTGGGGCGGTCACTCTGGTCAATAATCATGGATTCATGCAACTCAAAAACGGTTCCTCTGTGCGTGTTGAGCGGCTTTCCCGCGGACGTGCTCTGTACCGGGTCGAGGGCAATGATGAAAACGACGTTTCGGAACCCGAACGTGAAGTGGCCTTTTATGCTAAAAAGCAGCAGTCCAGAAAACGCTTCTCGGTTGCTACGCCGGATTATTCCGTAGAGGTGACCGGGACATATTTCAGTATCGAGCCCGGTTCGGAGAACAGGTACAGTACCAGGGTGTTTGAGGGGGCGGTGCAGATCAGGCAGGGGGATAAGGAAGTACAGCTGAAAGCCGGACAGAGCTATGTGTACGATCCTCAGCTGGGTGAGTATGTCGTGCGGGACAGTGGCAAAGTGATTCCGCGCAGTGAAATCGAAAAAATTCCCGATGTCGAGCAAATAAGCGGATACAGAGTGCTTAAGATTCGTTCCGCCGTGCCCGGCTCCGAAGTGACTATAGATGGTAAGCATTTGGGCATTGCTCCCCTGGCACTCTATCATTCACCCGGCAATCACAGAATCCAGATAAGTAAAAACGGCTATAACTCTGTGGACACTGTGATAAGCCTGGGAAGTGATTCTGTTTACTCTCTTGATGTGGAGCTTGCGAAGATAAAGGAGGAGAAGAAACGTTATAATCCTCTTTTTGTGAGGAATGCGCCACGTGTTCGCAGTGAACCGGAACCTGAAAAATCTCTCCGGGGGGTGGATTCTGCCGCTGAGAGGAAGAGTGGAGAGAATGCTTCGGGGTTCAATTACAAGAAGGCCCGGGAAGAGGAGCTCAGCGGAAATTACAGAGCTGCTATCAGGCTCTACGAGAGCGTGTTCAAGAACCGGGATGCCAAAAAGGCTCACAGGGAGGATGCCCTTTTCTCCATGGGTAAACTGAAAGCAGAGCATGTATCGGCCCGGGAGGCCAAGGAAGTGTTTCTGACGTACCTTGCATTCTTCCCCGAGGGCTTTTTTGCCGGGGAATCCTGGCTGAGGCTGGCGGAGCTGGAATTCGGCGGTAATCAGCGCAAATCCCTTGAGTACTATAATAAATACCTGGAGCGTTTTCCTCGGAATCACCGTACCTGTGAGCTTCAGAACCGAGTGGGTCTTATTTATCTGCAGATCGGCAGGAGTGAAAAGGCTGCGGAGATGTTCCGGGCGGCATTGTCCAATATGACTCCAGGGCAGAAGAAGGAGCGCAAGAATATCCTTCTCAACCTTCACAATGCCCTGAAAACCAGTGGGGATGAGCAGGGTTCCGAAAGAGTCTGGCTGCAGTACCGTGCAGAGGTGAATATGCAGCGTGGCCGGTGAATTTGTAGTAACGGTACTTGTATTATATGTTCCTTCCTGACTACACTGTTTTCTTTTTCCGGCATGAGAATGCGATAAATCGGTTTGTCACAAAAAACCTTTCGGAGGAGTGCTATGGTGAAGAGAAATCATTATATTGTTGGTATACATGTGGATGATCGGGTGCATCATGTGCCTTCGGTTCAGGATATATTCACCCGTTTTGGCTGTTACATCAAAACCCGCATCGGACTGCATGATGCAGACAATGAATTCTGCTCCCCGAACGGACTTATTATAGTGGAGCTTGTGGGGGATGAAGGCAGGTTTCAGGAATTCACCTCTGCTTTGAGGGATGTTCAAGGGGTGGATGTGAAGCATATGGTGTTCGAGCATCGCTGATATGTTCAGTTGATGTAGAAAAGGTGAGGGGGAGAAGTGTGAGTGGTAAAGTGAAAACGAAAAAAAACAGAGTGGGTCCCGTTTCCGCAGTGGTGTATCACAGGGAGGATTTGCCGCTCATTATTTCACTGCAGAATGTGGTAAATTATATTCTTATATGTATCAGGGACATCTCATCTGGCCATGAGATTCAGGCTCGCGCCAGGGATCTTGAATCGTGTGCCAGAGAAATGGAGAATATCTGCTCCAGGGGCGATCTGGGGGAGGAGGTTCTTCGGATCAGGGGTGAATTCGTCGAAGAGCTCGGGGAGTGCAGCAGAATGCTTGGATCTGCCGGTTCATCCCGGGATGATGATATTATGATTTCCACCCGCTGCTCCAGCTTGCAGTGGCTGGGGGTTTGTATGCTGGAGGAGCTGAAAACGCTTCTGGACGAGCCGCACTGAGGAGTGTGTGTCTGTTGTGTGAAGATTGAAAATTGCCGCCTCATTTCCGCCTTTTGTCCCCTTGTCGGGTTTTTGTCGCCTCCGTTTCTTTCTGCAGTTCTTTCCGGTATGTCTTTTGCGTCTACAGTTACTGTTGATCTTCTGAGTGCTGATCGTAACATCGGCTTCCGTGGTGTTGGAAACATGAATAAGAGCGGAGGGAGCTATGTTCGGCAGACGAATACGTTTGTTCAAGTTACTGGGTTTTGAAGTCAATATCGATCTGAGCTGGATCATAATCGCGGTTCTGATCGTGTGGTCCCTGGCTCAGGGTGTCTTCCCCCTCTATTACGAAGGGCTGGCCTCCGAGGTATACTGGGCCATGGGGATTCTGGGGGCAATAGGGCTTTTTGTCTCCATTATTGTTCACGAATTCTGTCATTCTCTGGTGGCCCGCCGTTACGGGTTGCCCATGAAGGGTATCACGCTTTTTATTTTCGGCGGGGTGGCGGAGATGGAGGATGAGCCTCCCAGCGCCAAGGCTGAATTTCTCATGGCGCTGGCCGGTCCGGTGGCTTCGGTGATAGTGGGATTTTCCTTCTGGGGAGTGCTGGAGGCGGGGCGGTTTTTCCTGTGGCCCCTTCCGGTTCTGATCATTTTCAATTATCTGCGCACCATAAATTTAGTGCTTGCTGTTTTCAATATGCTGCCTGCATTTCCTCTGGACGGAGGGCGGGTGTTCAGGTCTGTTCTCTGGGGTATCAGGGGCAACATCCTGTGGGCAACCAAAGTGGCATCCATGGTGGGGTCAGGATTCGGACTCACTCTCATTGCTCTGGGGGTGTTTTCGGTGTTTGCCGGAGGAATCGTGGGGGGGCTCTGGTGGGCTCTTATCGGTCTTTTCATCAGGAGCGCCTCGAAAATGTCCTATGACAATATAAGGGTCAAAGGTGCCCTGGAGGGAGAGCCGCTTCAGAGGTTTCTCGAGGATCATCCGGTCACCGTTTCGGCTGACACCACTGTCGATCATCTGATCGAGGACTATATCTACAAGTATAACTTCAATCTCTATCCTGTGCTCCGGGATGGTGAGGTCAGGTGTATCAGTGTTTCCGATGTGAAGAATGTCCCCCAGAATGACTGGGCCAATCACCGGGTGGAGGAGTATGCAAAACCCTGTTCATCGGAAAACAGTGTGCTCATCTCCGAAAATGCCATGAAGGCCTTTTCCATAATGAACCGTACGGGCAACAGCCGGCTGATGGTCCTTACCCCCAGGGGGGATCTGCTCGGAACCGTGAACCAGAAGGACATGGTGAGATATCTTACTCTCAAGATGTCTTTTTCCGAATCGGAGCGGGGCAATGAAAAAAAGCAGAAATCTGATGGGGGTATATGAGGAGAATCGCATTCAGAAAGGTGCTGTGTGTGCTGGCAGTGGCGGCAGTGGGCGGGTATGCGGTATATGCCCGTTTCAGTATCGCCTCACTGACACATCGTCAAAAGCAGCTTGAGGGAAGGCTTGACAGTCTTACCCGCATCTGCACACCTTCCGCCCCGGACACTCCTTCTCTGCCCGGGGTGAGCCGTTTTGAAATGAATCAGCTGAAGAAGCGGGGGGCAGAGGATCTCAGAGAACAGCTTTTCTCAAGCCTTCAAGGCCGCAGGGATCTCATCCCCCATGAAGGTGTTCTGGGCGGTACGATGTATTTCCCTTCTTCCGATCAGTTCTGGCTTCTGGTTCATCCCTGGGCCATGGTGTATTTTGAGGACGGACACAGGGCGGGATATCTGCTTTTGGAGTACCGATTCGATTCCCCCCAGAACATTTCCTGGAAACTTATTCACTCTCAGCTCAAATGAATATCAAAATAGCGTCGGTCGGAAAAATAAAGGACAGGTGTATCTCTGAGAAGATCAGGGAGTATGAGCGCAGGATAAGACACGATGCGAAGCTGGAGACGGTGGAAATCCGCGACAGCGGCACCAGGGTGGAGGGGGCGAAGCTTCAGCAGATCATGCTCAGAGACGAGGCGGATACCGTTGTGCTCTCAGAGGAGGGGAAACTTTACAGTTCCAAAGAATTTTCCGCTCTGCTGGGGTCTTTGGGCCCCAGAATACTTTTCGTGATAGGAGGACCGGACGGTTTGGAGCCGGATGTCAAAAAAAACTCAGAGGTGATACTCTCTCTTTCCAGAATGACTTTCACCCATGAAATGGCCCGTCTCTTTCTGCTCGAACAGATCTTCAGAGCCATATCCATCCGGAAAAACAGAAAATATCACCGCGACTGATCATTACCGGTTTTTCCGGCACGACTATTGCATCATTTCCCTCAACGGCAAAGGAACCTCAGAAGCTGTGGTCCCGCAAAAACAGTTCCCGATCTGTTCGGGGAGCAGTTTGAACTTCTCGGGAAAACTCATGGCGGTGGATTGATCGGTTTTTTTTCTCATATTGATTGTCATTTCCGGAAACCGTTCTCATTTCCGCGAATCGCTTCTGCTCATCTGCCACATGCTACATTCTGTAGCTGCAAAGATCTTTAATAAAAAACTGTTTTCCTGTGTGGGAAACTGAACCGTTTCTGTTACAATTCTTAAGGAGGGGTTGTCCGTATGCGCATAGCAATGTTGGCTTGGGAGTCTCTTCACTCAGTCGCTCTGGGTGGTGTTGCCGTTCACGTTACCGAGCTTGCCGCATCTTTGGAGCGCAAGGGTCATGAGGTGCATGTGTTCACCAGAATGAGGTGGCATGATGACTGGCAGTACAGCAACATTCACGGTGTTCATTACCACAGGGTTCCCTACTCGGGGGATGCCGATATGGTCAATGATGTGAACAACATGTGCCGTTCCTTTGTGGACACGGTTTTCAGTGTCGAGGATTACATGGGGGCTCACTTCGATATCGTGCACGCTCACGACTGGATGACCTCCAATGCCATGGTTTGGATAAAGCAGGGCAGAGGCCGCAGGGGAGTAATCACAATGCATTCCACCGAGTACGGTCGTTGCGGAAACAATTTCTACGACGGGCCATCCAGGCAGATAATGGATCATGAGCGTCACGGGACATACTGTGCTGACCGGGTGATCACGGTTTCCAATCTGCTTAAAAACGAACTGCAGTGGATCTACAACATTCCGGATTGGAAGGCCCAGGTGGTGGCCAACGGCATCTCTTATCATGATTTCAACGGCTGGGTTGATCCCGGTGATGTGAAGGCCCGCTACGGAATCGGCCCTCTGGATCCCACTGTACTGTTTGTGGGTCGCATGACTACTCAGAAAGGACCGGATCTGCTGGTTCGCTCAATTCCTTATGTTCTCCACCACTATCCCAATGCCAAATTTATCCTTTCCGGAAACGGGGATATGAGAGGCCATGTGGAGCATCTGGCGCAGAGCATGGGGGTGGCGCATGCCTGCCGCTTTTACGGCGTGTTCCCCCGAGGGGAGCTGGTGGATCTTTACCGCGCATGTGACTGTGTGGCAGTTCCAAGCCGCAACGAGCCCTTCGGGCTTGTGGTGCTTGAGGCCTGGGCGGCGGGAAAGCCGGTGGTTGCCACTCATAACGGTACTGAATTCGTCTGGCATGATGTCAACGGGTTCAAAGTGTATCCCAACCCCGAATCCATTGCCTGGGGAATAGGGTCGCTTTTCGCCAATTTTGATCATGCCCGCTGGATGGGGCAGAATGGGCGTGATGCAGTGGAGAGTACTTTTTCCTGGGATACCATTGCAGATAACACTCTGGGAGTGTACAGCTTCTGATTTTCAACGGGGGATTCCTCCGCGCGGAAGAATCCCTTTTTGCGCATTTCGCTCGGTTTCGAATACAGGTTATTTCTCACAGGCGGAATCCAACACTGGATCGAGAAACAAGGAGAAATGAATATGATCACTGGTTCCGAGCAGCATTCCGGATTAGAAGTACCCGATTCGGTTTTGAATAAAAGAGAATCTCTCGAGCGGATTACTTCCGAAAGTGCCCCATCTGAGCATGCTCTGAGGGAGTTGTGCTGGGAAATCGGTCAGCGGTTTCCAAAAAAGTTCTCTCAGGAATCCATCGCTCTTCTTGCCGTATATCCGCATCTGGGCTTTATCCGCTGGAATCTCAATGAATCCACAGTAAAGAAAGCCAAAGGGGATCGCCAGAGCAGTGCAAAACTGGTGATCAGGGTGTATGATGTCACCAAAGTGGACTTTGACGGATTCAACGCCAACAGTCAGTTCGACATAGATATCGGATCATATTCCGGTTGTTATTATCTTAAAAACAACTGTTCCGAAAGCAGTTTGCTTGCTGAAATCGGACTGGTTTTCGGGGATGGGTATTTTTCCTCCTGTGCACGGTCCAATGTCATGTATTTCGACCGTCCGCGCAAATCCTCCTGTTTCAGAACAGCTGGTCTCTATGTCAACCAGGCATTTACGCGTGTGTTTGCAGTGGACAATGTTACCTGTTCATCCGTTTTCGATCATATGAACACCCTTCTGGAAAAAGAGGGTAATCCTTCTCTGTCTGTCGCCGTTTTTCTCAATGAGAATGCGGTGGCACACGGTGAAGAAAAGCCGGTGACCCGTTTTCTTGCAAGCGTGCTTGAAAAATGCAGGTCAATGGGAGCGTCGCCGGTATTGTACACTCCTCCTGAAAACCGAACAGAACAGAAATCTTTGCTTTCTTTATTCGACACCATTAATCTGAATATAAAGAGCATGGTCAGGCTGTTTGAAAAAGATCATAAAAGAAATCCGTTCAGCTGTATTCAGTGCCATGACTGGTACAGCGCCCCCGCTGCGATGGCATGTGCCTGGAAGCATGGTTTACCATTGATAGCTGTTCTGCACTCTCTGGAGTATGAGCGTTCGGGGGGTAATGTCAATGCCGCAAATTCACAGCGTATTGAAAAGTGGGAGAGAAGTCTGATTGCCGATGCGGATTATGTTCTTGTCTCAGGCGAGTCGCTCAGAGAGCTTGTCCTTCATGAATACGGAAAGGACAATGATAGGGTGTCAATCATCCCCGATACTCTTGGGGCGGCACCTGATGAGGGGCGGGGTTCGGATTACATACGCTGCAGATATGGCCTGTCCGACAAGGAGGCCGTGGTTCTGTTTGCTGGTGAGATGGCCTGGCATACCGGTGCCGATCTGATACTCGAGTCGATTCCGGAGGTGAGTCGTGAGTTCCCCAATGGACAGTACGTGTTTGCCGGTGAAGGTCCTCTGAAAGCTGAACTGCAGCACAGAGCATGGTGTAAAGGGGTGAGTGATCGTTGCAGGTTTCTGGGGGATGTGCCTTCGGAGCATTTCGAACAGTTGCTTTCAGCAAGCGATTTTGTGGTTATACCCGCACGGAGAGCGCAGAACGGAGATTTGCTGCTTATGGCGTTCAGGGCTGGCAAACCGGTAGTGGTTACGCATCAGGCCTCATTGAGCGAGGTGCGTCACGGGGTTAACGGACTTATGGTATACGACAACCCGGGATCGGTGATCTGGGGTATAAAGCAGATGCTCTCCAGTCCCCTGAGAGTGCTTCGCTCTTCGGTGTCGGACGGCTCGAGTCTGCTGCGGACTACTGAATGCATTGCAGCCATGTACATCACCAGATGGGCACGCATGGAGGCGCCAGGAAAGGAGAAGCAGCATGTCTAAAGGGTATTTGTCGCTGGTGCTGCACGCCCACTTGCCTTTTGTTAAACATCCCGAATACAGCTCCTTTCTGGAGGAACGCTGGTTTTTCGAGGCAATGACGGGAACGTATATACCTCTGGTCCAGATGCTGAAACGGTTGAATTCCGATGGGGTCGGATTCGATCTGTCATTGTCGCTTTCGCCGACTCTGCTCTGTATGATGGAGGATGAGCTGCTTTTGAACCGTTACAGAAAACATCTGGACCTTCTGGTGGAACTTGCCGAAAAGGAGCAAAAGCGTAATCAGGCTCATGGGCATCTCAAATGGCTGGCCGGTTACTACAGAGAAACTTTCTGTGAAGCCCGGGCGGTGTTTGATGAGTATGGCGGAAAGATCTGCAGGGCTTTTCTGGAAATCCAGAAGGCCGGGTCTGTTCAGTTGATGACCACTTCCGCGACTCATGCCGTACTGCCGCTTTTTGTGTCTGACCCCAGGGCTGTACGTGCTCAGGTATTTACCGGAATATCCGCATTCGAACAGGTGTTCGGGTTCAGGCCGAAAGGATTCTGGCTTCCCGAGTGCGCCTATATTCCGGGAATTGAGGAATATCTGCGGGATGCGGGGATCAGGTACTTTTTTCTGGAGTCACACGGGATTGATCACGCTGATGTGCTTCCTCTCTATGGCGTATATGCTCCGCTTTTCACTCCTTCCGGGGTTGCAGCGTTTGCCAGGGATCAGGCCAGTACGGAGGAAGTGTGGTCGGCTCAGAAGGGGTATCCGGGGGATCCTGAGTATCGGGAATTCTACAGGGATATCGGTCATGAATTGGATATGGAATATATCCGCCCCTATGTGGCTGATGATGTGCGGGTTGATACGGGAATCAAATACTGGAGAATAACCGGGCCTCGCTCTCACAAGGATTACTACAATCCCTGCAGAGCTCGTGAGCGGGCGGCACTTCATGCGGATGTGTTTTTCGAAAAGAGGGTAAGACAGATAGAATATCTCGCATCCACCATGGGACGGGCACCCGTGGTGGTAGCCACATTTGATGCAGAACTGTTCGGCCACTGGTGGTATGAAGGGCCTCAGTGGCTTGAGTTTCTGATCCGGCGGATTGCTGCAGATCCCTCGGTTGTGTCGCTCATATCTCCTGAAAACTACCTGGATCAGCACCCGGTTCATCAACGGGGGGTTCCCTGCATGTCCAGCTGGGGACACAGAGGCTATTTCGAAGTATGGTGTAACGGCAAAAACGACTGGATACTGAAACACATTCACGAGTGTGTCTGCAGGATGGGGGCTCTTGTGGACAGGTGTGGTCAGAAAAACTCAAAGACGGTCCGCAAGGCACTCAACCAGTGTCTCAGAGAGCTGCTTCTGGCTCAGAGTTCGGACTGGCCTTTCATGATCACCAATGGAACGTCCGAACAGTATGCTTCAAGAAGGGTCTGTGATCATATCAGCAGGTTTCATTTTCTGGCTGATGCTCTGGAAGGAAACCGCCCGGGGTTGGACCGGTTATCCCAAGTGGAGTATCTGGATTCGGTTTTTCCCTGTGTGGATTATTCCGTTTTTGCCTGAATCCGTTTAAAAGTCCAGGCTTGAGGGATTCTGTTGTATGCGGCTGAAAAGTATCTGCATGGAACTGAATCCCAATTCTTTCAGTTCAATATCCCGGGGGTGACGGAACACGACCTCCATGATTTCCTCATTATGGCTGAGGGTGTCCAGGGCGGCATTTCTGCACAGGAAAAACAGGTCCAGGGTGTGGTAGAGAAGACCGCTGAATTCATAGGTGTTGGGAATGGAGCAGAAGTATTTCATCTGGTTCAGTGTCAGATCGAGTTCTTCTTTGATTTCACGGCTGAGAGCAGTTTCCGCATTTTCATTGAATCCCACAAATCCGCCCGGCAGGTCCAGAAATCCCTTTTGGGGCTCATGGTTTCTCCGCGTCAGCAGAATTCTTCCTTTTGAATCGGTGATAATGGCACCCGTGGCGGCGGCCGTGTTGAAATAGTATTCAAACCCGCAGGTATCGCACAGAAAGTGGTTTTCCGACCGGGCTTTGAAAAGAGCAGAGCAGCGGGGGCAGTATTTCAGTACTGAGGGGGCGTGGTGCATAGTCTAAAATCGTGAGAATAGAAAAAAGGGATTCTCTCCTGAGAAAGAATCCCTTTTATACTCCCTAGGGGAATCGAACCCCTGTTGCAAGAATGAAAATCTTGAGTCCTGACCACTAGACGAAGGGAGCGACTTTCAAAAAGCATTGAGAATATACATTTGTTTTCGACCGGTGGCAACAGAAATCATTTTGTATTTTTTGAATCAAATACTGTTCCGGGGCGGATCTGGTGTTCCGGAGGAGTGTCAGTGATGTCCCGGGGTGTCACCTCCCGGACACATCCACCTTTCACTTTGGGGGGCGCGGATAATAGTTTAAATTCCACAAAATGAATAATGAGGAGACATTCATGTTTGCATTACCTCTTGCGGGCAGTGATCGGAACTACACTGTTTCGCCCTCCAAAATCATCGCACTCGGCCTGAACTACCGAAGCCACATTGCCGAACACGCATCAGTGGATGTTCAGGGTTTTTCCGAAGAAATTCCCCGGGAGCCGGTGCTTTTTCCCAAAACGCCCAATGTGCTCATCCCTGCGGGAGCGCCTATAGTGATACCCGCGTTTCTCAGGGAGCGTTTCAGTGACATGCGGGTGGATTACGAGGCCGAGCTGGCGTTTTTCATAAAAGACAGGTGTCGAAATGTTTCTGCTAAGGATGCTGAAAAGCACATTTTCGGATATACCTGTATGAATGATGTCAGTCAGAGAAATCTCCAGAAGGGAGACAAATCAGGGTGGTTTCGGGGAAAATCGCTTGATACGTTCGGGCCCGTAGGACCCCGGGTGGTGCCTGCGGAAAAGATCGGTGATCCCCAGAATCTTGGAATCTGCTGTCGCTTGAACGGAAAAACAGTACAGGATTCAAATACCCAATACATGATTTTTTCCATAAAGGAGATTGTCGCCTACATTTCAAGTTTTTTCACTCTGGAACCGGGTGATATAATCATGACCGGGACACCCTCGGGGGTGGGTCGGGTGAAGCACGGGGACAGAGTCGAGGTGGAGATCGAGAAAATCGGTGTTCTGGAAAACAGTGTGATCGAGAAATAGAGAGAAAAACTGTTTATGAGTGCTCATTTTTAAGTTTATTAACCGAGGATCTGATAATATACTATATTATATGAATACAGCAGATTCGGAAATGAATATGATTCACTTCGGGGGGGGTATGAATCGATTTGTTATTGGTGGGGCTTTCAACAGGGCAGCTTCCGCTCGTCCAGAACAGAAAAAACATGTTGAAGGTGTTAGGAAAAGAGGGCTTGGTTTGGACAGATCTTTGAATGCTGTGGTTGTTACTATTTTTGTGCTGATCGGATTCAGCAGCTCCTTTGCGGTAACCAAAACAGTGAATTCCGGAGGCGGAGCTGATTATACTTCTGTTGATCAGGCGTTAGCAGCAACAGATAATGGAATGGTAGTCGATACTATCCTCATTACAGATCAGGCTTCAGTTAATTACACTGTAAGCCAGTATGTCAGCGCTTCATTACCAGATCCTTTGTATATAAGGGGTCAGCAGACAGACCCGGATCAATTCTCCGTTTTGGATGTAATGCAGGGAGATGGCTTCTACAACTTTTTCAATGAAGGCAATAGCCTCATTTTCGAAAATCTTGTATTTCACAATACATCTCCGGTCGACGAAGAGGTTTTCAAGTGTCAAGAGCCCGGTGTGGTTCTGGGGTTCAGAAACTGTACTTTCAGAAATCAAGCAGATGCTTATTTTGTAGCATTTATCGAAGATGGCAGTCCAAGTACCCTTTTTTTTGAGAATTGCCTCTTCACAAACAATGAATTGTTTGTTAATGTAAACTACTGGGCCGGGACTCCGGTCATTTCCTTCATGAACTGCACATTCGACGGCAATGATGAAATAATGAATCTCGAAGCGTTGGCGAATTCATCAGATGTATCATTCACCAACTCTATTTTCACCAATAATGCTGCAGTATTCAATGGGGACGATTTAAGCAACAAGATCACCCACTCTCTAACAGATGAAGCCTCCGGATACGGCAGCAACTGCCTTTACAGCGCGGATCCCAAATACCTCGAAGCAACACGCACCCTTCCCGGTCACTGGCAGGTTGATTATACCTCCCCCGCAAGAGAAATGGGAACCTCTACCGGAGCTCCTGAGAGCGATATAGCTGGAAATACCAGAGCGGCTACTCCGGGAGTCGGATGCTGGGTGGCTGCTGACCCCATTTTCCTTCCCGAATATCTTTCCTGGGACGTCTCCGATGATCCTGCAACCCAAACCGGAGACGGCACCTGGGGTGTGGATGACTACTGGACCGAAGACGGAACCACGCTTGTCGCCTGGCCGGCCGGAGGAAACAGCGCATATTTCGGTGGTGAAGACGGAACCTACAGCATTACAGTTGACGGGGTACAGGTCG
Source organism: Chitinispirillaceae bacterium (assembly GCA_046546375.1). GTDB lineage: Bacteria > Fibrobacterota > Chitinivibrionia > Chitinivibrionales > Chitinispirillaceae > JAEZKC01. The sequence goes on along the minus strand of JBKGXV010000054.1, from coordinate 2,442 downwards.
TTGATACAATCAGAATCGGTGCCTCGGGCTATTCCATATCGGGAGATACTCTGGAAATCGGCGGAGATGTGGTTGTCCACCCGGATATATCAGCTGACATAAGTGCAGTTCTGTCGGGAAGCTCGGGGCTGCTTTATAATGGGGGTTCACTTGTCCTGTCCGGTGCGAACAGTTATACCGGTGCCACCCAGATCAGTACCGGGCAGCTTAGCGTTGCCGATGCCGCCGCACTGGGTGATGATGCGGACGGAACAACAGTTTCTGACGGTGCAGCTTTGGAAATCGACGGTGGTCTGAGTATAAGCGAACCCCTGGTTCTCAACGGCAGTGGTTCGGGAAATGGCGTTCTGGTGAGTGTGAACGGAAGCAACACTCTCAGCGGTACCGTCACTCTGGACAGCGCGTCCACTGTGGATATCGGTGCGCCGCTGGTTATCGGCGGTGTGGTTGACGGGGCGGGGGATCTTACCAAAACCGGAACTGCCAGACTGACTCTGGGCGGAGCCAATACCTTTACCGGGATTACTGCAATTTCAGAGGGTGATGTTCTTCTGACCAATACTGCCGGATTGGGTACATCGGACGGAGAAACCGACGTGAGCTCGGGAGCGGCGCTGGTGCTGGCTGGTGATGCCAGCGCAGCCGAGTACAGCGAGCCTCTGACTCTCGGAGGAACTCTGCGTCTGCAGACCGGAACTGCGTCCTCTGCAGTCATGTCCGGTGATATCACTCTGGGCTCTGCCAACAGTGTCGATGTACCGGATGCTGAAGACACTTTGATCCTGACCGGGATTGTGGACGGATCGGAGCTTAATAAAACCGGAGAGGGAATGCTTCTTTTAACGGGTGAAAACACCTGCGACGGCATTACTTTGGCTGAGGGGAGCCTTCAGATCGGAAACGGAGGCGCTTCGGGGAGTGTGAGCGGCAATATCACCACCGCTTCTGGAACCCAGGTGATTGTCGACCGCAGCGGAACCCTCACCTGTCCGGACTCCATTAAGGGAAGCGGTTCATTGGTGATAAACGGTGGCACCGTCGTTTTTACAAATGTCAATACTTATTCTGGAGGAACCACGGTTGAAAACGGGACTCTGCAGATCGGAGACGGGACATCCGGAATGATTGAGGGTGATATCGTCAACGACGGAACCGTGATTTTCAACAGATCCAACGACGATCAATTCGCCGGGGTCATTTCGGGAACCGGCGCCGTTACCAAGCAGGGTGAGGGTACTTTGACGTTATCGGGTGACAACAGCTATGAGGGAACGACCACTGTTTCGGGAGGAACGCTTCTGGTGAACGGGACCCACAGCGGATCTGGTGACCTTACTGTCGAAAACGGTGCGGCTCTGGGCGGAAACGGCAAAGTAAGCGCAAATATCTCCGTTGCGGACGGCGGTGTTCTTTCTCCCGGGGAAGCAGCGCAAGGAACATTAAGCTCCGGTTCACTTGCCTTGTCCGGTACATCGGAATTGAATTTCGACGTGGGGTCCACAAGTGACAGTGTCACTGTCAAAGGAGATCTCATTCTCGACGGCGTACTCAACATTACCGATGCAGACGGGTTCGGTACCGGTGTGTACAATCTTTTTTCTTGCACAGGAGACATTATCGACAACGTTCTCGAGATTAGTTCGGATAAACCGGTCGACACTCTGCACTACAGGGTGCAGGTGTACGGGAGTGTTGTACGTCTGATAGTTTCCGATGATCTCCCGGTGAGCAATAGCATTTCTGTAAGAGGACGCAGGGTGGACAGTACTTCCCTGGAAGTTACCATTACCGGATACAAGGATATTCCTCATGAAGCTAATTCGCTCACTTCCCATGCCGATACGGTTGCGTTGTGGCACAGATATGGTTCCTTTTATCCCAACCCGCCCGATGTGACTGCTGATCCCTCAAGCCTGTCCAAATTTGCGCTGAGCGATATGAAAACAGATGCACCGGATGGTGTGTACACGGATACCATAACTATTCCGGCTGTTAGCGATGAGGAGTTCTATTTCGTGTGCGGCACGGCTTTTTGGCATGACATCTCCAACGGCAATGATTCCATACCCGATTTTGTCTATGAGCAGGGTGATTCGGTGTTCATGGTGGACCCTGAAACACTCACTGACAATCCTCTTGCAGTTTCAGCTCAAAAAGTTTCGGGTTCCGAAGTAAGCCTGACAATCGATGGTTATGAAACCGTACCGCATCAGGTTGATCCTCACAGACCCTATGCCGATTCCATAGGTGTATGGTACAGGTTCGGAAGCTTCTACGATTCACCTGATGATAGCGCATCTGTTATCAAATTCTCCGTTGCGGATCTCAAGGAACACAGTCCTGATTTCACTCAGACGGTAACCGTTGCTCCTTCCGAACAGCCCTCAGACAGTTTCTACTTTTTCAATGCAACTGTTCTGTGGCGCATACCTCCGGATGATG
>JBKGXV010000053.1:0-22697 GCA_046546375.1 Chitinispirillaceae bacterium | reverse complement strand
GCTCAGGACATGCTTCGACTCGAAGACTCGCTCAGAGTGAGCGGGCCGTGATGATCTGTTTGAAATCTAACGTATCCGCATTTTACACTGCGTTTGACCCCCCTCCTTAACAGTCGGATTACTGCTTGGTTCATCTTACGTTCAAGCTGCACTTTTACCAACGAACCTCCGAAGTCCCCCATCGGGGGCTTTCAGGGAGCTCCTGAAAGCCCGTCTCCCTCACAAAGTAAAGTAAAACGATGCACCCTTCTCCTTTTCCGATTCAGCCCACACGTGCCCTCCGTGGCGGTCGATGACCCGTTTCACTATGGATAGACCGACCCCGGTTCCTTCGAACTCCTTTTCAGCATGAACCCGTTTGAAAGGGTCGAATATGGCATCCGCAAATTGAGAGTCGAAACCCACTCCGTTATCCTTTATATAGAACGCAGCAAGGCCGTTTCTGACTTCCTTTCCAAACCGTATACGTGTGACCTCCCGCCTGGAGCTGTATTTCCAGGAATTGCGCAGGAGGTTTTCCAATGCAACATGCACCAGCTGCGGATCAGCATGGGCGTGTACATTCTCTTCTACAATGAATTCAGCTTTCCTTTTCGGCTCGGTGCTGTGAAGTTCCTCGAGATAATTGTTCACTATTGCGCTCAGATCAACATTTTCACGCCTGAGCTCCTGCCTGCTCACCCGCGACAGCCTCAGAATGTCATCAATAAGCCTCTGCATCTTCTTCACATTGATCATCATCCGGCCCAGATACTCCTGCCCCTCCTCATCCAGTTTGTCTGAATAGTCCTCAAGCAGAATCGCCGCGAAGTTTCCTATTACGGAAAGGGGAGAGCGAAGATCGTGAGACACAGAATAGGAGAAAGATTCAAGCTCCTTGTTGGTTGTGGTAAGCTCCCGCTCGTAATGCTTTCTGTCGCTAATGTCTATTCCGGTGGCCACCAGAAAAGCGGGCTTGCCTCTCTCATCCAGCAAGGAAGTGTTTCTCCAGCGGATAAACCGTTTTTCACCCGACTTTGTAACCCAGTGATTCTCGTGCTCCACCATGGTTTCCCCGGACAGCAAGCGGTGAAACACCTTTTTCACCTCCTCATTCTCATCTAACGGAACGAGATCAAAAATCGAAAGCCCGATAAGTTCTCCATCAGCGTATCCGGACAAAAGTTCACATGCTGTGTTTATTCTTATAATCCTGCTGTCTGTGTCTGAAATGAGTATCAGTGCCCCCGAAGTATCCAGGATTGCGCTTACGAAATTGCGTTCATCAGTGAGCTGAACCTGCAGTTTGTGAAGATCAGTGATATCGGAAAACTCCATGACCGCTCCCAGATTTGTGCCATCCACAGAAATGGGAGAAGAACTCACCGAAATCCAGCAACTCCGGTTTTCATTCACTATTTCCATCACCACGTCCCGGGTAGTTTCCCCATAGTGAAGCGCGCGGTAAGAGGGAATCTGATCAACAGGATACACTTCCCCTTCAGGAGTCATGACCTTTATCCTTTTCATACGGTCTTCATAAGAAAGCTGCGCATCTGTTTCTGTAAAACCTATTACAGCCCTGGCCCGCTCATTCATACTGGTAATATAGCCATTCTGATTGTAGATGATATAACCGTCAGGAAGAGAGTTCAGAATAGCCTCCACTTCCGCCCGCCTCGCCTGAGCTTCATCAAAGGCCCGTTTGCGTTCGGTGATATCCAGAACAAATGCGAAGATTTCACTTTCCGTACCCGGGAGCACTGTGTCGGCCAGAAGAACCCATACTCTCGAACCATCCTTTCTTAAAAACTGCTTTTCGTAGGGAGTGGCGACTCCCGTTGCACGCAGTTCTTTTAATGCGTTCTCATCCAGATACAGACATTCGGGAGGTGTTATCTCTTTCCAGGAGATATTGTTGTTTTCATATTCCTGGCGACTATACCCTATCAGTTTGAGAAACTGATCGTTGGCGAAGTTGATGCTTCCATCGATTCCGCCAATTACAGTTCCCACAATATTTGAGGAGGTGATTCGCCTGAAACGTTCCGCGGCCACATTGACTTCCTCCTGCACCCGTTTTAACTCCGAAATATCCGTATTGGTTCCGAACCACCGGACAATCTCCCCCGATTCGTTTCGTATCGGATTTGCCCTTGAAAGAAACCAGCGATATGTACCGTCTCTGCACCTCATGGGAAATGTAAACTCCCAAGTATTGCCGGTCTGTATGGATTTCTGAAAAGTCGATACTGCCTCTTCAATATAATCCGGATGAACCACGCTCGTTAAACCGTTGATTTTCATTTTCTCGTAGTCGGTCCCGGAAAAATCATACCACCTCTGATTATACCATTGAATTTCACCATCGGAGTCCGCCATCCATACAAGCTGGGAAATGTTATCAGCCAGAGTCCTGAACCGTTCTTCACTTCTGCGCAATGCATGTTCGATTTCCTTGCGGACCGATATGTCCTCCACTGTATTCACAGAACCTATGCGCCTGTTCTGCAGATCAAAAATGATGGATACTGTCACATGAACCCATAAACGGGAACCATCCGATTTCAGATATCTTTTTTCATAGGAATACTTCCCGAAAACACCACCATGCAGCTGAGCATATATCCTGTTGGTCATCTGACGATCTTCCGGTGCAGTCAGATCATACACACTCATGGACAAAAGATCTTCTCTGGAATAACCCAGAATAGTGCAGAGCTGATCGTTTACCGCCACATATTTTTCCTCACTATCCGCTTCCGCCATTCCCATGGCCGCATTGTCGAAAATACCCCTGAAACGCTCCTCATTTTCACGCAGCGCCTCCTCAGCTCTTCTTCTTTCTGTTATGTCATGTATAACAGAGAAGAGAAGCTGACGTTTTCCGGTCTGAACCGGTGAAGAATACACCTCCACAAAACGGATTTCACCTTGTGCCAGTTTGTGAGGAAACACGAAATGTTCACGCTGTTCATGAAGCGCTCTCTGCATCTCCTGGAAAATCTCTTCTCGGGTGAGCTGGTTGAGATCATCAATGTTCATGTTCTGAAGCTCTTCCCGACTGTATCCGTAAAACTTCACTGCTGATTCATTCGCATCCGTAATAACACCGGTATTGGGATCAATAAGAAGCATTATCGCCTTGTGCGTTTCGAACATACGCCTGAACTGCAGCTCACTGTGCTGCAGCTGGTGTTCATATTTTTTCTTCTCTGTGATTTCACGCCATACTGTGATGGCACCGGTTAATTCACGCTCCTTATCGAACATCGGCGCCGCAGAAAGAGCAAACACTCTTTCGGTTCCATCTTTCACCAGCAGAAATTCCTTTTCCGGAATCTCTTCTCCTTCGCGGATCGCTCTATACAAAGGCATGTTTTGATATTGAGGCGACGTATGCGTCGATGGATCGATTATGCCCCACGCCTCCGGCTGCATCTGCTTTCCAACGATCTCGCTTTGAGCAACCTGGAGAAACTGCGTCATCAGACGATTGGCTTCAACAATACTTCCCTCTTTGTCCACCAGCATTATTCCCACCGGACTGTATTCCATGATAGTGTCCAGAACCCGCCTTCGCTGCTCGGCTATGAACAGACTGGTGCGAAGCTCCGTCACATCCCTCCAGGCTCCTATAGCCCCGGTCACGTTGCCTCTTCTGTCCTTTATGGGAGCAGTGTTTATAAAAAACGTCTTTGATATACCATCGTGTTTCAGCACCACTTCGTAATCCAGATACTGCTCCCCAGTTATCGCGGATTTGGAAAGAGGAAGCTCATCGGGAACCAAACGCCTTCCATCCGGCCAGTAAAGACTGAGCTTCTCAAGACGGGCCGGCTCGTTTGTTCTTAACACATCCTCCACCGGAATCCCAAGCACCTCACCCATTCGCTTGCTTGCACTGCGCACCACATGATTGGCATCCGAAATCATGATTCCCTCGGGAATGAATTCAAACAAAGCATCCAGAGTGGCAGATTTCTCCTCAAGCTCCCTTCGGGTCTCTTTCAGCTCTGAAATATCATTACCATCGATGATAATTTCATTTATCTGTCCGGTATCATCGTAATTCTCCTTGAGATTCCAAGTGAACCAGATCCGGGAACCGTCCCTGCGTACTCCTTCGCTCTCATTGACATAAAACCTGGATGGATCTTCAAGTACTTCATTTATCAGAGAGGAATTGTCATGACCGGTGGATTCAATGTGAGGAATTATTGTTCCCACAAACTTCTTTTTCCCGATAACTTCCTCACGGCTGTAGCCGAAGATTTTTTCTGAAAAACGATTGAAAAATGTTATGACTCCCTGACGATTGAAACCGATTATGATACTGTTGATTTCTTCAACGAACTTGTGATACTTCGCCTCAGATGTCTTCAGCTGCTTAATGGTCTTTTCGCTCTCGGTGATATCTTCAATTGCAAGAAGTATCAGATCCGGCTGTCCGGCATTTCGCTCAAGCATCCTGGCATTGAGCAGCATGATTCTGTTACCGATATGCTCGAAGTGATGCTCAACTCTGAAATTTTCAAATGATCCATGATCGGGAATGATATTTTCCAGCAGATGACGAAGTTCGGGGATATCCCACTGATCATTTCCCAGTTGGTAGATGTGCAGCCCCACGGTTTCCTTTTCTGTAACCCTGAAGGTTTCATAAAAGGACCTGTTGGCCATCACCACCCGCAGGTTCTCATCCAGGATGATCAGTGCCTCCCGAAGAGTATCGACAATTAGTGATGACAGGTTTGAGTTGCTGTTCGATGTCATATTGTTTCGTTCTGCGTTTGGCGTTCATTCAGAGACGGAATAAATCCAGTCTCTGAAGACAGTCAACTCCGGTGAACCGGGTGCGGAAAATAGTTTCATCTCTTCGAACGCAGCTCCTCTTTTATGGTCGGGGCTGTGTTTGCTTCGGCGTACATACCCTCCTTAAGAGTCAGGTTACGGTATACATCATCACTCGTTCAAGCTGCGGTTTTACCGACGGGCCACCAAAGCTCCCCCTCGGGGGATTTGGAACGCTTACCCCAGAGTAAAGAAAAAGGCAGCTCCCTTTCCCACCTCTCCCTCGGCCCACACATTGCCGCCGTGCCGGGAGATGACCCGATTAACAATAGAAAGACCGACTCCGGTTCCTGTGTATTCCTTTTCCGCATGCACTCTGCGGAAGGGTTCGAATATCTTCTGTGCGTATTTAGGATCGAAACCGGCCCCGTTATCCCGAATGAAATACACCGTTTTGCCTTCCCTCTGAACTGCACCGAATTCAATGCGGGTTGTTTCGTTTTTTGCTGTGAATTTCCAGGCATTGCGCAGGATATTTTCAAGTGCAATGTGAAGAAGCTTGGGATCGGCTACTGCACGTATATTATCCTCTACAGCAAAATCAACTTTTCGTGCATGGTCATTTTTGTGAAGTTCATCCAGATACCCGCCTACCATCTGGCTGAGATTGATTTGCTCACGCTTTATCTCATATCTGCCGATTCTGGACAGACTGAGAATATCATCAATAAGTCTGCGCATCTTCTCCACATTATCAGCCATAAGCGACAGATAATGCCGGCCCTCCTCATCCAGCCTTTCGCCGTAATCCTCAATCAGTATTGATGAAAAACTGGTAATCACGCTCAAAGGCGTGCGCAGGTCGTGAGAAACAGAATAGGAAAAGGATTCCAACTCATTGTTTACTCTTTCCAATTCCTCTGCCCTCCTGTTAACTTCCACTTCGAGCTGCTTGCGTTCGGTAATGTCGATTCCGGTGGCGATACCGTACACAGGCCTGCCGTTTTCATCCAGAAGCGCACTGTTTCTCCAGAGAACAAGACGCCAGTCCCCGCTTCTGGAAATCCAGTGATTCTCGTGCTCCACCATCATTTCACATTTCCTCAAACGCTGAACGGCCTCCCTTACGCCCTTTTGTTCATTTTCCGGAATGAGTTCATAGATATCCCGGCCTATCATATATTCAGCTTCATAACCGGAGGTTGATTCACATGCTTTATTGAACTGAACGATCTTCCCCTCCATGTCAAAAACCATAATCAATGCTCCCGAGGTCTGCAGGATCGCATTCACGAAATTTCGTTCGCCCGTCAACTGATCCTGAAGATTGTGGAGGGCGGTTATGTCCGAGAATTCCATAAAGGCTCCCAACACTTTTCCATTCACCACAATAGGAGAGGCACTTACGGAAACCCAATAGTGTTTATCTCCTCTGAATATTCTCAGATGTTCATCCCGAACGGTTTCCCCGTGAGTGAAAGCTCTGTAGGAAGGTATTCTTTCAACCGGAACATGGTTCCCGTCAGCAGAGGTGATTTTCTGATCCTTGATTCGTTCGGAATAGGAAGCCTTGATCTTCTCATCATCAAAACCCAGCACCCTTCTGGCCTGCTCGTTTATCTGACGAATGCCCCCATTGTGATCGTATACGATATATCCGTCCGGAATAGCATCAAGAATCGCCTCCACCTCCGCGCGCCTGCGCTGCGCCTCATCCATGGCCATTTTCCGTTCTGTAACCTCCTCCCCGACCAGAATCGCCCCTTCAATTTCACCCTTTTCGGAACGGAAGGGCCCGGCACTCACACTGACCCACATCTGACTGTGATCCTCATTTATATGAAGAAACTCCACCCCGGGAACCACAGACTCCCCGTTCAAAGCTCTCTGACTGGGCCACTGCCGGGGAGAAACTACTCTGCCCAGCTTATCGGTAACATGCCAGCTTTCTCTCTGCCTGGGATCTTTTGAGGGAACAATGTCACCGGGTACAAATCGTCTCAGAACAGGATTGGTCAGTATGAACCTGCCATTTTTATCCATAACTCCCACCCCCACCGGGAGCTGATTCAAAATAGCATTCAAACGTGTCTCACTCTTCCTGAGCGCCTCCTCGGCTTCACGCCGTTCGGTAATATCCATGGTGATTCCCAGAACCTGATAAAGCTCGCCATCGTCCCGGTAAAGAGGAACATAATCCACTATATTGGTATACCCCTTCCCTCCCAGTTCAAAACTGTACTCGAAATGCTGTTTCTGACCGGTGTCAACAGCTTTTTGCAGATAGGGAATATAGGATTGAGAAATTTCAGCCGGGATTATCTCCTCGTCCCTGCGCCCCAGTACCTCTTTCTCTTCGAGTCCGGCCACCTTTAGACCTGCCCTGTTTATAAACTGAATGCGGCGATCTTCATCATAAATGACAAAAACCGAAGTATAGTTGTCCACTGCAGCCCTGAACCGCTGTTCGCTTTCGCGCAGAGCTTTCTGAGCCCCCTTGGAACCGGTGACATCGCGCCAAACTCCTACCGCTCCAACCACTTCTCCCTTGATTCCCAGTATGGGAGCGGCATTGACAGAAAAGTTTCTTTTCGCGCCGTCAAGCCTCAACTCTATTCTACATTCAGTATATGTTTTACCGGTGTCGGCGGCTTTTGAAGTGGGAAATTCATTTGGAAAGATACGGGTCCCGCCCAGCCAGTTAAAATCCTCCTTCTCCAGACAGGACGGTTCTTTTCTACCCACCACCTCCTCCACGGGAACACCCAGCAGCTCACCGAACTTTCTGCTGACTTTACGGATCACATGGTGAGTGTCGGTAATGAGAACCCCCTCGGGAATGAAATCCATAAGCGTGTTGAGCGTGGCAGCATTTTCCGCAGCCTGCTGCCGGGCCGCGGCCAGATCGGTGACATCATTACCGACAATCAGAATCTGAGTGATTTCGCCTTTTTCATTGCGCAAGGCATTGGCGCTCCAGGAAAACCATACCCGGGAGCCATCCCTGCACATCCCCTCCGTTTCGTTGGAACAGAACTTTTTGGGGTATTTGAGCAGCTCACCAGTCAGATCGGAATAATCCCTTCCCAGAGAATCCACTTGAGGTATAATGGTTCCCAGTAAAGGCTTTGCGTTCACTTCATCGCGACTGTACCCGAAAAGTTTCTCGGCAAACCCGCTGAACAAATTGATCATCCCCTTAGAGTCGAGGCCAATGACGATACTGCTGGCTTCTTCGGTGATCATGCGGTATTTGGCTTGGGATTCCTCAAATTTTTTCTGAAATTCGTACTGGGAGGTGATATCCTCTATCGCCACCATGATATGTGCGGGTTTATTATCCTTCTGTATGCGCCTGGCATTGAGAAGCATCACTTTTTCGCCTATGGAGGAGAAGTTATGTTTCACCTGGAAGTTTTCGATTGATTCCCGCTCGGGGATGATCCGTTCAAGAAGATGGCGAAGCCGGGGTATATCCCACTGCCTCCTACCCAGATCGTAGATCAGTTTTCCTTCGGCGCTCTTTTTTGACACATGAAAAAAGCGGTAGAAGGCACTGTTTGCGCAAATGACTCTGAGATTCTGGTCCAGAATCAGCAGAGCCTCCCTGACGGTGTCCATGACGGTCTGGGCGAAGCTGAGTTCTTCTCCGTTTGTGTTCATAGGATGGGAAAAATCTCCGTTTGACTGATTTGTTTTTGCGGTCCGGGACGGTTAACCGGTGCAAGGCATATAACAGGGAATACAGATAACAGAGTGATAAGCAAAAAGAGGGCCGAAAATGAGAAGAGGAAGGGCGTGGAGGGGTGCGGTTTCGGTCCCGGAGGTGATTTTTCTGTAATGCACCTCCGGGACGGTGCTAAGGAGCAGCCCCGGGTAATGGAGCCGTCTCCCGAATTACAACGGGTAGATTTTCCGGCTGCAAGGACCAGTTTTGCTATACGGGGTTGCCGAACTGAAAAAGCCTCCTCTCCCACGCTTATCCAAATACTATCTTCTCTGATGATTCCAGAAATGCCGAAAAAGCTACCCCCCGAAAAGGTTTCTGTTAAAATGTCCAAGCAAAAACGTAAAAGAAGCAAACAGAAATACGAACTGGATATCCAGGCTCAGGCCAGATTCAATCTGATGTATTTCACTTTGATGAGTTCCGCGGGCGTACTGGCATCGGTTGCATTTCTGGTGAATTCAATACCGCTTCTTATCGGTTCCATGGTGGTCGCACCGGTCATGCCTCCCCTGGTGCTCATTTCGATTGGAATGGCGAACGGAAATTACAGAAACATCGTGAAAGGATTCGCCCTGACAGCCTCAGGCCTGTCTTTAGCACTGGCGTTTTCCGTCGGAACCATCTGGTTTCTGAGCATCACAGGACTCAACCCCGCCGATCTGGACCTGCCTCAAATGTTGATAGAACGGGTGAGTCCCGGATGGTACAGCCTTGTTGCAGCGCTGGCCGCGGGGATTGCGGGAGCACTGGCGGTATCGCACCAAAAACAGGATACGCTGGTAGGCGTAGTGGCTTCCGTGGCACTGGTTCCTACAACTGCAGGAATCGGTATCGCCTTTTTCCTTAGCGAGTGGAAAAATGTTTTCGGAGGACTGGGCATGCTGGGAATGAATGTGGGATCGATTATTTTCATGGGATGGCTGGTATTCACCTTTTTCAGTGAAAGCGGGGAGTAGCTTTATGTCTTCAGCGTTAAGCGTTTACCGCCGGACCGAGCCGCTCACGTCTGCCTGTACTGATCCCGCTGAGCGAAAGTCGAAGCATAAACCCCTTTATCATTCACCTTTTACCGTTTGAAATAAACGGAAAATTCATTACATGGGAATTTGCCGATGACAGCACAGCACAGCTCGAATCAAGCAAAGTGCATCGATTCGATTCAGATACAAAAAGCTGATATAAGTGATCTGGAAGCGATCCTCCTGCTGCAGAAGCGATGCTACAGAGAAAACGCAGAGCGGTATGATGACTTCCAGATACAACCCCTGATGCAGACACTGGAGGATGTCCAGAAGGAGTTCATCAAAGCAACGGTGCTAAAGGCAGTTGATGGTGAATCTGTTGTGGGAAGCATCCGGGGTTTTGCCGAAAACGAAACAGGCCACATCTGCAAAGTGATTGTTCATCCGGACTATCAGAACAGAGGCATAGGTTCCAGACTTGTCACAGCCATGGAAAGCTGTTTTCAGAATGCAGAGAGGTTCGAACTGTTCACGGGATTCAGAGATGAAAAAAATCTGTACCTCTACCAGAAACTGGGATACAGGAAATTCAAGAAAAAAAACAGTGGGAAAATGGTGTTCATATATTTGGAAAAGCGCAAAGAGGTGCCTGATGCCTAGAATATTCATTGATGCTGACGCCTGCCCGGTAAAGGACGAGGTGTACCGGGTCGCAAAACGCTACAGTCTTGATGTAACAGTGGTTTCAAATTCAAAGATGCGCACACCCAATGAACCATGGATCAGAGTTGTGGTGGTTAAGGATGACAAGCTGGATGCGGCGGATGACTGGATTGCCGAGCAGGCATCGGAAAACGACATAGTTATTTCCTCTGATATCCCCCTTGCCTCCCGTTGTCTCAAAAAAGGTGCTTTGGTACTGGGGTGTACGGGGCGTGAATTCACCCACGACAGCATCGGAGGCGCGCTTGCCACCCGCGAACTGCTCCAGGGGCTGCGTGAAAGCGGGGCGAATGTCGGCGGTCCCGCACCATTCGGCAAAAAGGACAGATCCCGATTTCTGCAGAAGCTTGATGAACTGGTGGTGAGAATAAAAAGAACGCGTAGGTAATCTGCCAAAACGTGCTCATCAGTAATCGTAGGTAGTTGTGATCCCCCACTCATCCTTACCGATGAAAAAATCAATCTGAAGCGGTTTCACATACACCCCGCCCCCTCCGAAAAAAAGATTGCGGTAGTCGAAATCCTTCACCAGATCAAGCGGGTTCTCAGGTGCCCGGGCATAACCAAAGCGCACAGAATAGAGAGGTGTGATCCGAGCCTCCAGTCCGGTGCGGAAAATGTATTTCGTACCCTTGAAGAGATTGGTCATTTCCAGATCCAGCGGGACAAACAGCTTTATGTTTCCATCAGCAAAAGACAGATTATAAAGCCCTCCTACAATGAGCGTGCGGTGTTTGCCCCCCACCCATTTTTCATTTTTGTCCACGGTACTGTCCTGAAGCTTCTCTTTCTCCCAGAGATAACCGGTCACATTCCTGAACACTAGTGAAAAATCGAAATTGGGCATCACATAGGGCTGATAAAATCCTATATCAAGCACTACACTTTTACACACTTCATTCATATCAGCACTGTCGTTCAAACCGTTCCATCTGGAACCCTCATAGCGGATATTCATACCGAAATCGACTGGCCCCTGTTCATCAATCTGCTCAAAAAGCCTTCCGGACATATTGAAGGTGAAATCATGCACCGAACCGGGTTTCCCATTCAGATATCTGTAATAAAATCCCATGGCCCCCTCTCCGTTGGTGAAGACAAAACCCATGGGCAGTCCGATTTTATCGAAAGCAGGATCGCGCCCGTAGCCCAGAACCAGCGAACCCCGGTTTCCCTTTTCGGTGTTTCTATGACTGAAAGGTAGCGCCGGATTAACAAGCCCCTGCATACCCCCTGCGGCGACAGCGGTTCCGGAACCGGCAAGGGACTGGGATACAGTGCTGTAAAGAGAGGTTCTGGAAAAAAGGTGAGCCAGCGAATCCTCCGCTCCCGCAGCGCAGAAAAAAAACAGTATCCCCAGAACTGTCCCTAACCGGACATGTGTTGTATACATTATAATCCCTTTCGGCCGATTGTGCTCTCATCGAGTGATCATAAAAAATAGATCATGTTCGCCCCCACATACGAAAACCTTTGAAAAGAGTTGACCTGAACGGGGCCTTCAGGTATATTTGAGACAGAGTCTCAATCAGTGCGGGTGCATCATGAAACAGCAAGACAGAAAGCAACGGTTCAGAAATTACCTGCGTAGCAGAGGGCTCTCCTTTACCCCCCAGCGCAAGTTCATTTTCGACTACCTGAGCTCCAACACCTCCCATTTCGGTGCCGAGGAGCTTATCACCGCCCTCAGACAGCACCGCATAAATGTCAGCAGAGCCACCGTCTACAGAACGTTGGGTCACCTTGAGGAGGCAGGTTTCATTCGCAAAATCGAACTTGATCAGAACCACACCCACTGGGAATACGTCGATGGCTGCTCTCATCACGAACACCTGGTCTGTGAAAAATGCGGCAGGATAGAGGAGTTCACCGATCCCCAGATGGAACACAGAATAAACGCGGTGGCAGAACAGAACAGATTCACCATAACGAGGCACACAGTGCAGATATTCGGAATTTGCGGAGGATGCAGTGAACATCAGGAAACATAAACGCATACTCCAGGAATGCGTCGAGCTGCTTGAGAAAAACGGCATCAGTGTTGATGAACAATTGTATAGACTGATCGAATTTTTCTTTTCCAGCGATCATCACGTATCCAAAGAGGACATCCGCCGTTTCATCCAGGAAAACGATCTGGAAATACCTGAACTGGTGATACAGAATGCACTCGTGCTGCTCAAGGAGTATGGTTTTGCGGTGGAGAAAAGATTCGGAGACGGCACCACCCGCTTCGAGCACCTTCACATCGATGAGCATCATGACCATTTCTACTGTATCAAATGCGGCAGAATCACCGAGTTCTTTTCACCGGAGATCGAGGATGCCCAGGCAAGGGAGGCGCGCCTGCGGGGGTTTCACGTGTTCAGCCACAAGATGCAGATAAACGGCCTGTGCAAGAAGTGTTTCGGGCAGACCAACCGCAGCTGTCTTCCGCTGGGAGCGGTGGAAAGCGGCGGACGGTTCAAAGTCGCACAGATCAAAGAAAACAACCGCTGCTGCCGCAAACGTATTTATGATCTGGGCATAGTTCCCGGTTACGAAGGAAAGGTTCTGACCAACAATGCGGGACTGCTGGTGATCACGTCAGGCAGCGGACGTGTGGCACTGGGACGGGGAATGAGCCGGCAGATACTGGTAACTTTGGAAAATTAGCGTTCAACGATAAAAATAGTTCAGGGTTAGATATGAAAAAATTAAGTGAATGCAGGCAGGGTGATTCGGTGAAGATACTGTCCATAAAGGGACAGGGGGCAGTGCGCCGTCGTCTCCTGGATATGGGGTTTATGAGGGAAACCCCTCTTTTTATTGTCAGGTATGCCCCGCTTAAAGATCCTATGGAGGTGTGCATCCGCGATAACCGTATCAGTCTGCGGGTGAAGGAAGCGGAGCTAGTTGAAGTCGAATCTCTGGAACAAGGCAGTGCAGACAACATGGAGGAATCATGAATCAGGAAAAAAAGGAACCTTTTTTTGAGCAGGAATTGAGACAAAATCTCAAAGCTTCACGTAAAAATGCACCCTCCATTGCGCTCACCGGAAACCCCAACTGCGGAAAGACCTCCCTTTTCAATCACCTCACCGGTTCCCATCAGCATGTGGGCAACTGGAGCGGAGTTACCGTGGAGGTAAAAACGGGAGAAGTGTCCCGGGGAGAGATCAGCACCACCATGGCAGACCTGCCCGGAATCTACTCCCTGAGCGCAGGTTCCATGGATGAGCGGGTGGCGCGTGATTTTATCCTGCAGGAAAAACCCGATGTGGTAGTCAATGTGATCGATGCCACCAATCTGGAGCGCAACCTTTACCTCACTGTGCAGCTTTTGGAAATCGGAGTGCGCCCGCTTCTTGCATTCAACATGTGGGACGAGGTTCAGGCCAAGGGGATCAAAATAGATACGGCTCATCTTTCAGAACTGCTTGATCTTCCCATAGTTACCACTGTGGGGAAAACCGGCACCAATTCATCGGTACTGATAAACAAGGCTTTTGCTCAGTTTGAAAGCGGCGCAACGCGCTACACTAAACCATTGCGCCACCTTCCCCCGGAAATCGAGCAGGGGATGGATAAACTGGAGGAAAGCTCCGTTCTTAAGAATTGCGGTGTTCCTCCCCGCTGGGCAGCACTCAAACTGCTGGAAAACGATTCCCAGATAAAGGAGCTTCTTGCCCCTCTTCCCGGGGGAAAAGAGATAATCGCGCATGCCCAGCAGATTGCCCTTCAGATACAGGATATCATGGGAGAAGATACCGAAAGTCTGATTGCGGAAGCCCGCTACGGGTTCATTGCAGGAGCGATTCGGGAAACGGTGAAGAAAAATCTTCCCAGCCGGGTGGAGGTATCGGATCAGATCGACAGAGTGGTGACTCATCCGGTGTGGGCCTACCCCTTGTTCGTTGTCTTCATGTGGCTTCTGTTCCAGGCAACATTCACGCTCGGCCAGTACCCCATGGGCTGGATCGAACACTTGTTTTCAGCTTTGGGAACGCTGTTCGGCAACATCATGCCTGATGGCGTACTGAAAGAGCTGGTGATTGACGGGATTCTTCAGGGAGTCGGCGGCGTGGCCGTTTTTCTCCCCAACATACTTATTCTCTTTTTCGGCATTGCCATAATGGAGGACAGCGGCTACATGGCCAGAGCCGCGTTCATCATGGACAAAGTGATGCACAAAGCGGGCCTTCACGGGAAAAGTTTCATACCGATGGTTATGGGTTTGGGATGCAATGTCCCGGCCATAATGGCTGCCCGTACACTTGAATCGCCCCGTGACCGGATCAAAACCATTCTTCTGGCTCCGCTGATAAGCTGCTCTGCGCGCCTTCCGGTGTATGTGCTGTTTGCGGGAGCACTTTTCCCCAGGCATGCGGGAAATGTCGTGTTTCTTTTCCAGTTTGTTCTGGGCACGATGATGTTTTTCGGTCTGGCCTGGCTGTTCAAACACACTCTTTTCAAAGGGGATGATTATCCTTTTGTGATGGAGCTTCCCCCCTATCGCCTTCCCACCATGAAAAGCGTGCTGATTCACATGTGGCAAAGGGCCGAACACTACCTGAAGAAGATGGGTGGTGTGGTGCTGGTGTTTGCGGTCCTGATATGGGCCCTGGGCAAATATCCGGTAAACCAGGAGGTTGTAACTGAATATGACCGGAAAATAGCCCAGACGGAATCAATGCAGCTTTCTCCTGAAGTCATGGAAAAAAGAATCGAGCGGCTGAGAACTGCAAAAAAGTCCGAACTTCTGCAGCACTCCTATATCGGAGGCATGGGGAAATTTCTGGAACCGGTTGTGGAACCGCTGGGTTTTGACTGGAAGGGGGCGGTTGCACTGGCCACCGGTTTTGTGGCAAAAGAGATGGTGGTGGGAACGATGGGAGTTCTCTATAATGCGGGAGAAGAAGTGGGAGAGGGAAGCGAGCAGCTCCGGACCGAAATAGCTTCAAACTTCTCTCCCCTGGCTGGCATAAGCTTTCTGGTGTTCGTGCTGCTTTACACTCCCTGCATCGTGGCCTTTGTCACCATAGTCCGGGAGCTCAAAAGTGTCAAATGGTCTCTATTTTCTCTGGTATACCAGATGGGGCTTGCCTACGGTGCGTCGTTTCTGGTGTTTCAGACAGGTAAACTACTTGGATTGGAGTAGAATATGTGGCAGAGTATAGCAGTAGGGGCGGTGATTATAGCGGCTATGGTGGTTGGGGTAATGATTATATGGAGATCTGCCGCCGGGGAAGATGGGTGCGGGAGTTGCAGCGGTGAGTGCGGGAGCTGCGAAAAGCTCGGGGAAAGGAAGAGGGGAAAGAGGTAGCGCCGCCCCCGGAGGTGCTTTTTAAAACGCACCTCCGGGGCATGGAACGTAACCTCGTTTGTTTCAAACACTTGTACCGTTTATTCTTCCGATTCATTTTCCTTTTTGTTCTGAAAACTTGCTGCTCAGAATTTTGAGCATGCCCTTTCTTTTAATGACTGCTTCAACCAGAGGAAAAGGTCGGAGAATCGACAAAGAACCTTAGACACACACTTCTGACGCAGTTACGCTGGCCTCCAGAATCCCGGAGGTGCATTTTCTAAATGCACCTCCGGGGCAGCATTCCCAAAGAAGCCCCGTCTGATGTGAAATCAACTGGGACAATCAAAATCACGCCCTTTTCCCTCCGGGTACAAAGCCATATCCTGCACATAATAATTCATAAAATCCGGCTTACACCAGCTTTCCTTTTCACCTACCGTCTTTCCAGCAGCTTTCTCCTCAATAAACAGGTGTTATTTTAGTATATTAGGTACTCAAAAAATCCCAAACGCAAGGCATCGACCGGAGAAACTGTTCATGAAATCCAGAAGAAACCTATTCGATTCCGATCTATTCAACTACGCCCTCCTGATATTCATCGGCATTTGGTTTTTCATTCCTTTTCTGGGAGAAGTACATCTTTTTGACTGGGATGAGGCAAATTTTGCCGAAGCTGCCAGAGAAATGATCGAAACCGGGAATTTCATGCGGGTTACCATAAACTACGAGCCATTCTGGGAAAAACCTCCACTTTTCTTCTGGCTTCAGTCCGCTTCCATGAAAATTTTCGGGATCAATGAATTCGCAGCCCGTTTCCCCAACGCGATCTTCGGAATCCTCACACTGATTCTGGTGTATACCATAGGGAAAAAGCTCTATGATAAAAAATTCGGACTTCTGTGGGCCGGAGCTTTTGTCGGCTCCTTTCTCCCCCACTTTTTTTTCAAAAGCGGCATAATCGATCCTGTTTTCAACCTTTTCATTTTTCTGGGATACTCATTCATCGCCTTTGGTATCCAATCACAAAAAAGCAGAAGCAAATTTCTTCTCTATGCCGGTGCGGGAGTGATGACCGGACTCGCGATTCTCACCAAGGGTCCGGTGGCATTTCTTATCATCGCTCTGGCCATAGGAGTTTTCTGGCTCGTTAACCACAGACAGAAAATCATCAGCTTCAAAGACATTCTGGTGTACGGATCTGCAATGTGCCTTACCGCTGGTTTTTTTTACGGAACCGAAACGCTTCTGCACGGTACCTGGTTCATTGAAGAATTCATCCGTTACCAGATCCGTTTATTCAGAACCGGGGATGCCGGTCACGGAAGACCCTTCTATTTTCATTTTGTGATCATTCTTTTCGGATGTTTTCCCGCTTCTTTCTTCGCCATTCGCTCCTTTTTCAAAAGAACCGAAGAAAAACCCATGCAGAAACTCTATAACAAACTTATGGTGATTCTGTTCTTAGTGGTACTCATTCTTTTCTCAATTGTTAAAACGAAAACTGTTCTGTATTCATCACTGACCTATTTTCCCGTCACATTCCTGGCTGCTCTTCATCTGCACGGCTTAATAAACGGCACCCTTTCCTGGAAAAAACATCTGGGGACCGCTCTGATAATCTTTTCCGTGCTGATAGGCGTTACAATCACCGCATTTCCCATACTGCTCTACAGTAAGGAATGGCTTCTTCCTCTGATCAACGACAAATTCGCTGTGGCCAATCTGCAGCGTCCCGTCCAGTGGACCGGCTATGAATTCCTTCTGGGTGTGTTTTTTCTCCTGGCAATGCTTGGAAGTTTTATTCTGATAAACCGCAGAAAATTCAAGGCGGGAATAATCTTCTTTTTTGCCTCCAGTGCCTTGTGCCTTCAGATTTTCATGTATATCTTCACCCCGAAAATTGAAGAATATACTCAGGGTGGGCCAATAAAATTTTTCAAAGAGAAGGCAAAAAAGGACGTGTACGCCAGAACTCTTTTTAAGAGTTATGCTGATATGTTCTACAGCCGTATCAGGATTTCGGACCGGCCTGAAAGTAGAGACAAGGAGTGGCTTCTGACCGGCCCCATCGACAAACCGGCCTATTTTGTGGCAAGGATGTATCAGCGCAAGGGACTGGAGAAGAAATACCCCGATCTGGAGGAGATCAAAGAGGAGTACGGGTTTATCTATTATGTTCGCAGGCCGCAGCCTTCAGAAGAGAAATAGATAATTGGGTGATTTTTCCGAATCTGGGAATAGGGTGAGAAATTGAAGTAGGTGATCAACCCGTTTCTGCAAAGGTACTGGACCGGAGATGTATTTCGACCAGTGTCAGTGAATGTTACTTCAGAAAATCATTACCCCGGCCTTGCTCTGAGCTACTCGGCTCGACTGCGACCGCATGGTTTGCCTCCTGTCCCGGAGGTGTGTTTTGACTACTCACCTCCGGGACACTGAGCTGGTTCATAACAAACGGTTCGAAATAGGACCGGTTTCCTATTCCGTAGCTCCGATACTGATCAGATACATACCATAAAAAAACAGTGTCAAGAACATTTCCACTAGTTCCCATATCGGGAGAACGGCAGATCTCATCCCGTTTATGAGAATAGATTCCGCCATCAGAACCGAATCCGAGCAGATCTTTTCCATTCCCCATACAGACATCTTCACATCCGCCGACTTTGATTCCGTGCTATGATTCACACCATATTTTCAGAATAGTAAGAGGCAAAGGACAGAACATCTTCATCACTGGAAATGTACAGTTTGGAATTATGATCCTGATAGAATTCACCTAAACCGCAACGTCCGCTGCCTGAAAAGAGACTTTTGCCCTTCAGGAGATAATTTGCTGTTATAGACATCTGTTGTCTGTTACAGAACAAAATCCTAAATGCCTAGCATGTTTTTATGATCAAATTCAGGCCTGAAAATTGCTTTCTCATTGCGCATCTCTCCCGAACAGATCTCTTCGTCTAAATAAAAGGATTGATTATGAGCACAAAGCCCAGAGTCGTCGTGCCCCATGTCTACTATCAGATCCGTTCAGAAGCTTGTACTGATGTCAATCTTTTTCCATCTGAAGAACAAACCGGCTTTTTTCTCCACCTGCTTGAATGCAAACTCAAGGAGGCATCCTACATCTGTATAGAAAAAAGCCTTCAGCAGGACCACTATCATCTTGTGGTGAAAGTAAGCCAGATTTCCATCTCCTGGTTTATGCGGACGTTGAATTCCATCTATGCCAAATACCTCAACACACAATGCAGACGCAAAGGAAAGGTGTTTGCCAGACGGTTTGCCTCGGCACTTATCGACAGAAATGCCGGATTGGAGGAAGTTTCATGTCATGTGCATCTTAACACCATGCTTCATGCTGCTGCACGCATCCCAAGCGGAAAAAAGCTGCCCGACCCTCCACTTGTACCTACAGATCCCGAACATACCAGATATTACAGAGATTATTACAGCCGGAATATGTATACCTGCCACTACACGGAAAAGATCCGAAAACTTCAAACCGCAAATCGGATCGGTCACCGATACAAAAATCCGCAGACGTGTATCATCGGAAACGCCCCATTTGTAGTGGAAAAGATAGGACTGCACCTTGAGAGGGTGGAGCGCTATCACAGAAACGGAGAAAGGATTCCCCCCGAGTGTCTTAAATCCCTCCGACAAAGACTGAGTGCACTTTCCTCTTTTGAAAATGTCAATATTATGAGACGGGGACGAGAAAACGACCGTTCGAAAGCACGAGAACTGATTGTACTGATCGGTGTCTTCATGCTGGAATTTTCAGGTGCCGATCTGGCGCGTTTTCTGGGAATCAAACGCTCGTCTGTATCCAGAATGATTACCAAAAGAATAGGCGGGGCGAACAGATCCCAGAGATTAAGAAAAGAAATGGAAGCGCTGTTTTAATATCTCTGTCCGTCATACAAAGAATTGACGAATCATTCTCTCTCTGAGCTCCCATTTTCTGAAGCCACAGCCGGTATATTGCCTGCAGGATTGTGAATTCGGGAAAATGATTCACGATTTCGGAATCTGGTGTCTAGGAAAGCCGTGAGATTGAAAAAAAGAGACGGAGAACAGGTTTCGGGAGGAAATTCCAAAAACAGATGTCCCGGAGGTGCTTTTTAAAAAGCACCTCCGGGAAGCTACACCCCGCTCCCAACCCCCTCTCCCTCCATCAAAACCTCACGCTCCCTGTATATCTCACCCCGCCATACCCCCGCCCGCGACAGAACATACCGAACCGTCACTCCCAATACCCCCAGCCCATATCTCACACTGCGGGCAAAATTGATCGAAGAAGCCTCCCCGAAATACTTCGTGGGACATGTAACCTCCCCTATCTGATATCCGGCATGGAATATCTGACTGATCATCTCATTGTCAAATACAAAATCATCCGAATTGGCCTGGTAGTTTATCCTCCTCAGCACCTCCGCGGAAAAAGCCCGGTACCCCGTATGGTACTCCGAAAGCTTCTGGCTCATTAGAAGATTCTGAGTTAAGGTAAGAAAACGGTTGGCGACGTATTTATAAAACGGCATCCCGCCCAGCAGTGCTCCCTTTCCCAGAATACGCGAGCCGAACACCACATGGTACAGTCCGTTTGCGATGATGCTCGCCATTGCAGTGATCAGCTTGGGAGTGTACTGATAATCCGGATGGAGCATAATGACAATATCGGCACCCAGAGAAAGCGCTTTGTCGTAGCAGGTTTTCTGATTTCCCCCGTATCCCCGGTTCTTCTGATGAGTGATCACGTGGCCCACCCCGATTCTCTTAGCCAGCTGGGAAGTCTGATCCCGACTCGCATCATCAACCAGAATCACTTCATCCACAACATCGAATGGTATTTCATTGTAGGTCTTCTCTAAAGTGAGCTCCGCGTTATATGCGGGAAGAACCACCACCACCTTCTTGCCGTTTATCATGATCCCAACCTACCTCTCTTCGGAATAAACCCCAGACGGGTGCAGATATACAGAAACAGCCAGACAGTCATTGTCCCCAGCAGAGCACCTCCCACCGTGTCAAGAGGAAAATGAACCCCAATGTAGATTCTCGAATAGGCAACCAGCCCCGCAGCTACGAAGGAAAGCCAGAACCATCCTCCGAAAAAATAGACAAGTATCGCTGCTCCAGTGAATGCGGTTGCAGTGTGGCCGGAGGGAAATGCATGATACCTGAGCTCGGGTCCGACCAGGTGCACCGTAATGGTATCGAAATATGCTTCATCGGGAAAGTCCTCCGGTGCAGCTTCCGCTCTTCGGGGAAGATACGGATTCTCCTCGAAATACGCAGTGGGGCGCGGACGGTCGATCTGACGTTTCAGCACGGATATGACAATACCGCTGGCTGCTGAAGCCAGAATCGCACAGATTACTGCATTACGTATATAGGTTTTGGGTACTTTTTTAAGAATTATTCCCAAAACCAGAGGCGCGACAACCCATCCTGTTCCACCGTGAGTCACAAACCAGAAAAACCAGTCGAAAAACGGTGAGTGATTCGAATTAAGGATGACAAAAAGCTGCCGGTCGAATGCGAGAAGTGAATCGAGCATGAGATTAAAGTACATCATTCACGGACTGTCGGCAATCGGCAAAATCACCGACTGCCTTGAGAGCCGGTTGAATCAGTAGGATTTCGCGAAGACTACACGCTTTTTGGACGGTTCACCGGTGATGACGCACTTGCCTTCCTCCTCGGAGTCCTCCAGAGGTATGCAGCGGATAGTGACATTCAGATCGTTTTTGATCTTTTCCTCCACTTCACTGCTCCCGTTCCAGTGACTGAGCGCGAAGCCGCCGTGGATCTCCGGCTTATTCTTATTCCGAGGAGTGAAGTATTCGTAGAACTCCTCTCTGGAATCGATCTTTTTGGTATTACTGTCCCGAAACGATTTTGCTTTCTCGAACATATTGTTCTGAATCTCATCCAACAGGCCGGCAACCTTCTGCACAAATTCCTCTCTGGGAGCAGCATACCGCTCTTTGCGGCTCTTGTCGCGTCTTCCCACAAATACAGAGTCCGATCCCATATCCCGGGGGCCGATCTCAAGATACACAGGTATGCCCTTCTTTATCCAGGACCACACCTTTTCCCCACCGCGCATCTCTCTTTTATCGACCTCGACCACAAGCGGCCGCCCGTCATACTGCACACCTCTCAGCTGTCGAGCCACTTTGTCGCAGTACTCAAGAACTTCAGATGATGTTTCATCCCCGTGAATCACAGGCAGAATGACTATGTGAGACGGAGCCAGCCTGGGAGGCACCATCAGTCCATCGTCATCTCCGTGAGTCATGATAAGGCCACCGACCAGTCGCGTGGAGACTCCCCAGCTGGTAGTCCAGGCAAACTCCTCTTCACCGCTGGAATCCAGGAATTTGATTCCCGAGGCTTTGGAGAAGTTCTGTCCCAGAAAGTGCGATGTACCCGCCTGAAGCGCTTTGCGGTCCTGCATCATCGATTCGATGCAGTAGGTGGATACTGCTCCGGGGAAACGTTCTGATTCGGTTTTTTCACCCATGATCACCGGCATAGCCATGTACTTTTCAGCAAATTCCGCATACACCTTGAGCATGGTCATAGTCTCCTCCCGAGCTTCTTCGGGGGTGGAGTGAACCGTGTGTCCCTCCTGCCACAGAAACTCGGCCGTTCTCAAAAAGAGCCTGGTTCTCATCTCCCAGCGCACGACGTTGGCCCATTGATTTATCAGAAGGGGAAGATCCCGGTAGGACTGAACCCATTTGGCGAACATTGCCCCGATAATGGTTTCCGAGGTGGGGCGGACGATCAGCGGTTCATCAAGCTCCCCCGCTGGAACCAGTTTTCCATTTTCGGATGCCTCAAGGCGGTGATGAGTGACAACCGCACACTCTTTTGCAAAACCCTCGACATGTTCGGCCTCTTTTTCCAGAAAACTTTTGGGTATAAAAAGAGGGAAGTAGGCATTTTTGTGACCGGTGGCCTTGAACATTCCATCAAGAACACGCTGGATATTCTCCCACAGGGTATATCCCCAGGGCTTTATCACCATACACCCCCTCACGGGTGAATTTTCAGCCAGATCGGCAGCTTTGATCACCTGCTGGTACCACTCGGGATAATCCTCCTGACGGGTGGGGCTTATGGCGTTCTTGGGACCCTTCTTTGCCATTTACTCACTCTCCTTTATGCTCAGTTTCTTCCGATAAGATTGAAATATAAAAAATGC
>JBKGXV010000052.1:0-23775 GCA_046546375.1 Chitinispirillaceae bacterium | reverse complement strand
ACCTCACCGGTTCCTGAACAGCTTCCAGGCCGCCTCGATAGCCGAGAGAAGACTCTCAGGCGAGGCGGTTCCAGTTCCGGCTTTGTCAAACGCTGTTCCGTGACCCACCGATGTTCTTATAATGGGAAGCCCTATGGTGATATTCACCCCGTGCTCGAAATCCCTGGATTTGAGTGCTACGAAGCCGTGGTCGTGGAGCATGGATACCACCCCGTTGAATTCCCCCCTGAACGCGCGCATGAACACCGTGTCCGGAGGGTAGGGGCCCGAGACATTGATCCCCTCCGAGCGGGCCTGCTCAATTGCCGGGTTGATATGCTCCAGCTCCTCGCTTCCGAATAGCCCCTTTTCCCCAGCATGGGGATTGAGACCTCCGACTGCGATCTGAGGAGAAGTGATACCCAGCCCCTCAAGGGACCTGTTCAGAAGCCGGATCTGCCTGAGAACCCGTTTCTGCTTTATCAATTCGATAGCCTCTTTAAGCGAGCAGTGGGTGGTGACATGAGCCACTGCCACATTGTCCAGGAAAAATACCATGGAGAAGTCTTCTGTTCCGGTCTGTTCTGCGAAAATCTCCGTATGGCCCGGGAAGTTTATCCCCGCACTTTTCAGAGATTCCTTTGAAATGGGATTGGTGACCACTCCCGCCACGTTACCCTTCAAGGCAAGTCTGATCGCCTCGGTGATATAGGTATAGGCGGCTTTGCCGCATTCGGGGGATATTTGTCCGGGGGTGAACTGATCCGGTGAGATGACGTTGAGGTCAAGAACATTGATTTTTCCGCACTGCGCCTGCTGAGGATCACTCACACTGTTGAGCTTCTCCTGACTTTTGCAGTAGCCAAGGGCTCTCTGCATCACTTCCAGATCACCCACTACTATTATACGGAAATCACAACTTGAAAGGGAGGGGAGAGCCTTGACTGCTATTTCCGGTCCTATACCCGCCGGATCTCCCATACTCAGTGCAAACACGGGGGAATTCTTCATAGTTTTTCCATTCTCTTTTTATCAAAAAAAGACTAAACCCATTTTGTGCACAAACCGATAATTGTAATATGAATGAGCTGAAAGATAAAATAATTAATCAAGCACGCGAGCGTTACAAACAGATCTTTCCCTGTGCGAACAAGGAGGATCTGGGGGAGTGTTTCACCACCGAGAACAATACGCTGATGTTCTGGTTCAACACCGAAGACAAGAGCACTCATCTGATCACTGCCTGTGTCCGGTAACATCTGAGAGAAGGTGAAGGCTATTAACATTTCCCCAAACATCCAGTTCACCTTCAGACACGGAGGTGAAGCTTATTCCGTCTTTCTCAGTATGTCCGCGATGTTCTGCAGTCCCTGGTCAGGCGACACACTGGCAGCCTCGTTTTCCTTCTGGATGCGCTTGTAGATCTCTTCCCGGTTGACGGCGATATTCCGGGGCGCTTCGATGCCCACCTTCACATGGCGGCCATCCGTATCAACAATCTTGACCACTATGTCATCGCCTATGCGGATCGACTCTCCGGATTTTCGGGTTAGGACTAGCATGCTATTTCTTTCTCAGAATGGGTTCCCGGGTACTGTACCTGACATCATCCACTATGATCTGTTTACCGATTTTTCTGGTCTTGTTGATGAAAACCGGACCGGTGAGATTTGCAGTGGAGTCTAGCGGATTGTCTTTGATGGTGACAATAGAGTATACAATGATATCTTCGGGCTTTTCGATTTTCAGATCCTCTAACTGTTCCTTTGAGAGTGCCGGGTTGTAGTCCGGGGCGAAAATCAGAGGGTTGATGATGGCGAATCTCAACTGTGAACCGTCTGTGCATACCAGCCATTCAAATGGTTTGTATTCCGGGATCGAGACGACCAGAAATTCTCTTTTGTGCTCAAAGCCCGGAATGCCCGAGGGAAAGGTGATGATATCATCGGGGGAGTAGACAAGGTTCTCGAAAAAATCGTTCATGTTCAGTACTGCTCCGGAAGTGGTTGTTGAATCCTGATGCTAAAATCGCTTATTGCTGCACTCAAGTCAATGTGCACCGATCAATATCCCTGTGCGGCTACTCCAAAAGTTTGAGAATGCGCTGGGGGTTCATGTTGGCCTGGGAGAGCATGGCAGTGGAATACTCTTTGAGAACCTGGTCGCGGGTAAGCTTTGTCATCTCATCTGCAATATCGGTGTCGCGTATGAGTGATTCATAGGCCTGAACGTTTTCTGTCTGGACTCTTTGGTTTTTGAGATTATGTTCAAGGCGGTTGGAAATTCCTCCCAGATCGGTTCTCACCCCGCTTACAATATTCAGCGACTCATCCAGACGGGAAATGGCATCGGATGCATGCACCTGAGTATCCATTCTCAGATTGTCACCGTCGATTCCAAGTTCGACTGTGTCGATTTTGGGAATAATGTAATGAATATAATCCGTGTTGTTTTCGTTGTTGGGCCCCACATGGAAAACCCCGCCCGGAGCGGTACCCCAGGGGCTATCCCCGTTTAAGAGTTTCTGGCCGTTGTACTCGGTGTCCTGGGTTATTTTGTCTAAACCTTCCTTGAGGTTGTTCATTTCGAGTTCGAGGTTTTTTCTATCCTTATCGGTGACCGTGGCGGTTGATGCCTGCACCGACAGCTCTCTCATCCGTTGGAGTTTGAGGGTCACTTCATTAAGTGCACCTTCAGCCACATTGATCAGCGCAATACCATCCTGGTTGTTTCTGGAGGCAGTGCTCATGCCCCTTATCTGTGCCCGGAGCTGTTCGGAGGTGCTGTGTCCGTATACATCATCGGCTGCGCGGTTGATACGCATTCCAGAGGAGATCTTCTCCGTTGAGCTGGAAATGTGCTTGTTGATCTGGTTCATTCTGCTGACAGTAGTCATCGCGGGGGCGTTGTAGTTGATCCGGGGCATGAACTTCCTCCTGTGTGAAATGTGCATCCTTGCTTCGGGAAATTACTCCCGGGCACCAGCTGTGCCGTTCGGGAACTGCAAAATTGAAGCTGTAACGGCCTGTGCTTCTGTTTTCCGACTCTGAAAAGAGGGAAAAATTCCCCTATCAGAGAAAATTCACCAACGAGGGCTGAATGACCCTTGCCGCAGTCTGCAGCGCGGCATTGTACACATTCTCTGAAAGTGTGTAGCGGCTTATCACATCAGCCATATCCGCATCCTCCAGAGCAGACTGTAGGGCGGACACCTCCACATGCTGTTCCTCGTTTCTGCTGAGCGTCAGTTCGAAACGGTTCACCTTGGAGCCGATCTGGCTCTGACTGTTCAGAATAGAGCCGAACATAGTGGAGATCTCATCGATGGCATTCTGAATACCCCCATGCTCGTTTTTGTGCAGTGCCTCGCTGTACCGCATTAAGGTCCCCACCATGTCCACTCCCGTTTTCTGATCAGTGAGAACATCGTCCGCGGAGGTGTTGATCGCCATGGAGATTCCGTTTTCGATCTCCCGAAGAACCTCCCCTTTGCTGGACACCTCGTTGCCGTACACATCCTTGCCGCGGGTGAGATAATCGAATTCTATGCTGAATTCACCCTGCGCGTAGTTTGCGCTTGCGGGAGTGACATCCTCAAGAAGATCGGTATTCAAAAGGGTGATCTCCCCGCTCTGGTAATCGACTGTGTAATCCTGGCCCTCCAAATATTCGGTACCCTGCACTTCAAGTTTGAATGAACCCGGCATGATGTTTCGTACCGGTGTGCTGCCGGTTCCAATGTTGAGTTGAACCGTGTCTCCCAATGCTGCACCACCGGCATCATAGTAGGCCATGGAGCTTTTCTGATAATTTTCAGGGTTATCTCTTGACTCCTCGAGCACGAAGGGGGGGACTTTGGTCTGAGTACCGTTGAAGACATAATCACCCTTGAATTTGGTGTTTGTAGCCGATATGACCTGCCGGAAAAGCTGGTCCACCTCCTGCTGCACGAAAGCGCGTTCGGATTCTGTCTGTGTGTCATTTGATGCCTGCACCGCAAGCTCTCTCATTCTGTGCAGAAGCTCGTTCATACTGGTCAGGGCTGTGGAGCTGACTCCCATGTAGGCAAGTCCATCCTCTATGTTGCGCTTGAACTGCTTGAGCTGAACCTTCTTTGAGCGCATTTTCATGTCATTTGAGACATCGATGGGATCATCGGAGGGGCGCAGAAGTCTTTTGCCCGTTGAGAGCTGCTCCTGGAGTCTTGCCAGGTCGCCGTAGCGGCTGCTGATGTTTTTCTGGATGTTCAGGTTGACTGATCTTGATGTGACTCTCATGATGACACCCTCGCTTTCACATGTTCATCAATACTTGAAGCATTTGGTCGGTTGTGGTTATCAACCGTGCTGCCGCACTATAGGTGTGCTGATAACGGATGAGGTTGGCCATCTCCTCATCCAGCGAAACTCCGGAAATGGAATCCTGCTGGGCCTCGTACTGATCAATCAGGTAGTTGCGTGTCTCCAGACTTGAGTTGGCCTGGTTTGTGTTCAAACCCAGTTTTCCCACAAAGGACCCGTAGTACTCCGAGAACGTACTGGTGGGGTTTCCCATATCGTCAGAGTTCATGGTAAGGGAATTTCTCAATTTTGCGATTTCCAGTGCGTTGCTGTTGTCGCCGGGGCCCTGTGATCCTCCGCTGCGGTACTGGAAATCGATGGTGAGATCCTCCGTGTCGTAACCGCTGTGCAGCATCTGGAAGGTTCCGTTGGCATAATCCACATGATAGTCGACCCCCTCCTTTAAAACCGTGCCGGGGGTGCGTATGTTGACCGTGCTTTGTACTATGTTGCGGGCCTCAACCGGAGGGCTCATGCCCGGATCACGGTACAGCTGAATCGGATCCCCTCCGAAGTCGTGACTGCCGGCTGCACTGGTGTTCTGCACCGCCACTTCTTTCTGGCCCGCCGAGGCGGCGGCAATGTTCTGAATGTCGGACATGATGGAGGCGGAGAGATTCACGTCCGATGCGCCGGTGGCGCTGGGATCGAAAAAGGAGATTCCGCTGTAGCCGTTAAGAGAATAGCCTGTAGTGTGAAGCTCGTTTACCTTTTCTGTGAGCGCCAGCGCCAGCTCATCAAGTTTTTCCTGCGTCTGGGGAATCACAATATCTCTGCTGTCCAGAAGACCCTTGAGCTGTCCGCCTTTCGGGTTAAAAGCAAGTTTGGAGTCGGAAAACTGAATCCCTATATCCTTTACATTCGTTCCATCGGGAAGGTCGCGCGTACTGGTGGTCATCTCCAGTTTCTGAGTGAACACCGGGGAGACCAGAATGGAGCCCGAAGTGGTTACAGTAACCTGTCCCGAATCGTTCTCTCTGGTAGTGATATCAATCATCTCGGAAAGTTCCTTGAGCAGCATGTCACGTTTGTCCCGGCTGTCGTTGGCATTCTGGCTGCCGATCTCGATGGTACCGATCTCCTGATTGAGATTGAAAATCTCCTGTGAGATCTGGTTTATCCTCTCGACTTTCATCGGCAGCTCTTCGTTTTTCTCCTGGCGAAGGTTTTTGAGCTCCCCGGAGACGCTGTGAAAGGCATTCACCAGCACTTCAGCATTGGATCTCACCATGGTACGTGCTGCAACATCGGAAGGGTTGTTGGCCAGGTTCTGCCACGAATCGAAGAACTGGTCCATGTAGTGCTGAAGTCCCTCATCGCTGGGTTCGCTGAACACATCCTCGACTCTGGTGTAGGCGTTGCTCATCTCCTCAAAGTAGCCGATCTCCATGTTCTGGCGCCTGATCTGATCATCGATAAACGTGTTGCGCATCCGTTCAATGTCTATCACCTCGGCGCCCATTCCCATCTGGCCGAAAGCTGAATCGTAGTGATAGGCGGTGGTGGTATTGACACGCTTGCGGGAGTAACCCTCCACATCGGCATTGGAGATGTTCTGGCTGGTCACATCCATCTGCAGCTGGGAGGCATTCATCCCTCTGGTACCTACGTTGAGAACGGAAAACAGACTCATGGTGCTACTCCCTTACATCACTTGGTTGAATACTGAAATACCTGAAGTGCGGGGCGAGAAATCGCCCTTGTGACGATAGCCGTTTTTCTGCTGTGTGGATTCCCTGATCATATCAAATGTTCGGGAAATCGCTCCCAGCCCCTCCTGGAGAAGAAGCGAATTGGAGGTGTTGATCCTTGTCAGTTCCGCAATGCGTTTGTTCAGAGATTCTTTCAGGTTTTCAAGCTTTTTTCTCTGCTGAGGCTCACAGAACCCCACAAGCGAGGCAAAACGATTCGACTGAACGTTCTCTCCAAGAGCGTTCTGTATTCTGCTGCAGCATTCAATCCGCCTCTCCTCGACCTTCTCCAGAATGCAGACGTGCTCGTCATATTTGGAGCTGCTCTTCTGAAGCTCAATTATGTTATCTTTTTTGATGATGGAATTCATGGAGGCGGCGATATCGACAAGATGCTGATGAATTTCGTTTTCCTGAGTCAGAAGCTGGATCAGCTCATCATAAAGTTTTGTCGTATCCATAATTACCTGTTCCGTTCTGCTGCGTCTGCAGCCGATTTGTTCCGCAGTTCCAGAACTGCTTTCACATACTCCTGAGTTTCCCGGTAGGGGGGGATGCCATTGTGTTTTCTTACTGCTCCGGGCCCCGCGTTGTAGCCTGCCAGAGCCAACTTTTCGTCTCCCTCGAACATCTGGAGCATCTTTTTGAGGTATTTGACTCCGCCTTTGATATTTTCAGCCGGCGAGAAGGGATACAACACTCCCACTTGCTTTGCCGTGCCGTCCATAAGCTGCATAAGTCCCTTTGCCCCCGCATGTGAAACCGCTTTGTGGTTTCCTGCCGATTCGCGTGCGATCACCGCGGTCACCAGGTGCTCATCCATTCCGAAGCTGGCACTTATCGAACTGATAAGATCGTTCCATTTGCCTTTGACTCTGGAGAGAAGACCGCCGGAAACAGGTTTGGAGCCGGAGGGGTTCACATTACCGGGTGCGCGGTTCTGTACTGCCCACAGTGGAACGTCGAAATCCTTGCGCCATTCACCGTTCAGGCCTTCCCCGGGCTGCTTCTGCCCGATCTCTTTCACTATCAGATCGGCGAGGCCAAGGGATGCATGGTCGGTGGTCATTTTGGAGTACTCGTCATCAAGCATCTGCGTATAGACCTTTTCTCCCATGCTGGTGGGAATCAGTGAACTTTCACCGACTGTCTTGCGCATCGCTTTTAGCATCATGGAGGTGAACATGGCTTCGAACTCTTTTGCCACCCTCATTGCCCTGCTTTGAGCGATTTGCGTGTTGGTTTCCGATGATGCTGCTGCGTGAGTCTTCATAGTTTTTTCCTTGTTTCCGCTCCCTTCATTATGCAACCCTTGTGCCATGACCGGAAAAGTCGATAAATCAACCACTTGCTATTCAGAACAGAATCACACGGCAGGCAAGATTTTCCTCGACCGGGCAGAAATGTCCAGTTTCTTTTTTGCGTGAGTGCTTTTTAAATAGAAATTAAGCTGTAAGATTTGTTGCTCCTGGTTCGTACTTCAACTAGATTTAGGGCAGAGTCGCATTAATAATCTCAATGACGGCTTGGGGTATTCAAGGGGGGTAAATGATTAAAGTTCTGATCGCTGATGAGGATCTGGATTTCCATGAGCTTATGGATGATGTTCTGGAGATCAATTTTAGAGATGTGAAGATCGATCGGGCTCTCAGTTACGAAAACTTCTGGAACAGAATCAAAGAGGTAGGAAACCAGTACGATCTGATTCTGTTCAACGAAAAACTTCAGCAGAACAGCAATGAGTGTGTCCTGGGCACAATCAGACGGTTCGATCCGGTGCTTCTGGGTAAACTGGTGCTGGTGGGGGATAAACAGGATGTAGCCCCCTGTGAATCGGAAAAAGCTGATCTGCCGTTTCTCAGAAAACCGTTTTCACTTGACCACTTTGGAGAGCTCGTCAAAAAGGCATGCGCTGTCTGAAAACACTCAGAATCCATTCCAAATAAGTTTCCATGTTCGATACCCACTGCCATCTTCAGGATGAACGGATGGAGGATGCACAACAGGTAATCAGCAGAGCTGTCCGTGCAGGGGTGAGAAACATGCTTTGCTGCGGCACTCGGCAGCAGGACTGGGAGGCGGTGGCGCGGATCTCTTCGCGGTATGAATGTGTTCGGGCGGCATTCGGGATTCACCCGTGGTTTGTTTCCGGGAGAAGCTCCGGATGGCTGCAGGCACTAAAGGAGCAGTTGTGCAGTTCATCGTCAACCGCAGTGGGGGAGATCGGTCTTGATCATACTGTCGATCCCCGCAATGACAAAGAGCAGGCACAAGTTTTTACCCAGCAGCTTGAGCTGGCACAGAAACTCGGAAAGCCGGTTTCAATTCATTGCCGCAAAGCCTGGGGTGATCTGCAGGAAATTCTTCAGGCCCGGGGAGGTCTTGAGTACGGAGGGGTAATCCACTCCTACTCCGGTTCGCCGGAACTGGTCTCTGTACTCGAGAAGCTCAATTGCCACATCTCCTTTTCCGGATCCATTGTCAATACTCGTAATAAACGTGCCGCGAATTCGCTTCTTCAGATATCATCTGACAGACTTCTTATCGAAACCGACAGTCCCGACCTTCTCCCCAGGGGGCTTGAGGGACCTCTCAATGAACCTGCAAATCTGGTGAAAATCGCAGAGCGCATCGCAGAGCTTCTGGGGAAGTCTGTGGAGGATATTGCTCGGGGAACCGAACAGAACGCCGGAGCTTTGTTCAAAATTCCCGTATAATTCAGCAGTTGGTGGTGATGTTTTCCTCTTTCACCAGAATTTTGGCAAAGGAAATCGCATCAACCGGAGGACTGTAGAGATATCCCTGCACCTTTTCACAACCCAGTTCAAGCAGATATTCCGCCTGGGCTTCGTTCTCCACCCCTTCTGCAATAACTGTAAGCCTAAGTGAGTGTGCCAGAGCCACAATGGCGGCCGCTATCGCCGCATCGTTTGCATCTCCGGGCATATCGGTCACAAACGATCTGTCCACCTTCAGCGTGTCTATGGGAAATCTTTTCAGGTAGCTCAGTGAGGAGTATCCGGTTCCGAAATCGTCTATGGCAATGCGGATTCCCATGGCTTTGAGCTCTCCGAGAGTTTTGAGTGTCTGTTCGGGGTTTTGCATACCGAGAGACTCGGTGATTTCCAGTTCCAGATATTCAGGTGCAAGCTCTGCCTCTTTAAGAGCACTGTCCACAATGGAGACCAGATCCTGTTGCAGAAACTGCCTGGCAGACAGGTTGACCGAAATTACCAGATTACCATAGTCTTTCTGCCATGCTTTGGCCTGTTTGCACGCGGTTCGCAGCACCCACTCTCCGATGGGAAGAATAAGCCCCGTCTCCTCGGCTATGGGGATGAACTGTCCCGGGGAGATCATCCCCAGTTCAGGATGTCTCCAGCGGATCAGTGCTTCCATACCGGAGATTTTGCCCGTGGCGAGATCGAGTTGAGGTTGATAGAAAGTCACCAACTCGTTTCTTTTCAATGCCTTCCTGAGGTTGTGTTCGAGAGTGAGCTGTTCAAAGGCCCGCGAATTCATGGCAGGCATGTAGTGCTGGTAATTGTTGATGCCCATTTCTTTAGCACGGTGCATAGCCGCTTCCGCATTCTTCAGGATAGATTCCAATCCCTCGCCATCAGTAGGGAAGATGCTGATACCGATACTGGTGGTGGCGTATATTTCGTGGTCTCCCAGATGGACGGGCATGGCACATGAGGCCAGAATACGTTTGGCAACCCTGGCGGCGTCCTGCTGCTGGGCAATTTCCTCCAGAATAATGGCAAATTCATCATCTCCCAGCCTGAAGACCGCATCCACATCTCTTATACAGGTCTGCAGCCGTTCGGCCACAGTCTGCAGCAGCGCATCACCGATCTGGTAGCCCAGAGTATCGTTAATAAGCTTGAATCTGTTGAGATCCAGAAGCAGCAGCGCCATGAGCTGTTTGTTTCTGCGGGCGTGATTGATCATGAAGGTGAGACGATCCTGCAAGAGAATGCGGTTGGGAAGACCTGTGAGTGAATCGTAGTAGGCTCGTCTTTGGATCTCGTTTTCGTTGCGGAGGCTGCGGGTGATGTCCGTGAATATGCCTATATAATGAGTTGTCTTATTTTCTTCATCTCGCAGTGAATTGATCACCAGCCACTCGGGATAGATCTCTCCGTTTTTACGCCTGTTCCAGATCTCCCCCTGCCATGTTCCATTGGTTTTCAAGGAATTCCACAACTTTTTATAAAATGCGCTGCCGTGTCGGTCGGACTTGAGAAGAGCGGGAGTGTTACCCAGTACTTCTTCTGATTGGTAACCTGTAATATAGGTGAATCCTGGGTTGATCTTGAGAATCATGCCTTGGGGATCGGTGATGATGATACCCTCGGCGGCATTTTCAAAGATTATATCTCCCAAAAGAAGCTTTTCATTTACCGATTCGGTGCACTTTGGGCTCTTTTTTGATTTTTGAAGCTGGTTTTTGACCTGTTTCAGTTCAAGAGCCAGCTGCTGTCGTGTTTTCTGAGCTTTCTTCATGTAATCAACGCCTTACGACAACAGTATGAGATAGTTACGAAATGATTATACCACGAAAAACATCACAAAACAACTTGATTTTCTCTGATTTCGGGTGCGGAGACTTTTTGCATTGGTTCTGTTATGGTATGGATATTTTAAAAGTTGGTTCCCAAACGCACGGGCGGTGTTTATCTCAAAAAAGAGTGAATCGGATGTCCGCGCGGGTGCGGAATCGAGGTCCTGAATGTATTTTAGTAGTCTTGTTCGG
This sequence comes from Chitinispirillaceae bacterium, assembly GCA_046546375.1. Classification (GTDB taxonomy): domain Bacteria; phylum Fibrobacterota; class Chitinivibrionia; order Chitinivibrionales; family Chitinispirillaceae; genus JAEZKC01. Next base: position 13,006 of record JBKGXV010000052.1, on the reverse strand, counting down.
AATATTTCCGCAGAGAGATCGGTTATTGATTCATTGAGCATTTTGAATATCAGCACAAATTATCTGGGAGTTTTAGTTGATGTCGTTTACCATCGAGCAGAATGAGCAGGATAGTAAAAAGGAGACCAGTAAGGAGATGCATCGGTACCGTAGCCATACCTGTCATGAGCTTAGAAAAGAGAATGTGGGTGAATTTGTCAGAATAAGCGGCTGGATTCATAACAGACGTGATCACGGCGGAGTGTTGTTCATCGATGTGCGGGATCATTACGGATTGACACAGGTTGTGATCTATCCTGATCGTGCGTTTCAGAAGAAAATCGGCCATCTCGCCAAGGAAACAGTGGTTCGCTTTGACGGCCTGGTGGCGGAGAGGTCTGAGGAGAACATAAATCCCAAGCTGCCCACCGGTGATGTCGAATTGGTAGCTGACAGTTTCGAGATTCTCAGTGAAGCGGATCATACTCCGTTTTCCGTGTTTCCGGAAGATCCCGCACCGGAGGATATGAGGCTTGAATACCGTTTTGTAGATCTTCGCCGCAGTAAAATCCATCAAAACATCATTCTGCGTTCAAAAGTCATATCATACATACGGCAAAAGATGACTCAGATGGGTTTCAACGAGTTCCAGACACCCATTCTGACCAACTCTTCGCCCGAAGGGGCCCGTGACTTCCTGGTTCCCTCCCGTCTTCATCCCGGAGAGTTCTACGCGCTCCCTCAGGCACCCCAGCAGTTCAAGCAGCTTCTGATGGTGGCGGGATTCGACAAGTATTTCCAGATTGCTCCCTGTTTCAGGGATGAGGATGCTCGGGCTGACCGTTCTCCAGGTGAATTCTATCAGCTCGATATAGAGATGTCCTTTGCAACGCAGGAGGATCTCTTCCAGGTGGTGGAGGAGGTTTTACATGGAGTATTCAGTGAGTTCTCCACCTGGGAAGCCGATCCGGTTCCTTTCCGCAGAATCCCTTACAGGGAAGCGATGGTGAAATATGGTACAGACAAACCCGATCTTCGCATTCCCATAGAAATCCAGGACGTCTCCTCGCTTTTTCTCAACAGCGGATTCAAAATCTTTGCCGATACAGTCGAGCAGGGTGGCGTGGTTCGTGCTGTTCCGGTAAAGGGAGGTGCGAAAAATTCCAGGGCGTTTTTCGACAGGATGGTTGAATTCGCCCAGTCCATCGGCTCTCAGGGGCTGGCTTATCTGACGTGGAATGAGCAAAATGTCAAAGGACCCATCGCCAAATTTCTTGATAAGGAAAGCATGGATAATCTTGCCAGCACACTTGAGGTTTCAGCCGGTGATGTGGTGTTTTTTGTATGCAATGATGAGGTCAGGGCAAACAGAATCGCCGGGGAGATACGGGTGAAACTTGCTCAGGAACTCGATCTGATCGAAAAAGAGGTGTACCGTTTCTGCTGGATCACCGATTTTCCCATGTTTGAATACAATGAAGAGCTCAAAAAAGTTGATTTTTCCCATAATCCTTTCTCAATGCCTCAGGGGGGTATGGAAGCGCTTGAGAACAGCGATCCGCTTGAGATCAATGCCTATCAGTACGATATCGTCTGTAATGGTATAGAGCTGTCAAGCGGAGCTATCCGTAACCACCGCCCTGATATCATGTACAGGGCTTTCGAAATAGCCGGGTACGGCAAAGAGGAGGTTGATGAGCGGTTTGGTGCACTGATCAAGGCTTTCCGCTACGGTGCACCTCCTCACGGAGGAATCGCTCCGGGTGTGGACCGAATTATCATGCTGCTTGCCGATGAGCCCAACATAAGAGAGATCATTGCGTTTCCCATGAATCAGAAAGCACAGGATCTCATGATGAACGCACCTTCTCCGGTTTCGGGCAAGCAGTTGAAGGAACTTCACATCAAGCCTGTTAAGTATACGTAATTCTGAGTATCGAAATTTCAGGGCAGCATTGAAAGGGGGATGTTCTATGTTCAAACTGACAAAAGCAGTTGCCGTGATGGTTCTCCTGGTGACATCGGTGCATTCGATGCTGCTTATTCCCATGGACAAGGCGCAGACCGACCATCTCAAGGCATACGGTGTTGTGTACAAAATGCTCTCTGGGGGCGCCCGTGTTTACTGGCTTCTCAATTACCGGGGCGGTTCATTTGTTGCCGAGGATGCTGAGAGGTTCGAGGTCGATGCACGGGCCGCGGGGGTGGAGATATCCTCTGTTTCCAATTCCTCGTGGGCTGAAATACTGGATGTTGTCGACGAAAACAATATGGAAAAGGTGGTGCTTGAAAAAGCACCGCAAATAGCAGTCTACACTCCGCCCGGCAAGCTTCCCTGGGACGATGCGGTCACTCTTGCTTTGACATATGCTGAAATCCCCTACGATGAAATCTATGACAAGGAGATGGTAAGCGGAAAGGTGTCCGATTACGACTGGCTTCATCTTCATCACGAGGACTTTACAGGACAGTACAGCAAGTTCCACGCGAGTTTCTCTCATGCTCCCTGGTACCAGAAGCAGCGCCTTGAGCTGGAGAAGCTGGCTTCCAGTCTGGGTTTCGAGAATGTGAGCGAATGCAAGAAGGCTGTTGCTCTTGCAATAAGGAAATATGTTGAGGATGGCGGATTTCTCTTCGCCATGTGCAGTGCTACCAACACTCTCGAGATCGCACTTTCAGCTCTGGGAACAGATATCGTCGGTAAAGTATATGATGGCGACGGTGTGGATCCGGACTACAAACAGAAACTTGATTTCGACAAGTGTATGGCATTTGAGAATTTTTCCATCATTACCGACCCCATGGCATCCTCGTTTGGCAATATAGACGTGAATCAGGTGAACACTTCCCGCAGAAGACCGGCCGAGGATTTCGTGCTGTTTGACTTCAGCGCAAAACTTGACCCGGTTCCATCGATGCTCAATCAGAACCACAGCGAGGTAATCAAGGGTTATTTCGGGCTTCTGACATCCTTCAACCGTGATGTGATAAAGAAAAACGTCACTGTTCTGGGTGAAGTGCCTCAGACCGATATGGTCAATTATATACATGGGGTAGTGGGCAAGGGGCAGTTTACCTATCTGGGCGGACACGATCCTGAGGATTATTCCCATGCAGTCGGGGATAAGCCCACCATGCTTGAGCTTCACAAGAATTCACCCGGGTATAGATTGATTCTTAATAATGTGCTTTTCCCTGCTGCCGAGAAAAAAGAGAAGAAGACATGAAGCTGCCCACAAAAGAGGTGCTTTCATGGTGCTTTTATGACTGGGCCAATTCAGCGTTTGCTCTAACTGTCCTTGCAGGTTTTTTTCCCGTTTTCTTCAAAAGTTACTACAGCGCAGGTGTTGATTCGGTGACCAGTACTGCCCGTTTGGGTGTGGGCAGCACCATTGCGGGACTCGTCATTGCCGTATTGTCTCTTCTTCTGGGGGCGCTGGCTGATGCCGGGGGAGGGAAAAAGAGGTTTTTGGGGGTTTTCATGGTGCTTGGTGCTTTCAGCACCGCTTCGCTTTTTCTGATTTCCCAGGGAGCGTGGATTCTTGCTCTGGGAATATTCATCCTGGGCAATATCGGGTTTTCCTGTTCCAATCTGTTTTATGATGCCCTGCTGGTGGATGTCGCGGATGAGAAACGTATGGACTATGTGTCAAGTATGGGGTTTTCTCTTGGGTATCTGGGCTGCGGTCTTCTTTTCAGCTTCAATGTGTTCATGACTGTCAAACCGGAACTTTTCGGTCTGGGAAATGCCGCTTCCGCGGTGAAAATCTCTTTTCTGATGGCTGCGTTGTGGTGGTTGCTGTTTTCCGTACCGCTGTTTCTTAATGTCAAAGAAAAAAAACGGGTCCGGAAAATGCTCTCCACATCACCCGTTCAGGATACTCTGAAAAGTTTGAGAAAGACTTTTTCCTCGATACTCAACAAAAAAGTATTGCTTTTTTTCCTTTGTGCTTACTGGCTATATTTTGACGGGGTCAACACATTTATCCGCATGGCCGTGGATTTCGGTCTCTCCATCGGGTTCACCTCTCAGGCGCTTATGATATCTCTGCTCGTAGTGCAGTTTATTGCGTTCCCTTCCGCTCTGGGCTTTGGTGTACTGGCTCAGAAATTCGGGACTCAGCGCCTTATCATGACAGGAGTGCTGATCTACATTTTCGTAAGCAGTGTGGGGGCTCTTTTCATGAAGACAGAAACCCATTTTATTATACTGGCTGCCATGACAGGGCTTGCCCAGGGGGGTATTCAGGCCTTGAGCCGCTCCTATTACGGAAAACTGATTCCGCCTTCGGAGTCAGCCGAGTATTTCGGGTTCTACAATATTGTAGGTAGATTCGCGGTGGTGGGTCCCTCATTGGTGGGGGGTGTGGCACTTCTTTCCCGGGGAGCGGGAGTTGAAGATGCGCTTGCATCCAGGCTTGGAATCTCCTCGGTGAATATACTGTTCATTTCAGGCCTGATTTTCCTTCTGCTTGCCGAATCCCAAAGACTGAGGGGTTTGCAAAACACGCGGAAACCCGTACCGGAATGGTCTGAGTCGATTGTCTGAAAGTTTAGTTTCTGAAAGGATCGTAATGTCCAGAAGGCATAAACTGGGTGATATGGAGACAAATTTCGAGGTAAGAAGCTTTGATGCCAAAATACCTCTTGAGGAATATGAAAAACTTGAAAAGAATCCGCTTTACATAATACTTGATAATCTCAGAAGCGCATTCAACGTGGGATCCGTTTTCAGGCTCTGTGATGCGATGAGAGTCTCGGGGCTGTTTCTGTGCGGCTATACCGCCTATCCTCCGCATTTCAAACTGGAGAAAACCTCTCTGGGAACTATCGAATATGTCCCCTGGAAGCATTTTGAAACCACGGTGGAGGCGGTGAAATACCTTAAAACGAGAGAGGTGGAAGTGTGGGCAGCGGAGACCACCTCGCGTTCGGTCCATTATGCCTCCGCGCAGTATCCTTCACCCGTGGGTATGGTTTTCGGAAACGAGGCACTGGGGGTGAGTTCCGAAGTGCTTGAATTATGTGATGGTCTGGTGGAAATACCACTTCACGGGTTCAAAAATTCAATCAATGTGGCTACATCCTGCGCAGTTATCGGATTCAGGGCAATAGAAAGTATGCAGAAAACAAAAAAGGCCGCAGTCGGTTGAACTGCAGCCTTTTGAACTTTCAAAACGCACTCTGTTATCTGGATCTCCAGCTCATGCGTTTTTCTTCACGCATACGTTTTCGTTTGGAAGAGTTCAAACGCCGCTTTTTCTCTTCAGAGGGCTTTTCGTAATGGCGGTATTTTTTAACATCTGATAAGATACCCGCACGTTCGCACGTTTTGCTGAAGCGGCGCAGAGCTTTTTCAAATGCTTCATCTTCCCGTACAACGATACCGTTCATGCAACTTCACCTTCTTTCTTTTTTCTAAAGGTTTGGGAAAGTTTATAAATATATTATCTGCCGTTCTGAGAGGCAAACTCTGGATATCCCGTGCTGAAAACCATCAAAAGTTTCTCTTGAGCGGCTTTCAGCTTCGCTGTGATCATAGTATTTTTACTTCTTTGTCCCGGAATTGATTCCGGACCCGAACACAATTATTCCAGGGAACTTTATGACCAGGTTCGGATTGGATCTTCTGCTTTCGGATTTCCCTCAGCAGCTCAAGGGCAAAAAGCTGGGTGTAGTTTGTCATGCGGCATCGGTTTCTTCAGACTACCGGCACGTGGTGGATCTCATTGCGGAAACTCCACACTGCACTCTTGCTGCAATATTCGGACCACAGCACGGACTCTACGGTCAGACTCAGGACAACATGATCGAATGGCAAGGAAGTACGCACCCGGAACTGAACATTCCGGTATACAGTCTCTACGGAGAGGTGCGCACTCCCTCTGAATCCATGCTTGGAAGTGTGGATGCGCTTCTTTTCGACATCCAGGATGTGGGTGCCCGTCCATATACCTACGTATGGACTCTGAAAAACTGCATGGAAGCCTGCGCCCGCAATGGTATCCCTGTGTGGGTGCTCGACAGACCCAATCCGATCGGGTGTGTAGGTACTGACGGCCCCATGCTTTCAGAGAACTACTTCTCCTTCGTGGGAGGAGCCACCATGCCGCTCTGTCACCGTCTGACCATGGGTGAGATGGCGGTGCTTATCAGAAAGCTTTATGTGACCGGCTGCGATCTCAATGTGGTGTGGATGGAGGATTGGTGGCGCGATTCGCTCTTCAGTGATACGGGGCTTCCTTGGGTTCTTCCTTCCCCCAACATGCCTACGCTTGATACTGCGATTGTGTATCCGGGCCAGGTGCTGCTTGAGGCCACCAATCTTTCCGAGGGACGGGGGACAACCAGACCTTTCGAGCTTTTCGGAGCTCCTTATATCAAGGTTGAAGAGGTGTTGTCCCTTCTGGCAAAAGAAAATCTGCCCGGATGTCTTTTCAGAAAACATGGTTTCATTCCTACATTTCAGAAATGGAAAGGGGAATTCTGCGGGGGACTGCAGTTACACGTTACCGATCCGAGGCGTTTTCAGCCGGTGAAGACAACAGCGGCATTTCTCAGTGCGGTGATACGAACTTCAGCCGACGAGTTCAGGTTCACGGATCCGCCATACGAATATGAATACGAGAAGAAGCCTTTCGATATCCTGGCCGGAAATACCCGGATGCGCGAAGCTCTGGCAGGCGGGGGATCTGTCGGGGAGATGAGAGCTGAGTGGGAAAAAGAGTATAAAGCCTGGAGTGAGTTGTTCGCTGCAGTCACTCATTACAAGGAGAAACGCTCATGAGAGGGTTTATACTTGCTGCCGGGTTCGGTACACGCCTCAAACCTCTGACACAACATATCCCCAAAGCGCTTGTACCCGTGTGCGGCGAACCTCTTCTGGGACGGAACCTGAAACATCTCCATAATTCCGGAGTATTTTCCTCACTGGGGGTGAATTCCCACTATCTGAATCATTTGGTGGAAGAGTACAAGGGACAATCGACTGTGGAATTTGAGCTCTTTCACGAAAAAGAGGAGATCAGGGGCACAGGCGGGGCACTTGACTTTGCACGGGAGTTTCTCAGGGGGGATGAAACTTTTTTCGTGGCCAATGTGGATATTCTGAACAACTTTGATATTGCACAGATGGCCCGATCTTTTGAGAAATCGGGGAGAATATGCTCCCTTGTAGCGTTTCCCGCAAACGAACAGGGAACTGTACTGTATGACTCGAAAAGCAGTGATTACCTGGGTGTCAGAAGTGAAGAAGCATCCTTTCCGCAGGCATCCAGAGCGGATTTCACCGGTGCGGCTTTTTACAGAAGAGAGTTCCTTGATTTCGTGGGTGAGAAAGATTTCTCCATCATTCCCGTATGGAGAAGAGCAGCACAAAAGGGTTTTGTTCCCGGAATCATCTCCCCGAGTGATTCCTGCTGGTGGAGGGACATCGGTACTCCTGCTGCACTTGCTGCCATTCATTTCGATGTGCTTGAGGGCAAGCTTGATTTAAAGCTGCCGGATGAATTTGTACTGGATCGGCAAAGGAAAATCTGTTCAAGACCTCATATAGGGCACAGTTCCGTTCTGGGGCCGTGTACCTGGTATGAACCCGACGAGGTTCCTGAAGGGGTAAGGGTATCACGGTGCATTGTGCTTGGGGATGGTGCGGTTAAGAAGAACACCGTCGGATCGATTGTCACTGAATGGGGAGAAATTGAGCTTTAAAATGGAACTTACACCTGCACAGATTCAGTTTCTGAAAAAATGTACGGATGGTTTTCATCACTCCGAATGGACAGTTGAGCTGGCCGGACAGGCGGGTTCGCAGAGAAGATTCATACGTGTAGGCCGTGAAAATCAATCCTATATTCTTATCGAGTGGGACAGCAGGGATGAGGACTGGCCCAGATTCCTGACGATTCAGAAGGAACTTTCTGTCTCTGTGCCTTTTCTTCCTCACATCTACTGCAGCGATCCCCGCCACGGTCTTATTCTCGAGCAAGACTTGGGGTCATTGACGCTCAAGCAGTACTGCGAGATGAAAAGAGGGGACAGTAATGCTGTTGAATCGATATACAGATCAGTAATCGATGCGCTTTTCGAATGGCAGCAGGTGGATGTTTCCGGAAGCGAAGTTATCTCCTCCCGGGAAATGGATCTGGACATATTCATGTGGGAAACCGCATATTTCGCCAGACACTGTGTGACCGAGTATTTCGGTCAGGAACATTGTCTGACGGATGATTGGAATACGGAACGGGAAAGGATGGCACAACATGCTGCCGGGTTGGAAAAAACCTGCATGCATCGTGACTTCCAGTCGGAAAATATTCTGATTCATAAAGGTCAAATCCGTTTTGTGGATTATCAGGGAGCCCGTCTGGGACCTCCTCAGTATGATCTGGCCTCTCTTCTGCAGGACCCTTATGTCGATGCTCTGGATCCGGGCACTGCCCAAAAACTGCATGAATTTTATATGTCAAAATGGAACGAAGCTCCGGATGAAAAGGATTACTATATTTGTTCTGCTCAGAGACTGATGCAGGCATTGGGTGCATACGGCAACTTGTCTCTGCATAAAGGTAAACCGCGATACAGCGAGTTTGTGCCCGTGGCGTTAAGGAGGCTTGCCTCGGTCTTCGAACACCTTCCTGAATATCCGGTGATGGGCAGAGCGGTGAGGTGTTGTCTTGAGAGCATGGAGGAGAACGGGGCGGGCAAGGCTCCGGTTTCACAGACCGAGCCGATACGTTTCCGTTAGAAAATGGTGTAAACCGCGACTCCCGCTAAGCGGGACGGGCTCAGCATGAGCGGCGGCCGGCCCAACGGGAAACGGAGAACGGAGGACGATAAAATATGTTCATCTCAGCTATAGGCCAGGATTCGCACAGATTCGAAACGGAAGACTCAAAGAAGCCTTTGATTCTGGGGGGAGTTGTTATTCCTCAGGCGCGGGGACTTGCTGGAAACAGCGATGCGGATGTGATTCTGCACGCAGTAACCAATGCCGTATCGGGATTGAGCGGAGTGAATATTCTGGGTAAGGTAAGTGACGACCTCTGCCTCAAGCAGGGTATAACGGACAGTGCCGTATATCTTCGCAAAGCTCTGGAAACTCTGAACGGATGGCAAATCAATCATGTGTCCGTTTCCGTTGAAGCCCGCAGACCTCATCTTTCCAAACACATTCCCGCAATCAGAGAATCTCTGGCTGAACTGCTCCGGCTCACTGTTGAACATGTGGGGCTTACTGCTACAACCGGGGAAGGACTTACTTCGTTCGGAAAAGGTGAGGGAATTCAGGCTTTTGTCAGTATTTCGGCAATGAAAGTATGACAATCTGGCATACTAGGGAACGATCATTATCTTTTGCTTCACAGTTTTTTTCTGCATTGTGCTCTGATCCAGCGCCGATACCGCAATCAGGTACATTCCCGGGGCGATTCGTTTTCCTCTGCTGTTTTTGAGATTCCATTCCACGCCACCCCAGGAGTTGCGTCGTATTGAAGTGGAAAACTGGTCTGGATTCCTTTCACGGCAGACAAGAGTTCCATCCATACTGAATATTTTAACATCATAAACCGTTGCACCTTCGATTCGTATCGGTTTGCCCGAGCTCAGGTTAACCACATTGGGGAATATGTTCAATACAGATGCCGAAGGTTGGTTTTTTCTGAACAGGACCGCATAAAGACCCGACTTTTCAATTTCAACACTCCAGAGAAGTGAATCGTTGTTCTCGGCGAATGTGGAGTTGATCTGTTCCCAGGTGGCAGAGTTTGAGTTCCATCTGTGAATGGATGCCGAATCGGCGGTTGTCGGCAGAGTGCTGAAGTGCTCTTTGGGTATGGATATTTGCAGGTTGATTTGAGCGCTGCCAAACCAGGTAGACGGAGTATGGAGATCGAAAAAAGCTGAAGCGGAATGCAGAGTCCTGTCTGCAATCGTGCCCAGGAGCGAATCAGCGGAAGCGGTATCGATTGACGCTTCACAGCCAAGGGGCTGGAGAGCCTTGATTGAGAGATCCGCGGCACTTGATTCGGATGAAACTGAAAGTGTTTCAGTTTCATCCGGGTTCATTGTGATAGGACAGCTTTCCAGGATTATACTCATATTTCTGGTTTGTGTATGGTTTCCGTTTGTTACAACCACAACACATTTGCTCTTCTGCTTCCAGCCCGGAATATCAAGCATACCCTTACCGTTTTCATCCAGATTCACATTCAGCACCGAATCCTTATTCGAACGGGTAATAACTTTGGCTGCCCAGGACCTGTTCTGTCCTTCAGCTTCAGTATCACCATCAAAGATCAGTTTCAAAGTATCTGTATGTTCAATGTGGGGTTTGTAGGAAAAAACCTCCATACCGTAAGGTTTTACCGATTTTGTATCCGTGGATGGAGATTCGAGGGGCAACACCCATTGATCCATCAGTTCCGCATCCGCGATGAACATTCCGGGTCTGGATCGTGAACCGGTGAAAAAGCTTTCTGTATGAAAGCCGTTGAGTATATCAACCCATAGCATCCCGGTGGCTTCTGTCTGGTGTTCCAGATTGGTGTAGAAAGGGGTCTTCTGTTCATAATTGCAAGTGTATATATCTTTTACTAATTTGATGGAGTCATATGGGGCGACTTTTTCATATATGAATTTCAGCAGTATTGAATTTATGTATTCGGTGCCGCTGTTGCTGTTTTCATCGAGCATTGTGATACGCGGATTAAGGAAGTAATCATTTGCATACTGAATGTAGTCATTCACATATCCGAAAGCCAACTCCTCCATGAGAACTGCGCTGCCTTCAGTCCAGGTTAGGGGATAGGAGTCAAGCAGGATGTTGAATTTCACATCCCATACCATTGCATACTGGACTGCATGGAAAAATTCATGAGCACAGGTGACACGGAGAGCGTTGTAGGGTTCTTTGTCGTATCCGTAAGGCTCCCAGGAGGGGTGAGACCAGTTTGAATTGACTTCGATGTGGCTGAGATAACCCCGATCAGAATCACTCTGTTTTCCATCGAGGTGGGTGATTCCGTAAAAGGAGGAATTTGCCTGGCGCATGAACATCACCTTGTAACGATCCGTAGAGTTATCCGGACCCGGTGAGGCCAGAGGTTCACTGAAGCCGAATCGGTCCACAATCATCGACCATGCACTGTCGAGTGCGAATGCGGCTTCATCGATGTAATCAGGTATTCCGTTGGGTGAAAACTCTTTCTGACGCCAGTCTCCTCCCGCACCGAATCCGACAGTGTCGGTGATATCCACGCTGTCTCTTCCGGTAGTGGTGTAGAACAGTTCAAAATGGCCTTTGGGTGAAAGGTATGAGGAGAACGAAGAGGGGATGGAGGTGGCCTGCTTATAGAGTTGTTTGAATTCAGGGCTCAGCTTATCCCAAGCTTTCATTAATGCCAGATAATGGGTTCTGCGGGGGATTTCAAAGGAGCGGCTTCGAGATCTGCGTCTCGCTTCTCCCTTTATTCTTTCGGTCCGCTGTTGCAGATAGGGCCTAAACCTGTTTTCCAGCTCGGACGGACTCAGGGTTTGTTTCGCGGCGCTGGAGAATCGAGCCCTGTGCTCACTATAGGAGTGCCTCGTTTTCGCATTACTGCCCGATCCAAGCAGAAACAGTAAAAGAAGCAGTATTTGAAAGGGCTTATTCATAAAGAGAGGATTCCCCGGAATGCGCAAACAATTGAACGGAGAGTACGCTTAAGGTGTTCTGATTGTTCTTACGATATTATAAAAATAATAAGGGACGGAATGAAGAAACCAGCTGTATATAACCAAACCCTTCATCATAGGTTTTTGCGGAAAACGGTTTTCAGATGTTTGTCCGAGATACTTTGGTACTGTTGTAATTTCCCCTTTCAAGAGCCGCGGTGAAATTACTGTTGATCATTGATCTGCAATCGGATCTTCTTTTTCGATTATCACTGCTTCAGACAAATCAAACGATACACCTCCTGAAATCATAATCCATCTGTAACTGATTCGTGCGGGATGATTAATCATGGGGGCAGGAACAATTAGTTGCTTGCTGAATTTAAAGGATTCAATTTGTTCTGGAATGTTTGTTTCCTGTATCGGGTTTAAATTTCGAGCCATCGATTTGTCATCAGTATAAAGTTTCAGAACGGTGAAAAGTTCTAACACTTCCGAAAGCTTTCTGAGTTCTTTGTGCTTGCTCAATAACAGATTGTAATTATCATTAAAGCTATTGGCCCATTCGGTTTCGAGTTTACTGGCATTTTTGTTTGATTGTCTGTGTGGGACCAGTTTGAACTTGCATTTGGTTACTTTGTAAGTTTGATTTCTGCTAGTTGAGATGCAAATGCTATCCGGAACGAGATGGAAGATAGATTCAAATCCCGAACCGCTGGAATTATGTCCTTCTTCCATTCTGTCAATAACCATCTTTTCAACATACCCTACATATGAGTACATACCCCAAACTTTTAACCGCTTTTTGCCCATAATCATCCTTTTCAGGTATAGGTCTGATTTTAAAAGGCATGAGGCAAAATTAGTGTTTCTGTTTATATTTTGAAATGTGATTTTCTGGGGGAATTTATTTCTATGCCAATCCATAACCAGTAATGAACCGTCGGAACCTTGAGGTCGTGTTTTGAATTCTTCGTTGAATGCATAATACGCTTGTGCCTCTTCAGCAGTATGCTCAATAAGACACTCCGGGTAAGCTTCAGTGGAATGAATATTGTTAAGTACTGAATTGATAAGATTGCCTGAGAGGTTTCTATCTCTGTGTTTTATCCCCTTGAGATATATTGTACCGTTTGTATCAAATGATACCTCTTCAAGAGATGACAGATACAAATCCGGGTTTTGATACATTTGAGCAAGTGAATAAACGGCTTTTTCTGGTTTTGAAAAAATAAACAGTGTTTTGTTGGAAGTACAGGAAAACTGATTGAAACTCAATATGAATACCAGAATAAAATATTTTGATGATGACTTCATAGTATACTCTCCTTTGGAATTCAGACCAGTCCTCGCGTGATTTCAGCAAACTCCTTGA
>JBKGXV010000051.1:0-24261 GCA_046546375.1 Chitinispirillaceae bacterium | reverse complement strand
AATTAATTGATGAGTTGATTATCAGAAAAAATGACATCGAATATAAAGTCGATGATATCGGTTGTCTGGTAGCCAAGGGGAAAACGCAGCAGATTTCGTTTTTGGAAGGCGTGCCAGGAGATGATATAAGAAATGCTGCCGAGAATGGTACAAACCTCTTTGAATTCGAAACCCAGACCAGTTCCACAGTTCTGGCAAATATGGGTTTGTATTATTTCGGTGCGAGGTTTTATGACGCGGATGTGGGACGGTGGGTGAGTACGGATCCGGCGGAGCAATACTCTAATTTGTACCTTTATAGTGGAAATAATCCGATCAATCGAATTGATCCTGATGGACTTTGGGATGGTTTTATCTATGTAGAAGGCGAAGCTGCATGTGTTATTGGTATTGACGGAGCAGCCGGGATTGTATTGGATACTGATGAAGCGGGGGAAAGTGGTGTATTTGTTTCAGGCTCATGGCTAGATAAGACAACTGGATACGGTGCAGGAATTGCAGGTGGAGCAGGTATAGCTTTTTATGAAATTGAAGGCAAAGCATTAAATAATGATGTTAACGCTGGACCTATTTCGTTAACGTTAACTTTTGATGACAATGGGTTGGCCGGTATTTCTGTTACTGCAGGTAAAGGTATCGCATTTGTTGTTTCAGAAACAGAAACCAAGAGTTTCACATGGAATGATTTTACAGACGCATATTTTAAGCTAAATGATAGGGTTCTGGATTGGCTTATGCAAAAGGTCACTTATAAATGGTAATATGGAAAAGTTGTATGAGCATAAAAAGTAAACGCAAACTAATATTGTTTTTACTCTTTCCATTCGGGACCATGTTGTTTGGTGTTTTAGCACACCTAGTATCTCCTTTCTTCATCATTGCCACTATACTATATTTCTTTTTTGTAAGTTATATAGTCAACAATATGAAATGCCCAAACTGTGGGTATATAATAAGCAAGAGTGTTTTCACTCCTGATAACTGTAAAAGATGTAATTACCCTTTCACAAATGATTAGTATAAATAGTAAAATCCCGCCTTTTGCCTAATGCCGCGCACTGGCGAAGTGTCCTCATTTTGCCCTGCGTTGCATTGTGCGATGGGCGCTACCCTATATGCCAGAGCCCCGATTAGGAAATCGGGATTTCGCAGAGCCTCAACGGCTATGGAGTGGGCTAAGTTCTGATTGCGCGCTCGGACGAGAGCGCAGACTACCATAAATCTCTTCTGTCTTTTTCCTAAACGTGCACCTTTTCCCCTTATGCTAGGGGGGCTCCGTGCAGAAATTTACATCCACATAGCAGGATGCTACTGCTCGTCTTTTCTGCTGGTCGGTATATGGGGTCGGACCACGCCCACCCGTCCTGAAATCAACCGGTTGCTCCCGATCGCCTGTCCGCTTTGAAACGCTTAACCGTAATCGTTGTAAAGATCATCTTCTCTCCCCCCCTCCCGTAATTTTTATACAACCCGGATGGTATCAGTATATCATGTCCGTAAGCATTCGGTAAACTCCGTCTTTTTCTGTCCTCTAGACCTGCGCCACCCATATGTTGGCAAACTTTCAACACACCTTAAAAGCGGTCTGAAAAAAAGATCATCACTGACTGAATGTGATCTGATCTTTTTGAGCAGCGTCATCCGGCAAATCATCCATATCAACAGGGTAGGAAACATGGAGAGGTGTTTTTGCTTTGGTTTTCCTGTTGAATTTCTGGACACAACCAAGCAAAACCATCAGGGAATCGAACCCTGGACCCACTGATTAATCCCGAAGTTGTTGTGATGCCATCTGAGCTGATGGTGCGGACAGACATTTCGGTACGGAATAGAAAAAGCTCCGAACACCTCAGAAATCGGATATTCGGAGCTTTGTATTTGGTACACCATCAGGGATTCGAACCCCGGACCCACTGATTAAGAGTCAGTTGCTCTGCCAGCTGAGCTAATGGTGCAAAATTTCTTTTTAAAATCAGCTGATAAACCCCGATGTGGCCGGGATTTCAGTCAGGCAGTGCATTGAATAACACTGTGAGTGATAAATTACTTTTTTGGCATACCTTTTCCAAATATTTTTTGATATCAAAGTCTTTTTCCTGGTGTATTCACCCTATAGGAGCGCCCGGGTGAGCCGTTTTTAGCTCAGAAGCGTTTCGGCCCTCCCCCCAGTAAGCCTGGATCATAGGAGGGGGGAGCTGGTTGAGCACGCTTTCCGCCCTTGTGGATCGGGTTTCGGCCGTGGTGGTGGATGAAGATCCTCTGATCAGCAATGTATCTCATAGGGGCTTTGTGGGATGATCTTCCTCCGCAGGACAACAGCTGCACGATTGATCTTTCTTCCCGCAGATGGTCGGAATGAAAAAGGTCCCGTTAGAAAGCCTCCCGGGACCCGAAAAACGCCATACTGGCCGAAATGTCAATCAGAGCACTGTCTGAAGCGCATCTGTAAAAATCTGGATGTCCTCATCATCGGGTCTGGTGCTGATCGAATCGGTTACTACGTCCAGATTCACCGGTTTTGATCCCAGAGTGTCCACTCCACCATCCAGGTTCGGGGTCACCAGACTGAAGAAAAGATCGGCGTTGAGGTTGTAGGGGATTTTGTTACCCTTCACAATGTCGCTCAGTGTGGATTGAGAAAACACCGGGTTGTCCAGTGTGAGCTGGAAGGGGATGGTAAGGGTGGTATCCTTGTTGCCGGAAACCGCAAAGGAGCTGATCTCGCTCTCTGCCGCCGGGGCATCCTTGTGAGTATCTTTTACCCTCAGAAAGAATGTGGCACCGTCGAACACAGCCCCTTTGTCATTGTCGTTTTTGGCATCGATCAGACAGTTAATGGTAATACCGTAGTTGGAAGGGTCTGTGAGAAGTTCGGGATATGAAATTATTTCCAGCGGATCCGGATCTGGGTAGACCAGACCAATGGCAGTGGAATTGTAGTCGAATTTGACCGCAAGAATGTTGAGTTTTTCCTCAACCTGAGTGAGAAGGTCACAGCTCAGAAACATGAAACTCAGCAGAAAGGCACATAGGGCAAAACTGCGTTTTTTCATAGGTTCTCCTTTTTCAGGTGTGGTATTCAGCATTGATTTTAACATAATCGTAGCTGAAATCGCAAGTGTGCGCGATGGCTTCTCTGTCTCCCAATCCCAGATCTATGTGGATGGTGACCACTTTCCCCTTGAGCAGAGAGTGGATTTTTTTCTGATCGAATGAAACCGGCTGCAGATTTCTGAAAACCTCGATGCCGCAGAGGTCTACCGACATCTTCTCTTTTGAGAAATCCGCGCCCGAATAGCCCACAGCGCAGGCGATTCTTCCCCAGTTGGGATCGTTTCCGAAAAGGGCACATTTGGTCAGGTTGGAACAGGCAACCGCCTTAGCCGCTTTCCGCGAGTCTTCATCTGTCCGGGCGCCTCTCACCACGATTTCCACCCTCTTGGTCGCACCCTCTCCGTCAGCCGCTATCTGTTTGCACAGATCATTGCAGACTGCAAAGAGCCCATTTTCAAACAGTTTCAAACTTGTTTCATCTTTCACCCTGGTAGCTGACACACCGTTTGCCATCACCAGCACCATGTCGTTTGTGGAAGTGTCTCCGTCAACTGTCAGGTTGTTGAATGTGCGGTCTACAACCCGTTTGAGAATGCGATGGAGCTCTTTTTCATTTATATCGGCATCAGTGGTGACAAAGCCGAGCATGGTGGCCATGTTGGGGTGGATCATGCCCGAGCCTTTTGCGGCTCCTCCGATGGTGAAATGACCGTGGTCGGTGGTGACTTTGACAGCTGATTCTTTTTTGACCAAATCTGTGGTCATTATGGCTTTGGCGAAGGAGGCCCCTTCCTCGGGAGAGAGGTTTGATACCAGTTTGGGAATAACGGCACTGATGGGTTCAAGAGGGAGAAAGGCTCCGATTACCCCCGTTGAGGCGACCATGA
Source organism: Chitinispirillaceae bacterium (assembly GCA_046546375.1). GTDB lineage: Bacteria > Fibrobacterota > Chitinivibrionia > Chitinivibrionales > Chitinispirillaceae > JAEZKC01. The sequence continues at coordinate 20,320 of JBKGXV010000051.1, read as the reverse complement.
CGGCTTCGTGGTCGATTCCCAGTGCCGAAGCAGCGAGTTTGGCCATGGATGCGGTGTCTTTGACACCCCGTTCACCGGTGCAGGCGTTGGCGCATCCGCTGTTGCAGATGACCGCATGGACAGCTCTCGAGGGCAGAAGGTTCTGGCACCAGTCCACGCAGGAAGCGCGTATGGAGTTGGTGGTGAAGGTTCCTGCCGTGCTGCAGGGGTTTTCGCTGTAGACGATTCCCAGGTCAGGGTTTCCGGAAGCTTTCATCCCGGATTTCACTCCTCCGGCTCTGAATCCGCCTGCTGCGGTCACACCGCCTTCTGTCGGTTCAATAGGGTTGTGTGGCATTCTTTTCTCCTGCGTTTGGAAGGTGAGAATTATATACGTTATGGGGAGGCAGGTGTCAATTTCGGATTTCAGATTTTGGAAGTTTGATTTAAGCTTGAGGAATCAGGAATAAAAAATCAGGAAATCAGAGAATGGAGAAGGAAGGTTTCACGCAGAGGCGCAGAATACGCAGAATGGGATGAGACGCAGAATGAAAATGGTAAATGTCGGAAAAGGAGAGAGCCTATTTCGGCTAAATATGAGCGGGTCGGCTCGAGAAATAAAAGGTCACACTTCCTGCTTAAGACGGGCACCCCACTCCGCTCATCCTGAGTCCCGTCCGCGGGAGTCGAAGGGTGAGCTTATATCCTTCGATTCCTCAGGACAAGCTTCGACAGGCTCAGCATGAGCGGGCCGGTCCAGGCATAACCTTCAAAAGAAAACGCGAATCGCTTCCCAAAATCAAAATCCTGAAATCAAGAATCCTCTTCACTCTTATTTATCCAGATTTGAAATCTAAAATCAAAAATCAAAAATTTCTAGAAATTGTTCCCGCCGAAATATATCATATATATTACTTATGATGAACAGACCTTTTTATAAAAAACCGATTCCGCAGATTGTTGCGGCTGCTGCATTTACGGCTGTTCTGGCCTGGCCGGGGATGGCTCAAGAGTGGGGCAGTTTTGAAGACGAAACCGAAGCACAGAGTGCACCGGATTCGGCAGTATCAGATACACTCGCAAGCAGTGACAGCTCAGGGCTGTATGGTGAGTATTCTCTGGAGAGAAAAATCGAGATCTCCTCGGAGCTGCTTGCGTCATCGGCGTTTCTCTGGACTCAGAAGGATGCCAGAGGCTATGTGCTTCCGGGCAACGGGATTGTGGATGAGCCCGAGGGCAGAGCCGCATTTCAGCTTCACGAGAAAGTTACAGTCAAGCCTGTAGGTGAGGTCGACTACAAGCTGGGTGACACGGTGGATGTTCTCAGGCCGATCAAACTGATTTCATTCAAGGGAAAAACGGCTAATCTGGTCAAGCGTACAGGCATGGCTGTTGTGGAAGGGCACAGCGAAAAAAAGCTTGTTGTGAGTTTGGTTCAGATGTGGGATGTGATCAGAGGAGGGGAACGGATAGCACCTACAGTATCTCATAATCCGATCTCCCTTGATTCCCTTGAAGCTCCGGATAAAAACATTCAGGCAAGTGTGTTGATGAGAGTTGAGAAGACTGTAGCTCCCTATCTTCATCAGTCTTTTATTATCGACAAAGGTGCCAAAGACGGTGTGAGGCTTGGGGATCACTTCACTGTTTATGAAGAAAAGAAGGGTGATTCCATGAGCGAGGAGCTGCTGGTCGGTCTGGTGACGCATGTGACCCCGTCAGCGTCAACACTCGTTATTCTGAAACTCTACTCAAGCCAACTCAATGAGGGCGATCAGGCATTTTTGACTCGTAGAGTTCATCAGGAATAATATGGCACGTTTTCTGTTTCGGATTGGCAAAAGGCTGATGATCAGCAAGCGGAAGAGAAGTGTCCGCGGGGAAGTCATTTTCATCCTCACACATCTTCTTTTGCTGGCCGGAATCGTTTTCGCCCTGGAAATCGTACTTATCCTTCTTGGGGTGGAAGATATGTACATTCCGTTTTTACACAATGTGCTTGATTTGATCGGTGGACTTTTTTCCTGATTCAGGTGGGTCAGAATTCATTCTGCATTTTGGTTTGAATCCCGCCCTCATTCTACAAATTCACTTTTCCTGGCCTTTGCCATGCAGACCGGTAGTCTCAACGAACAGATCCGATTAAGCAAAAAGCAGTTGGAGACTGTTTTTGACTCCATTTCCGATTTGATCTGTATTGTGGATTCAGATTACCGTATAGTCAGAGCGAATCTCAGCTATGCCAGGTTTGTGAGGCAGGATATTATCTCTTTGCTGGGAAAAAGGTGCTGGGATGTTTTCTGGGGTAAAGAGACGAGGTGTGATCAGTGTCCTGCGCTGCAGACGTTTGAAAGCGGGAATGTATCCAAAACTCAGATGAGCTGCTGTTTTGGAGAAAACGAGCGATTTTTTGAAACGAGTACCTACCCGGTCTGTGATGATTCCGGGCAGGTGATTCAGGTTATTGAGTGCATGCGGGAGCTTACTGAAGAAAAGCAGATGCTCGAGCAGCTTATCCGCAGCGAGAAACTGGCCAGTATAGGGGTTATGACCGCCGGTATCGCTCACGAGATGAACAATCCCCTGTCCGGAATCTCCGGAACAGCCTCCAATATGCTTCAGATGCCTTCAAAGTACGGATTGAATGAAAAAGGTGTGAGCAGGATTACATCGATTCTGGAGTGTGCACGGCGTGCAACCACTATCATGAAGGATCTGCTTCACCTCTCGCGCAAACAGAAGGCTCAGAGGGTGAATGTGGATGTCAATGAACTGGTGAAATCTTCGGTGAATGCCGTGCATATCAAAGGAGCGGACCTTGTCACAAAGACATTTCGGTTGGAGAATTCACTTTCTCAACTGAACTGCAGTCCTGCCAAAATAGAGCAGGTCATAGTCAACATGGTCACCAACGCCATTAAATCCGTTCAGGAGAAGGCCGGAGAGGAAAACGGGGAGTATCAGGGTGAAATCGTGATTGCTACTCAACGTGCGGGAGGAGATCTGCTCGTGACGATCGGTGATAACGGGGTGGGAATTTCACCTGAGATCAGATCGAAGATTTTCGATCCGTTCTTTTCTACTCGTCAACCCGGGCAGGGAACCGGCCTGGGGTTGAGTGTCTGTCACAAAATCGTTGAGGAGCACGGGGGGAAAATTTTCTTCGAAAGTGCCGGTAAAAGGACTATATTCTCAATTCAGCTTCCTTTCGAGCAACCCTCTTTGATGAAAGCTTTGGAGTAGGGGAATTATGTTTAAAGTTTTGTTTGTTGATGATGAGGTTTCGATCAGAACCATGCTGCTAGATTTCTTCGAGAACAGCTATGAAGTTCATACCGCCGAGGATGCTTCCGTAGCCTTGAAGAAAATGGAGGAGCACTCATTTGATCTGATTGTTTCGGACATCAATATGCCGGGAATGAGCGGCCCGGAGCTTTTGAGTGAAGTGAGAAGAAAGTATCCGAAAACCCGGACAGCACTGATAACTGCATATAATATCGATGATCATATCAAGCACTCCCGGGATTACCCCATCTGCAGCATCATACCCAAAACGGTTCCTTTCAATTTCGCCGAAATGGAGAAGATTGTCCATGGTTTACTGACAGGGGATATTTTCGATATTTCCAGATATCTGAACTCCGGGGGTACCGTCTTCGGGCGGTACTGTATCCGTTCCTCTGCTGAGGCTCACGAGGTGAGAGCCAGAATTGCCGATGAGCTTGAGGAGAAATTCGGCTCAGCCGGTGATATCAAGCTCATTCTTGATGAATTACTGACCAATGCGATTCACCATGCACCCAGAAACGGGGATGGTACGGAAAAATATCCCGAATTCACTTCGGTGGAACTGGAGCCTGATGAGTATATTCACATGGAATGCGGTTATGATTCGGAAAAATACGGTGTTTCTGTTATCGACAAGCATGGTCGTTTGACAAAGGATATGGTTCTGCATAAGCTCGAGCGCCAGATCACCGGTGTGGGTCTTTTGGATGATTCCGGGCGGGGGCTTCATATGAGCAGGCTTTTCGCCGACAGAATGATCATAAACATCGAGCGGAATAAAAAGACAGAGGTCATTGTCATGAATTATTTTTCCGGCAAGTATCGTGGGTATAAACCTCTGTATATCAATGAACTTTAATCTTCTCAGCCGGATCTGAATCAAGAGTTACTACAGGTGATCCACAACCGTAATGCTGATTCAGCAAAACTGCATCAAATCCTATCATATTTTCAAATCAGTATGGGAGGTCAAAGTAAGTGATCAACCGTTGTCGAGGAAAAAAAATCAAGCTCCAGGGCTTCAACAACCTTACCAAATCCTTGAGTTTCAATATCTACGATGTCTGCTACGCGCGTTCCAAATCCTCGCAAATCGATTATCTGGAGTATATTGACGAAGAATATAATTCAGCGAAGCTCAGAAGCATTCTCGAGGAAGTGACCAATATCATAGAGGCCAAAATAGTGAACATTTCCACTCAGGATTACGACCCTCGAGGAGCCAGTGTCACTGTTCTTATCAATGAGGGACATCACCCCAGGGAAGAAAATGACAAGAGCGTGGTGGCACATCTGGATAAAAGTCATATCACGGCTCACACCTATCCGGAAAACAATACGGCAAACGGGATCGCCACTTTCAGAGTCGATATCGATGTTTCCACCTGCGGTACGATTTCACCTTTGAGAGCGCTTGATTTTCTTATTGACAGTTTCGATTCCGATATAGTGCTTATGGACTACAGAGTGCGGGGGTTCACTCGTGATGTGAAGGGACGAAAAATTTATCTGGATCATGATATTACCTCCATTCAGGACTACATTTCCGATGAGACGCTGGATTACTATTCAGCATATGATATCAATGTGGTTTCGGACAATATTTTCCATACCAAAATGATTCTCAAAAAGCTCAAGCTTGATAATTACCTTTTCGGTTCAGACAGTGAAAAGAGCATGTCCAAAACCGAACGGACAAAGATCCGTTCGCTGCTTAAAAAAGAGATGCAGGAAATTTTCGAATGCAGAAACATTTATGACCGGGATACGTGAAAATGATAAGAACAATTGATGGAAAGAAGGTATTCACCGAGGAGCTCAATCCCCGTTTCGGATATTTTTACACCATAAAAGAGAGTCTTCGTAAAGAGAATACGAAGTACCAGAAAATGGAGCTGGTGGACACTGACGAGTTTGGAAAGGTGCTGCTCCTTGACGATATTACTCAGGTCGCGGAAAAAAACGATCACATGTATCATGAACCCATGGTACATCCGGCGCTCTGCAGTCATCCCAATCCGGAAAACATCCTGGTGATCGGTGGTGGCGATGGAGGGATTCTGCGGGAGGTGCTGAAATATCCCACCGTAAAAAGGGTGGAGTTTGCTGAGCTTGATGAGGGAGTGATCAGGTTTGCCCAGAAGTATCTGGGTTCGGTGCACGGGGGAAGTTTTGATGATCCCAGGGTGAACATGAATATCGTGGACGGGCGCAAGTTCACTCAGGAGCACCCGGGGGAATTCGATGTGGTTATCATGGATATGACCGATCCGTTCGGTCCTTCAAAAATGCTCTATACCAAAGAGTTTTTTGGGCTGGTGAAAAGGTCCATGCGTTCCAAAGCAGGTGTTTTCGTGATGCATTCCGAATCACCTGTTGCACGTCCCGAGGCCTTTTCCTGTATCCAGAAAACGCTGGGTTCGGTGTTCAGCAATGTCAACCCTATCTACATGTACATACAGATGTATGCAGTGCTCTGGTCTATCAGCATTTCTTCTGATAAAACGGATATTTCAGAAATCAAAACATCGCAGACAGAGGAAAGGATTGAGCGTTACGGGCTTGAGAACCTCAAGATGTACAATGCACAGACGCACAAGTCTATGCAGGTGCCTTTTCCATATATAAGTGAAATTTTAACCCGGCCTGCCCGTATTATCACAGATGCCGAACCGGACTTTCCGGATAATTTCATTGGCTGAACACTGTCAGTAATGGGAAGGTTTTGTATGGATTTCCAACGTGTCCAGGAGCTGGTGGCCCGACATGGTTCGCCGGTCCTGTTTCTTTCAGAAAGCAGAGTCAGGGACACCTACAGGGCTTTAGCCGAGGCACTGCCGGGGATATCTCTGTACTATGCGGTGAAATCCAATGCGCAGCCTGAAATAATATCCATGCTGGACAGGGAGGGCAGTTTCTTTGATGTCTGCTCCAATGGAGAGATAGATGTTGTCAGCAATTGCGGTATTCCGGCCAGCCGTTGTCTTCACACCCACCCAATAAAGCGGGACAGTGATATACGGTATGCGCTCGATTACGGTATCAGACTTTTCGTGATCGACAACGAAGATGAGTTGCTGAAGTTTCTTCCCTACAAGGATAAAGCTCAAATTCTGGTAAGGATGAGTATACAGAACCCGGGCTGCATGGTGAACCTGTCCCACAAATTCGGTGTTTCGCCGGAAAAAACCTACGACCTTATCGAAAAAGCTCATGGTTTGGGATTGAATGTGAAAGGGATTTCCTTTCATGCCGGTTCACAGAACGAGAACTCGCTCAAGTACATCGAAGCACTTGAGTACTGCAGGGATATCTGCAGCAAGGCCGCGCTGAACGGGATAGAAATAGAGATTATCGATATCGGTGGGGGCTTTCCCATTTCATATCTGACCCCGGTCCTGCCTCTGGCATCATTCTGTCAACCTGTTGTTGATTACATATCACGTTACTTTTCCAACTACAGGATCATTGCTGAACCGGGCAGGGTGTTGAGTGGTCCGTCCATGACGCTTGCCACCACTGTTATGGGAAAAGCGTTCAGAAACGGGGCCTGGTGGTATTATCTCGATGAGGGGATCTACGGTTCGTTTTCAGGGAAAATGTTCGATCACGCCGACTATCCCATGTTTCTGGCAAAACCGGGTGAACGGCATAACTCCGTGCTTGCCGGGCCGACCTGTGATTCCATCGATGTGCTTTATGAAAATATCAGTCTGCCTCTGCTTGAAATAGGGGATGTTCTGGTATTCGAGTCTATGGGAGCCTACACGGTGGCCAGTTCAACTAATTTCAACGGATTCCCCAAAGCCAGAATCGTGGTGGTGGAATAGGGAGATTTGAAGATCATGAATACAAATGCGGGGGAAAAAGTCAGATGAACAGTTTTGTGAATTATCCTGTGGTGAATGAGACCTCGTTATGGATTCAGAATCTGATTCATGGTTTGTCCGGACTCTCCATCAAGGCCAAGCACTGTGTTTTCTGCGGCTCGAGTCCGTTTCAGAAGGTGGAGGTGTTTGACACTTTCAGTTACGGTTTGGTGCTTTGTCTGGGGGGCACGGTGGTGCTTACTGAGCGCGACAGCGAATCGTATCATGAAATGATGGTTCATCCGGCGATGATGATGCATTCAAATCCCCGAAGGGTTTGTGTTATCGGTGGTGGTGATGGGGGCTGTCTTAAGGAAGTGCTCAAATACGACTGTGTGAAAGAGGTCGTGGTGGTTGAGATCGACAGTCTGGTGAAGGAAACGGTGGAGAAGTACATTCCCGATTTTGCCACAGGGTTCAGTGATCCCAGAACGGAAGTAATCTTAGGTGATGGATATGAGTATCTGAGGGATTCGCAGCAGCAGTTCGATCTGATTCTGGTTGATTCTTATGACCCGGGCGGTCCGGTGCGCAATCTTGAAACTGAGGATTTTTTCATCAGGGTTGCTCAGCGGCTCGGAGATGAGGGCATCGCTGCATTCCAGACCGATTCCCCTTCTCTTCGTGAGGAGCTGCTGAGAAACACAATTATGCAGATTTCACCTCACTTCGGTGAGTACAAACCGTATATTTGTACTATGCGTTCCTTTCCCGAAGGGGTGTGCAGCTTTGTTGTGGCCTCCAGAAAGGATGGTGGTCTTGTTTCTTTCGATAAGGAACGGTACGGAACCATAGCGGATACCTGCTCCTATTATAACGAAGATATTCATACCGGGGCATTCCTTTTGCCTCAGAATATAAAAAGAATTATTGGGATTTGAACTGATTTTGAGGTTTATGTTTCGGAAATCAGGCTCTGAAAGCATACAGAAGAGACTTCTTGCCCTCGGTTGCGGCAGGAAATATCTTCGTATAAAGCACCTTAACCTGCCTGTAATTGCACCTGCATGGAACTGATTCAATTTCTTTGGGCTGTAATTTTTTTGTTTTTTTCTCTTATTCTGATATTCATTTGGGGTAAGATAATCGTAATACACAAGAGATTGAAATCCATTCGGGAATTTCTCTCAAAATGTAGAGAACTTGACCAGGCATATGCAAGTATGGGCGAGTAAGGTTTGAAACGGTTTTACGATCTTTGACATCACAGTGTCTTCTGGCAGACTCAATACACGTCATCATAAGCCAGAAAATTCGCAACCGGACGTTTCCTGTTGCTGAACGGAAATATTTTGCAGTCATTTTTCTGAAAGGAGGGTTGTAACAGAGTGGATGTGCAGATAAGCCAATGGGAAACTGATTTTCATCACACTGTGATCGGATTTTGATTATAATCGTAAAGCCTGTTCTACATGGAGACGCGCAGATGAACACACGTAGAATGTCCGGTTATGTCCGGAGAAAATGAAGACGCGTCATTAATTAACATATCAGGATAACTTAGATTATGGAGAATTTTTAGTATGGAATCAGCAGCATTAGTACTAACAGCGCTAGCCATCGTTGTTATACTTCAGATAATTACTATTGCGCTCGTTCTCAGTAACAAGAAAAAGAATCGCACAAATACCAAAAATGTTCAGCCGATGAAATCATCGGGCAATCCGAGGAACGATAAGAGGGACAACAATCGCCGTCACAACAAAAAATCCCACCAGGATAACAGGTCAAGATCCCATCAGCATAAGGAGTCTTCTTCTTCCATAGACCCTGTGGAAAAATCGCTTCGAGATATCAATCTTAAGCTCAAGAATGCGGAAAAAGATCAGGAAAATGTTCGTCGCAAAATACAGGATACCTCGGATTCGGGAAACAGCGGCAGCAATAACCGCAACGACCGCCGTTCCAACCGGAAAAATCACAACCGTCGTGATAACCGCAGGAACAATAACGACAGACGCAATCGTGATTCATCCCGTTCCAATTACAAGAATTCCGATGGAGCACCGGAAAAAAACGATTCGAACAAGAACAGAACACCTGAAAAGGCTCCGGAGCCTTCTGTTCCCGAAACAAAACCCAACACACCCGAGCTGGTTCCCAATGATCTGGGAGTATCGGAGGAGAATCTTCAGCACGGCCGCAAGTTTAATGTCAAGCGCCGTCAGCTCAAGGAGAGTGCTTCTGACCAGGGAGCGGAATCTGTTGAGGATGTGATTTCAAAGGATGACAAGATCGAAGTCGAATTCGATGCCCGTCCGGAAGAGAGTGAGATCAAATTCGGCAGACGCTGAGATACTGAGAACAGAGAATTTTTTTTTGAAAGCCGGGTTCACAAGAGCCCGGCTTTTTCTTTTGTGCGCCCCGGCAGGGCGCACCCGCTTGACGGTGACGGGAAGATGTTCCCGAAGTCCGTTACACACCCGACAGGGCCGTGGACAGGCTGATCGGAGAACGGGAAATGTTGAACGGGGCTGTATCTGAGCTGTAATCTCTTGACTTCAAAATCAAAACTCAAAACTAAAATCATCGAACGCTGAACGCTCCCATGGTATGCCGGTTGCTTATTGTTGCATAACGGCTTGTTTCCAATCTGCACACACGATTTAAGGCTGAATGGAGGTATTATGCCTAGAAGCAGAGAAGATGTGAAAAGCGAGATCGAGTACCGGATAGCTGGTGACACCCGGATTGATGACGGTAATGTGAAGGTGCAGGTGGCTGACGGTAAGGTTGTTTTGGGCGGAATTGTTCACTCCTTTTCAGCAAAGGATGCAGTGGAGCAGGACGCCTGGGCGGTCAAAGGGGTGAACTATATCGAAAACCGGTTGAGCGTACAGTACCCTCAGGGCTATCGTCGTCCCACCGATGAGGCCATATCGGAAAACCTGCAGCGTCTTTTCTCTGTAGACCCCGATCTCTATCAGGAGAACATAAACTTGTTTGTGCGCGAGGGAGAGGTGTCTCTTGAGGGGACGGTCAGTCATTTCTATATGAAACTCAGGGCGGAGAACCTGACCCGTCAGGTAGGAGGCATACAGAAAGTAAGCAACAAGCTGGCAGTGGTTCCCAGCAGAAGTGTTTCCGATGAGGCACTCGGCAGTGCCATCGAGGATCATCTTCACCATACCTTCGAGCTGGATGCGAACAGGGTTGAAGTTCGGGTTCAGAACGGCAGTGTGGTGCTGGCCGGAAATGTTAAAGACCGCAGGGCTTTCGATACAGTTGAAGACATCGCCCGTTATACCGACGGTGTCAAAGAAGTAAAGAATAATCTGTTTATAGCCGAAGGCTGATCTGCTTTGAGCAGCAGGGCTCAGAAGGCGCGTGAGCTGAGAAAAGCCTATGGTTATGAAACCAGATCGGTTTAAACCCCGAAGGTTTTCCTTCGGGGAATTTTCATCTTCCGGTGGGTGCCAGAATTTCCCCAGTGTAGAAACGGGCATCGGTTGAAGCCAGAAATACGAAACTGGGTGCCAGTTCCGCCGGTTGAGCGGGACGGTTCCAGAAGGTGTTGCCTCCGAATTCTCCCACATGTTCCTTGTCTCTGGTGGAGGGAATCAGAGGTGTCCACACCGGTCCAGGGGCGATACTGTTGACCCGAATGCCTTTTTCGGAAAGCAGTTTGGACATTGATTTGGTGAAATTGTGAATTGCCGCTTTGGTGCAGGAGTAGTCAATCAGCTTGGGGTGGCCTATGAAACCGGTAATGGAGCCGACATTTATAATGGAATCGCCGGCTTTCATATAGCGAAGAACAGCCTGTGTGGTCCAGAAAAAAGACATGATGTTGGTTTTGAACGTCTGGTCAAGCTGCTCGGGAGAGATATCCTCGAAATCCGGAGTTTCCACATGGAATGCGGCGTTGTTTACCAGGATGTTTATGGTACTGAATTTTCTGACAGTTCTCTCTATCAGATCGTCACAGTGCTGAGGAGTGCGGATATCACCTCTGATGGCCAGTGCCTGCCGACCTGATTTCTCCACCCACCGTACAGTTTCCTCCGCATCCCTGTCTTCAGCAAGATAGGAAAAAGCAATGTCGGCCCCCTCCCGGGCAAATGCGATGGCAACTGCCCGGCCGATACCGCTGTCACCGCCTGTGATCAGTGCAGTTTTCCCTTCCAGTTTCGATCCGCCCACATAGTTTTCCTCTCCGTGATCGGCCCTGGGCATCATTTCCTTTTCCGTTCCCGGCCACTTTTGCTTCTGGGGAGAGATATCGCTTTCTTTTGTGCCTATGAATGGGTTGAAATCCATGTTGAGTCCATGATGCATTCGGTTCTGCACTGCGGCTCCTCCTTGAGTTTAGGTGTGAACGGAATCAGTGTAGTTTATCTGCAAATCACGATCCACTTTTTTCCGGCATTGTGGTTGCTTGGAGAAACAATGCGTCAACACGGCAGAACATATTTTGATCACAACGTCTCATACCGAAATCCAAAGGAGAGCAAATGTACAGAATCGTACTGCTCAGACATGGCGAGAGCACGTGGAACAAAGCGAACCGTTTTACCGGATGGACCGATGTGGATCTTTCCGAAAAAGGTCTCGAGGAGGCCAGACAGGCAGGGATCATTCTGAAAAAGGAGGGTTATGAGTTCGACATAGCCTATACTTCTGTTCTCAAAAGGGCAATCCGTACCCTCTGGATCACTCTGGATGAAATGGATTTGATGTGGATCCCGGTATACAAATCCTGGCGTCTCAATGAACGGCACTACGGTGCACTCCAGGGGCTCAACAAAGCCGAAATGGCTCAGGAGTACGGGGATGAGCAGGTGCACATATGGAGACGCAGCTATGATGTCCGCCCCCCGGCACTGCAACCGGATGATTCCCGCAATGCATCAAATGATCCCCGCTACAAGGATATGGATCCGCGGGCACTCCCTGACTGTGAATGTCTCAAGGATACGGTGGAACGCTTTCTGCCCTACTGGCATGAGACTCTTGCCCCCATGGTGAAAAACGGAAAGCGGATCATCATTTCCGCTCACGGCAACAGTCTGCGAGCACTGGTGAAATACCTGGATTCCGTATCGGACTCAGAAATCGTGGGGCTCAATATTCCCACAGGGATTCCTCTTGTGTACGAGCTCGATGATGAACTCAAGCCGATAAGGCACTATTACCTGGGTGATCCGGAATCCATTGCCAAAGCCACCGAGGCGGTCAGAAAGCAGGGAAAGGCAACGTGAAACGGGGAATCTGTTTTGTGGTTCATGCTTCGATACGCTAAGCGGGATCGGTACAGGCGGCATGAGCGGGCCGGTCAACGGAAAACGGATTATTTCACGGTAGAGGCGCAGACTGCGCAGAGCGGAAAGAAAAGAGATGCGGAATATCTGATTGTGGGAATGGAGGTTCGTTCCTATTCCCGTATTGATCGGGAATGAGAGTTGTTGAGCAACGCTCAATGCTGCTAGGGTATGCGTTCGGCGGCTTCGGCCAGCAGTTCCATGACCTCGCTGCTGTTGTCCAGGGCAAGCGCCTTTCTCACCAGTTTGTGCAGATCGGTGAAGGACCAGCGGGAGATGGTTTCCTTCACCACGGGAATGGACTGGGACTGCATGGAAAAAGAGGTCACTCCCGCCCCGACCAGAAGAGCGGCCATAAGCGGGTCGGAAGCCGCTTCGCCGCAGATCGCCACCTCTTTGTCTTTGAATTTTGCTGCAGAAACCACATTGCGCACCAAACGCAGGATCACCGGGTGCATTATCTGCCTGTAGTCTTCAAGACCGCTGTCCTCTCTGCTTGCGGCGAAAAGATACTGGGCAAGATCATTCGTTCCCAGGTTAACAAAAGAAACCCTGGACAGAAACTGTCTCAACGACAGGGCTACGGAGGGAATCTCCACCATGATCCCGAGATTGAGGTTTTTTCTGTCTATTTTCAGCTCCGTGCACGCCCGGTATATCATTTCCAGAGCCTTTTCCAGGTCATCCAGAATGGCCACGAAAGGCACCACGATCTTTACCGGAGTGAGCCTGCATACGGACACGATCGCTTTCACGTGATTGTAGAAAAGTTCCGGGTTGCGCAGCAGGTAGCGGATACCCCGGGTGCCCAGCTGAGGGTTTTCCTCTTCGTAGGTTTTTAGAAAGGGAAGAGACTTGTCGGCTCCCAGATCCAGCAGTCTGATGGTGAGGGGTTTTCTTTTGAGGATGCCGGTGATCTGTATGTAGAAATCCCGCTCCTCCTCAAGGGAGGGCTGGTGAGCGGCGGACATGTAGAAAAGCTCCGTGCGCAGCAGCCCCACGCCCTCAGCTCCGTATGCCATGGCTACTTGGGCTTCTTTTACAGAACCGATGTTCGCCTCCAGCCTGATCCGTTTGCCGTCCGTGGTGATGCAGCCTTTCCCCCGATGAGTTTTGGGACGGCTGCTAGCGAGGAAGTATTCCCGCTTCTCCTTATAGCTGGATACCTCGGTTTCCTGAGGATGGACCAGTACTTTTCCGTTGTAGCCGTCCAGTATGACCGGGTCGCCGGTGCGGATAAGTGTTCCGGCTCCGGGAGCTCTTATGATTGCCGGAATGCCCAGGGATTTGGACATGACCGCCACGTGGGAAAGGCGGCTTCCCTCTTCGATGATTATACCCAGAATCTTTGTGAAATCAAGAAGCGCCACATCAGAGGGCAGCAGTTTTTCTGAAACGAAAATCACCGGTTTTTCGATGCGCTGCATGGGGTTTGTTCTGACATGTTCGATATCCAGCAGATTGCGCAGAAGGCGGTGGTAGACATCCTGTATGTCGAGGAATTTGGTCTGAAGCGTTTCATCCTGAATGGACTGAAAGCGGGTTTCCAGAACCCTCATCTGGCTTGCGATCACATGTTCCAGATTCATTTTCTGTTTGCGCACCAGCTCCTTGAGCTCGCTGAGAAAGGATTCGTCATCCAGAAACTGCATCTGGACTCTGAAGATCTCACCTATATCGGCGCTGTTTTTCTCCCGAAGCCTTTCAAAGATCTGGTTGAGCTGATCGCGGCTTTTTGCTATGGCGTAATCAAGCCGGCTGATCTCCTTTTGCACATCATCCACCGGAAAGCTGTTCATCTCCAGTGCATCCAGAGCGATAGGTTTGAACAGAAGCGCATCTCCCATGGCCACACCGGGAGAGATCGGTTCTCCGAAAAGCTCTCTTTTTATTTTCTGCCGAAGTCTGTTCACACCCAGGCTCTCTTGCATCCGGTGTTCTTTTTGTCTCTTTCTCTTTCTCCCATATTTCTCTGCCGAAGCAACAATCAATCCATAATCCGTGAAAACTGGCAGATTTTTTGATATACAATGAAAGGATATGGAAACTTAAGCGCAACAGGAGTTATAACCTACTATGGAAAAGCGTATATTACTGATTCCTCTGGGGCCGGTCTGCGAAGAACTGCCCGGGTGGCTGGAGAGCAGAATCGCCGAAATCTATTCTGCTCAGGTATCCACAGGCGAACTTGTCGCTCTTCCGGAGACACTCTTCGTACCCCAGAGAAAGCAGTATGACGGTGATCTGATACTGCCCTTTATCAGAAATGCAGTTCATGATTCCTCCGAATACAAACTGGGACTGGTTGATGAGGACTGTTTTTCAGAAGGACTCAATTTTATCTTCGGACAGTCGGTACTCAAAGGACACGAGTCGTTTGTGGCTCTCAGCCGACTGAAGGAGTCCTTTTACGCAAGAGCGGAGAACAAGGAATTATTTTTCCAGCGTGTTCTTAAAGAAGCTGTACATGAACTGGGACATGCTTTCGGGATGGTGCACTGTGCTGATCCGGAATGTGTGATGCATTTTTCCAATTCCCTCAAGGACACCGACAGGAAAACTCTCTCCCTGTGCGGCGGATGTCGCAGGCAGCTTTGGAATACGGGTTAGAATTCAGGAGAGAATAATGAATCAGACGATTGAACTCACCGGCAGCGGCCATTCCGGTTTTCCCTCCGGGAAGCTTCTCAACAAGTATCTGCAACCCAGGCGGCTTCAGTACTGTCCGGAAATGGTTGTGCTGCAGGCTTGCCGGGTTTTCGATTTCTGGCAGGAGTGGGAAATGGAGAGCGGCCGGGAGCAGGAAGTTCCCTTCTGGGTTGTGGTGTGGCCGGCAGCAGAAGTGCTCGCCCGTTTTCTTCTGGATAACCCTCACTGTGTCAGCGGCAAAAGAGTTTTGGATTTGGGTTGCGGCAGCGGAATTCCCGCAGTGGCATCGGCACTGGCAGGAGCTGCCGAGGTGCAGGCAAACGATATCGATCCGCTCGCTTTGAAACTGGCTTCCATGAATGCCGATCTCAACGGTGTCTCTCTGAAATTCAGCAACGCCAATCTCCTGGAATCCGCCCCCTTGCCTCCCACCGATGTGATTCTGGTTGCGGATCTTTTCTACAACCGGTCCCAGTCCCAGAAGCTCATGCAGCTTTTAAACCGTGCCCGCAAACGCGGAATCGAAATTTTCATAGCCGATGGAAACCGCCCCTTTGCTCCAAGCTCCGGGGTGGAGGTGCTTGAAAAAGCCTGCGTGAGAGCAAATCGTGAGCTTGAGGGAGTCCCCGACCGGGAGGTGAGGATTCTTAAGATGACCTGACGGTTATCATTACACGTTCGCTTTCGAGTTTACCTATCGTTGAGCGGGTGCTCATTGCCGGAAAACAAAATGGCACAAAGCTTGCTTTTCCTACAGAAACGCGCGGAACTCAGTATACCACAGGAGGTTTTGAATGCGTCATGTGCGAATAACTCCGGAAGCGGAGTTCAGTGTAGTTGCAGGAACGGAACGGTCTCAGGCTGCGGTGATGGTGCTTGATCCGGGAAGTACCACCGGAAGTGTGGATAACACGCACCGATACTGCGATCAGTGGCTTTATGTGCTTTCCGGAGAGGGGAAAGCTGTGGTGGAGGGAGTGGATATACCACTGCAGCCGGGAGTGCTTCTGCTTATCGAGCGGGGTGAGGTTCATGAAATATATGCAGGTGAAAAAAGACTGGATACACTCAATTTCTACGCTCCACCCGAATATCCGGTGGACTGATTAACTGATGTCCTCCTCGAAATAGTGATGAAAGGGGGAGGGCAGGCGATGGTAGTCCTGCACTCCAAGTAGGTTCAGGGGGCGGGAGTTTTTGGTGTTCCAGAAAAGGACGGGGGCGTTTTCCTCTGTTTCAAGAAGTGAGGCGAATGCCTTGCCCGTGTAGGTACCGTCCAGGGAGATCCCCTCCAGATCCGAAATCAACCTGCAGGCTGTTTGTGACTGCGCTGTGGGAATTCCGTAGCCCGCACCGAACTGACTGTCATCGAAAATCATATCTTCAGAGGTGAGTTCGATTCGGGGGAATGACGGGTCATTCTTTTTCAGAAAATCGTTTGTTTTTCTGAAAAGTTCAGCAAAAAGTCTCCGGTTGGCGACTACTGTCGGTACGACTCTCACGGCATGTACCCGGCAATTCATACCGGCTGCTTTAAGGCCCAGGAGAAGTCCCGCGGCGGTTCCCATGGTGCCAAGGGCCAGATAGACAGTGGCGAATCGGGGGAGGTTGCCTTCCGTTGTCTGCTCTGCAAGCTCGAAGCCCGCGCAGACAAACCCGATGGTGCCAATGACCGATGAGCCTCCCGCAGGGATCACAAACGGCGGTTTTCCATCCTTCCGGGTGTATTCTTCAATTTTCTCTTTCAGTGATCTGCAGTGAGATTCGTACGTGGGGTTCAGAAACAGCTCCGCTCCGGTTGACAGGTCTGCAATCAGGTTTTCTCTTACGGATCGGGCATTGGGCTGATCGAAAAGCATCAGGGTGGTATTGAAGCCTTCCTGGGTTGCATAGACTGCGGTGGCCAGGGCGTGGTTCGAACCTGCGCCTCCCACCGTGATCACCCGCTGCGCTCCGCGTGCCTTTGCCTCTCCCAGAACAAATTCCAGTTTACGGACCTTGTTGCCTCCGTATTTCTCACCGCTTATATCATCCCGTTTGAGATAGATGTTTTTTCCGGTTTCCTGTGACAGCTTGTCCAGATGAACAACAGGGGTGGGGAAGTTTCCCAGATGCAGAAGGGGAAGTGCTTTCTGGAGTGCGGGATAGGCTTTGAAAAGAGGTGTCATCAGATTCGTGCTCCAGTTTCACTTTCGGGTTATAGTTCTTTTCCGGTCCATTTTCGGATAAAAGACGATGTTTCTGTACCTCCATAGTGTTCGATTTTTCAGAAAAGAAACGTCAGATCAATCAGTTCGTAGGAGGCGAAAATCATCTCGCTTGTGATATCGTACATGATGGAAAACGGCAGAAGCTCGATTTTCACATCGTTGTCATCGGTGGTGAACCCCAGAATCACAAAGCGGCTTCCGGCGTAGTGATCCGGCTTGATCCCGTCACCGAAGTTGGCCATATAGAAAAGGGACGCACTCAAAGCGGGTCCGGATTTTTTTGTATTGCTGTTGTATCTGAGGTGCGCGGTGGTCAGAAGGTCATCGAAATGCTCCGGTACCACATCCGTTGCCAGATCGGCTTTGAGGGTGAAATGAGGGGTGAGGTGATAGCCGTAACGCAGAAGAAGGTAGTTGCCGCCGTTAATGGTATTGGTGCGCACATAGTTGATGTTGCTGATGCAGATTTCGTTTCTTTTCTGGGCGAAGGTGCAGAGTGTGAGAGTGAGGATCATTAGTGCGCAAAGACTCTTTTTCATACGTAACTCCTGCAATCTGGGTCAGGGAAGAATTCTTCCGGGGACTGGTGTTTACTACATCAATATAAAAGATGAGGCATTCTGGTGGTACCTGCATTTTTCTGTTTTAAGCGGATTAAAAGACTTGTTTAATGTGAAAAGGTACCCTGATGAACGTTTTTTCTTTTCTTCTCCCTAAAAATACAGACCTGAACAGTTCGGTTAATCTTTTCCGGAACAATGAAGAATGGTATACTGAAAAATCCGGTTTTCGGGTTTTGGCGTTTAAACAAAGGAGGATCAATGAAAATCGGCAAAAAAACACTGGGGGCAGCGGCATTTCTTTTTCTGCTCTGCATCACTTCTTTTGCCCAGACCGCTGCGGACTCCACTCCCGTGGCGCTTAACGGTAAGCTGCAGGTGGATGGATCGAAAATTGTCGGCGAGCACGGTAACCCCGTGCAGCTTATGGGTATGAGCCATTACTGGACCATCTGGGGACCGGAGAAGTACTGCAACAGGGATGTGGTGAGCTGGCTTGTGGAGGATTGGAAAATAGATGTGATCCGTATTGCCATGGCTGCAAACGAGAATTCAAAAAGCTGGGATGAGCGCCCGGAACGTCAGGAGGAGCTGGTGGACACTGTGGTTCAGGCTGCCATTGACAACGGAATCTATGTGATAATCGACTGGCATACTCACGAGATTCTTACAGAGGATGCCAAGGAGTTTTTCGGCGCGATGGCCGAGAAGTACAGTGATTGCCCCAATATCATCTGGGAGATTTTCAATGAACCGAAAAAGCAGGAATGGTCCGAAATTAAAGAATATGCAAATGAAGTGACCGGCGTTATCAGAGAGCACAGTGATAATATGATACTGCTGGGGACACGGTTCTGGTGCCAGCAGGTGGATGATGCGGCTCTGGATCCGGTGCCTGATGAAAACACCGCCTATGTTCTGCATTTCTATGCGGGGTCTCACGGGGCAGAACTGAGAAGAAATGCTGAAGCGGCTATGGAGAGCGGCAAGGCTGTATTCATTTCCGAGTGGGGCACCTCTTCTTCTGACGGGGGAAATGATGATACAACCGTATACACCGAAGAGAGTGAGGAGTGGATAATATGGGCGCTTGAAAAAAATATCAGCATGGCCAACTGGTCCATTGCCGATCTCACCGAATCTTCGGCTGCACTTGAAAGAGGGGCGACGAAGAATGGCGGCTGGGATCCCGAGACTCAGTTGAGTGAATCGGGGAAATTCGTGCGCAGCTGGATACGGGAGATAAATACTGAAAAGTATGGAGAGGGTCCCGTTCGCCTGATTGTCAAACATGATGGTCCGGGCACCGTGGAGATCACTCCTCAGAAGGAAGAGTATGAGAAGGGGGATACGGTCACTCTGAAAGCTGTTCCGGATGAGGATGTACTTTTTCTTAATTGGAAGGGATCTGCATCGGGAACGGATGATTCGGTGACACTTGTCATGAATTCCACCAAGCGGGTCACCGCCGCCTTTTTCGATGTCACTGCACCTCTCATAACCAACGGGGATTTTTCCAGAGGGGATACATCCTGGAATTTTTACGTCCATGGATCTTCCGATGCGGAAGCCACTATGACTGCCGAGGACAATCAGGCCCGGGTGGAGATTGCCGATTCAGGTGAGGCGGTGTGGCACGTTCAGTTCTATCAGGGCAATATCATTCTTGTTGATGATTTCCATTATCAGTTCAGTTTCGATGCTTCTGCGGATGCTCCCCGGAAAATCGTGGCGTCGGTGAAACGCAACGGAAGTCCCTACGATGAGTTTTTTGTCGATACGTTCGCCTTGACCACCGAAATGCAGACGTTCACGGTGCAGTTCACAAAAGAGGAGGAACTCTGTGAAGACGCCCGTATAGAGTTCAATTTCGGTGAAAAGAGTTCTGAAGCGGTGAATGTGACCAATGTCGAATTCATAACTATTGATGAGGTGCCGATCAGAAAAGCAGAGGGCAGGAGAGTCGGCCCAAATGTGCTGACGGTGAACCGCAGGGCCTCCAGTCCGATTGTGAACATTGGATTCCAGTCTGAAAATGAAAACAGCGTTCTCAGAATAATGGATCTCAGAAGCAGGGTGGTCCGCAAGGTGAATGTAAATGGGACAGGGCTTCACAATGTGGCGTTTGACACCAGAAAGCGCCCCGCAGGAGTCTACCTTGTAGTGCTTGAAAGCAACGGGAAATTGTTTACGGAGAAACTTCTGATCACCAGGTAATGATGTGCGGCCCCGGTTGATTTTCGCCGGGGCCTTTCACCTGCAGAGCCGAACATTCATTCGGAGATAACCCGCCCGGCAGAATTCATTCACATCTGTTCAGGGCAGACAAATTCGCCTCCATCTCTGAAACAGTGCTCCTTTCGTACAATGCATTTTTCCCCGATCGTAATCGGCAGCCTTCTCCATCGCCGCTCTGAAACCCTCTTCAAGCGTTATTTCATTGAAAACAGATTCTGTCTTCAAACAGCACATAATAAGCGTGTTCATGAATGGTGCTGTAGAAC
>JBKGXV010000050.1:0-24364 GCA_046546375.1 Chitinispirillaceae bacterium | reverse complement strand
GTTCCACCGTTGCTGTCAGTTACTGTATAGGTGTAACTGTCGCTGCCGTTGAAATCGGATTCAGGTGTGTAGACTAAACTGCTGCCGTCCCGAGTGACTGACCCGTTGGTGCCCTGGGTGAACGATTCGATACTGAGCTGGTCGCCATCGACATCGGTATCGTTTTCAAGAACCGCAGTAGAAACAGATTCATCCTCTTTTGCTGATATCGTGTCATCAACAGCTACAGGAGCATCATTAACCGCAATTATTTTGCAGTACACAGTCGCCTCAGAGCTGTCACCGGACTCATCCATTATCACATATGTAAAGCTATCGGAGCCAAAGAAATTTAATTCAGGAGCATAAAGCACGCTATCATTTTTCAGAGAAACATTACCGTGAACCGCACTACCCAGAGTTTTAATCCAAATAGAGTCCTTATCAAAATCGGTATCATTACCCAAGACATCAACAAGAGAAACTGAATCTTCATCGGTTACAAGTGAATCATCTGCGGCAACAGGAACAAAATTGACGTCGATTATCTCTATGTACACAACAGCCGAATCTATTCCTCCCCGACCGTCACCGACAACGTAATCAAAACTATCCCTGCCATTGAAGAAGGAATCCGGCGTGTAAACCAAAGTATCTTTAATAAGTGAAATCTTTCCATTTACACAATTACCAATGCGAGTTATAAACAAACTATCTCTATCATCATCACGGTCATTTTCCAGAACGGGAATGCGCAAAACAGCATTCTCTTCTGTGCTTGCAGAATCATCTGATGCAACCGGGTTATCATTCAACGGAATAACCGTGACATACACGACCGCAGTATCTGACAAATCCGAACCATCATTGATGACATACTTGAAACTGTCTGAACCGAAAAAATCGGGGTCGGGAGTGTAGGTGACACTATCTTCAAACAAACTCAGCGCTCCGTAGCTGCAGGGCCCGATGGATACAATGGACAGCTCGTCATTATCCACATCATGATCATTTTTGAGCACACCAACCACAATGGAATCATCCTCATCCACTTCAGTGGAATCATTTCTGGCCTGAGGAGGATCATTTACAGGATTCACTGAAATCCGGACAATGCCCGTATCCAGACCACCTCGATTATCCCTGACCTGATAAGTTAATTCGTCGGGACCGTTGAAATTCGAATCAGGGGTATAAAACAGATCCGAATCCAGTTTGACGACACTGCCATTTTCGCCCTGAGAAAATGCATTTATACTGAGACTGTCCCCATCCCTGTCAGAACAATTCTCCAGAACATCAATGAGGATCGATTTATCCTCATCAGTTTCCAGATCAAGATTTGAAGCCTGAGGGGGATGATTTATATGAGGAGAGACCGGATCAGGAGTGCAGCTTAAAAGCAGGAGAAACGCAGCTGAAGCGCTTAAATAAACTGGTGCAGTTCTCATTAAATCTCCGTAAGGTCTACCGGAACAGCCTGCAGAACACCTATTATTTGATTATACGGGAAAACAAGAAAAATTCAAGGGAGATTTTGAAATTAGTTTTCAGAGGATTTCAAAGCATTGTTTTCTCAGAGCTTTGACAGTTTCACGGAAAAGAGAATCGGCGGGATTATTTCCCAGATTGTTCTTTCGAGAGTTGAATCATTAAACCGATTTTAACCGGGGCTCGTGCCATCGAGGAAATAGCAGAAGATGGAACGGTAGGGATACAATTCAAAGAACATTCGGTAACACTTGCCCCGGGTGAAAAGTGGAATGAGCAGTACAGCTATGAGCAAAATATCGAAAATTGTAAAGCTGCCATCACAGTCGATGAACGGATTTCAAAATGGTTGATGCCGCATCAGATGATCATGGGATACACCACATCTGAGTAATCATATTCCTTTTTTTGATGCGGACCTGGACTCATGGTCCGTACCCTTTTATGATCACATACGCTCCCAGAAACAGAACTCCTTCTCCGGTATTCTTTTTGCAGTATCTAGACTTGATTACTCCCTCAAAAAAAGATGTGAAGAAGCCTTTACGGAGACGGGAGAGAGCATGAGAAAGAAGAAATTCAAAAAAGGTGAGAAGGTGGAATGGAACACCCCTCAAGGCACGACTGAAGGCGAAGTCAAAGAAAAGGTGACCTCCAGAACCCGTATCAAAAAACACACTGTGGCGGCATCAGAGCAGAATCCCGAATACCGGGTCAAAAGCAGCAAATCAGGAAAAGAAGCTATCCACAAACCTGAGGAGCTGCACAGGAAGAAGAAGAAATAAAAGTAAAACCCGGAGCAGCCAAAGCCTCCGGGTTCATTCAAAACAGACTGGCCAAAGACCTTTTATCTGATTCCGTAATTATCCACCACAAAATCAATATCCTTGTCTCCCCTGCCGGAAAGATTGACCAAAATCGCCTTGCGCCGATTTTCTTTTGCGTATTTCATGGCATAGGATACCGCATGGGCGCTTTCCAGAGCGGGAATTATCCCCTCCACTTTGGAAAGAGTGTAGAATGCATCAAGGCACTCCTCATCATCTGCAACAGTGTATTCGATCCGTTTTGTATCCTTGAGCATGCAGTGTTCCGGACCGCTTGCGGGATAATCCAGACCGCTCGCGATGGAATACACCGGTTCGGGCTCCCCCTCCTTGTTCTGAAGCAGATAGCTTTTGAAACCGTGAAGCACACCGGGTTTGCCGTAGGAGAGACTGGCTGCGTGATCTCCGATTTTGAGAGAGCGGCCGGCAGGCTCCACACCGATAAGCCTCACATTTCTATCTTCAATGAAACCGGAAAACATTCCCATGGCATTGGATCCTCCACCCACGCAGGCAGTAACGGCATCCGGAAGTTCTCCAGTCATCTCCAGAAACTGCTCCCGAGCCTCAACTCCCACCACATGCTGGAAATCACGCACCATCATGGGAAAGGGATGAGGCCCCACCACAGATCCGATACAGTACATTGAAGTGACCGGGTCCTTCAGATAAGCCTGGAATGCGGAGTCCACCGCCTCCTTGAGCGTTTTGAGACCGTGTGATACCGGAACCAGCTTGGCCCCGAGAAGTTTTATTCTTACCACATTCGGGTGCTCTTTGGCAATATCCACCTCACCCATGTGAATTTCACACTCCACCCCGAAATAGGCGGCAGCCGTGGCCAGAGCGACCCCATGCTGTCCCGCTCCAGTCTCCGCAATCACCTTCTTTTTCCCCATATGCTTGGCAAGAAGAACCTCGCCCATGCAGTGATTGAGCTTGTGTGCTCCGGAGTGATTGAGATCCTCACGCTTGAGATAAATACGCCCGCCCAACTGATTGGAAAGGTTTTTACAGTAGTAGGTGGGAGTGGGGCGTCCCTGGAAATGCTTGCGGATACTGCGCAGTTCCGAGATGAAATCATGTGATTTGCTGATAAGGTAATAGGCTTCGGTGATGCTGTCCATCTCCTTTTGCAGCTCGGGAGGAATGAACGATCCGCCGTATTCACCGAAATACCCTTTTTCATCGGGGTATTTTTTCATGTAGTCACTCATAGACTGTCTCCTTGTTATGCAATTTTTATTTCTTCAGATGATTAAAATAGCATCGGGGAGAAGATTTTTCCTAAAAACCGAATCTATTCTGTTTTCAGAAATCATACCTGATCAATATTTCAGATAAGCCTTCTCAGCAGCATCCCTTGCGGTCTGATTAGCCCCGGAAGTCTTTTTCACATCAATATCGGCTTCAATGTCATATCCCTGCAACCCCCTCACTATGAGATATTCTTCGAGTTCGGAATCGTTTTCACCACTGCCGGGATGACTGTAGCAATTCACTCTGTAAATAACAGCAAAAGGCTCTCCGTCGGCAAAGCGCCATTCAAGCAGCTTTCCATAGGCGTACATGGAATACTCTTTGAGTGGAGCCAGAGCTTTCTCATAGTCAATGGACTTATTCTGAAGTATTTTCACCGGCGAGCCATATGTTGTGTAATATTCATACACTTCATAGCCGTTGAGCCCCTTGCAGATCCTATAATCATCATTGCGAGGTTCAATACCGGTAATCTCCTCACCCCACAGACAGCTGTCTTCCAGATTCGTGTATTTACTTGTGAATTCCACCTGATCCTGCGCAAAGGATCCTGAAATTCCCAGGAGCAGAATCGAAACCGTAAAAAGAAAAGCGTTTCTCATGCGATATCACCTTTAACAGCATTTCAATGCAAGAACGTTTCAGACTTTTTCCAGCAATCTCAAAAATAAATAAGGCATTGATCAAAAAGGTATGGTTTTGGTGATTGAACACCAATATTAGATACAGGTTTGATCAGCTATCATCTGATCAGATAACAACCGTTTCCCAGATTTCTGCTGTTTATGATGATGTTGACCGCGGATTGCTGTTTACCCATAGCAGAGTCATCGATTCTCCTGCCCCGAAGATCAAACATCTGAATATGTGAAGTTGACAGTTTTTCCCTATTCACATTCTGTTTCACAAATTTAATGACAGGGGAACTGGGATTGAATTCATATGCACCGATATCGATTCTGTTGTTCACGATTCTACTGCTGCCAGTTCTGTCCGAATCAGGAGCTAGATCAGCACTTCCTGAATCAATTGCGGCACAGTCCGGTTTGAGCCTCAGATCACCATTATCATAGTCGATAAAGAAATCATCGTAGTTCTCTGTCACGATATTATGATCGGCAGTTACGCCCTCGTCCGCATTGATACTGGTGGTCAGGTTGTTTCTGATAACACAACCTGTACTTGCTGTACCGTTTTTGTGATTACCTATGCGAACCCAGGGAGGCCCCGGTCTGTCCGAATTCAGGTCCACCACAGTATTGTTGACAATTCTGCAGTTTTTGGCACCGGAAAGGGTTATTCCGTGCCAGTGATCGACCATGATCACATTGTTTTCCACAATCCAGTCCTCGAACATCCCATCAAAACACCCAATTCCCTGAAGTGTACCTCTGTGCGGCTGGTCAGAATCCTCATAATTTATAATGGTATTTCCCCTCAGAACAATTCCTTTCACCACCCCGGTTCCCACTCCGTCTTCACCTACAGACCAGGACTGGAACCCGTCATCATGGTTCGCATTCACGTCATAGCAGTTCTTTACAGTATTATACTGATATACACCGTAATCACCGATTCCGCGAAGACCGTCTCCTGAAAAATTCTTAATTGTATTGTTTTCAACAAGGCAGGAATCTCCGGTAACCGAAATCCCGAAATTAATGTTTCTGAAGTGATTGTTTCGCGCTACCATTTCATCTCCAGGAAGAGACAGTGCACTGCAGGAGTAATCGTTCCAGTCATCAGCTGACCAGGAAGAGATATCATCCACTGAATAGGCGCTGCAGTTTTCCACGATACAATCAAAACTTTCACCAGTCCAGCCGTGGGATGAAAACTGTATGAGAGTCTTTTTTTCATATTCAGGATCGAATTCGGGACTCACTTTCAACCCGGAAAGAACCCATTTACATCCGGACCTGAGTTCGACAGACGAGAGTGTGGGGGTATGGCCGGGCTGAGCCATAACGGTGATATAGTCTTTATTGTAGTATTCAGAAGCATACACTTTACCATGAAAACCATCACGCAATAGCAGAGTATCTCCCGCTTTCACCGGAGCATTTTCATTTTTCATGATCATGGGAGCGCCTTCAACGGCGGGTTTTGACTCATATTTGTATGACTCGATTTTCGAACTGTCGAACACTTCCTTGAGAGTGCTCCAGGGGGAATCTTCGGTTCCATCCCTGGAGATGCTTCCGTTTTGAGGATCGACATAGAAGGTTGCCGCGGAGATCAGTGAAAAGAAAGCGTGAAGAACAACTGCTGCAAGAATTGTAAAGCGATGTGAAATGATTGATGATGGATTTGCAGTCATAAACCCTCCGGATTCATAAGGGTGCCACCAAAATGTGTACGCAGCCAGGGATCAGAACAAAGAAGCGTATACTTTCTATTATAGTACTCAAGAAAAACAGGATTCAAGATTTTTGAGTGATAATCAGCAGATTACAGGGCGGAAAGAATTAACTACAGTTGAGATCTGTCATCCTCAGCGGATGATTGCTTTTGATTATGGCAGATTTTTAATATATTAATCTATATTCTCTTTCAAACCAAAGGAATCAGAAATTGCGGCTGTGGAGAAAAGACGAAAGAGACAAGCAGGGCCTGATCGCGCAGATATACCGGTTTGATAAAAACTCCGGTTCCTATATAATTGAAGTGGCTCTGGAAACATACGAGGACATGTTCAGTGAATGGGATCCGGCACCGTTTAAATTGCGGGATATAGATCCTGATCTTGAACTGTATCTTGAGGGCTGCAGTGATGATATCCCCTTTAGATACCCCGTGACACTCAGTTTTAAAATTCCAAAGGGATCAAAAAAAGAAAATATCGAGAATCAGGCCAGAAACGGCCTGAGAAACGGTTTTACCTTCAAACGTTACTTTCTAAAAAACGATCTGAAAGCGGCGAACCGCCGCACGCTTTTCTTTTTCCTTATAGGATTTGCATTTCTCTGGGTAGCTACCAGCTTCCCAACCCAGCTGCTTGAGTCACCATTTCCTTCCATTATTGTGGAAGGACTATTCATAGGAGGCTGGGTATTTGTATGGGAGGCTATTTCACTGATTCTTTTCACCACCAGGGGAATTCAGCATAAAAACAAAACCTATAAAAGACTTCAACGGGCTGCAATCGTTTTCAATGAGAATGGATGAATTGCAGCACTCTGCAGTGGTCGATATGATTTCTTGCCCAGGTTGATTTCCCCACTTTAAAGCTGAGTATCCCAGTTCAGCGGTTTTATAGAAACATTCCTTTTGACCCGTAAATGAAACACCATTATTTAATCTGAGCACTAATGAAATAAGAAGAGGCTTTCAGAGAGCGGAAAACAGGAACAGGGGTTACTGTAAAGAAAACAGCAACCCCCTCAGATTTACTGTTCTTCAACAACTACAGTCACCGGCTCGCAAAGAGACGTTTCATCTTCTCCGGAACCGTAAGTTACGGCGAAAGTATACTCCTCGCCTTCATCCAAGGCGGTCAGAGTATATTCGTTGGAATAAGCCACACGATAGTAATCATTTTTGGAGACTGCGGGGCCTTTGTTGTAATAAACGCCGTATCCCAGTGTAGAAGGAACAGGATCCCAGGTCAGAACCACATTGAGATCACCGGAGGTGCCGGTCACAGAAGCTTCAAAGCCGGTAATGATATCCAGAGAATCGCCGGGGTGATCCCGGATCTCCGGGTTCAAGATCAATCGTAGTATCGGGAATGAAAGCATCTGCGCTGGAAAGGTTCTGAACCTGTTTCTCACTTAAGGCAGTATCATAAACTGTTATATCGTCTATAACGCCTTTCCACATGCGCTGCTCCCTTTTGCTTTCAGAACCGATTCTCAGCGGGTTGTCAGAATTGTCAACAGGACCGGTTTCAACCGCACCTACCTGTTCGCCATCGATATACCCCTGAAGGGAATCACCTGTAAATACCAACGAATAATGATGCCATTCCGTGATTTCTACAGTATCAACAAATGTGGTTTTTCCGGCATAACGGAAACAAAGACCATGGCGGGGGCTGAAAAAGACGGCGTAATCCATTTCTGCTCCGAATCCAAGATCAAGTATAAATGCATCATCTGTGTAATCTCCTCCAGACAGATCCGATTTCGCCCACACACTGACAGTGAAAGGTGTGACAAAATCCAGTTCACTTGTATACGGTACATTGATATAGCTGCTCCCGTCGAAGCTGTAAGCACTGTTTGCATTACCCAAGCGATCATCGGTCAAAACCGCATCACCAACAACCGTGCCGTGAAAACCGCTTCCGCTGTAGTCCCTGGAATCACCGTGAAAAGGATACCAGGCGATGATCGAGGGATGAGGAACAACATGCACTGTCAATGTATCATGAGCTCTATTCCCTGCCTTATCCGAAACGGAAACCGCAAGCGGATGGGCTCCGATTCTGTTGGTCTGCACCTCCCCGCTGATTTCAACAGAAGAAGACACATTACCATCCTCCTCATCTGTAGCATTAATCGAAGGGGTATCCCATGATTCTCCCAGATAAACGGTATCGGTTTTACTCTGCAGATCAATCACAGGAGGAGTAGAATCATCAATCCCACTGGGATTGGAACAGTAAAACAGTGTTGCAGATATCAAAGCAGCGGCGACTCCGCCCCTCAGTACAGCTAAACCCATACGGGTCCTCCTCTTGAAAGATGAAACGAAAGTTTTTTACAAAATAATGATTAGCGAACAAGTGATCAATCAACCATTGGGAAGTGTTGATTGTTTTTCCTTATAATCTGAAATTAATAACCCTGCTTACAACTGATTTCACCGCCAATCAGCATGTCTTTTGGTTTTCAGATATGACTTAGCTCGAAGTATTGTCTCTTACTCTTCACCCTGGAGGGGATTATGAACAGGAAACGGTTACTTCCAGCAACAGCGTTTTTTCTTTTGTGGGATCGAACCAGGCTCCCCGTCAGGAAGCTACTGATACCGGAGCGGTATTCGATTCTTCATGATAATGTACTTTCAATCTTTAGCAGGTTTCAGGGTAAATCTATTTCAATATGCTACATTTTCTGAAAGGTTAAAAGCGTTTATCACTAAACTGCATTCAGATTTATACCTCCGGGGCGTTCCTCTTTTTTTCTGATGGCTTCGGAGAAAATCTCTCTTTCACCCAATATTCTGATTGTGCTTTTCGCACGGGTGATTCCGGTATAGAGTATCTGCCGGTTCAGAAGAAAATTTCTGTATTCCGGCAAAACCAGCAACACCCCGTCAAATTCAGAGCCCTGTGCCTTGTGCACAGTCATGGCAAACGCTGATTCGAGATCAGGAAGCCGGCTCAAGGGATGTACTATAAACTGCGAGCCTCTGAGAAAAACCGCTTTGAGTTCACCCTGGAATTCAAGAGTCATTCCCATATCCCCGTTATAAAGATCCAGGTCATGATGATTCTGCCTTACCATGATCTGCTCGCCATGAAAAAAGCGCCCTCTGTTAAAAACATCGAGTTTCGGCCTGAGCAGTTCAGCGGCCAGTCTGTTTACCTCCACACGTCCCCGATGCCCCCCGTGGGAAAGGGTCAGAATACGGGACCGGTCAAGAATCTGAAACACCTTTGTCATTAGATTTCTGCCTTCATGGCAGCTGACAGAAACGGTTTTAACCTTTTCCAGAAGCTCCAGATAATTGTTACAGTACCATTTTCTGAGCCATTCCTTTATAGGTTCGAAACCTGAACGGCTGTCGAGAATAATCGTATCTTTCGTGCAGTTTTCGATATAGCTATGTGCTTCTTCAGAAGCACCACTGTTCACGAGAGCGCTGAGTTTGACAATCGCTTCGTTTGACCGGTACGACTTATTAAGAATAACAGTACGGTCTGCAAGCAGATCTTCAGGACTGTTTTTTAATACAAGTGATATTCTTTCACTCTCTTCACTATCGACCGGAACAGAACCGATTACTTCCCTCACCCATTCAAAACAGTTATTTGTAAGTGTAGGATACCCTTTCTGAGAAGAGAAGTGTTCGGTAAGATCTCCCAGCACCGCCCCGGCTTCCACGGAAGGCAACTGATGCATATCCCCGACCAAGATAATTCTGCAATCAGACGGTGCTGCATCAACAAGATCGGAAAAGCGGCACAAATCAACCATACTCGCTTCATCGACAACTATCACCTGGTAAGGCAGCGGATTACCTTTATGAAACTTTGTTCTGCCATCGGGTCTGATCCCCAAGAGACTGTGAAGTGTGCGGCACTGAATATTTTTAAGAGACATTTCACGAATATTTGCTTTTCCAGATGATTCTCCCACAAGCCCGCTGACCCCCTCCAGAATGCTTTCACCCAGTCTGGCTTTAGCACGACCAGTTGGTGCGCACAAGATTATGCGATCCGGTTCGATTTGAGGAAATGCATGCAGCAGCACTCGAAGAATCTGCAATACAACCCGGGTTTTTCCGCTTCCGGGAGCACCTGACAATACCAGAAAAGAAGAGCGAAGTGCAAGAGCGGCCGCTGCAATCTGACGAAAGTGATATTTCAACTCACCATTACTGAACACTTCGGCGATTGCTCTTTGTGCCGTTTGTCTCGATACATGCTTTTCCGAGTTATTCAGACGTTCATAAAGAGAATACTCCAGGCGGGCGGCAGAATACCAATAAAGTGAAAACCCCATTCTCTTACCATCCCTGTCCACTACCAACAAAGGAAAACACTCCTGATTCTGAGCATTTTCCAGCTTGGTTGATTCTTCTGAAACCGGGGCGAAAAGAGTCGGATCATCAATTAATCCAAGCAGGTTTTTCTTCAGTTGACCATGTAAATCGAAACTGAGTACCACATTTTCCCATTCTGGATTATCCCCATTTTCTTTGATAAACAATTCAACATACCGGCCGGCGATATGCTTTTCAAAGGGTTTGAGAAGAAAGGATAGCGGAGCACGAGGAGCCCCCTTATTGAGCGCTGCGAGATTGAGAAGCAAAACAAGACGGGCATTCTGTTGTTCATTTTTCTTCTTTACCGACTTGCCCAACAGAGATGCCTGGCGTTTAGCCAGGGGGTGAATCTGCCCGGTGTCGGTCAGATAGCTTTCTACGGCCTCAACCATATCCATACAAATACCTTTCAAGCCTGCCGGTGAAGGCAGGATTGTACAAACGCCCTGTCGGCATGGGGATCTGCTTTCCTGCACCACACAGCCCTGTTTTCATTATCTGCATTGTAAAAACCCCGGAGAAACACATATATTGCCCCGCCCAGATTCTCTTCAGGATCATACTGCTCACCAAGAATATCCTTGAGGTACACATCAAGAGCATGACAGTAGATTTTTGCCTGAAGGTCATAATGCCTTTCGACTATACACCGGCTGATTGTTTCTCCATTGTAAGTATCGAGAGTATCACTTTTCCAATCAAGCACATAATACCGGAAGGGATGGTGTTCAGAATTTACATTTCTGATACGGAAAACCAGATCCATGTACCCGTGGACCCAGTGAGGAACAGAACTGAGAAGAAATTCCATTTCGGCAATCCGATCTGATTTCGGAAGATCGGCGATGATCACCCTCTCCTTCCAAGGAATATCCATTTCGGAATTAAATGCACCTGAAATGGATTTAACTGCATAGTTTACAGCCTGAGCCTGAATCTGATCACTTTCGGGAAAGTTTCTTTTCAAAACCCCGTTCTGCTGGAGATAGTTCCGCACAACCTCTTTGATTTCCTCACATTCCAGAGATTCACGTATATTTTCCCTTCCAAGCAGATCTTCAATTGTCCGATGCAGCGCATCACCGGTTTCTTTTCCCCCCGGAAGAATAGAAGTGTGCTCAGAGGAGGTAACATTACGGCTTTCACCCTCCTCACTTCGATCAACATCCCGGTCCCCTTTGGCATTACGGCTTAACTGGGAATAACTAGTCTGACGGCATATCAGCTCTGAAAGATCAAGATGAGGTATATCCTTTTCAGTCACAACCGGAGTGATTCCGATCTTTTCAGAGTCAGCATGTACTTTTTGACCATTCTCCGGTTCCCAGCCGCAGTCCTCAAAGCAGCAGATTTCACTGCAGTTGTTTTCATCCAGAAGTTTCTGCAGACGCGGTGTGAGGTCATTATCCGCATAGGGAGGTAATTCTCTGTCTTCCCATTTACGGTTAGTTCCATCTTCTGTAGCCTCTTTAAGATGCATGGGAACAAAAAGCATGGCCTGCGGTCTGGTGAGAGCCACATAGAGAAGTCGCCTCCGCTCCTGACTCTGCTGAAAAAGGGATTGCTGATTTGCCCTGTCCAGTTCAGGG
Source organism: Chitinispirillaceae bacterium (assembly GCA_046546375.1). Classification (GTDB taxonomy): domain Bacteria; phylum Fibrobacterota; class Chitinivibrionia; order Chitinivibrionales; family Chitinispirillaceae; genus JAEZKC01. The sequence continues at coordinate 12,501 of JBKGXV010000050.1, read as the reverse complement.
AACATCTCCCGGGTACCTTTATCAATACTCACAGCGGGCATTACATGCTTTTTGCCATCACTTCCGATCCAGCACAGAGGCATTTTCGCTGAAGTTTTCGATCCCGAGGTCATCACAAACACTACCGGAAACTCAAGCCCCTTTGATGCATGCATGGTAAGAACCTTGACACTTGACTTTTCGGTAGCAAGCTGATGAAGGTTCTTATCCTGTCCCGCATTTTCCTCTTCGTTGAACAGCCGTCCCAAATGCTCGGTCAGCTGTTCGAGGTCCGCGCCCTTCTGATAAAGCCATTCGATGCAGTAATCAACCACCTGTCTAAGATCAGCCAGATGACGCTCACCATCAGTCAGTTTGACCAAACGCTCCCTGATACCGGTCCGCTCCAGAACACTTCTGAAGAGCTGAGCCCATTTCCGATTATCTGCCAGCTCCCCCCAAACAAGCAGGGCGTGAGCGATGCAGAGATTGTCACCACTGCAGCTCTCACCGAGTTCACATGGCTCCAAAGCACGTTCTGAATCGATATACGCAGGGTGATGATTGAAGAAATGGGTAAGCAGAACTCCGAGTCTGGGGGCAGGATCGCCCTCGCGGTTCACTACTGCATTCAGTAGCGCGTGAAGATCTCTTGCCATAGGCGACTGAAACACACCCGTCATTTTATATTTGACCGCAGGTATTCCCTGATTTCGGAACTCCTGCAGAAACGTGTCCGCAAGTGAATGTGTTTCAACTATGACTGCGAAGTCCTTGTAATCGAGTGTGATATTCTTCCATCCGGGACCTTCAGGAACGGAAATCACCTCGCATTTCATTTTCCGTATGGCTCTGCCTGCGTTTCTGGCAATCTGCTGTTTTCTGTTACCCGCATTGCCCTCCAAAGCCATTATCTGTACAGGATTGTATTCAAGGGGAAAATCCGGTCCGTTTTCTCTTTGTGGGGCGTGGGCACATTTTCCCGCATTCCCTGCCGACGGATAAGCAATTCCCTCCTGTTCATTGCCGGAGAAAAGAAACCAATCCTCACCGAGGATGCCGTCGTTTTCATCATCACGGCCCAGGATCGCATTGTACCCTCTGATCATCTCGGGCAGAGATCTGTAATTTCCCACAAGGTTATAAACTTTTCCCCGGTTTTGAGCTATCACCTGTTTTGCTTTAAGGTAACTGTATACATCAGCGCCCTGAAAAGAGTAAATGGACTGCTTGGGATCACCCACGATGAAGAGTTTCGGCCCGTTACTGTTTTCATTTTCCAGAAAAACTTTTTCGAAAATCTGCCACTGAAGAACACTGGTATCCTGAAATTCATCTATGATTCCGAACCGCAGACGGCTCCGCAATGAAAAAAGCAGGGCACTCTCATTTTTGTTCACTGCCTTATGGGTAAGGCGGAGCATATCATTGTAGGAAACGAGTCCTCTTTCTAGTTTTGTTCTATTGTATCTGCAAGCCAGAAGTTCGGATGTATCACAAATGAAAGCGAGAGGCAGTTTGGAAAGAAGAACATCTTTCTCCTGCAGGAAAGATACATAAGAGTGCTCAGCCAACCTGTTGGAAGCAATTTCGAGTTCTGCCAGTTGAGGATATTTCTTCAGGTCGGATTTCAGATAAAGATTCTTCCGTCCGACTTTACACGGTTTGAGCAGAATTCTGATATCATATTCACCCGATTCCCGCATTTTCTGAAAGTGGTCAAGACGTTCATCCAGAAGCGTTTCTCTTTGAGAATCTATTAGCTTACCCGAGCGTATTTTCCGAAGAATCCCGCACAAACTGCTGAGTTCATTGCTGAAATCCTCCTTACAGTTTTCCAGCTTTTCAGATAATTTGCCGTAAGCATCTCTGAAGCCGAGAAGTGTAAGTCCGCCAACAGCCCCCCTGTCAAGAACAGCAGTTTCCTCCTCAAGCAGACATTTGGCAGTTTTATGGACAGCACTCAAATGGGATTCGTTTATCCGAACGCGTTTTTTTTCCAGTTGATTCAAAGCCCAGGGAACTGCGGTTTTTCCCTCCTGCCATTCGGTTCTCATCGACTCTCTGAGTGCCAGCAGCAACCCTTCGTCATCATCGACTATTTCAGTTGCAAAGTGGACACCCGTTTCGAAAGGAAATGTCTGAAGAATTCGAAGACAAATGGAATGGATAGTACCTATAAGAGCCTCGTGCATATTATTCAAACAGGATTCAAGATGCTCCACGATATCCTGGCGGCCGGACTCTCTGTACTGCTCGATTCTCGATGCGATCCCGTCCCGTATTCTTTTCCTCAGCTCTCCTGCGGCTTTTTCCGTATAGGTTACCAACAGAATTTCTCTGAGCTGGATAAAACGGGTCCCCCTCCTTTTATCCGTGACAGTCTGCTCCAGCATGCGCAGTACCATGCGGATAATGGTATACGTTTTACCCGTTCCGGCATGAGCCTCAATGACTCCATGCTGATCCAAGCTGATTTCTTCTGGATTTTTAAGAATCATTCACAACCCCACCCCTCCAATACAGGTGCGAAGCGTTTTTTCACTAATTCCTGCAGTTCACTGTCTTCCATATCGGGAATTTGCGCATCGGTCAGTTCAAATGCCTTCAGATAACTGGTGTAGGGACTGAAGTCAGCACTGAGAATCTCATTTATTCGTTTGGTGGTTACTCTTGAAAGCCTGACATAGAACTCGGCCGGTTTTTTCCGGCTCTGCTTTGTAATCTCCTGAATCACTCTGAACGGCAGATGTTCACAACTTCTTTGGATCAGCATGGAGGAAAGCAGATGGCAGAACCAATCATAGATTTCTTTTTCTTTCTCACCCATATTCAATGAAAAGGAGCTGATTTTCAGATCTTTTCTGTTCAGCTGAACAAGTTCTAATTCCTGAACCGGTTGAGATCCGTTGGTGTTCTTTTCAGCCAGGTGCTGAACAACTCCGGACAGCCAGAGATCATGATTGTCTTTTGCATTCCCTTTTGAACTGATATCCAGTATTCCGATCCTGTTCGATTCTGCTGAATCACGGGGAACGAATACGACTTTATGCCGGCACTCCACTCTGAACATATTTTCCTGAGAATCTCTCAATTGAAGAACTGCAGGAACTTTTTCCCGCTGAAGTGAAAGATCACATTTTTCAAAAACAGTATGATCCGGAAACAGGGCTTTCAGTTCGAGAGTTTTTCCCGCACACTGCCTGGCCCAATCGAACAGCTGACATCTTTCCATGCGGCACAGACTCCCTTCCGGAGCACCCCCGGAGACCAGGTGTTCATTATATGTTTTCTCCGCAAGTTTCGTGATTTCATTCGAAAGAGTATTCGGATCTGAGATCTCATCTTCTCTGTTTTGTGGAAAAACCAGAAAAAGCAATGCACTCACAATCTCATTCTGCATATTGGCAAAGGCAAGGTTGCCTGATTCAAGCGGTTCATCGGTTATGCCCATAATATCGGACTGCTCGCTCAGGTCAATACCGAGAGTTACATACAAATGATATTCAAGAGGATTGGAGAAGAATTTACGTATTTCATATATACTGGTTCTGTATTCCGTTACCGGCTCTATCACCGGTTTTGATGCTGCATTTTTCATTGCCAGCTGGTGACGATGCAAGGCTCTTTCTTTTGCAGATTCCGCAGCGAGTCTGAGCTGAACCCCATCCCAGCTTCCATGCGTTCTTCCGCATGCGCGGATCTCCTCCAGCGATTCATGAATCACCCAGGGCACAGATCTGTGAATACCGGTAGCGTGAATATCCACTCCCTGCTCTTCAAGGTAATCCTCAAGCTCAAGCACCACACTTGCCGGCTGCAGGTCTTCGTCTTTCTGCATATCCCTTGCCCGGTAAGAAAGCAGCAACCGCTCCTGCGCCGCATGCAGAAGTTCAAGAAATGCGAATCTGTTGTCCCTCACCTGATCGGAATCACCGATGATACGTCTGATAGATAGAAGGTCCCATCCCGCTTTCTCGTTTGTCCCCGGAAACGCGGAAGATTCCAGCCCGAGCACCAAAACGACTTTGTGAGGCAGAACCATTGAAGGCCGCAGGGGGGCAAACGTGATCCCTCCGGTCCACGCAGTAGAAACCCCGGACAGTTCTCCCGGAAGACACGCTTCAATATGAGACAGAAACTCCTCCACAGGAATCCTCTCCCGCCCGGTCTTTTCCTTCTGGAGTTTCAGCAGATCCACATATTCCAGAAATTCCCGTCTCACTCTGGCTTCTGCAGCTGCACTGTATCCCAAATCATCCGTTATCTGGCCGAACCAGAACCACACAATATCAGAAATGTTTTTTACAGCAGAATCGATCTCAAGCATGTCATCCGCTGAGAAAAAATGCTGAAGATCTTCATACAGCTTGTCTATAGTGAAACAGAAGGAATTCAGCAGATCCGCATCGGAAGTTTCGAAATCCCGATACGGCGGGATGGGAACAGGCAATCTGGAATCATTTTCGTAATAAAGAGTATAATCAAGTTCTACCGGACCTGCAGCCAGATTGCCCATCAGCATTCTTGCCATGCCCAGCTCAAACGTATGCGCATCTGTTGCAGCTTCCCCTCTGTCACCGATCTTTTCCCTGTGGAACCGGTTGTAACCTCTGAAAATCCCCAGCTCCCTGGCCCACTTTTCCCACACTCTAACCTGATCAGCCGAAATTTTCAGGCTCAGCTCCACAATCGGGTTGCGAAGGAATTCAAACACATGCCCCCGGTTGAAACTGCCCCGCAATATCTCGATGAACACCTTCATTCCCTGACTGAAAACACTTGCGGAACCCGGTGTGCCCAGAATAGTAAAAGGGATGTACTGAGACTCACCCGGTTTGAATGCCCCGAACACCCGTTCAATGTAGGGCACATACTTGCCGGGATCGGGAAGATACACCACCACTTCATTAAGTTTGTCGATTATCCTTTCGTGCACCAGGTCGAGTATCTGCTCCCGGATCTCCTCCACCTCCCGGCTTCGATCTGAACAGGCAAGGATCCGAAGAGAACCGTCACCCTTCCATTTCTCTGCATTGAGCCGTACAAGTGCGCTCTGCCGCTGCAGAAGCGAATACTTGACTGCCCCAAGAAGAGTGTCGAAAGTAGAGCTTTTTTGCACCCCTAAGGGGCTGTGGTATTCAAAATTCCATTGAGCCTGAGGGCACCACAGTGCGATATTTTCCTTTCCCGCTCCCCCCCAAAGCTCAAGCAGTGTATGATCAGGCGGTATTTCAAACACATCACTCAGCTCTTCTTTGTCATAGCCCTCCGAGGGCATCGGAGTAATTCCCGCACTCTGTCTGTCTGATTTGTAATTCCATTTACGGCGGATTCCCCGACTGCGGCTGGTATTCACATCTTCCCAAAATTCGGCACAGGGATTAGTGAGAAAAAGCTGCATTTCACAGTTTTCCATCTGGGAAATCTCGACCAGAATATTGCGATGGAAATGACTTACTTTCGACACACCGAAAATGAATATGGAGGGATCCGGTTCACACCACCTCTGATTTTTCTCTTCACGCCTCCTTCGGTACAGTCGTGGAAGAGAGATAAAACGATTCTCGCCGGAATCGGACTGCCCAAAGCAACTCAAGGCTCTGCAGTAAAGGTCTTTTTGCCACTCCTCATGTGCTGCATCCCTGAAATAGAAATGATTACGAATCCAGCTTGCATCTATACCGAGCCGACACCATTCTCCCCTTCTCTCATCCCAGACACTGGGACGGTTGTACTCGTATTCGAGAAACTGCTGAGCGATTCTAATCGAAAACTGAACTCTTTTCAGTGGATCGATTTCACCACTTTCAGTACCCAGATACTCCCTGAGAGGACGGTAACACTCCTCCTCCAAAAGCTTTGGATCAAGCAGTGCGCATATCACCTGACTGAACTGATCCACCATGAGCAGACGCATATTGGAATCGGGTTGCAGGGTACCCCATAAATATTTCTCAAGTGTCTGCAGTCTGATATTGGCAAGGCACCCCAGGGAGGAATTCCCCTCACCAGCCAGAACCATCTGCATCTGAAGCCATTTTCCGACAGCCGGATTGGGTACAATTACCGTGGGGGGACTGAACGGGTCCTTCCAAACATACCGAACTTTCTGCAACATTATCCGGGCCAGCAGATCTGCTGAAGGGGCGAAATTGAGATAAAGCATACAAAACCGGGGTTAAAATGTTTCAACTGCGCTGAATGATATTATAATAATAATATGGTAGGGTAAAACAAAGAACAAACCTTATTATTAAAAGCCCCTATCCCTCTTTCCGAGTTTCTCCGCAAGCTTCATCAATGCCTCATCTGTGATACCAGATTCCTTCATTTCTCTTTTCCGCCATCTGATGAAAGCAGGACCCAGATGAGGTCTGCTTCTGAACTGGCGGGATACAGTATCCAGAAAAAGAACTGTTTCCTCTTCGTTTTTTATCTGCAGTGCCTTTTTTCGTGCCTGATTCACAATCTTCTTCTCCTGCGGATCCAGTTCGCCTCTGATATGACTGATAATACCGGCAATTCTACTCAGCGCTGACCTGTTAAATGAATTCAACTCCGGGTTCACCCTTTCAGTTATTCACTACGGCCAGTTTGAGAGCTTTACTTGTCTTGTCCTCCGCTCCCAGTATCTCATGCGCTACAACAGCAACCTTCTCCCAGGAAATTTCAGGCGAGTACTTTTCCAATCCCAACCGTTTCACCGTGACATCGGGAGGTGATTGATAACCCAGATCACAGTAGAGAAGTTCTGCCCAAACTTCTGCGATCAAAGCGGCTCTCCTGATCTGATGTTCATTGAAACTTTCCGTGAACTTTGCCTCGTACACAACAATCTCGTTCTCGAGACAAACAGCCAGATCCGGTTTTGCACCGAAATACGCCTGTATCAGACCGTAAAGCTGACGATCGTCCTTTTTCAGATAAGATCCGTGCCTCTTTAAGAACTTCCCACCGAGATCTTTAGGGTGAGTCCTCCACGGATCCTTCAATTCATCCGGAATATCGCAAAAAGGTGTGTGATCCTCAAGAGAATGCTGTTTGGCGACAAGCTGCACGAGTCTGGACATGAAAGAAGAAACGTGCGGCTTTCGGACATGGTAGGCATCACGAATCAGCGCAACTTCAGAGTAGATTTTGACCCTCCCGCCATCACAGTCCCTTCCCAGAAACTGTCTGAGGGCAGAATGGCCGTTTTGGGGTTCGTGAAGAAGCCGGAACAGATGGCTGCAGAGATTGCGTTCTTCACGATTGTAATTTTCATAAAGCATCATGTGGCCTTTGAAAACTGAGTATGTGGATTCTGCCGTTACCGGCCTGATTCACTCTGAATTGAAGCTCCAAAAGAATATACACCAGCGGCCAATATCCATGTAAAGGGGTTAAAGAAAGATTCTGTGTATTATAATACACGGCAAATTATTAAAAGTAAACAAAACTCCTGAGACATGCAGTTGGTACAGTATATCCGCTGCCTGTTACTGCCTGAAAAAGACCAAATAAGATACTTTTTCATATAACTTACGCTCTTTTTTTTCCATTTCCGTTGCTGCCTCTAGCCGCACCATCAAAAAGTTTCATATATAGCTTTTCCCTCATGGAGGAACTCCACTATTTTTAAATGACTTAACTGCTTTCACTTTCCACAAGAAGAAGAGAATGGATAAACATTCACCAAGACCCGTTTCCGAGGATTTATCCGGAAGGTTCATTACACTGGTGCTTGTATCAGCATTCCTCATAGGAACTGCAACCCACACAGCCGATGTAATCAAACAGGGCTTTCTGGGTTACTCGAAAATCGGTGACGTAAGTGGATTCTACAACTGCTTCTGGACAAGTCTTCTCTTTGTCGATCCCCTGATAGTGGTTCTGCTACTTTTCAAGCGGTGGGCAGGTGCCGTTGCCGCTTTCATAGTGATTGCAGCCGATGTCGCAGTCAACTATTCCTATCTTTCCACACATGTAGTTACTCTGCCGGTATGGGAAGTACCATCCTTTTCTCTTCAGGCCGCTGTTCTTCTTTTCTCTTTTCTCACCTTGCCCAAAGTGCTGGTTTGGAAAAAAGAGTCCGGCTGGTTCGGAAAAAAGGTTCAGAGGTGGTATTCAAAAACTCCTCATATTGTTCTTTGGGCTGGTTTGATGATTCACATATACGGTATCGCCAGTCTGAAGCTGGAAACCGCAACGCTCTGGAATATATGGGTTCACTTTTCCATGATCGTTGTGGATTCTCTGCTGCTTGCTGCACTAATCATGAAACTCAGGATAGGCTTCTGGGCAGCCCTTGTCGGTTTTTCTCTGTTCGGTCTGATACAGGCGGGTTTCGCTGCGGGAAGTTTTTTCGGTCTGAGTGTGCCTTTCAATTTCACAATGGGCATGACTCTTTCCCTTTGCTGCCTGGTGGTATCTTCCCTCCTGGGAAACAGAAGCGAACTGACTCAGTCGGTATCGGAGTATTTCAACCGAGTACAGCTGAAGAAAAAGACATGACAGCCACTTGAAAAGGGAGAAGAGTCATGCTTCTCCCCTGTCCGCAAACCAGATCAGCAAACTTCTATTTGACCATTTTGAACATTCGGCTGAAAACAAGCTTCTTTTTTCTGCTCTGAACGGATATCACATAGATACCTGCAGTTTTCACAAATGAATCCAGCCTCAAAGAAGCCGATGTTCTGAACTCTTTTCGAAACACAGTCTGTCCCCTCAGATTGTGCACTTTCACCACCAGGGGCTCGGAAATACTTCCGAGCACAAGCGAATTGCCTTTCAAACAAACGGATGACAAGCGTGCAGATTTCCCGGTCACAACCGAGCTGACCGGTTCATCCGCCCACTCAGCAGGCATCCTTACGGCAATACCCCTGCCGGCAGTACTGCGATACACCACCCCGAACGTATTGGCATCGCCCCGTACAAAATTTCCGTTTGCAAGCGCACCGAACTGATGCATTCCATCATCTATTCTTGTCCAGCTTCCGGCCTCGTCAACAGACATCCAGACACCCTTCACACCCTCGATGGTACCGTAAATGTAAATAGCGGGATAATCTTCACCGGGAGCAGCTTTCCCGAACCCAACCGCCTCGGCATGCTGGACTTTCTGGGTATATGCGGAATTCACCTCCGGATCAACATTTTCAAAAGTAACCCCGCCATCGGTGGAACGCGCAAGAAAGCCTCCGTTTATACCATCCCAGGCATAACCGACCACCCACACATGTCCCTCCACTCCGGGAGTCAACTGCATATCATTGGTCCAGGAAAAATTCCTTTCACTCACCCGAGTGAAAGTTACACCCCTGTCGGTACTTTTGTAAATGCCACCTCCGAAGGCGTAGAACACATCCGGGTTTACAGGATCAGCTGCAGGAAAGGGCTCCTGGTGTGAAATACCTTCACACTCTGTCCAGGTCTCCCCCCAGTTGTCGGTGCGGTAGACCGTATTTGCACCGTCAGGAGCCCACAGAACCACTTCCCCGTCACCAGAAACGGCAATATCACCTTTGTAATTCTGCCCCGGTTCCGGATGGGTGGTGAATTTGGTCCAGGTCCTGGCGGTATCGGTGGAATAGTAAAGCGGAAACACATACTCGTCGTGATCCGCAGCCTTGTCGTTGCCTCCCACTCTCACCACCACCGAGGCATTCTGCTTTGCGTAATCGATACTTGTTGTGGAGCCGATCTGGGGTGAGTGACGGCTTTTCGACACCGGCTGAGTCACATCATCATGAACAAATCCGTCATAATCGAGTATCACGGTGACAAGCGGACCACCGGGAATACTGACCAGATCCATGGGAACAGTCTCCTCCAGCCCGCGAACACAGAAATTCCACCTGAACCTCTCCCCGGGCGAGAAGTTATCAGCCATGTAGATCCCGTTTCCCGAAGTCACGAATACCCGGTCGGGATTGAATGGATCAAATTCAATACTTCCGGCCCAATGTATGCTCTCACCCTCAATCCAGTTATAGTCGTTTTTATAAAGAACTGCAATGGGAGCATCATCGGGAACAGAGCTGATCTCAGAATCATCTATATCGCCGAACACACTGGTCCAGTTTTCTCCGCCGTCTGTTGTGGCGAAAATCTTGTCTCCCCATCCCGCGGCAGTGGAATTGTCCCAGCGCTGAGGTTTCCAGGCATTGATGGATGAAATCACTATATGGTTCGAGTCTGCAGGATTCATGGAAATGCCGCCGAAACCGCCGAAATGAGCATCCCACTGGGTCTGGTCGGGATACTCGGGATCTGGCGGATCGTCAATCCAGTTCTCAGGGGAAATGTTTGTCCATGAATTCTCTTCTGTATCGTACCTGAGCGCGGCGCCGCGGCTGATAGTGACACCGTTGCCGAAACCCGGCCCGGCTCCGTTTGCAGCTGTCAGGTAAAGATACCGCCCTCCGGGTGTAAGCACTGCCCGCTGAGGCATGACCTGCTTTGAAAGTTCAGGCATCTCAATGAGCTCCCAGCTCTTCCCCCCATCATCACTCATGTGGAGATTTTCTTCGGTGGCGGACATACCGACAAAGATTTTTTGAGTCATTCCATCGACAACTTTGTTCTGATCAAAAAGAACAAAGCAGATACCCTGCTCGTTTGAAGGGGCGGTTATCCCTTCGACTTTCGTCCAGCTGGTCCCCCGATCCGTACTTTTCCACAAACCGTCATAGCGGGTTCCGCAGTAAAGAATATCCGGATTGTTTGGATCCACAGCCAGACGTTCACCGTTCTGCCGGCCGTATCCGTTGCCGTGTGCTTTGAAAAGAGATGTCACATTGATGGTATCGAATGTGGTACCGTAATCATCGGAACGCAGAATCACAGTCTTGCCCTCATTCCAGTAATCCGTACCGGCCAGCATATACACCCGATTGGGATTGTTGGGATCCAGAGCCAGTGCTTCGATTCCCAGAAGCCCCATATCATCCGGACCGACCCAGTCGGTGATGCTCTCCCAGGACTGCCCCGCCTCATTCCAGCGGTAAGCTCCTCCCACATCTGTACGGGCATAGATCACGTTCTGTTCCGTTTTGGAGGTGATGATTGCGGAGACGAATCCTCCCCCGCCCATGGTGACCGTGCCCCAGGTGTACTCCTTTTGGGCAGTAACGGAGCCGGAAAACAGAATCAGTACGGTAATGCAGGCATATACGGAATTTTTACCCATGACAACTCCCCTGAAAAAGAATAAGTCCTTCTGAGGGGAATATAATTATTTCACTACACAGGATTGAATCATTTCAGCACCATTTTTCACACATTTCCGCCCACGACATTTAAAGCATTAAATGAATCACTACACATCAGAGTTTCTCTTCTCTTGCTTTTTTGAGAACCCTTGTCCACCAGATCAGCTGATCCAGAAAACTGTCGGCATACCCGTCAATGCTGCTGAAATCCCCTGGTTTCACCTCGTCTTTCTGCTTCAACTCACCAAAAAGGTCCACCGGGATGTGTACCGAATTTCTCACCGGAGCCATCTGAAGCTCAACAGCAACCAGCCTGAGCTGCTCGATCGACCGGGCCCCGGAAACTCCCCCGTAGCTCACAAATCCCACCGCTTTTCTGTTCCAGGGGTAGTAGGCATAATCCAGCGCGTTCTTCAGAACTGCAGAGTAGCCGTGATTGTATTCGGGTGTGACCATTATATAGCCATCCCCCTCGGTAATCTTCTTCGACCACCTGACTGCCACGTCGCTTGAGTAGGCTTTGAGACTGCTGGGGCTGAGAGGCTCATCAAAAAACGGCAGAGGATATTCCCTCAGATCCAGAAGCTCCGCCTCCACCTCCGGCTTATTTTGTGCTTTCTCCAATATCCAGTGTGCAGGCTTTTCACTGAAACGGCCCGGACGGGTACTTCCGACGATCACCTGTAAGCGCAAAGACATGCTCCTCTCCTTTCTTATGCGGGGTGAATCTAATACAAACAGCAACAATCATGCAGAAACTCTGGTGCGTGGATTGCATTTATCCTGAAATATGGCCGGTATCGAGTTTCCCAAAGGAGGTGAGCTATGGCACAGACCAATGAGGCACGGGAGAAACTGGTGTCGTTTCTGGATCGGCATGTGTTCGATCCCATTATCAACACCAGCGAAGACCGTTTTTCGAATGAACGCGAAAAATCCAAGTTCAGGGATGTGCTCAAGAGCACCAAAAGCGAAAAATCACGGTTCCATGAAAGATACCCCACGGCACGGGATGTCAAGAAAAACTATCTGAGCGATCTCAATTCCCGCACCGCCCAAAAAAAGAACGCCGAACTCCGGGAGCTTCACCTCCCCCAGCTTCCGCAGTTCAAGGAGGAATTTCTTGATCTGTGCGACCGTCTGGGAGTGTGATCACCGCAGGGGAGGGCCTGTCTTTTTGGGGATAAATAAGGAGTGGGGTATTAGGCAAAAGGTGCTGTTGAGGATATTATCGATACACTGAAGGGACGTTGATTTGGATTTAAGAGCGTGCTGTTCATGTTTGAACAGCACGCTCCCTGCTGATGAGTCTAACACCCCGGAG
>JBKGXV010000049.1:0-24556 GCA_046546375.1 Chitinispirillaceae bacterium | reverse complement strand
CTCTGAAGAAGCTTTTTCCTCTGAAGAAGCTTTTTCCTCTGAAGAAGCTTTTTCCTCTGAAGCGGCAACTTTGCTTTCAGCATTCAGTCCGGTCCATTGCTCAAGCTGCTGGAGGCCTTTTTCGTTGAGATCTCCGGATGTGAGTTTGCCTGAAGGGTTCACTGTGGCAAACTTTTTGGGTCCGATGGTGATCGATTCTCCCAGAGGGGACATCATCTGGATCTGGCCTTTCAGCACCGCCGTGGTGGGAATTCCCTGGCGGGTGGTTTTAATGGCGACACCGGTTCCAAGAGGAACGATGCTGTAGTCTCTGACCGTGATACCCACTTTTTTGAGTTCGTGAGGTTCATTGCGGTCAAGGAAGATCTGTCCTTTGTTCATAATGATATCCAGATTGGATTTCTCACCGGCAAAAGTGAGTGCACTGGCTCCTTTCACCAGAAGTCTGGAATTGTTTTCAAGCCGGATCGACACTTCCTGTCCTTTGGAGGTGAACAGGGTATCGCCCTTCGAGATCACGGTAGAGTCCTTGATCAGTTCTTTCTGACCCGAGGAAAAACGCCATAGATTAACTTCGTGTTCCCCGACATTCATTTTGAAAGTTTGGGAATGCGCCACCTGGGAAAAGACCACCGCGGCCATTAGGCAGAGCAGAGTCTTTCTGTTCATCCGAAGCCTCCTTGGATGGGATTGTCTGAAGAGTGAAGAATAGTTTGTCATGATTTGCAAAGTAACTGTTTAAATATAGCAATAGAAACTGATTATATCCAAGTGGAATGGTATGTGCCAGTAGTTTTTTTTATCCATTCGGGGAAGAGGCGGCTTCCCCGGAGGTTAAAAAGTACCTCCGAATGTGAATCTTGAGCCCAAAATACCACCAGAGCATAGCTTCCACCGAAAGCATACTCTTTAAACTGAACCATGTTAATATGTGTACAGCTGATTCAGACCCCTGAACCTACTCGATCAGGCTTTCCTTGGTCATCTCTTTCTCCTCCGCGTGCGATTCGGCTCTGATCTTGCCGTTTCTTGAAAGAGCGACTGCAATGGACCGGGTCTGGGGGAAGTGAGAAAAAACGATCATCACGATTGCCGTGATCGGAACGCACAGAAGCATTCCCGGAATTCCCCAAAGCTTGCCCCACAGTGCCAGGGAGATCAGGATCACCAATGGGCTGAGGTTGAGCCGGTTGCCCAGAAAGCGGGGTTCCAGAAAATTGCCGATAAGCTGCTGGACGGAGGTGACCCCGAGCGCCACCACTAAAAAGGGACCGATGCTTTCAAACTGCACCAGAGCAAGAAGTGAGGGGAAAACCGTGGCTATGATGGACCCGATGGTGGGAATGTAATTGAGAAGAAAGACAAGAAATGCCCAGAAACTGGCAAAATTGAGCCCTATGGCGGAAAAGATCAGATAACTGAAAAGAGCTGTGATCACACTTGAGACGGTTTTTATCCCAAGGTAGGTACGTATGTCAGAATCGATGCGGGTTACCAGCATCTTTATTTCGTGCTGACGATCGGGGTCGCGGATCAGTTCCAGAAACTTGTTGCCGAAACTTCGCTGTTCAAGAAAGAGAAAAATCAGATAGATCAGAACTATGGTGCCCTTGCTGAAGAAATTGGTGAGTTCTCTGGCAAAGATTCCGGCCATGTACCCGAAATCCAGATTGTTTATGATTTTATGAAGAGACAAAGGTTCCCTAAGGGGCAGTTTTGCAAAAAACCTCCGGCTCATCTGCTCCAGATTGTACTGATAAGCGGGTGCAGCAGCAGCCACTTCGGCGATATTGACGGTGATGATGTTTGCGATAAAATAGATCAGGACCGCGATGGAGATAAGCGCACCGACAAACGCGATCGGTCGGGGAAGGCTGTGTTGGGGACCAATGGGCAGCTTCGCGAATACATCGGTGAGAACATTAATCAAGTACCAGATGAACACTGCCAGGACCAGCGGAATAAGAAGTGATTTGCCTACTATCAGGAGATAGAAGATTCCGATAATCAGGATGAGCCACGTTGCATATCTGTTTTTCAGCATATCACTCGTACCATTCATTTGAACTGAGGGTCCCCGAAGGGGTCCGCGGATAAAACGAAAATAACTGATGCGCACTTTGGATTCTAATCACCTTTCTGAGGTTTTTGCATGATATTTCGGGAGGTTCGTATCTATTTTATGAGTGTCTTTTCTGAAATGATTTAAGGAAAAAGCGAGTGCAGAGATGAGGGCATCAAAGCTTCAACAGAACTAATTGAGCTCACATTTCGACAAACTCAGTGTGAGCGGGCCGGTCCGCGGGAAAACGGAGAACGGGAAACGGTAAATGAATGAATTCGACAGAAAAGCTCGTGAGTGGGACAAGGATTCGCGCAGGGAAACTATGGCACTGGCGGTGGCGGAGGGTATACGAAAAAGAGTACCCCTTTCCAAACAGATGATCTCTTTTGAATACGGCTGTGGAACAGGAAACCTCAGCTTCGCACTCAAACCTTATCTCGGGCATATAGTGCTGGCCGATTCCTCTGAGGGGATGCTCGAGGTCACGCAGGAAAAAATCGCCGGCCGCGGCCTGAAAAGTATGGAGGTGATGAAGATTGATCTTACAACCGACAGGCCTCCTGCAGCTAAATTCGATCTGATCTATTCACAGATGACCCTGCACCATGTGGAAGATGTTCCCCAAATCCTTAAAGTGTTCGCAGGTATGCTCAACAAGCCCGGATATCTGTGCATAGCCGATCTGGACAAGGAGGACGGCGGTTTTCATGGTGAGAATTTCAGTGGGCACAAGGGATTCTGCAGAAGTGAATTGACCCGCATGGCCCAAGCCGCCGGTTTTCGCGATACAGAAATATCCACTGCTCTTCAGATCCCCCGTCAGAGGGAAGACGGCTCTACAAGAGAGTATTCGATGTTTTTATTAACCGCCGCTCATTATTGAGACACAACGGGATGAAAAAAGGCCCGACTTTTCCCAGTCCCGTTGTCTCGCGTTCTTTTATTTCTCCGTCTCCTTACTCAGTTTTCTTCTCCTGATTGCCTTGAAAACTTCAGTTGTCACCACCACGCTTGCTCCAAGCGCCAGAACCAGACCGAATTGGGTCAGGGTTACGGGGCTTGTCTGCAGTACATCCTGCAGAACGGGCATATAGAGAGAGAGAATATGTATGCTCAGGCCTGCCGCAACACCAAGGAAAAGAATCGGGTTGTTGAACGGTACTCTGAGCACCGACTCGAGTTCAGAGCGGCAGTTGAACACATGGTAATTTTCAAACAGAACCATCAGAAGAAGCATCAGATTCCGCGCGTACACGACTTCCACTTCCTGGGACATGAGCCACCACCAGAGACCGAAGCCCACAAATGCCATGGTGGCTCCCGCCACAATCGTCTCCTGAATCATCTGCGGATTGAAAATTCTCTCTTTGGGATCTCGGGGAGCGTTTTTCATGACCCCCGCTTCTCCTTTTTCAAATGCTAGTCCCACATGCTGCACTCCGTTTGTCACCAGGTTGAGCCACAGAAGCTGCACTGCCACCAGAGGAATGGGCATGCCAAGCGCTACTGCGAATGTGAAAAGAATCACCTCGGCGGCGCCGGTGGCGATAAGCAGATAGATTACTTTACGAAGGTTCTGATAGGCGATACGGCCCTGTTCAATACCGGAGACGATCGATGCGAAATTGTCGTCTGCAATAATGATTGAGCCGGTGTCCTTGGCGACATCGTTTCCAGACCCCATGGCCACGCCTAAATTCGCTTTACGCAGAGCGGGAGCATCATTCACCCCGTCTCCGGTAACCGCCACGAATTCCCCTCCCGATACCAGTGAGCTGACAATATCGACTTTCTGCAGAGGGTTTATCCGGGCAAACACAGATGCCATCCGCACTTTCTTGTTGAACTCCTCTTCATTATCCTTCTTGGTCTTTTCCAGATCCTTGCCCGACGCAAGTTCGCTCTCATTCTGCGCTATACCCAGATTCTTCGCAATGGCGAGTGCGGTCCTGGGGTGATCCCCGGTGATCATCCCCACCTTGACTCCAGCCTTTTTGCACTCTTCGACCGCCCCTTTCGCTTCAGGACGCAGAGGATCAATAAAGCCCACCAGTCCCAGAAAAGTCAGATCGGGAATATCCTCCTCTTGGGGATTTTGCAGATCGGATGGTTCCCCGTTTTTTCCCGATGCCACAGCCAGCACGCGGAATCCCTGGTTTGTGAGCTGTGCTTCCATTTCATGAATTCTGCCCGGATCGATTTCGGTTTTTCCCTCCGAACTGGGTACGAATTTGCAGAACTGAAGAATCGCCTCAGTTGCTCCTTTGACCGCTGTCGTAAATGATCCGTCCTGTTCCCGGTAAAACACCGCCTGATACTTTCTTTCAGATTCATAAGGGATTTCCGTCTGTATCTCCGTTTCCCTTTTCACTTTTTCCGTCTCCAGCCCGGCTTTGTACCCGAATGCCAGAAGCGCCACATCGATAGGATCACCATCATGTTTCCAGGATCCCTCCCTTTTTATCAATGATCCGCCATTGCACAGAACTCCCGCTCTGGCAAAGGCAACTGCCCGCTTCATCACATGTTTATCCGGTTCTTTTCCATCACGTTCGAGCTTACCCTCTCCGGTGTAGCCCTGACCGGTCACATCAACCGACTGAAAACCATTCTGTTCGCACAACGCCACTTTTCTAACCGTCTGAATATTCGAGGTCAGGGTGCCTGTCTTGTCGCTTGCAATATAGGTGCAGCTCCCGAGCCCCTCCACGGAGGGAAGTTTCCGTATGATTACTTTGCGCCGTGCCATGCGGTTGACACCGATGGAAAGGGCGATGGTCATGGCCACCGGCAAACCAGCGGGGATGGCTGAAACCGCCAGCGCCACCGCCATGAAAAACACTTCGATCAGAGGTGTGCCTCTGGCAAAAGTGATACCCGCCAGGACAAACACCGCTCCCAGAATGATATAACTGAGCTGTTTCACGAAACGGTTCATTCTCTGCACCAGAGGAAGTTCACCCGTTTTCGTCTGCGTCACCGCTTCTGAAATCTTGCCCAACTGGGTGGAAAAACCGGTTTCAACCGCAACCACTTCCGCTCTGCCCGATATGACCGATGTACCGGCGAAGACCATATTCGCCTGGTCCCCGGTCTCCACTTCCTCTTCCTCAATCACCCCCGTCTGCTTCTGGGATGTGGTGGATTCTCCGGTCAGAATCGACTCGTCTATACCCAGGTTGCGTTCGGTGATGATTCTGCAGTCGCAGGGCACTCTGTTACCGGATTCGAGATGGACAATGTCTCCGGGGACCACCATTTCTGCATCAATGCGCTTCACCTCACCATCCCGGAGCACGGTGGCCTTGGCCTGGATCATTTTCTGAAGAGCCTCCGCGCTCTTTTCGGCCTTGAATTCCTGGATTGTCCCCACTACTGCATTAATCAGAACGACAATGAAGATGAAAACAGCATCTTCCAGGCTTCCAATCACCAGAGAGATTATACCCGCTATTAATAATATGTATATGAGGGGGCTTTTGAACTGACGCAGAATGAGCGTGAAGAGGGAGGGGGCTTTTTTGGTGGGAAGTTTGTTTTTTCCGTACTGCTCAAGGCGCTTCTGCACCTCCCGGGAGCTCAGTCCCTCTTTTGGTGATTTGACTCGCTCCAGCGCCTCCTGTGAGGAAAGCTGGTACCATTCCTTGCTTCCTATGTCTGGTCGGGGAGTTTGGTTTTCTGCCATAAAGATCCTCTTTTGGCCCAACCGGGCGTGTTTTGGAAAATTGATTCTTATTGTTATTCTTTTTTCTGTATAAACATGTAAGTGCTGTGACTGCACATCATTCTAAGGTATTGAATTATGGCTGATTATAGAATTATACTGTGTTTCTAAGATCTGATAGCCGGTCCAAGAGAGTTGGATCAAGCAAAAACCGAACCATAAGGGATTTGTACTCTGGGTTTTGTATGTGCGCAAGGGGAATCATTCGCAAACTAAAGATTACACCAACTATGGAGTGCATGCTGTATATTAGAAATGTTCAGGCCGCCAGGGCTTCACCACTTTTTGACATTTGGGGGGCGGCAATACCGCTGAAAACACCTGGAACATGAAACATCCGCTAGAGGCTGCTCGGTGAGGGTGGTCGAAAATCAGGAGAATCGGAACTATGAAAAAACCCATACTGAAACTCGTATTGTTTGTTTCAGTTTTTTCAAACTGCATATCACTGAACCCTATTCCACGGTCAGACACTGATATGGAAAAGCAACCATTATCGCATATTGTTCTTGAGGAGGAAATCGCACTCATAAAGGCAGGGGCAAAATGCACTCATATTATACTTCTGGAAACTGAGGTGAGTTTCAGTTCAAAAACAGTCAAGGTTTATCTGGATCAAGATAACAACTGTATAATGATATTTCATTTCAATGGATTTTATGATCATGATGCAGAGCTGTATGATATAGAGTTCAGAACTTCAGAAGAACTGCTGGATCTGGGAAAAATTGACAAAAATGAACATGTGGTGGCTGGTAATCTATTGGATGAGTATATGATCAAGCAGGTACAAATCGAGACGTTCAGAAAACTTGCTCATGCGGATACCTTAAGCGGTAGCATAGGAGATATCGAATTCGCCGTTTCATATGCTGATCGTGCAAAATGGAGAGATTTGATTTCTGATTGATTGTGACAAATAACGGCTTTAGCTCAGGTAAGGGTTTCAAAACGGGCGGGCGATTCATCATGTGGCCTGACCAGAATCGATCAGAAGGGGAGGTGGGCGGCATCGGATTCCTTTTTCCGCGATACCATATCCGGTGCTTATCACTCCCCATCAGACCTTTCTTTAGCCTACTTTGCAAACGTACTCCCGTTCCACCCCCAGTTCTCCCTTTCTACATCAGAAAAATTGATATAGACTCTTTCCTGTTCGATACCGAGCCGGTCCTTGAGAAGTGAGCAGAGTTTTTCCGAAAACGCCTTGTTGGCTTCACCGTTTATGCCTCCTATACTGGAAAGGCTTGCAAATGCGGCCGGTGCGGTGCTGCCTGACATCAAGATTGCCCTCTCTTCAATGGTAACCATCACGAACTTTTCGGGCTTGTTGAGGCTTTCCGCAACAGCAGTCGAGAGCTGGCCCAGAAGGTTTTCTTTGCCGCCTTCATCGATTTCGACGGAAGTGCTGAGTGTAAGCAGAGGCATAGGTTCACCTTTCTTTTGAGGTCTGAGGTTCCGTTGCTCCTCACCGGCGACCAGCCCTATGGCCGGTTTTTCCGGATTATCGATAAACCAGACCACTTTTTCTGTCTTGCTCTGATTCAATTCGATGATTCCCTTTGAAATGAAGGGATTCACGTCTTGCCGGAACAGCCGGTAGTAGCTGGATGGATCTGTTTCGATTAGCATTTTTCAAATTAAACTGGGCCAGAATGGAGGTCAAATGGCAGGATAACGGCGCAGAGAGCGCCGAGCGGAAAAAGGGTATCGAGATTTGTTGTATGGGTGCTCTCCACATCAAAAAAATGGGTTTCTGTGCGCTGCCGCTGAGTGCGGCGGCTGAAAATGTTCTGATTAATGATGATTTAGAGCAAGGGGCCGGGGAGTGGATTCTCTGGGCGGGCAGATCTCCGGGCGGCTTGAGTACAAGTGGACTTGCGGCGCAGAAGTGTATTTATCGCAAGCACAAGTGGCAGGGGCTCAGTCAGAAAGTGGAGGCGCCGGAAATCCTTAATCCGCAGGCCCCCCCCCCGGCTTGGCAAGGGGACCCGGGAACTGTCGATGGACGCTACTGATAATCTTCTTCCTTGCGGCCGTTGCCGTTTCCGTTTGCCGGTTCGAGAATCTCCACCAGCACCGCCTCGCGCCGGTCGGGGTATTCCAAATAGTGAAAACGCAGTCTCTGTCCGGGTTCCAGGTCCTGCAGAGTGGCATCTTCTCTGAACACTGTCTGCTCAGTAATGCTTATGGTGTCTGTGAGACCCTCGTCGGTCTGCACCACCACCGCGCCCGCATCTTCGTCAACAGACATCACCGCCCCCTCAACCTGAAGCGTATCCATGACTGTGCCGTTGCCGTTTTGTCCCGGTTCCCCGTTGCCGCCCATTGTTCCGCCGGCCTGAATCGTGTTTGATGCTGTGAAAAGTGCAAAACCCAGCAGGAGTAAAACTGTACGGTAATTCATAACTATCTCCTTATGAAGAATAAACCATATCGATACGGGAGGATGGAAACGCCAATTTCATGCCATAATATTATTTAGAGATTTCACCCGTTTAACCCGGGAGCGGTTTTTAGGTGTATTCTCAATCTGAATAATCATGCGAAGAACTTGTTTCTCCGGAGATTGGTGTGTGACATTTGAACTTGGCCGTTGTGTATCGGTACGAATTTGTTATGTTAGGGTTTTGTTAGGACTTATTTTGAATTCTGGAATTCTTCCCCGGCTCAGGAGAGAACATGGCAAACCGATCTCAGGTTTTAATCGGATGTATCCTTGTTGCGGCATTCTTATCGTATGCCGCTGAATTCAGCGGAGTTGTCGTGGATAAAGAAAGTGGTGAGCCTGTGGAGGGGGTATTGGTTTCAGCAGGATATTCGCTCAATACTACTAAAACCGATGCCCGGGGACAGTTCTCACTTTCCACTTCGGGTTCATCCCCTGTCGCAGACAGATCCCGCTCATCCTTTATGCCTTCAGTGCGCTGGAATTTCGCGCGCAGGGTGCTTGATCTGTCCGAAGCCGTGAATGTTGAGTCGGTGGGACTTTTCAGTCTGAGCGGCCGGAGTGTGTATAGGGGTGGAATTCCCCGCAGCAGAAAAATCACGCTTCCCTCTCTTTCCGAGGGAGTGTATATGCTCAGCCTCGCTGATGCATCGGGAAACAGGACCGTATCCAGAGTCGTTTTCGCCGCAAACTCCGGATCGCAGTCTCTAAGGGTTGCTTCTACTGGCACAATGTCGCGTCGGGCAGAGACTCCGTCGGATACCTCCTATAACCTCCTTTTCCGTCACGACAGCTATTATCCTTTCGACCTTCCCGTGGCCGGTTCAGTTTCAGGAATGCGAATCAAACTCGATGCGGATGAAAGAAGCTATGTGTTCGATACGAGCAGGATACACACCTACCGCTTCACAGTGAGTTCATCCGATTCTCTGTATCTGGAGACCTATGGCCACAGGGAGGAGTATGTGCCTGCTCAAATGCAGTTCGAGGATGAGCAGATCGGTGAAGTGGGACTCAGATACAAGGGATCGGAGTACTCCATTCCAAATTGTTTCGATACAGTGAATCATGTGAGACTGATTGAAAAGGAAGTGTGTAAAAAGATCTCTTTAAAGGTCAAATTCAAGGAATATGATCTGGACAAGCGGCTTTACGGTATGAAACGCCTTAATCTGCATTCCATGTCTGCTGATCAGAGTAAAATGCATGATATGATTAGCTACGAGCTGTTTCGTAAAATGGGTGTTCACTGTCCCAGAGCCGCCTATGCGAACGTTATCGTAAACGATAGAAATCTGGGATTGTTCGTGGCGGTTGAGAATATCGACGGGCGCTTTACCGATTCAAGGTGGCCGGTATACGGTGATGGTAATCTGTATAAAGAGGTCTGGCCGACAAACCGTTCCGAATCCGCATTTTTAGATGCTATGAAAACAAATGATAATCCAGAGGACAATCCGGATGTATCCAAAATGCTCACGATTTCCGAGGCTATAGAATCCTCAACAGAAAAGAATTTTATCCAAAACCTCTCCCCTTATGTCGATTTTGACCATCTGCTGCGCTACATCGTCGTCGACAGAGCTATCAAGAACTGGGACGGAATAATGGGGTGGTATACAGATGCAAGAGGCCGCTGGGCGGGAAACCACAATTTTTTTATATATGAGGAGGAGGATCCGGGAGAAAAATTCTGGCTTATTCCCTGGGATATGGATAATACTCTCTGGGGCAGTGATCCTTATATGGACGATGCGGAGGTGCCTAATTGGAACGAGGATGTTGAAGATTGTGAGCCGATGCCGGTGTGGGGAGGTACTAATTACGTTTATCCGCCATGCTATGACAAGTTCACCCGGTTATTGGCCAAAGTGTTCTGGGACAGGTTTGTGGAATTCGGGGAGAAGTTTCTGGACCAACATTTTCAACCTCAGCAGCTCAGGGACAGGGTGGATGCCTACTCTGAGCTTGTAGCACCAGTTATTGCGGAAGATCCAGTTGTTTCGCAATCGGATTGGCAGAATGCAGTGGATCAGCTGAAAAACGATTTCACCTATCTGCACGAGGATTTTTCTGATCATCTGCGCAACATAAAGCCGGAAGCGGATACGACAGGGTATCTGGATCCGTTCCCGTATCGGAGCAATCTTCATCCGGAAGTTCTTAACAACTTCGAATTCACTCCCGGAGATATAAGCGACTGGTCCCACACTTATTCTTCTGAAAACTCTACAACGTCAATTGAGCACAGTACGCAAACACCACTTTACGGTACAGCGGATGTTCTGTTTTCATTTGAACTCGTGCCCTCCGGCAGCAGCAGCGGCTGGAGTGAATGGAGCGGATTCGGATTGACTTTTCCAAGCAGCACGGATCTTTCGGCTCTCAAAGAGATTCAGGTGATGATCGCGTCCGATGTTTCACGGGATGTGAGGATCAGCATTCAGAGCGATTTGTATGAGGAGCGGGAAGTTCAGCAGGACTACGGGTGGGATGTGCAGACCTCGCCTGAAGCCAGGACTGCAATAATGTCTTTATCCAGAATAGATTACCCGTCCTGGGGAGATCCGGACAATCCCGACATTAAAGACGAGGTACTTCAGGAGGTGACAGGGGTGGTGTTTGCTCCTGGCGGGAGGTTTGACGAATACGGGGATCTGATTGTGAATCCTGACACAGGACATCTGAGAGTGGATAATATACGTTTTGTATACGAGTAGGCGCACAAGAATGTAAGGCGATCGGCCAGGCAAAAGAAAAGAGTGGATTGAAAAATGTTGGATTTTCTCACACTGCAGACGTCTTCCTCAAACCCCGCGGCAGTCACGGTTCTTTACACACTGCTTCTTTCGGTGGCATTGTCGATTATGATCGGCATTACCTATGTGAAAACATTCAAAGGTCTGTCCTATTCCAGAAATTTCGTTCAGGCCCTTATTCTCAGTTCGGTTATTGCCGCGGTAATAATGCAGGCAATCGGGGACAGTCTTGCCAGAGGTCTGGGGATGATTGGGGCACTTGCCATAATCAGATTCAGGACAAATTTCAAAGACCCCCGTGATATCATTTTCATGTTTGCATCACTGGCATCCGGAATAGCCTGCGGTGTCTATTCCTATTCAACAGGGGTACTGGGAACTCTGATTTTCTGTTCTCTTGCGTTTCTTCTTTATTATTCTCCTATCGGGCAGTCAAGCTTCTATGACGGAATGCTGAGATTCAACGTCGCCCACAGCTCCACCAACAGGCACCTGATCGACGCTTTACTCAAAAAGCATTGTAAACTGTTTTCACTTATAACACTCAGAGAGATTAATCAGGGGGCAAAGTATGATTATTCCTATCATGTGAAACTCAGAAAGCCCGCAAACAGGGCAAAGCTCATTGAGGAATTGAGGGATGTGGAGCACATTGAGGGGATAAGTTTACTGCTTCAGGAGAGTACGGTCGAACTCTAAAAGGAAAAAAGCAGCTTTAAAATGAGAAAACTGATATTGATATGGGTGCTGATAGTGGTAGTGCTGGTCACCATGACTCTTACACTGAACAGAGAAGTATCCGTGTTTCAGGGAATAGCCGATGCCCGTGAAATTACTATCAACAATGAAAATGCTGTCGAAATCAGCAGGATAAAGGTCGTTGCGGGACAAACTGTGAGTAAGGGTGATCACCTTCTGCAGCTTCATAGGCCGGAGCTCGAGATGCGTATAACTGAACTGACTCATAGTCTTGAACGGATAAAGGCTCAGGCCTACGCGGACGTCGGATCGATCAATTCCCAGATTCGACAGCTTGAAGCTGAGCGGGCTTCCACCCTTAACAGGTATAACTCCCAGATCGAGGAGCTTCAGGCCAGACAGAAACTTAACCGTGAACTGGCATCGGAGCTCAAAAGTGTAAACACAGGGCAGATTCCTAAAGATGATCACAATATCACCCGCCTTCGCATATCGAATCTGAAAAAGGATCTTGCTTTTGCTCTGGATGCCATAGATCTGAGAATCAGGCTGCTTCGGAACTCTTCTGATCAGCCTGTGGAGGTTCAGATCAGAAGTATGGAGGAGGAGCTTGAGATTCTGCAGGAGGAGAAGAGGAAACTGAGAGTCGTTTCGCCCATTGACGGAGTGATCGGTTCGGTGAATTTCAAGGAGGGCGAAAAAGTGTCTCCTTTTGCTCCTGTGCTGACTCTTCACACCAGATCACCTTCATATATAAAGGGATTTGTCTACGAGGACATCTTCAAGAAGGTTAGTATCGGACAGATGGTCAGGGTCACTTCCATGGCAGACAGAAAAAGCAGTATTGAAGGTGAAGTCGTCGGGATCGGATCGCGGATAGTGTTGTTTCCCGAGCGTCTCTGGAAAAGACCGGATGTCAGGCTCTGGGGTATTGAGGTACAGATAAAGATTCCTGAACACAATGAATTCCTGCTGGGTGAAAAGGTGTCAATTACACCTGTGGGTCCGATCAGAAAAACGCTTTTCGGCAGACTGACTTCTTTTTTTCCACCCTCAAGCCATGCGTCGCAACCCGCTTTTTCCAAACCGGCTCAGTTTTATAATCTGAAATCAAACCTCAGCACAACACCTCTGGAAGCATCCGGAGTGGTTTACTTTGAAGATATAGACAGGTACTGTGTCATAAGTGATGACACCGATAAGGATCAGGCCATACTTTTTATCACCGATTCCGCAGGCAGTGTGACTGAAGAGGTGGTGATAAGCGGTGCGGGAAAAATAAGCGATATGGAGTCAATCTGCACCGATGATGACGATACTCTTTATATTGCCGCAAGCCAGAGCTACAGCAAAAAAGGCAATCTTCCGGATAAACGCAAGGTCCTGCTAAAGGTTGTGCGAAAAGGCCTGTCATTCAAAATAAAGGGAAAAGTGCTGCTGCACGACCGGTTTAACAGGTGGAGAAAAACCTATCCGGAACAAAAAGCTGCTGAGTTTCTCAACCATGCCTTCCAAAGCCGGACGGCGGATATAGAGGGCATGTTTTTCTTTGAAAATCATCTTTGTTTCGGGTTTAAAAATCCCCTCTTTGACAGTGCCCGGTCGGTGATTCTCAGCATACCCCCGGATCAGCTTTTCAGTGATGAAAGTCTCAAAGAGAAATCAGTATCCGTATGGGATACATTGCCTTTGGAGTATGCGGGGGAAAGGCATCATATTTCAGACTTGTTTTATGAGGGTCACGCGCTTTTGGTTGCTTCTGTAAATGAGAACAAGGAAAAGCGAGTCGGCTGTGTGTGGAAATACGAAAACTCCAGACTCTCTCTTATCAGATCGTTTCAATCCATGAAGCCGGAAGGGGTGTGTGCAGATTCCAGAGAGAACATCGCAGTTGTCTTCGATAACGGCAATAAGAGAGACTCTAAATTCACACTGTTCGATCCCGGCAAAACCAAACCGGTGGCTGAGAACTGATATGGGTTTAAAAAAAGCTCTTCTAATGACTCTTACTCTGGGCATGTCGGCAGCCATTTCACAGCCGATCCGGCTTTCTGATTTTTTATCCACTGTCCGGGAAGATTACAATCTGGAAAAACAGACAGAAAAAATTGAATTCCTTGAAAATTCAAAACCGGGTCTTCCTTTTACGGACAAGGTTGAGCTCAGAGTCGAGGATGCGGCTCCGTTTTCAAAGCGGTGGAAACTGTATGAAAGGATGAGGTATTCACTGCGGATAAGGCCTTCGGGAGTACGTGAGGCGTTTGCGGTAAGAAAGGTGCACAACAGTACCCTGAAGCACAATATTCACAAACGTGACATGAGGCTTAATAAACTTCTGAGGCAAAGATACATGCTGGCTTTTGAGCTCATGTACAGAAATGCCGTGGTGGTCCGGGTAGGGGAGCTTATCACATTGTACGAGGATTTCACACATATCTATGACAGAAAAGTCAATGAAGCGGATTTCGATTTCAATTCACTTATCGACAGCGAGGATGAACTTACCGAACTTAGACTTGACTTTGTAGAGCAAAAGAATCTGGTTCATGCTCTGGAGCAGAGAGTAAAAGCAATCTTACCCGATGTTCAGAGTGTCGAATTCGACACCACCGGTCTGCTTGATATAAATCGTGTGAACAAGATCATGAGCAGTACTCCGATCGTGATGGATTCGGCGAATATTCATCTTAGAAAAAACCTGCTCAAGCTGCGTGAAGCCGAGGCGAAGTACCGTCACGAAACAGTATCGGGCCGTGAATATATCAACCATATAGAATTGGGGTTTGACAGCGATCATTTTTTCGATGAAAAGCAGCGCAAGGCGGACGGTAAAGAATACGATATTTCCAAGGCATACAATTTTGAAATCGGTTTCACCATTCCTGCAATCAATACAGATCAGCTGAATATAAACAGGCGCAGAATGAAAATAATGGACGAAATGGGTGATTTCAACCAGCTAAAAGAAGAGCTTGTCCAGGAGGTGGCTGTTCTCAATAGGGAAATACAGACTCTTGTGCAGCAGTATAATCTCCTGATGGAGCGCCGCAGCTCCATCAGAAAGAAATCTTCATTAGACAAATACATGCGGATAGACGGAGAGGATCCTCTTGTCCTGCTTCGTTTGAAGGAGAGTGTGATAGAGAGTGAGATTCAGATGGAGAAGATAAAGTTCGACATCTACAAAAAGTTCATCAGGAAAATGGATCTTTCGGGAAATCTTTCAGGCAAACCGCTGCGCAACAAGGTATCCGCAAAACAGGAGCTGCTCAAATGAGACATAAATCACCCGGACCGCAGCTGCAGCGCTATGAACTCAAATATCTCATACACCGCTCCATGGTGGAGCCAATATCCCGCTTCGTTTCCATCTACTGTGCACTGGATGAATACTCGCGGATAGAAGAGGATCATTATTACACCGTGAACAGTCTGTACTTTGATTCACCCGGCTTTCTTTTTCTGAAGCGTCGTCTTGAAAACGAGAACAACCGTTTCAACATGAGAGTCAGAAGCTACGGTTACGACAGGGATCAACCCGTATTTCTGGAACTCAAATTCAAAGACGGCAGCATACTTCGCAAACTCCGGGGTCAGGTGAAGAACAGTAAATATCCCTCGGTTATCACCAGCGGGAATTTTCTCCATCAGGAGGGCAACTGCAGCAAAGAGAACAGAAATATAAACACATTCACCAAACTTGCTCTCACGTACAATGCGGAGCCGAAAGTTCTTGCTCAGTACAGAAGAAAAGCTTATGTGTCCTGTTATGATCAGTATGCCCGTGTTACATTTGACAAAGACTTGTGCTGCAGACCCCAGGAAAACTATTCGAGTGTGCCTGATCCAGGAGATTTTCTCTGCTGCGGTCATGAAAACACGTTTCCTTTTGAAGAAGATGTCGTCCTTGAGCTCAAATGCTATACAAGTCAGGTTCCTCTTTGGATGCTTGATCTCATCCGCGCCTTTGATCTGCAGCGCGTGAGCTTCTCGAAGTACGTTGCGTCAATGAGAGAAACTTTTGAACTACGGAGGTATGACCATTCGGACAGGCAATCAAACTACTCAATCATATAAAGGAGGCCGTCAATGCTGCGTGCGTGTTCCATCATAGATACTTTTTTCAAAGCAGCATCAGCCGTTTTGATTTTATGCGTTTCCCTTCAGTCTGCCATAGTCATAACTGAAATTCATTATCATCCTCTTGGCGGACCGGACACAGCCGATAAAAATCTTTACGAGTTTATAGAAATAAAGAATACCGGCAATACGTCACGGGGAATGGACAGATGTAAATTCATCGATGGAATAGAGTACAGTTTCCCTGCTGGCTGCAGGCTTGAAGCGGGAGAGTTTATTGTTCTGGCTGCGGATTCAAGTCGGTTTGAGCAGCGCTACGGCTTTGCTCCTTTTGGTATATACAATGGTAAATTGTCCAACGGAGGAGAAAGGATAACCCTCGTTGATACTCTTGGTGAAGAGTTGATTGCTGATTTCGAGTATGATGACAAAATACCATGGCCTTTGTCCGCGGACGGAAGCGGTTTTTCTCTTGTTCCCGTGAATTCTTCCGGTGACGGAGCCCCCGAGGATCCGGATTATTGGAGAGCTTCCAGTTTTGTTCACGGTTCACCGGGAAGTGACGATACCGAGCCCTCCGAACCGCCTGTTGTTTATGTTAACGAAATACTTACACATACCGATGAGCCGTCCTGTGATGCTGTGGAATTATTCAACCCTTCGGATACAGCAGCGGATATAAGCGGATGGTTTATCACCGATAACAAGCAGAAGCCGAAAAAGTTCCGTATTCCGGATGGAACGGAAATAGAACCGAAGGGGTATGTGGTTTTTGACGAAGGCGATTTCAATAAAAGCAGTGACCCGGATGCATTCGCATTCAGCTCTCATGGTGAAGGTGCCTACATTTTCTCTGCCCTGGACGGAGAGCTCACCGGCTACAGTCACGGCTTCAGTTATGGTGAAATCGACAATGGTGTCTCTTTTGGAAGATATGTGACATCCGCAGGTGAAGAACACTGTGTGGCTATGGTCCAGCCGACTCTGGGAAAACCCAACAGCTCTCCCAGAGTTGGGCCTCTGGTTATTACAGAAATTAATTACAACCCGTCCACCTCCGTTCCTTATGTGGAGATAAAGAATATTTCAGCGCAGAGAGTGGATCTTTTCGACCCACTAAGACCTGCAAATACCTGGGAGGTGAATGGTTTGAGGTTCAAGTTCCCTCCCAATGTTACACTCTCTGCAGACGAAGTTGTCGTTCTTGTGTCCGATCAGGTTGATGCTTCCACATTCAGAGCCATTAACGGTCTGGATCAAAGTATAAAAGTGTTTACTTTTGCAGGGACGCTCAGAACCGGCGGAGAGGCACTTACAATCCGTATGCCTTGTGACCCCTACCTTGATGACACAAGTCCCGATTCGATAATCCCCTACATGGATATAGACAGGGTGTCGTATTCCGACGATGACCCCTGGCCTCTCTGCAGCACGGGTTCAACTCTTTACAGAAAAAATCCTGCTGAGTATGGAGATGACCCTGCAAACTGGAGCGTTTCCAGCACCAGTCCGGGTACTCCTGTGCTGAATTCTGATGAAAAAAAGAGCGGGGAAAAACTGAGTATCCTCCCCATTGGAAAGAACATGATCCGACTCGTTTTCCCTCTCAAGACCAGCGGGTCGGTTGATTACACCATGACTGATCTCAGAGGGGTGATGGTGAAGAGTGCAAGAAAGAAGTTCCCTTCAGGCATCAACAGTCTGGATATCGACATTCGTGACCTGACTTCCGGGGCATACGTTCTGAGGGTGCAGGCGGATGGAGTATCGAGAAAAAGCATGGCTGTCATAGGAAAATAGACCTTGAAAAGTTGATTTCAGGCAGGTTCGTGTAAAGTCCGGTTTTTTTCCATCTTTTCTGCAGTTTTAGAGTTTTGTCTGCTGGACCTGTTTAGAAAATAAAAACAGGATTTTCTCGAAATCCTTCTCTGGCCAACCGGCTTCCTTTCTTTTGAGATACTTGTATATTCAAGTTCATTTCCAGAGGATTCGGAATGCACAACGGCAGCAGAAATAAAGGCAGTGTCAGAAAGCTTTATTCGGGTGTCCCGCTTGTGGGAGGGGCCGGGTATGGGCCCGCTTATCTGTATAAAGATGTGCTGAGCAGGGAAACCGAAACCTGGGAGATCAGAGACGAGGAGGTCAAGAGCGAATCAAGTCGGATCTTCAGGGTGATTGAGGAGGTGAAACGGGATCTGGAAAATCTGGATCTTGCCCATCTCAATCTTCAGGAAGAAAGTGACATCTTCAATGTTCACCGTTCCATTCTGGATGACCCCTGGCTTTTCTCCCTTATCGAAAGTGAGCTGGAAAACCGCAAGCTCAATGCTGAAAGTATCGTCCGGCTTGTATTCAGTTTTCTGGGGCAGCGGTTCAGAAGTTCCCAGAATCCCACAGTTTCAGACAAAGCTCATGATTTGGAGGATATAGAGCACAGAATTCTCACTACCATGACGGGAGCTGGAGACAACCCTCTGGGGCAGATGGAGGAAAACCGGGTTGTTTTTGCGCGAAGGCTTCTTCCTTCAGACACTCTATATTTCTCCAAAAAGAAGCCGGCGGCTTTGGTGACCAAGGAGGGCGGACCGGGAAGTCACGCCGCTCTCATCGCCCGTTCGCTGGAAATTCCCTTCATCTCCAATGTGGAGGTGACTGATGAGGATGTTGGCAACGGTACGGAGGTGGTGGTTGATGCTGACCGGTCAGTTATAATTGTAAACCCTACAGAAGAGGAGAAAAGAAACGCTCTGAACCGTACTTCTACCATTCACAAAAACAGCAGTGTCATTCTTGAGCATTCCCGCAGGCATAATAAGACAGTTCGCTCTTTTGAGAACTTTTCTGTAATGGCAAACGTTAATGTAAAGGAGGATGTGCGGGCAGCGGTAGAACACGACTGTGACGGGGTGGGACTTTACCGTACAGAGAACATATACATGCTTGCCTCAAACCTTCCCGATCAGTCCTATCTTTATAATGAGCTTTCTGAATCATTTGAAATTCTAGGCAAACATCCTGCGATTGTTCGGCTGGCTGATCTGGGAGGAGACAAAACTCTTCAATATCTGAATGTGGGTGCGGAACACAGCTCACAGCTGGGTGTGCGCGGAGTCCGGTTTCTGCTCATGTACAGGAATTTTCTCCGTCTGCAGCTCCGGGTCTTCTGCATGCTTTCGAAAATACATCACATCAGAATACTGATACCCTTCGTATCCGATGCGCATGATGTTATTCAGGTAAGAAATGAGCTGGATGAGGTCTGCAGTTTTCTGGGCATTTCAGAAGCGGATCAGCCGGATTTGGGAGCTATGATCGAAACTCCTCTAGCGGTGATGAACGCTGAATCGATACTGGAGCATTCCGATTTCATAAGCATGGGAACCAACGATCTTCAGCAGTTTGTGGCTGCGGCAGACAGGGAGAGTCTGATGGTCTCGCACTATTTCCAGGAAGCTGCTCCCAAAGTCATAGAACTCGCTAGCGATATCGCCCGTTTATGCGGAACAGAAGGCAAGGATTGCTTTGTGTGTGGTGAAATTGCAGGAAATAAAGAATACCTTCCATCACTTCTGAGAGCCGGGGTCAGAAATTTCAGTGTTCTTCCAGCCCGGATCCCTGAAATCAAGGAGACTGCATACCATATTCTGGTAAAACTGGGGAAAGTGCCCAACAGGGATGAAATATGAGAAAGGCGGAAGGAAATATTTCCCTTCCGCCCATTATTCCCGTTTAGTCTCCGATTTTGAAAGCGGCGAAAAATGTTCTTCCTTTCCGATACACGGAAAACAGAACCGAGTCACCTTTTTTCAGCTTCGCCGTGGCTTTTTCGAACTCTTTCACATCGGAAACGGATCTGATTCCTGATCCGCTTACCTTCACTTCTGTAATGATATCACCTTCCTGCAGGCCTCTGCGGGCACCATGAAATCTTCTGTTTACAGCTGTGACCACTACACCCTTCACTTTGCGTTCGATACTGTACTCGCTGCGCATCTGCTCACTGAGATTTGCAATCTTTATACCCAGTTTCTCCTGCAGCTTCTCCTTGCTCTCCTCTGAAATGTCCGGCTGCTCCGACTGTGCCAGATTTCTGATCTTCTCCTCGTCTCTTTTCGCGACTTTCATCTCTACACTGATTTCTTTGCCATCTCTGAAAATTCTGACAGGGACTTTGTTTCCGGGGTCAATCGTGGCCACCATGTTGCGCAGTTCGTTTGCGGAACCAATTTCTTCACCGTCGATTGAAAGGATGATATCCCCCCGCCTGATCCCCGCTTTCTGTGCAGGCTGCCCCTCGTAGACATCACCGATAAGAACGCCTTTGCGGTTTTTAAGGTCCATTGCCTCTTGAAGCTCGGCGTCCATATCCTGAATGGAAACTCCCATCCAGCCGCGCTGCACCTCACCGTGATTAATCAGGTCCTCCGTTATTTTCCGGGCCATGTTGATCGGGATGGCGAATCCTATACCCATGTTGCCTCCCGTTCTGGAATAGATCATGGTGTTTATACCTATGAGTTCACCTTCTATGTTGACCAGTGCACCTCCGGAATTGCCCGGATTGATAGCCGCGTCTGTCTGAATGAAATTCTGGTAGGAATCCCCGGCGCTCACATGGCGCCCCATGGCGGAAACTATGCCGGTGGTCACAGTTGAAGTGAGACTGAAAGGGTTTCCTATCGCGATCACCCAGTCCCCTGTCCGCAGATCATCCGAATCCCCCAGATACGCCACAGGCAGATCTTTTACATCCTCCTTTATTTTAAGCACCGACACATCCGACAATGAATCACTTCCGATGATTTCTGCTTTATACATTCCGCCGTCATTCAGTTTCACCTCGATTTCATCAGCCCCGGAGACCACGTGGTAGTTGGTGAGGATATGGCCTTTGGAGGAAACAATAACTCCCGAGCCTATTCCTTTCTGTCTCCGTTCCTTCTTTCTGACCTGCGGTTCCTCCCCGCGAGGCTGACCGAAGGGGTTTCCGAAGAAACGATAGAAGGGGTTGTTGTGGAAGACCACCGTATCGATTTTGGTGGGGATGACAGAAACCACGCCTGGCACTACCTTTTCAGCCACATCGGCGAAGACTGTTTTAAATGAACCAAGTTTGTCGGCAGTACCGGTTGCGGGGTTTTCCTTGGCTCCGAACTGGATCTTTTCTTTTTTGGATTCGGTTTGTGCACTGAGATTGCAGTTGCATAACCCGAGGCTCACAATCAATGTAATCATGGTGAATGTTCGTCTTTTCGTGCTGTACATGGCGGCCTCCTTACCTCCTCTGGTTGCGATTTTCACAGCTTCTCTGGTTTTCCCATAGGCCATAAGCAATCCGTATGCCACATGTGTGAAAAGGTGAAGCCGTTATTTTTCGGGGCAATAGAGTGATTCTGATGTTCGAAATCTGAACAAACCCTTGTTCTACTTTGAAATACTAGATTCTCAAAGGGGCAGGGTTTTGAAATATTTCAGGGTTTAAACTGTTCATTTTCCGTAAAAAATGAGGTTCAGGTTCTGATGAATATGGCTGGTCTGATATTTGCATAAAGGGGCGGTGGAATTATTTTGCGAAGTGGTAAAAAAGAGATGTATGATACAGTCTGTGTGAATATGAAGGCAAAACAGATCCCTCTTGATTCTGTTGTGCTTTCCCAGGAAGCAGGCTTCCTGAAAAGGGGTGAACTTGATCCTTCCCTGCTTGAAATCCTCACCGGGGAACGCAGGGGCAGCGTGCATGAAAGAGAGAAACTCGAGTCGATCAGAAAGAAAATGGGTGAAAAGATCTATACTGAAGCCGTATATCATCTCACTCATATCTTTGTGAGTGATGCTCCGGAGGCGCATCAGATATTCACAAGTATTATTTTGCACAGAGATCAGATGATGGAGAGGCTTGGAAGGGATGTGAGTGTACAGGTCGCGGCGCTGGATTATTTGCAGAGTGTCCGTAAAATGCTCAAGCGGCCCACTATAGTTGAATCCGATAAATACAGAGGATTCGCCTATCGCGCGATGGTGGATTCCACCACCCAGGCTTTTGAAAAGGAACTGCTTGATGCCGATCTGGAAGCGGAAATCGAAAAAGCACGAAGGTTCGGTACCATATTCACCGTGCTTTTCATCGATGTGGATAACCTGAAAATCATCAACGATTCTCACGGGCATCTGGCCGGTACCAGAGCAATCCAGCATATCTGCGGCTGTGTTAAAAGGAATTTGCGCAGGTACGATTCGCTTTACAGATACGGAGGGGATGAATTCGTTGTTCTTCTCCCCAGAAGTACAGAAAAAGAGGCAATGAGGACCGCCGAGCGTATTATGAAACTGATAAACAGAGATACAAGCCGAAGTGCATACAGAATAGGTGCAAGTATCGGGATTGCTTCTTTTGACAATGCATTCATCACTGAAAAGGAACAACTTCTTTCTGCAGCGGATTCGGCACTGTATGATGCTAAAAGAGGTGGAAAGAACACCATAAGTGTGTATGATAAACATAAGGAGATGATACCCGAGCTATGAGGGTAGGGAGGTGATTGGCCATGTTGTTTTTTGATCCTGTGTATATTTTATTTGCTCTTCCGGGGCTGCTTCTTGCACTGTATGCATCCTATGTGACCAAATCCACGTTCAAGAAATACTCCAGGGTGGGCTCCGCCCGCGGAATCACCGGTGCGGAGGCGGCATACAGGATGCTCGAAACCGCGGGAATACACAACGTGTCCATAGAGGAAACCGGAGGTTTTCTTTCCGATCACTATGACCCGGTATCAAGAAAGCTGCGTCTTTCCCCCGCTGTATCCAGAAGTCACAGTCTGGCTTCCATAGGAGTTGCCTGTCATGAAGCGGGGCATGCGATCCAGCACGCCCGGGGCTTTGCGCCGCTTCATCTGCGCACCGCTCTGGTCCCGGCCACAAGTGTTTCAAGCTGGCTTTCCTACATCGTGATCATGGCGGGGTTTCTGTTTTCATCCCAGCAGTTCATTCTCTGGGGTGCGATACTTTTCAGTGCTGCGGTTCTGTTTTCAATTGTGACTCTGCCGGTGGAATGGGATGCCAGCCGAAGGGCAAAGGCGCTCATGACTCAGACGGGAATCGTGACTGTAGGAGAAGCTTCCTATGCGGGCAAAGTGCTCAATGCGGCGTTTCTGACCTATGTGGCGGCTGCGGTGAGCTCGCTTCTCACACTGCTTTACTACCTTATGCGCGCAGGCGTTTTCGGCGGCAGTGATGATTGATTTGAACCGGCGACGGTTTCAGAAAATGCACTTGACCTCCAGGGCCGAAACGAAAACGTCTGAATCGATATCCGGTCTGAGATACCATTCTATTCTTTCGCCAAGCACCCCTGTAAGTCCAAGCTGCAGCCGGGAGAGGGAAAGTCGAAAGCGGTAGCTGTTTTCTTCTGTACCGGCGTGAAACCGGTATTCTCCATTCAGGCTGGGGTTGAGTGCCAGCAGGGCGTGAATCGATTTATGCAGTCTGATATTCACTATTACCGGAAGAGAAATATAGCCATAAAACGTTTTTTCATCCCGGATGTTTCCGAGCAGAGTCATGTACGCGTAACCGGGGGTGTTTTCATCGATCTCTGAGAGCAGATGCGCTTCGAAAGAACTTGCCACCCCGTAATAAAGGGTGTGATCCCCGTATCTGAACTTTCTTCCGTCCGAAAAAACCAAGTTGAAATCCACTTCTCCGTAACTGCTGTCATTGTGGTGTACTGCGCCCTCGGCATTAAGATCAAGCCGTCTTCCCTCCTTGTCCACCAACCCGATCACTGCAGTTCCGGAGGACTTACTGATATTTTTCTCGTACTTGTCGGAAAATCCGGTTGTTTCATCTCTGGAGATGCTGGAATGTTTTTCATCGTATAACTCTCCTTTCACTCCGGCTCTCAGATGATATGTACTGTTAAGCTTTACCAATGATGTGGTGGTGAAATCAAAACGGGAGAAATCTTCTTCCCAGAAGCGGGTTTCGTTTTCGGATTCACTATGATACAGGTTACTGCCGAGAGTGAAGGATATCCCTTTGAAGGTGTTGTTTCTGAAAGGAGTAATCCAGAATGCTCCATCAAAGGAATGCTCGTAATCAGGTTTCCGCACATCGAAATTGAGAGAACCCGCATATGCTCCCAGTCTTCCAGGGCCGTTTTTCCATTCACTCCAGGCATAGAGACCCCGCCAGTCTCTAACATTGGGGCTGATGCCTGCATTCATGCTGTTGCCTTTGGGGTGGGACAGGCCGGGAAGTTCAATCTTTGTGTTTACAAGCTCATAGGAGACATTGGGGAAGAGTATGTTTCCGTAGAAGTCATCCAGAACGCTGTGAAACTTGTTCTGGGAAAAGAGCTGCTGACACAGGCATACTGCAATGCTGGCTGCTATCCAGAATGTTTTTTTCATACCTTTGTGAATACCTTGTGTATGACTGGATTACGATGCTGCTGCCCTAAAGCAGCCACCGCACTTCCACTCGGGACAGGAATGCCGAGTTATCAAAAGATGGTTCCAGAAAAAGCCTGACTTTCCTGCCTGTTCTGCTTCGCAATCCCAGTCGGACAAAATCTATGGTTTTGTCAAGCTCGCATGCGTTTTTGTCTGTATACTCAAAGTCGACTCGAGGTGTTATTCTTATCATTGAATACAGGGAGCCGAAAAGATGAATATCGATGACCAGTGGTAATTTCAGAATACCTGAATAGCTCGGTTTTTTTTCTGTTATGTATGAACTGTAATCATAGCTTCTCAGGTTTCTCTCGTGGTTTTTACTTA
>JBKGXV010000048.1:0-24601 GCA_046546375.1 Chitinispirillaceae bacterium | reverse complement strand
AGAACAGTTCCCTGTCCGGAAATGTCGGTATCGAGCGCATAGGTGGTCTGCTGAATTTCGGAGAAGTTTGCGGTTATGCTCATGTCTGCATCCATGGTGACGGACAGGGGGTTTTCGGAGCTTGTGATATCGCCTGTCCACCCGGTGAACTCATACCCCTCATCTGGAGTTGCGGTGATTGAGACGTCGGTTTGCGATTCGTAGTCATCAGCATCCGGATCCCTGAGAACAGTTCCCTGTCCGGAAATGTCGGTATCGAGCGCATAGGTGGTCTGCTGAACTTCAGAGAAGCTTGCGGTTATGCTCATGTCGCTGTCCATGGTAATGGACAGGGGGTTTGTGTTACCCGAAGCATCTCCTGACCATCCGGAAAACTCCCACCCTTGGGCCGGATCGGCGCTGAGAGTGACACTCGATCCGGATGAATATGTAGTGGAGTTGGGATCGCGGCTCACTGAACCCTCTCCGCTTGTACTTGTAGTAAGGGTGTATCCCTCGGGCTCGGATGAGGCATAACTTCGCAGTATGTTACGGATATACTTTCCTGACTGGGTAAGATCGCTTTCGGACCATCCACCGGATGTACTTGCTCCTCCCTGCAGAATCGAGGCACTTTCGGCTTTGTCGTGCACCGACCAGTTGGCCCAGCTTATGTTGTGCTGATCAAGAAAGGAAAACCAGGTGTCCGATTCAGCCTCATCCACGTATCCGTCCCCGGTGTATTCGCATGTTCCGAATTCAGAAACGAAAAGGGCAGCTCCGCTGCTGAGAGCACTTTCGGCCTTCGAGCGCAGGGAACCTTTGTGGCTTGCGGCGTAGTAATGAAGTGAGTAAACAATGTTGTCGGCATTGATCTGATCACCTGCGGCTATATCCACATCCTGACACCAGTTGGGGGTACCCACAATTATAAGATTTTCCTGATCGTTGGCTCTAATCGTGCTGATAACCTCTTCGGCGTAGGGTTTTACAACACCGCTCCAGGAGACATCGGTCGGTTCGTTGAAAATTTCATAGATAATATTGGGATGATTTCCATATTTTTCGGACATTTCACCGAAGAATGCCTTGGCTTCATCGAGGTGCTGATGGGCATTGTGGTCATGCCAGTCGATAATCACATAAATGTCGTTGGCGATGGCGGCCTGCACAATTGTTTCCACCAAGTCTTTGTTGGTATTGGGATCCTGAAGATAGGCGGGATCTTCCGTATTCGAGGTTTCCACTCCCATGGGGGCCCGGATCAGGCTGATTTTGAAGTCATCAACCAACCAGTCGATGACATTGGAGTTCCAGTAATTTTCACCCCACTGGCTCCAGAACAGACTCATTCCCCTGAGCTGGGCGGGGTTGTCCTGAGCATCCACCACCTGATTTCCCTGCACGGAGAGCTGGCCGTGTCTGGAAACGGGTGTTTGGGCGAGAGCACAGACTGCCAGCAGGAAAACTGGCAGAAGCGTCTTGAGAAAAGACGGAATCGGCATGTTGTGTAACTCCTTTATTAAACGCTTAAAAAGCAAAGTGCACTTATAGTCTTTTTCTGCCGGTCAGGGATCGACCGGGGGTATTACTTACTATAGTGTTGATATTTCGGGAACCGGTTCGGAGGAAAGGGTACTGAATCCGAGTGACTGACCTTACGGGAGTAGCTGCCTGAGGCAGTTGAATGTTGCAGTTTCGCATGGGCAGAGAGAAATGGAATTATATCAGGGGCTTAGGCCGCCCCGGAGGTGAATCTGTGCTAAATCAACAATTCACCCCGGAGGTAAAATCCGATCGGGAAAACAGCTGTGAAATAAACGAGGAACGGTAGCGGCCCGGTCCTGATGATAAACGGATGAACACCAAACGACGAACTCACTCCAGATACAACTCACCAAGCCGGTCAAAATACTCCCGAATGGCTGAACGGTACTCCTCAGGATAGTTGTCCTCGAAAGCTTTTTTGCGCAGAAGGTGAAACGTATCCGCCTCCCGGATCGAACTGTCCAAACGGGGTGCTTCCGACCCGCTGAAAACTGTTTCCGAGCGGCTGCCCTTGCGCTCCTCCTTTCCCTCATCCTTGCGGTTAAGGGAAAGGGTGGACTGAAGCATCCGCGACAGAAACCGGTCCTGCTGATCTATTATGTCTCCGGGGGGCTTTTCCATGAGGCGGGCCAGGCGGCGAGCCTCCTTTTCAAGTTCCCGTACCCGCTTTTCCGTATTCTCTCCGGCTTCCTTGCCGTAGGTGTCTGCAAGCCGCTTCAGCTCCTCAGCAATCGCCTTCTGGGACTCCTGCGCCTGTTTTCTGGCTTCTTTTGATCCCTCACCGCCCTGGTTACCACCCGGTTTCTGCCCTCCTGGTTGAGAACTGCCCCCGGCCTTATTCCCCTGACCCATCATGGACTGCAGCAGTTCGCCCATCATGGAATTGAGTGCCGCCTGTTTACCTGAAGCATCTCTGAGCCCCGACATCATATCCCCCGCACCCGAACTCCCGCTTTGTGAGCTGTTTGCTTCAGAGAGAAGAGATAACAGCAGATGTGCCAGTCTCCTCAGTTCTCTTACACTCCGGTTCATGGCAAACGTTCCATCCGAACTGCTCATTGAAGAAATCACCGACTGAGCTCTTGAGATAGCTTTTCTGTATGATTTGGTTATCTCTTCTACCACATCCGGAGGAATCATTGCCAGACTGTCCGAACGCCCCAGACTTCTCAAAAGCCCGTCCTTTAGAGCCTGCTGCGATTTGGCGATTCGAGAGTCATCCTCCCTGCCATGCGCCTGCCTGCTCAGCACCTGCTGCCACTCTTCAATTGAAAGCGCATCGTGGGCCATACCGAGAAGCAGTTTTCTGTCCTCCTCCATCCGTGCCGTCATACTGGAAGCAAGTCTGCTTTTCAGCTGCTGACCCAGTGACATCAGTTCCCTGCTCATGGCATTCATATTCTGTGATGAGGGAGTTTTTCCGCTGTTGAGCCTGGATTTCATTTCATCTGCAAGTTCTTCCAGATTTTGAGAAGAGGGCTTGTCTGACTTTTCATTCTCAAATTGCTTTTCCACATCCTTTCTGAGGGAATCCACCCGGTCGAGCAGTTCCTTTTGCCTTCGGTTTTTCTGCTCTGTTTCTTTTGAGGGGGCAAGCCTGGACTGTTCTTCGGAAAGATTTTCCGCTCTCATGGCAAGATCTGAGATGTTCTTTTCCCGTTTGAGCATCTCCAGAAACTGCTGAGTCTGATCCAGCCGTTCACTCATCTCCGGAAGCATCTTCTGAAGCTCACCTGCCGCTTTGCGCATTTCCTCCATGGACAAGTTCTGCTTCTGATCCTTCATAAGAGGATTTTCCCCGAACTCCTTGACGAGCTGCTCCATGGTTTTTTTCACCTTTTCCATCTTCCGGAACAGCTCCTCATTCATTTTACCGTCCTCTTTGAGCGCATCCATACTCTGCTTCAAAGACTGAAGCGCCTTCTGGAGCGAATCGGCCTGAGTATCCATTTGTTTCTGGATATCCTCCATAATGCGCTTCTGATCCCAGCTAAGCTCATCGGTTCCCACAGCTGACTTAAGCAGTTTTTCCACCGAATTCGTGATTGATTGCTGCTTTTTCTTTACCTGGCCGAGCTTTTTCTGGGCATAGTCCTCCTTTTTGACGATATCTTTGTGAATTTCCTCGAAACTGGGTATTCTGAACCAGAAGGTATCACTTACTGCGACCTGGGGGCTGCCGAAGGGTTTGTTGTCTCTGACTCTGAGCCAGTAAAAAAGGGTGTCTCCCGGATAAAGTGACAGCTCTTTTATATCCCATACCAGGCGTTTGCGTACTGCCGGGGGTCTGCCTTTTTCGGTGAGATTCCAGCTTTGAGGCTGCTGGTCACAAGCTCCGCCTCTGCACCATTGAAGCCGAATATCCCGTATGCCGATATCATCAACCCCCTCGACCCATAACGTTTCCACCTGGGCTGTAGTCAGTTTTTTGTTTTTCCCCGGTTTGACAATGCGGGCAAGAGGTTTCTCATCAGGGATGATTGTGATCATATAATACGGGAGAGAGTCACTGTACTGATTCAGTGTGTCTTTTAGCCGGAAGGTGTATGTGCCCGATCGCCACACTTTGAAATCACTCTGTGCTCTTTTCCCTTTCACTTCGAAATCAAATGTGTCATTTTCGAAAATCAACCATGCGCTGTCCAGTTCACTTGATTCTATACTGTAGTTGATTTCTGTGCCTGCGTAAACGGTCATGTTGCCCTGGCCCAGATTCAGTTCTTTTGATTTCCGCCCCGTATAACGGGGGGGATCAAGCCTTACCTGAAGAGACCGCAGCAGAGGCGGTTTAGCTACCGAAATGGTTTCGGGGGGAAGTGAAGACGCCAGAGAGAACTGGTAGTTTAGGTCCTCTTTGACACTGTCCAGTTTGAATGAAAAAGTGCCCGTTGAGTCGGGGCGCAGAAAATGTCTGTTTCGGGTGGTGCCGTCCGGAGCGTACAGGTCGAGTTTCGCGGAAGGGTAGTGTGCCGAACTGCTCAGTTTGAGTGTGATTGAGCTGTTGAGAGGGATTGTGGTACTGCCCGGCTGTACAACAGTTTTTTCGTTACCGGTAACGGTGGAAAAGAGGTTCCAGTAGCTGTATATTTTTTGAGGCAGAAAATGAGCCGATATCACAGTTGAACAAAGCAGGAGCGCGGTTAGGGCAGATAAACGTTTTCGGGAAGGAGTGAATGACACTTTCCGGAGAATTTCTATCTCCTGCGCAGCTTTTCCGTACAGCTGTTCTTTGAGAGACTCGGAACCATCCGGGCGCTGGGTGGAGAGCTCAAGAGCAAGGGAGAGAGAGGGGTGGTTCAGATTGCTTCTGTTTTCAACTGTTTTCGCACTCTGGATCAGGGAGGGAGACTTGAACAGATGGATCAGAGCGATGATTGCAGTGGAAGCAGCGAAAAGGGCTGCTCCGCAAACCCAGATCATGGGAAGTGCAACATAGGGGTAGGCAGAAAAAAGAGTGTTCACAACCAGGGAAAAAAACAGAAAACACGAAAACAGTTTGAGAAGCGTACCCGAAACCCGATTCAGTATCAGGCGGTTTCTGCACTTCGCGGCGAATCTTCTGATCTGTTTTGTACTGTCCTTCATGGGCTGAAAAACCAGGAGAGGATATTGACTCCCATGCGCAGGGCGAGTTCGTGGCGTTCCTGGCCTGCATTATGAACTTGAATATCCTCCATACCGTTTCCTATGTCGGCGCTGTAGGTGTAGAGTACTACCAATCTGCCTTCAAAAAAGATTCCAAAAGCCTGAGCGGGTTTGTTGTCGTGTTCATGGATTTTGGGAAGTCCATCAAGATCATACAGACTTGAGAAAATGGGGTGGTCAGAAGGGATCTCCACCAGCGGGTTTTCAGGAAAGAGAGCCTTCATCTCCCTTCTGAAGGATTTGTCCAGGCCGTAGTTGTCATCAGCCCATAAAAACCCACCCCCGATCAGAAATTTGCGCAGCCGGATCTTTTCCTGAGAGGTGAAACGCACATTTCCATGCCCGGTCATGAAAAGAAATGGAAAGTGAAAAAGACGCTGATCTGAAATTTCGATTACTTTCACACTGTCGCATACAGGAATTTCGGTTCTGCTTTTTGCCGCCTGCACCAGGTTGGGAAGCATCGAGGGGCCGGTGTACCAGTCACCTCCGCCGCCGTATTTAAGCCTTGCCACAGTCAGCTCACACTCCTGAGCTTGTGTATGGGCCGGAAAGAGGGTGAGAAGAAAGACGGCTAAAGCGGTTGTTTTCATGAATCGGTTCATACGGTAGGAAATATAATATGCGTTCAAGGTTCTGCGTTCGGGGTTTTTCCCGGCTGTTTTCTTTTCGGCGATAAGAATAAGATGCAGAAGCCGTCGAGTATGCCGAAGAGAGAATGTAATGTGTAGGGGTATTCAGTGAGCTCATATCCTTCGATTCCTCAGGACAAGCT
The DNA here is from genome assembly GCA_046546375.1 of Chitinispirillaceae bacterium. Classification (GTDB taxonomy): domain Bacteria; phylum Fibrobacterota; class Chitinivibrionia; order Chitinivibrionales; family Chitinispirillaceae; genus JAEZKC01. The sequence goes on along the minus strand of JBKGXV010000048.1, from coordinate 18,654 downwards.
CAGCATGAGCGGGCCGGTCCGAGGAAAGGAAGATCTCACTCCCTGCTCAAGACGGACGCCTCAGTCCGCTCACCCTGAGCCCCGTCCTCGGGAGTCGAAGGGGGAGCTCATATCCCCTTCGACTCCTCGGGACAAGCTTCGACAGGCTGAGCACGAGCGGGCAGGTCCCGAAATTCTCTCTTGAGGGAAGAGTGGTGAAGATTCCACAAAAAAAGGTTTCCCTTTTCAGAGAAACCCTTCTTTAATTACCGCCGGCAAAAGTTTATTTGGTGATCGGCCACTTTTTATGCCACCACAGCAGTACGGGGCTGGCAACATACAGGGTTGAATATGTTCCCACAGCAACACCGACCAGAAGCGCAAGAGCGAAGTCCTTTATGGAATGACTTCCCAGAAGATACAGGGAAGTGACCACAAAGAGAGTGGTAAGCGAGGTGATGACGGTACGGGAAAGGGTCTGGTTGATGCTCCCGTTGACCATATCGACAAAGCTTCTGCCTCTCAGACCGCCTTTCATGTTTTCTCGGAGACGGTCGAAGATGACGATGGTGTCGTTAAGCGAGTATCCCACGATGGTCATGATCGCAGCCAGGAAGGGAAGTGAGATCTCCAGATTAAGCAAGGAGAAGATTCCCAGGGTGATGAGCACGTCGTGAAACAGCGGAATCACTGCAGCCACACCGAAAGGCAGGTGGAACCGGATTCCCACGTACAGCAGAATGGCGATAAGCGCCAGGATGGTTGCGATGATCGCATCACGCTTAAGTTCCCCTCCGATCTTGGGCCCTACATTCTCCGCATTCAATACGGTGAAATCGTTGCCGCTCAGAGCGGTATTGAGCTTTTCGCCGACTTCTTCGATAAGGTCCACTTTTTCGGTGTTGGAGCGTACTGTTATCTGGATCTCCTTGTTGTCTACCGGGCCGATGGTTTTGATTTCCGGTTTTCCGTACCCCAGCGCCTCGATGGATTCTCTGATTTCAGGCAGATCTTCCTGCACCGGTTCGTCGAATTTCATGTGTACGGTTGTACCTCCGGCGAAATCGATGGAGAGGTTGAGTCCGCCGTGGGCGATGATCGACACCACCGTGGCCAGAATCATAGCCAGCGACAATCCGATGGCGATTTTTCTATAACCCAGAATGTTGTAGTTGGTATTCTTGAAAAATTGCATATCCTGCTTTCCTCGTATTAAAAGTTAGATGCTGAGCTTGGCTTTCTTCTGGAAAATCAGATCCATCAGTAATCTTGACACAAACAGAGCCGTGAAAAGTGATGCCATGATACCGAATATGAGAGTGATGGCGAAACCCCGGATAGGGCCGGTTCCTTTCCACAGAAGAATAAACGCGGTGATGAGCGTTGTGACATTCGCATCAAGAATTGTCAGTTTCGCAGTGGAGTAACCGGAATTGATCGCACTGCGCATCGTTTTGCCCAGACCGATCTCCTCCTTTATGCGCTCGAAGATGAGCACGTTGGCGTCCACGGCCATACCTATAAGAAGTATCAACCCCGCAATACCCGGGAGGGTAAGAGTGGCATTCACTGCAGCCATTACTGCCAGAACCAGAACAAGGTTCACTCCCAGCGCGATCAGTGCAACTATCCCGCTCAGTTTGTAGTAGGCAAGCATGAACAGCACTACCAGTATCAGACCGACAGCCGCTGCTATCATGCCTTTTTCAATGGAGCTACGCCCCAGTGATGGTCCCACGGTACGTTCTTCCATTATATCCACCGGTGCCGGAAGTGCTCCCGCTCTCAGAATAATAGCCAGCCCCTTGGCTTCCTCCATTGTGAAGTCGCCGGTGATCTCGGCCCGTCCGCCGGATATCTTGGACTGAATACGGGGTGCGGAATACACAGTATTGTCAAGTACGATCGCAAGCTGCTTGCTAATGTTGTGATGCGTGATGGTTCTGAAGCGGCGGGCCCCTCTGGTGTTCAGTTCAATGTCCACTTTGGCCTCACCTGCATTCATGCCGCTCTGATTTATGGTTGCGGAAGCGTTTTCTATCACATCCCCCTTCATTTCAGGAGACTTGTCCAGATAGTAAAGCTGTCTGTAGGATTCGCCGTTCTGGGCCTCGAAGGTCTCGTTGCTCCACAGAAATTCATTGCTGCCCAATCCTGAACGGTCAAGGGCCTTCTGCACGTCCTCACGATCCAGTATCTCTTTTACCTTCTCCACATTCTCTTCCTGTACGACCCGCATCTCGCCCAGAGTCTCTACCATGGCGGCAAACTGGATTTCGGAGGATTTCTCCTCGGTTTCGCCCTCTTCCGGTTCAGCGGAATCGGATTCAAGCTCACTTCCGCCGAACAGATCCTCAGCCAGCTTCTGTTCCTCTTTTTCATCCCCGGACTCTGTCGTGTCCTGCACATCCGCAGTATCCACATCACCGCTCACGGTTTTGTTGACAACCTCGAAAGCCAGATCGCGCTCGTTTTGAGCCCGCAGGAGCTGAAATTCCAACTGTGCGGTTTTCCCTATGACTTCCTTTGCGGTCTTCTCATCCTTGACTCCCGGAAGCTCCACAATGATTCGGTTCTGGCCCTGCTTCTGAAGAACAGGTTCGGCCACCCCAAGCTGATTGATACGGTTTTCGATAATAGCGTATGCTCTGTCCTGCACATCCTTTTTCTCATCCTTGTTCAGTTTGGATTCGTCAATCTGAAGCACCAGGCGCATTCCTCCCTGAAGATCGAGACCGAGGTTCAGAATATTCTTCAGAACACCAGGATTTTCCTTTCCGTACTGATCCCTTGCCTCAAGAGGCTTTGAATAGTACCGGAAAGACGGAATTAGAAAGTAGACAGCCACTGCCAGAATGGCTATCAAGATGCCAATACGTAACGCATAGTTTTTTTTCATGATGCTGCAAACACCCTTTCTGATACGTTCCCGATGGGAATATCACGCAAAAACGCGCTAATACTATAAATAGAATATGGTCAGAATTCTGCTTTCGACTCCAGAAACTCGCTCACCTTCTGCACTATATCTTTAGGATTTTGCGGTTTGGTCAGATATTCGTCACAACCCACCCGTTTTCCCTCTCGGAAATCATGTTCCTGATTTAGAGCGGTGAAAAGGAATACGATTATGTCACTGGTTTCTGGATTGTTTTTCACCCATTCACATACCTCAAAACCCGTCTGACCGCAAAGTATCACATCCAGAATGACCAGATGAGGTTTTTCTTTTTTGATGATGGACTGGGCCTGATTAGCCGTAATGGCCTCGAATATCTCATAACCCTCCAACTCCAGAAAGAGCCGAAGAATCTTGCGTATTCCCGGTTCATCATCAACCAGTAAAACTCGATATGAATTCTGATCAGTCACGTGAGCTTCCGAAATAAAAAAGGGTTCAACCTGCGGCGTCGAGCCCTGAGAGCAAATGAATAAGATACATTGTCCGAAGATACCTTTGCAACTACCTTGAGCTCTTAATTCGTATGTCATGATAGGATATTATTCTCAAGCCGTTTTTTTTTGATCACTCCTGAAAAAACATTTGCCCGGAAATATTTTAAATAGTAATATAAAAAGAACCCATTATCGGAGCACTGTGATGACCCCCTCCCCTCAGTTGCCACTCAGCGAACGACTCAGGCGACTCGAAAAAGAAAACGCCTGCCTCAGAAAAAAGGTGCGCGCCTATGAGGGGCTAGAAACCAAACATAACGATTACCTCGCCTCGATAACCGAAAAAGAAGCCTTCAATTTTGCCCTTTTCCAGTACACCCCGGTTCTACTTGTTGTGGTGGACAGGGAAGGTAAGGTGGTCAAATCAAATAAAGCAAAACAGAATTCAGGGGACCGCCTTCCCAAAATCGGTGACAGGATGTATATCGATTACGCCGCTCATCACAAGGTCAACATGCGTAAGGAGTTGATGGAGTGCATGGAACACGGAGTGGGGCAAGTTTTCCCGGAAACAAAGTACGGAGCCAAATATCTTTCCGTGTCCATCTCTCCATTCCCACAAGGTGCCCTCATTGCAACTCAGGACATCACCGACCGTGTCGTGGCCGAAGAGGACAGAAAGAAACTGATACAGGAGCTCAGGCGTGCACTGGATGAAGTTGAAGCACTCAGAGGACTTCTGCCCATCTGTGCCAACTGCAAAAAGATCCGCGATGACCAGGGGTATTGGAATCATATAGAATTGTATATAAGTAAACGCACAAAAGCTGATTTCACTCACACCCTGTGCCCCAAATGCATAAGTGAGTATTACCCTGATTTTTACAAGGACGGAAAGTAGAACAGGGCCAGAGGCAAAAAGAAAACCCCGTCCTTACGGTCGGGGTCTGATGCTTTTTCTTAATTTGCGGAGAGTTAAGTTTTTCTGATTTATTCCTCTTCGGCTGCCGTTTCCGTATTCTCCTGCTCTGCAATATCCTCCGTTTCCTCTGTTTGCTGTGTCGCCAACGAGGTTTCTTCGGGAGCTGCTTTCAGGTCGGATAGCTTTTTTTCAATCCGGCTCATGAACATGGAATTGGGATAGGGGGCCAGATCGATAACCTGACTGAGTTTCTCGGCATCGGAAAAATCGTTACCCAGCTTTTTGGAGATGAAAACCGCCATGGCCACCTCTTCCTTGTTTTCCACCAGAAAATCCTTTTTAACCCATCCCTTTTTCTTTCTTTTCTCGCCCACAACCTGCACAAACCCGTCTTTTTCCTCACTTATCGCCACAAATTCCGTAGGCTCAAGTTTTTTGTCGGTCATGGTGAGCACATCCGGACGTTTGAAGATCACCGCAGGCTCTTTTACTGCAGCCGCACGGGCGTCCCGGGCAAGGCAGTAACCGTTTGCCCATCCGCTCTTTCCATCAGATAGCTGGATTTTCAGATACTCCCGCTTCTTGTTGGTCGGATCGATTCCCGTCTCGCCCAGAAACTTGACCACCTCTCCAAGACTGATATTTGCAAGGTACTTGCCTTTGCTGGAACAGGTATCCCTGATCGCAACACCGTCCCAGATACATACGATATCCTCCGGCTCCGGTTTGGGTTGGGCCTGAACAGCTTGTTCAGTCTGCTTCCGGGTTTCCGGTTTCTTCGCTTCGGAATCGCTTTCTGAATCGCCGCATCCCGCATACATCAGCGATACAGCCGAGACAGTAAGAATCAAACCATTCAATTTCCTGGGTAAAAACATAAAGCCCTCCGGTAGAGTGTAGGATGAAAACTTGAGAAAAAATAAGATACTTCGCGCACTTTAGCCAAGTATAATAAATTAGCGCATCGGAGGGCTCTGCTTTCAGGCTCGGACACTATTCGCTGAAAAGCACGAGGGAAGGGGAAGCCCTTCGACTACGGAGGACCTACGCTCAGGGTGATCGGAACGGGGCTACATCTATTTGTAATCCAACATACCTGCCATTCCCGGCATATATGCCCACCTATTCAGTCGGGGTATTGCTTGGTTCATCATACGTTCAAGCTGCCGTTTGACCGACCAACTTCCTCAAGTCCCCCCTCGGGAAGTTCAGGGGGCAAAAAGCCCCTTTAAGAATAACTGTCGAATTACTTGATTTTCTCAGCCGAATTTCCTGAACACCACACTCGCGTTCTGTCCGCCGAATCCGAAGGTGTTGCTCATGGCCATATTCACCTTCTTCTCCACCGGTTTTCCCAGAGTGAGATTCACTCGTTCATCAATCTCCGGATCCACATTTTCCGTATTGATGGTGGGAGGAATTATATCATGCTGGATGGAAAGAACTGTCGCGGCGGCTTCCAGCGCACCGGCTGCACCCAGAAGGTGTCCGGTCATGGATTTGGTGCCGCTTACATGAAGTCTATCCAGCGTGCTGTCAAAAAGTTTCTGCACGGCAAGCATCTCCGGAACATCTCCGGCGGGAGTGGATGTGGCGTGAAGATTTATATAATTGATCTCTTCCGGCTGTGCACCGGCATCTTCCAGAGCAAAAGCCATCGACTGGTACACGGATCTGCCCTCCGGCTGAGGGAGAGTGTTGTGGTAGGCATCGGCGGTCATTCCTCCACCGATCAGTTCAGCATAGATTCGGGCATTTCTTGCCTGTGCGTGCTCCAGGGATTCAAGTATGAGGGCGGCAGAACCCTCTCCCAGCACGAATCCGTCGCGGTCCTTGTCAAAGGGGCGGGAGGCGGTCCGGGGATCATCGTTACGTTCCGAAATGGCTCTCAGAGCGCTGAATCCGCCAAGCCCGGTGGCATTGATGGAGGCCTCGGAACCACCGGCTATCACCACATCGGCTTTGCCCAGACGAATCAGATTGAATGCATCAATCAAGGCATGCGAGGAGGATGCGCAGGCGGACACAACTCCGTAGTTCGCACCGCGGAAATCGTACCTGATCGAAATCTGACCGGCGGCGATATTGGCGATCATTTTGGGAATCATGAAAGGTGAAAAACGGGGTTTGAAACCGGATTTGGCGTATTTGACAATTTCCTCCTGCAGGGTCAGCAGACCGCCGACTCCGGAGGCGAAGATAACTGCGCAGCGGTATGGATCCCGTTCGACTCCTTCAAGACACGCATCGCTGAAGGCCTGGGTGGATGCGCCAATGGCATATTGGGAATAAAGGTCCATGGTGCGTGCCTCTTTGCGGTCCAGATAAAGAGAGGGATCGAAATCCTTGACTTCACAGGCAAATCTGGTTTTGAATTGTGATGCATCCAGTTTGGTGACAGGCGCAGCACCGCTTTTACCGTTCAGAAGTCCGTTCCAGAATTCATCGATGCTATTGCCTATCGGCGATACAGCTCCCAAACCGGTGACGACCGCTCTTTTGAGATCTTTCATGGGATACCCCTTTCTGTCAACCGGGCATGTTCCTTTTCACTTCACACTCAGTTGGTCTATAATTTCGTTTATTTTTTCCAATACAGTCTGCAGACTTGAACTGTCATTGTAAGCTTTGCTCATCATCGTAGCCCCCTCCAGAAGCGCAATGAAAAGGGTCGCGGTGGCCTGAGCATCTGCACAAGGGTGTATTTCACCGTTCCGTATGCCTCTGGTGATGATGGAGGAGAAAAAGCGGCGCCAGATCTCCAAAGCCTCCACCACCCGTTTTCTGAGAAGTGGATTGGTGTCATCCGCCTCGACAGAGGTGTTGAGTATGGGACAGCCTCCCTTTATAGGCCAGAATTCCGGAAATGTTCTGTACATATCAAATATGGCCCTGAGCTTTTCCGCTGCATTGCTTTTTTTTCCCGCTTCAGTATCCATTCTTTCGTGAATAAGCGCTCTGGCGTGATCAAAGCAGGCCCCCGCCAGCTGCTCTTTGCTTTCAAAAAGGCCGTATATGCATCCTTTGGTAAGTCCGGTGGCTTCCTCCAGATGTGAAAGCGAGGTCCCTGTGTATCCTTTCTGATTGAACACCGGGGCGCACCGTTCTATGATGAACTGGCGGGTTTTTTCCGATTTTTTCATATCGTCCCTGCGTGAAAATGGACAATGAATATACCATTCGGTATATTTTGGTGTCAATCAAAGATGCCCGGGGTGGCGATACAAAAGAGCCGCAAGAAGGAAATCCGTTTCCGGCATTCAAAAATTTCAACTCGAACTGTATACAGTATTATATTATTTGTGTCTTACGCAACTTAAACTTCACCTATCAGAGGGAGAAATGGTATGAAACTCAAAGTCATGGCGATGAGTTGTCTTTCTTTATTGCTGTTCAATTGCGCCACTACTATTCCGGTAGAAGTGCTTAAGCCTGCCGAGCTTAACATGCCCCCGGTAAAGAAAATCGCGATTATGGATCCTGATCTTACCGGAAACTGGAGCTTCTGGTTTGATAATGACAACGAGTCCGTGTCGCTTCAGGATCTGGCAGTAAAGGTTGTTCAGAAACAGTTGGGGATGGAATCTGATTCCCGTCCCGATCCCAAGACAGCGTATCCGGGAAGCGAGTTCTCAACCAAGCTGATCAGTTCGCTTGTTCAGAACGGACACTACACGGTTCTGGAGCGCGCGGAACTCAACAGTATTCTCGAAGAGCATCAGCTGGGCATGAGCGGTATGATGGATGAGAGTCAGACTGCCGAGATCGGCAAGATGGCCGGAGTGGAAGCCATACTGGTCGGTTCGGGAACCTACGATGTAAAAGACAACGGCGACTGGAAAGAATCCAAAAAGGTGAACAAAAGAAAAATAATGAACTCCGATTCCTCCTATACAACCGTTTACGATACAGTTGTGGTAAGGAAGTTTCACGCAGTGCGTAATGTGAATATGGAGGTCACTTTCAGAGTTGTCGGGGTTGAAAGCGGCCAGGTGGTCGCATCCGCCACCAACCGGGATCATGTGCAGCTCAAGTCCGTTAAAAAGAATGAAACTGATGCGTTCAAGAATCTTCCCAACTGGAGTACAGGAGTGCAGAGATGCACTGACCGCCTGGTGGACAGAACCGTGCGTCAGATTGCTCCCTACTATGTGACTCAGAGAAGAAAAATCATGAAGGGCAAGAGCACTGAGATGAAAACTGCCCTGGAGTATGCAAAACGCAATGTGATCGAGGATGCCAGGGAAATCTGGGAAAAAACAGCCCGGATCACTGATCCCGAACGCAATAAAGACCGTATCGCGGCAACCTACAATATGGGCGTGTACTGGGAATTGAGAGGCGAACTGCAAAAGGCCGATGAGTGTTTTGAGACGTGTTTCAAGGTGTCTGGCAAGAAAAATTTTCTGGATGACAGACAAAGGGTCAAAGCCCGTATAAAAGAAATGGAGCGTCTGAGAAGTCAGGATGCCTCCATGCAGTAGAGCTGTCCGGAATATATTTTTATGAAAGCCTTTCCTTCGGGGAAGGCTTTTTTCATATTGCCTTCTTGCTTGTATTGACTCTTCATGAAACTGCGGATATAATGAAGAGTATCGGAAATCATCACCATCGCCCTCATCAGTCGAGTTTGTTGCGTGTACAAGAGAATTCACCTTGCAGTTTTATTTTTCATTGCTGTCTGCTCACAGGGCATTTTAGCTGATCATGCAGATGTTCTGTATATCAATTCCTATCACAGAGGGTATTTCTGGAGTGACGGTATTCAGGAGGGTATAGAGAACACTCTGGAGGAAAATGACAGTATCCGGCTGCATATCGAGTATCTGGATACAAAGAGACGTCCGGAGGTTATGGATGAGCCGTTTTTTGCCGACCTTCTTAAAAGCAAATACAAGGATACTCCCGTCAGAGCCGTTATTGTCTCCGACAACAATGCCCTGATTCTTGCCAGGCGCATCCGGGACAGGGTTTTTCCGGATGTTCCGGTGGTGTTCTGCGGGATAAACAATCTGGACACCCTTACTTTGAAGGGGTTTGAGTCGGTGACCGGGGTCAACGAAGCCGCTTATGTGGAGGAGACCGTGGAGCTTATGCTTGAACTTCATCCTGAAACGGAGCGTATTCTGGCGATCACTGACTGTACCGAAACAGGTGCACCTGTCTCCGAGCAGTACAGAGCAGTCGCCCGGGAATACGGCGACAGTGTTGAAATGGTGGTGCTGGACAGTCTTTCTTTTCCGAAGCTGCTGGATTCTCTGGACAATGCCCGGGCCGGCACTCTCGTTCTGTTCACGTTTTTCTTCATGGATACAGAGGGCAGAATACTGGACTACAACGAGGCGCTCTACAATGTCATGAAACACTGCTCGGTGCCGGTTTATTCAACCTTCAATGTATCCGGCGGAATTGTGGGAGGGAAAGTGACAAGCCATTTTCTTCAGGGAAAAACCGCTGCGGAAATGGCCTTGAGGATCATAAAGGGTGAATCTCCTTGTGATATTCCCATACGCATGGAAAGTCCCAGTCGGTTCATTTTCGATTTTCCCGCACTGAAAAAACACGGCATTTCCGTAGAAAAACTGCCCGAAGAAAGTATGATACTGAACCGAGCTCCCAATATCTGGCAAACTCATCTGCATGTCATTCTACTCGCTGTTATCGCCTTCATTCTGCAGGGATTGGTTATCGTTCTGCTTATCGTGAACAGTCGCCGCCGCAGGAGAATGGAATCAGCTCTGCGGATAAGCGAACGTAACTACAGGGAAATTTTCAATGCGGTAAGCGAGGCCATTGTTCTTCATGACATGAGGGGAAGAATTCTTGATTGCAATGATTCGGCTCTGGACATGTACGGGTTTACAAGGGATCAGATGGGCAGGGCTACCATAAGCGATCTAATCGGTGAGGACTGGCCGACAGTCGACGACGATACCAGGCGGTTGGAGAAGGCGGTGAAGGAGGGACCTGAGATATTCGAAAGGCTGGACAGACGCACTGACGGAAAGAAATTCTGGGTGGAAGTAGCTATCCGCAGTTCGCAGATAGGCGGCAAGGGCCGAATCCTGGCTGTGGTGCGCGACATTTCTGAAAGAAAGCGTATTGAACAGGAGCTTCATCGCAACGAGCAGCAGCTCCATCAGGCTCAGAAGCTCGAGGCGGTGGGAAAACTTGCCGGGGGAATCGCACATGATTTCAACAATCAGCTGACAGGAATAATGGGGTTTGCCAATCTGCTTTCGATGGAGGTCGAGGATCCTGAACAGAAAAGCCGCGTTAACGATATCATGGCTATTTGCCAGAATGCCGCCGAGTTGGTAAAGGGGTTGCTTACATTTGCCAGAAAGGGGTTAATTACTGCTGCTCCCACCGATGTGCATGAAGTGATAAACAGTGCCACAAACCTGCTCGATCACAGCATCGACAAGAAAATCACCATAAAGTCAGACCTTCGAGCCGAAAATCATACCATCATGGGGGATTCCGCTCAGCTTCAGAGTGCGCTTCTCAATCTGGCCTTCAATGCCAGAGATGCAATGCCTCAAGGGGGGACAATCTCTTTCTGCACAGATACTCTCAGCCTTTTGGAATCCACGGAATACGAACTGGATCCCAAAAATCTCCCGGGCAAGTTCCTCCGAATCACAATATCTGATACCGGAGAGGGTATGAGTGAGGAGACGAGAAAGCATCTTTTCGAACCATTTTACACTACAAAAGCTCGGGGGAAAGGTACCGGGCTGGGGCTTGCTTCCGTGTATGGATTGGTGAAAACCCTGAATGGTGCCATAGATGTGAGCAGCGTAAAACAGAAAGGGACCTGTATTACCATTTTAATTCCGGTAATCCCAAAGAAACCGGGAAAAATTAAAGGGCGGGGTTCCAAGCCGCTCCGGCCGGTGAAAAAGGGAGTCATTCTGCTGGTGGATGACGAAAGGACTGTGAGGGAAAGTACCTCTGTTCTTCTGGGCAGGCAGGGCTATGAAATCATTTCGTGTTCTGATGGAGTAGAGGCGGTGAAAACGTTCGGTCGCAGGTACGGTGAGGTAGATCTTGTTATACTGGATATGATCATGCCCGGTATGGGTGGACGGGAGACGTTTCTGAAACTCAAGGAGATCGATTCCTCGGTGAAGGTGATTGGTATTTCGGGGTATACTGACCGGAGTTCGGAAGATATGCTCGAGAGCGGAATCATCAAAATAATCGGCAAGCCCTTCACACTTCAGGAGATAGTCGCCGCGGTCAATGAGGCTCTGGCCGAGGAGCAGATCGTGGAACAGAGTTCCTGATTTTTTTCTTTATTCATAAAACCATCCGTTTCCTTCACAAAATCTCTTTCTGGCATGCTGTTTGATGTAACTTACCCCTACAGGAAAGAAGTCATCTTATCCAAGGGGGATCGGCATGTTTCAGACGGCAAAGAGGTTGAGCGGTATGCAGCTCCATGCCCGGGACGGTCACATCGGCAAGATTGATGAATTCCTGTTTGATGATCAGAACTGGGCAATTCGTTACCTGGTGGCCGATATCGGTTCCTGGCTTCTGGGCAGAAAGGTGCTGCTTTCGCCTGCAGCTTTGGTTCAGGTAGAGGATCACAGCATCAAGGTGAACTACACCAAGGATCAGATCCGTCACAGCCCCGATATCGATTCCGCACAGCCTATTTCTCGTCAGATGGAGCAGGAACTTCATGATTATTACTCCTGGCCTTATTACTGGGTGTATCCAGGCCACTACAACTCTCTGGGCGGGGCGATCTATCCGGGTCTGTCCTACCCTTCCGGGTTTCCTCAGCCGCTTATGGAGGAGCCTCTCACCGCCCGGGCTGTGGAGCAGGAGCGGGAAACCGAGAAGAGGGTCAGGCGGTCGCATCTGCGCAGTTTCAAGGAAGTGGGGGGGTATGCAGTCCAGTCCACCGATGAGGAGGTCGGACATGTGGAGGACTTCATCGTGGATGACCGCAAGTGGGTGATCCGTTATCTGGTGGCCAACACAAAAGCTGTGCTGCCTGGAAAGAAAGTCCTGCTTGCACCTCAGTGGCTTCTCGGCATAGACTGGGGCGAGACGAAGGTTTATGCGGATGCATCCGGTGATCTCATCCGTAACGGTCCGGAGTACCGTCCGGGAATGGAGATCGACAGAGACTATGAAAACAGGCTGTATGATTATTACGGGCGCCCCAAATACTGGACCTGAACGGGTAAATGGACTTAATCAAGGAGACGGCTGGCGGTATGGATCTGCTCAACAGGCACCATTTCAATAAATCACCTCTGATGTTTGCGGCCTGGACCGGGGCCGGGAATGTGGGCATTCTTTCTATAGACTACCTGAGGCGAAAGCTCAATGCGCATCTTTTCGCCCAGATAGATATGAGCCAGTTCATAACCCCGGAGTCCATTGTGGTGAACAAAGGGGTCGCCCGTTTTCCGGACACTCCACAGAGTGTGTTCTATCATCACCATAATCCCGACATGGTCATTTTTGAAAGCAATGCTCACGCGGGAGGGAAAAACGATGTGGAGGTGATGAAGGCCATTCTGGAGCTTGCCGGGGAACTTCAGTCGCCCCGTATCTACACTGCGGCCGCGCTTCCTCAGTCCATGAGTCACACAGATCCCTCCAGGGTGCTTTTCGCCACCAACAACTCATCCCTTGTCCCCGAACTGGAGCGCAGCGGTTTGATTGCCATGGAGGAGGGAATGATAAGCGGGCTCAACGGTCTGATGCTGGGGTTTGCTGCCAATAAAGGAATAGATGCGGTCTGTCTTCTGGCCGCCATTCCCGCTTATGCCGGCGGGCTCACCTATCCCCGGGGGGCAATGTCGGTGGTGAGAGCTATCGGCAAACTGGCCCGGGTGGAAGTGGATATGACCGAACTTGAGGTGGATGCAACCAATGCCGAGCCGCTTTTTAGTGATATAGAGGGTAAAATACGCGAATTTTTCAATAACAACCAGATGGAGCAGCCCGAGGAGGGTGCTTCGGAGGTGGATCATCAGGAAGTGCCCCGGTATGTGATGGACAGGATAGAAAAGCTCTTCGATGCTGCTGCCAGGGATCACTCCAAAGCTCCGGAACTGAAAAAGGAGCTGGACAAGTGGAATCTCTACCATCTCTACGAGGACCGCTTTCTGGATCTTTTCGAATAAATCTTTTCCGTTTTCCATATGATTCCCGGTTCCTGGAGCGCAGAGCAGATTTCAGCCACAAAAGCAATAACCGCGGTTCGTTTTCCTAGGTTCTGCCGTATACACGGCTCATCTTCTCAAGCCTCCGTATGATTTGCTCTTTGGCATAGTCCTCAGGGGCTCTCCAGAGCCAGTTGTCACCGGGAGAGCCGGGGCGGTTCATGCGTGATTCCTCCCCCAGCCCCAAGAGGTCCTGCAGAGGTGTGATCACCATGTCCGCTGAAGACATCATGAGAAGACGGATAAGTTCCCAGCCCAGCTGCTCGTCGGGAACCTGTCTGCCCAGATAGTTGTAGACATTCTCTCTGGTTTTGCGGCCGGCTTCCGTATCAAGCCACCCCATGACAGTGTTGGTGTCGTGAGTTCCCGTGCATGCCATGCTGTTCCGGGGCAGATTGTGAGGCAGGTAGGGGTTTTGAGGGTCGGCCTCATCGAAGGCGAAAAGAAGCACTTTGGTTCCCGGGAACTGCATTTCGTGCATGGTTTCCCGCACATTGGAATCTATACTGCCCAGATCCTCCGCTATTACCGGAAAACAGGGGAAGTGTTTCAGCATTGTCCTGAAAAACGGTTGTGCGGGGGATTTGACCCATTCGCCCCCACCGGCGGTTTTGCTTGAGCTGGGGACCTGCCAGTAGGAGACAAAACCTCTGAAATGATCTATCCTGACCAGGTCGTAGAGCTTGAAGGTCCGTTCGAAACGGTCTGTCCACCAGCGGAAATCGTCCTGGGCCATCCGTTCCCAGTTGTAGACCGGATTGCCCCAGAGCTGTCCGGTGCTGCTGAATCTGTCCGGAGGGACTCCGGAAAGATATGCGGGTGAGAGGTCCTCGTTGAGTTTGAACAGCTGGGGATGTGCCCATACATCGGCACTGTTCTGGTTTACATAGAAAGGAATGTCACCAATTATCTGTATTCCTTTTTTCCGGCAGCTTTTTCTCAGTGCGGCAATCTGTTTATCCAGCAGAAACTGGCTGAATTTTTCAAGGATGATCTGGTGATGAAAATGTTCTTGTGCCTCTTTGAGGGCATGTGGAGCTCTTTTTTTGAGAGGCTGGGGCCAGCTGGTCCATGCTTTTCCCTCCATTGACGAGCTGATGGCCCTGAAGAGTGCATGGTCATCTAGCCAGTGCCGGTTTTCTCTGCAGTAGTTATGAAAGGAGTCGTTTTTGTGTGGTTCAAAGCGGCGGCAGGCTTTCGCCGCCAGTTCCATTTTCAGGTTGAATGCGTTGCGGAAGGTTGTGCGGGGGTCGGTGATGTTTTCGGGGTAGTGCAGCTCATCTCTGTCGATCAGGTTCTCTTTCACCAGGTGTTCGGGGCTGAGGTAGTGAAGGCTGCAGGCGAGGGAGGAGTTTGAGCTGTAGGGGGAGAAGCGCTGGAAGGGGCAGATGCTGTTGAGGGGCAGAATCTGCCAGAAGCACTGCTGTGAGCTTTGCAGGAAGTTTGAAAAGCGTTCTGCCGGTTCTCCCAGGTCTCCGATTCCGTAGGGGGAAGGCAGGGATGACACGTGGAGCAGTATTCCGCTACCTCTTTTTCTCATGGTTTCTCCTTTGGTTTGCGCTGCCCGGGATGATCAAGCAAAAACACCGCCACTTTCACCTTAGGGGGGTTCCTTTTGGACCGTTTTTTGCTTCATTGAGAAGGGTGAAACACTTTCAGCTGCAGGTCGGGGGACCTGTCTGGACAATTAAAACACTGTTACGGAGGATTTTGATGATCAAGAAGTTGTATGTGGGGAATCTTCCCTGGAAAGCGTCGGAAGAGGGAATCAGAGATCTTTTTTCCCGGTATGGTGAGGTCAATTCCGTTTCCATCATTGTCGACAGGGAGACCGGTCGTTCCCGCGGGTACGGATTTGTGGAGATGGAGGGTGCGGAGGAAGCCATGAATTCTCTCAACGGCAAGGAGTATGAGGGGAGGGCTCTTCGTATAAGCGAGGCTACCGGGCGGAAGTCTTCGGACAACAGGCGCAGAGAATTCTGAATGGTGGTTTTCTTTTTGCTCAACTGGGAAGCACTGGCTTTTTCGGCGTCTTCCCACTTCTCCCATTATGGGAAACGGTGGAAAAAAATGTGAAACGGCGACGGGGGTATGGTGGAGAGATTCGAGAACCGGGAGGAAGCGGGACGGGTGCTTGCGGGATTTCTTGAGGAGTATGCCGGTTGCAGCGATACGCTTGTTGTGGGTCTTCCCAGAGGCGGGGTGGTGGTGGCTTATGAGATCGCTAAGGCTCTGGGGGTGGATCTGGATGTGTTTCTGGTAAGGAAACTCGGCGCTCCCTATCAGCCCGAACTGGCCATCGGTGCCATTGCCGAAGGGGGGGTGAAGCTTCTCAATGAGGACGTGGTGGGGTTTCTTTCCCTTTCAGAGAGGGATATCGACCGGGTGGCCGAAGAGGAATACACGGAGCTTAAAAGGCGCCAGAAGCGGTTCCGCAACGGACAGCCTGCAAAGGAGATCAGAGACAAGAGGGTGATAGTGGCTGATGACGGTCTGGCCACCGGGGCGACCATGAAGGCTGCGGTGAAGGGCTTGCGGGTAAAGCAGCCCGAAAAGATAATCGTGGCGGTGCCGGTCGGAGCGCCTTCCACGGTGAAGCAGCTGATGGGTATGGCTGATGAGGTGATCTGTCCCAACCAGCCCGAAAACTTCATGGCGGTGGGCATGTGGTATGAGCACTTCGAGCAGACCACGGATGAGGAGGTGATGGATCTGCTGCAGGGAGGCCCGGGGGGGCGCGCACCGGAATAACTGATGATGGGTTTCATCCGGTCGGACGGAATCGAAAGCTGTTCGATAAAGGCATCTGATTACCTTGTAGAATGAATCTTTATCCCTACCAGGCTGTACGGATACGGGCTTGTTTTCCGTACAGCAGTGACTTGTTGTATAAAAACCGGTGCAGGTGAAACACACCTGTACAGTGATGTTTGAGTGCTGTCCGTTTCATCCATGAACCCGGTATTTTTTTTGAGCAGCTGTTCAGAAAAAAGGAGTGTTGTTATGTCTGTCAAAGGTAAGCTGTTTTTCTGTGCTCTTCTGGTTGTGCTTTTGAACGTCCCTTCAACCGCCCAGACTTATCTTCCGCTGGGGGGAAGATTCTACATCATGGCCGAGTACGGTTTTCTCGATGTCCTCTCCCATACCGGCCAGTTCAGTGAGGACGGAAGCGATATCGATTATGTGCAGGAGGGGGGGCAGGAAAACCTCTACCCTTTCTACAGGCTTGCGCTGCGTTTCGATGTCGCCGAGCGGCACCGTTTCTCCATTCTCTATCAGCCGCTGAGCCTTATAACGGAGGAAACCGCCACCAGGGATCTGCTCATAGACCAACAGACCTTTCCCGAGGGGACTCCGGTGAGATTCGTGTACAATTTTCCTTTCTACAGAGCCGGCTACCTCTATTCCTTCACCGAAAGTGATTCCAGATTCATGTTCGGGGCCGGTGCGGCGCTTCAGATCCGCAATGCCGACATTCAGTTCCGGTCTCTGGACGGCACGCTGCTGAGGACAAGCAGAGACGTGGGACTTGTGCCTCTGGTGAAACTGGCTGCAGGATACAGAGTGACCGATTATTTCTGGCTCGAGGCGCTGGTTGACGGAATCTATGCTCCTGTGCGTTATCTCAATCTGAGCGATACGGATGTGGAGGGCGCTTTGATAGATGCTAATCTGAGAGGGGTATTCACTCCCCAGGCGTTTGCCGGTATTTATGCAAATGTACGCTACCTGGCGGGTGGTGCGGAAGGAACCAGCGAGACGGAAGGTCCGGGGGACGGGTTTGTGAGCAACTGGCTTCACTTTCTCACTGTTTCTCTGGGCTTCACGTTGTATCTCTGATCCCGATCGCGGGTTTCGAATGCAAATGCCGCTCTGATCCGTGATGTGGAGAATCTGTCTGTACAGATTCTCCGGGAGCGGGTTTGCACTCGAACGCATGCAGAGTATGCCTGTTCCAGAAAAAGACGGAAGCGGGAAAATAAGCGAGAATTTTCTCGCCAAATTCTTGAATATCGGTCTTCGTCCGTGTTCCATATCCGAAATACAGAAGGCTTTGCCGACACCTGCTTTTCGGGCAAGCTGCTTTTGAGAAAGCCCCGGGTTTTCTCTATAAACTCTGACCACGGTCCCGGAGTTGTCTTTCCGGACAAAACTCTATACCATTCACTTTCCACAATGTCCACGACACCTTTGTTTACGCTCACGTTGTCCTTACCGAAACGTTCGCTCAGGTATTCAAGTGTTTGCGGTTTATATGACCTGCTATCTTGAACTGGATGACTTCATTATGGGGCTTTTTCACGACAGCTCTTCTGCGGGACCAGCATAATGGTACATCCCGTTTGGGATGATAGTATGACTGTTCTTTTCAACTCTACTGATAATGATTCACGTCTATTTGAGGACAAGCTGGTGAACCAGTGCTCCGCAGAACCACAGTGATGAACTGATTAGAAGGGTTGTGGCCAGGGGAAGGTTGCGGCTGAAGCAGAAAAGCGCGGTTATGTAGAAAATGAAAGTGGGAATGACTCCGTAGAGCGCTCCCCGGGAGTATTCCATCATGAGATTTTTCTGTTCGCCGTCGTATCCCAGCCACAGAAGTACCAGAACACCGGTGATGGGCATGACCACCATGAGTCCGGCCAGGGTGGGAAATTTCTTTCCCATCCATGAACAGACGAGAAGGATAAGGGAGCTCAGTAGTATCTTCATTAGAAGCTGCATCACGCCCCCCTCGCCGCCCTCAAGAAGCGGCGCAGGCAAAAATTGGCCCTCTTCGAAGCGCCGCAGACAACACTGCGGGAAACGTCAGGACATCAGTCCTCCACCCTGGCCACGATCAGCCTGGTTGAGTTGTCCTCCGTGTTGAACCAGAATGATATTTCGTTTTCATTTGTGGTGAAGCATTCGGAAAACTCTTTTTTCTGACCGCAGGGGTATATGTTTTTGAACCTTCTGCGAGCTCTCAGTATCATTTCCTGTTTCAGCTTATCCATGGTTGCACTCCGAGAAAGATGTCGTTGTCTGTGTCTTATAGGAAAGCAACCGCAATGCCATATGCCGAATCGGCCTGAACGGGGCTGTTTGGGCCGTATTTGAAGAGTTTCATCCGCAGTGAAGGAAAATTTTTTCACCCTCCGGGCAAAATATTCCTCTGCACTG
>JBKGXV010000047.1:0-24741 GCA_046546375.1 Chitinispirillaceae bacterium | reverse complement strand
AAGCTTGAGGGACGGACTAACACAAAGCTTGAGAAGCTTGAGGGACGGACTAACAGGTTCTGAATCGAATTCAGGCATGATTTCATCCGATCTGTTCAACAATTAGGATTAGGGTGAAGAAGGGAAACTGCTAAACTGACAATGGTTCAAAGAAGAAATCACTGATTTGTAAGAGAGAGGGAGATAATAAATGTGAAGTAGTTTATCTATAGGAGTTTTTTAAAAGCTTGGAGCAGAAATCATTCTAACAATAGAAAAAGGATTTTATACAGACGTGTTGCTTCCAATTTTGGCACCATTCCTCACTAATACCGCAACAGGGGAAACAGATATTCTGAGGAAATCAGCTATTACCGAGGCGGGAAGAAGCTCTTTCATGCGAACCTTATAACAGAACTCGGCCCGCGCATCAGAACGGATATCTTTTCTGCCCCTTTGAAGCAGATCGTCCCGCGAGATCTGATATTTTTCGCATATCTCATCGGCAGCTTTCTTCAAAACATAATCATAATCAGCCTTCCGATGCAGTCTGCGCATCCCGATTTTGTGCTGCTCCATGGCGTTTCTCACAAATTCGGGATCTCCCATCACCGCCGGCCACCCCCTGCAGGACCCTTCGATTTCAGCACTCTCTCTTTCCGGCAGCAGACCTGCAGACTCGATATTGGATTCATCCAGACCCTCTGACAGAAACTTAAGATAATTCTCAAGAGCTTCCCGCTCCTCTTTTCCGAAACGACGCAGACACTCCTCTCTGTTCTGAAAGGATTGTCCCTGGGATGTCTCTGAACCCATCAGAAAGCCGTGTCCGCACCAATTCCAGTTTTCAAGTTGTTTGAGACTTTTCACCATTCGTGCCCGCAGGGGATTGAGATGTATATATTTAATAAGCTGCGCCGCATAGTTCTGATCCTGACAGAGAACGGATTTGAACCTGTCCTGGAAGAGGTAGCCTCTCCGCTTATGCTTCTTATTATAGTATCGGGCATAACCGCTGTTGAGCGGCTGCATCAATTCCGCCATGGGGAGATGATTGGTCCGTACCAGAAGATGAAAATGGGTGTCCATCAGAGACCATGCGAGGCATTTGTACCCGGTAAGAGCCAGATAATGACCCAGCCTGGAAAGGAACTCATTCCTGTCCTCATCATCAACGAAAAGATTTTTTCCTTCTATGCAGTGGGCCATAATGTGGGCGAGAGATCCGGGAGATTGGATGCGGTGCATTCTGGGCATAATTTCTCCTTGATGGAGGTTTGATAAGCGGCATATTGAGCAAACGATTTGCCAAATGGGCAGAAAGCACTTTTTTTCAGTTAATCTGGATTAACAGGGCGATTTCGGATTATGGCATGCAGTTTCTGATCGAGAAAGTCGGGTGATTTTCTCAAAATGACTTCTCTTTTGAGAATCGGAGAAAAGAAATTAGTCCGTCCCCGGGATACGTCCCGGGATAAACCCAAAGAATTAGTCCGTCCCATCTATGTAGTCCGTCCCATCTATGTAGTCCGTCCCATCTATGTAGTCCGTCCCCAAATTTTGCTGGCACACCCGAGCTAAGATATTGTAGAATATGATCGATACAAAACTCCGGACGTTCCCTCTTAACCTGAACCGTAACGCACTGCATGAAAATTCTCTATATCTCAAACGAATACCCCCCTGAAACAGGGTATGGAGGAATAGCCACATACACCCGTCATATGGCACGTGAAATGGCAAGGCTCGGGCATTCGGTTCATGTGATATGCCGCTCTGAAATGGGCCGGAACACAGAATACGAGGATAAAGGGATCAGGGTTCACCGCATCCGGTGCGGCCCCTACCCCCTTCCCCGGGGACGTTTCTGGTACCCCTTGCGTTTGTTGTGCTACAAGGTGATCCCCCAGTCTCTCATCAGGCTCGCCTGGGCCAAAACTGCCTGGGAAACATTCTGTGATCTTCGCAAAACTCATACTTTCGACATAATTGAATACCCCGACTGCGGAGCTGAAGGATTCCATTTCTCCCGAAAAGAAAACCTGCCCCTCACAGTCCGTCTGCACACGCCCTGGAGTCTGGTCCGCGAGCTTGACGGGATAAAAGAGCATATACTCGACCGTTTTCTTCAGGCATGGCTGGAAAAAACGGCCATTCGGGGATCACGAGCAGTATCTTCACCATCTCATGCACTCTCCCGATTAGTGAATAACATGTGGAATGTCCAGTGTACCACCGTATACCCCAACCCCATTCCCTCCAGTACATACAGAAAAACCAATCATAACCGACGCTGGATCTATACCGGAAGACTCGAATACCGCAAGGGTGTCCATGACCTCATCAAAGCGTATGCACAGGTCTGCCGGACACACTCTCCTCCGCAGCTTCTGCTGGTCGGTTCGGCTGTCGGCACTATGAAAAACGGTACCCCCTACGGAGAATTCATACAAAATCTTATCACCGAAACAAAAACAGGTGGCAAAATCCGTCACATTCCCCGGGTGGTTCACAAGGAAGTCGGTAATCTGCTCCAAAACAGTTCCGCAGCCTTCTTCCCTTCTCTGTGGGAAAACTTCCCCTATTCCTGTATGGAAGCCATGGCCAGCGGTCTTATTGTAGCCGCATCAGAATGCGGCGGTTATCCCGAGATGATCGCAAATGAAATTAACGGCCTTCTGTTCAAGCCCGGAGATCCGGACGACCTTGCATCGGTCATGCGCCGGATTCTGGATACCCCCCACACAATGGAAAACCTGGGAGAAGAAGCGCGCCGTACAGTTGGAGAGTTTTTTGACAGCAAAGCAGTCTGCCGCAGGGCAGAACAATTCTATACCGACATTATCCGATCAGGACGTGGAGCATGAGCGGCGACAGACTGATAAAAAATTCATTCTTCTCCCTTTTCAATTCCATTTTCATGGCTGCCACCACCTGGATCATCTCCATCTGGGTGGCAAGAGCTCTGGGTCCTTCCAATTATGGGATATTCAATCTGGTTTTATGGTTCAGCGGGACAGTCTCCTGGGCGATAGGAATGGGACTGATGCATGCGGCAACCAAATACATAGCTGAATACAGCGGAAAAAAACAGAAGCAGCTTATACTTCCCATTGTCTCTTTCGTTCTCAAAACGGAGCTGCTTATCGCCCTGCCGGTAACTGCGGCACTGATTTTTTTCCGTACTCGAATCGCAGATTATTTTTTCTCTCCTGACCAGTCTTTTTTCTTTTTTCTCGCGGCGCTGGGCCTTGTACCCGGAATCATCACTGCCATTTTTTCGGCAACTATCGAAGGTCTGCAGAAATTCGAATACTTCACGATTTCCAATCTTATAATGACTCCCCTGTCATTTGCAGGTAAGATCCTGGTGCTTCTTTATGACAAGGGAATAACAGGGCTTCTCACAGTAATGCTGATATGCTCGTTTCTCAACACAATATTTTATCTTGTTGTCATTTTCAGAGAAACAAGAAATGACAAAAACTCACCACCGCTCTCCAAATCCGTAAAAAAGCGTATAGGAGCATACAACAGAAGCGTTCTTGCCATTATACTTTGTGATAAAATAGTCTGGGATAAAAGCGAAAACTACTTTCTGGGACGTTTCACCGCTGCTTCGGAAATCGGATTCTATAACCTGGGATTCAATTTTGCCCAACGCTTCACCTCGATTCTGCCCGACACGTTCTGGAAAGTTCTTTTTCCTGCAATGTCGGGACTTTCAGGTTCCGGAAATTATGAAAAAGTAAAGCGCCTGTTTCATCTCTCAACCCGCTACCTGGCTTTTTTTTCATTTCCCATTGGAACGGCTGTAGCGGTTCTTTCCTTTCAGATCATCAAATACATGTACGGCAGCCAGTATCTGGGGGCACACAGGGTTTTACAGATAATCGCCGTCGCATCCATCTTTTCCAGCTTGTCCAAACCGGCATCGGCGATTCTGTACGGCTTTGAAAAACAGTCATTCATCTACAAATACGGTGCAGTTCTTGCCGTTTTCAACATACTGCTGGACCTGCTTCTCATAAAGCCTTTCGGAGCTGTCGGTGCAGCAGTATGCTATGGGATAACTACTATTTTCGCCTCAGTGGGCGGTCTTGTCTTTACCTGCAGAACGATGAAACTGTCCTACCCTTTTGTATCACTGACAAAAATACTCTTCTCCACCATTATCATGGCTGTAGTGATGGAGATCATTATCCTGAAAGACGGGTCTTTGGTTTCGCTTTTCATTTCAGCCGCATCTGGAATGATTACCTATCTGGTGTGCAGCTTCTCACTGGGAACCTTCTGCGCTGAAGATTACCATCTGCTTTCCAAAATCAGAGATGTATTACCGGGAAAGACCAAGATGATTGCCGGATTTGTGATCCAAACCACCAAACAGTTCAAGTGTGCAGAACCGGAAAAATCAGACAAAAGAAAAGATGAAAGCGCTTCTGAAAAAGAAACACACCGATAAGACATTCTACTGTATACTGTTCAGATCAAACCAGTCCCGTATAACCCACAGTTTCTCATTGGAAAACCTGTCATTTTCTCTTTCGAGCAGAAACACCTGCATCTGTCCCTCTTTATCGGTACAATATGTACTGTCGAACACGCCCACACAAAGCTCACCCGAGGTCATCTTCACCTCCACATGCGTTGTTTCACCCTGATCATCGACCGTGTAGCGGAAATCCTTGGGATCTATAATGGGTTCTTCGCTGAATTCGATGTCCTCCGCCATATTGAACAGATTGCGGTGCTTTGCGACTTCAGGTTCGTGCCCCCAGTAATAATAGCTTCCAGCCTTCACATAGTTATACTGCGAATCAACCCGTTCGATCATTGCATCAGTACCGCGTGAAGCGACATATGCCGCGGAGTAGTCCGGTGAAACAAAAAAACGGAAAGTCTTGTTCTCGGGCAGAAGATCGGTAAAAAGATCGATCCTTCTGTCCTCATATGCTCTGATAAGCTGCTCGACAGTCCCCTGAGGGGTTTCACGAAGGCTGAGCGCTTTTTCCGGAAGCCCTGTCTGAGGAAAAAGCAGCAGATCACAGGAGAGAAAAACACAGAAAAGCACCACTCCCGTTAAACACTTCGTACCCAGATGTCTCTTAGGGGATAAAAAACGGAGTATGGGCATCATCGGGAACATCCTTCCAGTACTTTATTCTCCATTCGAGATTTTTGACTATGTGAAAATCTGCGTTTCCTGAACAGATCATCTCTCCTTCAAAATATACAAAATAGGGGACATTTTCATATATAAGAAGATTACCTTCGGGTTTTCTGTCTCCTTTATCCATCTGCCAATCCACCGATGAAGCCTGAAGGCGAAGGTACTCAAGCATTTTAAGAACCTCATCCCTGCCCTGGATCTGGGTCATTGCTGAAGAATATTCAAACACCACATCCTTTGTGAAAAGCTCGGCATAATCCACATTGTCATCAATTTCTGTGTTGAAGCTGAGAATATTTCCCAGATTCAGAGGATCATCACCATACACATTCACAGGAGGTTCGGCTACTTTAAGATCGAAAATGCCACAGCCGCTTAGAAACAGAAATGGCAAAAAACAAAATAGTACCGCTCTCATAATTGACCCTCCACCTGCATTCTGAAATCCCAGTACCCCGAGGCACTCCGTCCAACCACAAAAGTATAGCTCACATGAGAAGAAATGTTCAGATTCTCACTTATTATGTAGTTCAAATCACAGTAGGGTTTAGTTGTGTAGCCTTTATCATTGGTAACGATGTAATTACCGCTTTGAAAAAATCGGTCATACGTGTCAGTGAATGCATTCCCCACCTCGGCACTCAATGCTTTGTGCTGAAAGAGAATCCCCAGATCCACCGTGTAATAGATGGACTTGCTTGTAATGGCATAGTAATCCACTCTGGAGGTACTGTCCTGGGCAAGAGCAGCGTCCATATAGTCCCGACCATACCAGAATCCGTAGTCTGAATACTTGATACTCCAGCTTCCCTTTATCTGCAGCTCTGGCAAAAGAAGCAAAGCCCCGGTGAGATCGGAGCTGAGCGCACGGGAATAAGGTGGACGTTCAACGGATTCCTGGTGAAGATCGGAGAAATGAAACTCACCTTTTTTTGCTTCCGCCAGAACGGATTCCGATAAATAAACCTTTTCATTCGGAGTCCACTCCAGAGCAAGGCCTACTTTCTGTTCCTGATCAGTACGGTTGCTGCTGCTTTTGGCCCTTCTGAGGTAAACCAGAGTATACTCGGTCATCTCCCCGAAGAGTTCCCCCGATACCTGACCGCCCCCGTATGCAAGTGTCACTCTGTGAGTCTTAGTCAGTCGGTCATTATCATCAATATTGGTGACTTTTTTACCTTCATCTATGAAAAAGTTGGGGTACTCGGTAAGAACCCGGTAAAGAGTGAGATCATAAATCAGACTTGCAGAATAGGGCAAACGCAGCTGCAGCCGATGGTTGGTTCTGGGACTGAAACCGACATGATCCCACAAATTGAGCTTAAGGCTGTCGACGTTGCTCTCATTTGCCTTTTCAGGAAGAACTCTTTTGAACAGCTTGTCATGCTCTCTCCAGTCGAAACTGAGTGTGCCTCGGTAGGAGAGATTGGCCGCTGTATCGGTAGAGGCTGACGCTGAAAGCGTATGACGTGCTGTCTTCTCATCCCGTTTACGGTCATCTGTGGGAAAAACCCGCTGTTTTTTTTCCCAGGAGTAGTAGAGCGAAGGGTAGAACAACAGGCGTTTTCTCCCTTTGAAGCCGGCAGTGAAATTCAGATTCTGTTCTATACGCCAGGGTGTTCTGGAAAAATAAGAGCTTCTGCTGTCGGCACTTTCCTCCAAATACCCTTCCTTGCCGTTGAACAGGGATGCATCACCATATACAAAAACGCTGTCTTGAGGACCGATAGTGAAAGCACTAAGAGCGGAACCGGATATGGAAGCCATGGCAGAATTCTCTATACTCCTGCCCACCCCTTCGAGTTGAAAATAGAGCGGAGCGAAAGGTAAGACACTATTAAACGCGCCCAGTCTGAATGAACCATACGCACCGACACTGCTGCGATGATCACCATTTCTCCAGCTGGCCAGAGAATCTATTCTTCTCCCGGATAATCCGGCTCTGACATTCAGAGGTATTCCCTTCAGATCAAAAATCACCGAAGGGCCGGCATCCAGGGTCATGAGAGTGTTCACACCTTTATTCCATTTATAGACTTGTGTGACAGGTATCCAATCAAATCCGGGCTTTATCCAGGGAAGAGAGGAAAGGGAGCGGTATACTTCCCCCGAAGCGTTCACATAGTGTCTGTGATTGCGCAGTCTGTCTCTTCTGAGCTCATACCAGAGTCCCTGTTCAATTTCGTAGGGGCCGGAAACCGGCCGATACACCAGGTTGTCAGTACTTGTGAATGTTTTATCAAAGAGGGACTGCTCTGAATTCACTCTCAACCTGCATGTATCTTCCGGCGCAGTCTGCCGCGGCCAGACGAGCTCTTGGGGAAGGTGACCGGCTCGGGATGAGAGTACAAAAACGAGTACAATCCATATGAATTTCATGACGGATGTACTTTCCTGAAAAGCTCAAGCCATCTATCCACATCCAGATCTTCAGGACGGGAGGTTTCCTTGAGCCCCATATCTTTCAATAATACCCCGTAGTGTTCCTTGGGCAAATCACCATTCATAGCCAGTATCTTCGCCAGTTGTTTTCTGCGCATGGAAAACCCCCTGTCCACAAAAGCGAAGAAGGCCTCCCAGCATTCAGAAGAAAGTCTGCTTTCGACATCCTTATCGACCAATATCTGGAAAACTGAAGACTCCACATTGGGCCGGGGGAAAAAAGCTCCCGGCGGCACATGGAACAGAATCCTGGCGTTTCCGAAAAACTGGCAGAAAACAGACAGAAAACCATTTGTTTTGCAGTGAGGGCCCGAAACGATTCTCTGAGCCACTTCCCGCTGCACCATGAACGTACAGGACAGCACTCCAGGGGAATAAAGAAGTGTTTTTTTGATGATCAGAGCCCCGATATTGTAAGGAAGATTCCCCACTACGTGCAGAGGAAATCCCGCCTCGGCGTAATCAAACCGAAGGATATCAGAGTGGTGAATTGCATACTGTCCCTCTCCCAATTTCTCTCTGAGTCTCAAAATTGCATCCTGATCCACCTCCACGAGATGAAAATCAGGAAAGTGTTCCTTGAGATGTGTACTCAATGCTCCGTGCCCGGGACCGATTTCGAGAACATGCTCTCCCACAGATGCAGGAACTGCCAGGGCGATTCTTTTCGCAAATGCAGGGGCGGTCAGAAAATGCTGCCCCAGATGCTTCTTAGGACCCATTAATGAAAATTCATACCTTTGCGTGCTGGAAACATATTGATATTCTATAATTGTGAAATATAGTGTTATAATAGTAATTTAGTATATAATTCACACATCAGCCACTAATTTAGCTTGAGAGGCTTAAAAGGAGACTTATCCGTGTACAAAGCCACCATACTCGTACTGCTTTTTGCTCTGCTGCTGGGATGCGGCGCCAAGAAGGAATCTGCGGAAAACCCCAAGTCGGTCAAACAGACACCCGAATTCCTACCCACTGCCGATTCAACTCTGACATTCAGACAGGTTTCCCGGTGGAAACAGTGCAATCCGCTGCTTGATTCTCTGGCCTATTTCTACAGTGATTCTTTCAAAACAGAGGACCCTGTGCTCAAGCTGCGTTATGAAGAGGATTTCATGAAGGCTCAGAAAAAAGTGTGCAAACTTGCAGGCTTTCCCGGAGGATACAAAGAATATTCGTGGGTAACGGGATGTCTTGGAAATTCCCGAAACAAACACATACTTGATTCTCTGGGTATAGAAACCCACTGAAGCTGTCCGTTTATCGGGTCTAGACTTTGCTGCTGCCGGAGAAATATCTTCTCTGTATCTTAAGCAGCTCGAAAGGCACACGCAGAACAGACTTGAAATTAAGCCTCGAGTCTCCCTTTTCTATCCATATCTGAAGGGGGACTTCCACAACTTCCCTCAAGGTCGCCTCATACCCCTCTGATGTGATGATTCTGGCAAGTAACTCCACATCAAACAGCCACCTGCTGGTAAAATGATCTTTGAACAAAGCTGCGGCAGATTCAGCCCGCACCAGCTTGGCACCGCACTGGGTATCGTAGACCGGCAGTTTCAGAATGATACTGGCAAAAGTGGAAAACACCCGTCCCAGATAATGCCTCATTTCATTGCGCTCTATGCGGGCTCCCAAATGCCTGAAACGGGATCCCAAAGCCATAATGCACCGAGAATCGGTTATCAGAACCTCCCGCAGGAGTCCGATCTGGCAAAGAGGGGTTGAAAGGTCCGCATCGAAATACCCCACGAAATCATAAGAATCGCTGCTCAGGGAGTGGAGAACGCCCTTTCTAACCGCTTCGGCCTTGCCCATGTTCTTGCTGTTCCGAACAAGTTTTACCCGCTCGAAATGCTTCAGAGCGAATTTCTCGAGCAGCTCATAGGTGTTATCCTTGCTCCCGTCATCCACAAAGCAGAAATCAACCGCCTGCTGCTCTTCCAGATAACGGTGAAACTTTTCAAGATCGAGCCGGGATCCCTCATTATAACAGGGAATGACTATAGACGTTTTCTGCATATCATACAATCGCTGCGATTTAACAAGGAATGAATCATTACGCCTAAAATAGATAATGGGCCGGCAGAAGGCTTCCATAGAGATACTCAAAGATTTTGGAGTAATCCAAGGGACAGTAATCACCCCCGGGGAAAGACGATCTCCATTTTCAATCCGCAGCTGTCGTATTCTGAATTTCGGGGGAGGGATGAAAGTTTATTTCTTTTCACGGCAGATGCGGCCATCACCATAGCGTCCAGAATATCATCCCTGGCCACGTCTTTGCGTCTGAAATCAGCAACTGAATATCTGAATATATCCTCTGCATGGGGAAGGAGCTCTTTGAGCAGCGCCAGCCTCTCCTCAAGACCTGAACTACATTTTTTCGCATACACCATGTGCTTTTTAGCAAATGATGCAAAACAGATTTCCGGATGCGATTCCCTGAACACGCTTCTGGCTTCAGGTGTGCTGCGGAGCAGCTTGTCAGCGTCTCTCATCTTGGGCACAATATGAAATGTCTGCTTTGAAATTCCTTTTCCTGTCAAACGCCTGTTTATACTGTTTGCGGTTTGATAGTCATCACTGTACAGAGCTTTTCTGCAGGGTACACGAAACACGCTGCTTTTTTTCTGAGCTCCCAGAATTTTTCTGGCCAGAAGATCACAGCTTCTCTCCATTAAACCGCTGTCGGGAAAGCCTATGGGTATATCGACCAGTATCCGTTGCGCCGCACTCTTCCACTCATGCCAGAGTGCGTTCAAATCAGGATACACACCAACTTTCCATTCTCCCGAAGAGAACAGAAATACGGAAAACCATCCTCCCCTGCAGCCATCAACTCCACCGGCTGCTCCCATTTTATTCTCCTGCAGTAATCGCTTTTAGCACTCTGCACGGGTTCCCTGCCGCCACTACCTTTTCCGGGACATCTCTGGTGACCACACTGCCGGCACCGATAGTAGTAGCGCTTCCTATTTTCACTCCCGGGCAGATTATCACTCCTCCGCCAATCCAGACATTATCCCCGATCGTTACCTGCTTTCCGAATTCCAGGTTTTTCAGTCGCCCCTGGGGGTCAGAAGGATGACCTGCAGTATAGATCTGCACCCCGGGACCGAACATCACATTCCGGCCGATTTTCACTTTATTCACATCCAGAACAACACAGTTGAAATTAGCGTAAAACCCGGTCCCGACCTCGATATTGTACCCGTAATCACAATGAAACGGCGGCTCGATTTTAAACCATCCTTCAGCTCTAATCAACTCCTGGATCAGACTGGTACGTTTACTTTCTTCATCTGGATGAGAACCGTTGAATTCATACACCAGCCTTCTGGCTCTCTTTCTTTCATTTTCAAGATGCGGGTCGGAGGAGTCATACAATTCACCTGCGAGCATTTTTTCCTTCTCGGATTTCATGATACTATCCTGTTGTTCGGGTGATATTTTTTTGTTCTTGAGGGGACGATTCAAAAACACAGACCACCATCTAACCGCAGGTGGACTTTCCCTCTGTCCTGATCAAGATCAAGCTCGAACAATCCATTCAGTTTGAAAATACCGAAAGGATCATACGCCACATAGATTCCGGGACGAAAGTGATGCACAGTGCCGGATCCGAGGAAACGCTTGGTTTCGGAATCAGCGTTGGGTTTATGAAAGTCCTGAAACACATCGGTGATTCTACTTCCCCGAGCGGTATCTTTGGCCAGACTGGTCAGTTTTACACCGGCGGCGATTCTTTTTGTCACTGCAATATCGCAACTGGCAATGACTGCCTGAGAGTTGGGTCCCAATCTCGACCCCAGAGGCTTGTCGAAATGATCATATCTGTGACTGCCGCCATAGAAATGTGTGTAGACCCACGGTTCAACTCTGCTGTACTCGATCCCCGCGCTTACATCCCGGGAGAAGAGTTCTGAAAAGTACTGCACACCGGCTGTCAACGCCCATTTGTTACCGAAATCATCCGTGAAAAGCTTCCAGGGGGAAAGGAAATCATCCAGGAAAAATTCGCCGTAAAAGCGGAAATTCGTCGGCCAGACAAGGCTCATATCGAAGGATATTGCAGCATTATCCTTATCTCCTATGTAATGCTCCACGAATTTGAACGGTACAAAGGGAATAAAGTAAGTCCATTCCCAATCACGCTCCTCACCGTAATATTGCTCGCGAAGTGAATTGTGTGGATCATCGGGACCCTGCTGATCTGTTGTACTTCCCCCTACGATCATTTCATTCAATCCGAACCTGAACTTCCCTTCAGCAAGTGAACCGGACAATCTGTGTGCATACAGATACTTGGGTTTGTCTCTTTGGCTTCTGAGAAGCCCCACAATATGCTGATATTCAAGAATACTCAGATCCAGCTTGGCTCTGGCATACGTGATCGGCGGAGTCTGTCCGGAAAGTGTAAGCGGAAAATGCACCGCGGGGCCGATTTTCAGATAATCTATCGCGGTCTCCAGTTCTACCCAGTCTGCATCATACACCACTCCCCCTCGAGGAAGATCGGATGAACGAAGATGATTGTTGCCATCGCCTCGATCATACAGATTGTAAGGCACTCCGTTATACGGCTGATAATCACTTGGTGTGAACAAGGTGTCTGAACGGTATTCTGTCCACACATCCATTGCCGAATAGAATGAAAACTTTCCGATGCTGCCGCTGAGAAGAGGACTGAGCGTGCCTTTACCTCTCAGAGCTTCGCTGTTGGCACTGCCCCGGATATCTCCAAGAAGATCCAGATTGATTTTTATGTTAACCTGTTTTTCTCCGTTATGATAACTGTAAATCCCTCCTGAAGCATTCAGTTTTCTGGAAAGCAACTCGAGATGATATCTTTCCTGATTTGATAACGGTTTTTTGGATAACGAATCCAGATAGTTTTTTAGATCCTGAGTGCGCAGAGGCTGAAGATCAAACGATAGTGGTGTTTTTGAATACCTGGCCTGAAGCCGGTGAACCATACGTTCAATATCCGGGCTCAGACGTAAGAGCGGGTTGTAATCTGCATAAGAAACGGCAAATAACAGAAACACGAAAAATAGGGAGATAACAGAATGTTGTTTCATCATTTTCCGGAAGATTTGGTTTTGGAACGGACCTGTTTGAGATATTCCAGATGCCGTTTGACATGAGGAACTCTCTTGTATGCAGAGGGAATCGGGTGACTGAGGATGCCATGTGCTGCGCTGTAAGTTTTTTTTCTGTTTTCGGCATGCTCATGACAGTGTACCTTTATGTAATAGCCGGTAACCAGATCGGACCAGTTGACCGGACTGCGTCTTTTCGACTTGACTATCATTTCTTCTGCCATCTGCAATGCGTCTTTATACCGTTTAGTTCTCAAAGCGATAAGTGCCCTTATCCGCAGAAAAAGGGTGTTTTCGGGCAGCTCCGAAAGCACAGAACGCGCAAGTGAATCTGCTCTGGAATACTGCTTGCGCTCTATGAGAATCCAGCTGAGAGTGTTTTTCGCTGCATGATTGAAAGGAAACGGCGCATGCAGGGCCCGTTCGATGGCATTCACGCCCTGCTCCACCTTGTCTTCAGTCACAAAGGGCAGCCACTTGAAACTCGTACTCAAGTAATAATCAAACGCCCCGATTCCCAGATCGGCAGCCAGGAAACCGGAATCCATTTTTTTGACCTTCTTGAGCATCCCGACGGAACTGACCGCATTGCGCACGCCCTCAAACCATTTTCCCGACTTGGCCTGCATCACACCAATACCGCCGATAAGGTTTGCGGTATAAAAAAGACAGCGGATCGAATCCTCTCCCCTGAGTTGATTTTGCCTTTTCCGGAGAATTGTGCAGATACTGTCAGCTAGTTTCTCGAATTTTTCTCCATTGATCAGGTATGATTCATAATCCAGAATTTTTGTCTGCTCAATAGTGGCCAGGGTATAAAGTGCATCGAAATCATCAGGATGTGCTCTCAGATGATCGGATACCAGTTCTGTGGCTTTGCGGTATTTCTGCTCGACCATGAGCTTTTGAGCCGACAAGGCCACTTTGCTCTGGGCTGATACAACCATGCTTGCAGAAAAAAGCAGCAAAGTCAGAATGGACAGTATACGGAAATTATTCATATTATTCAGAATTCGCCCTTTCGCTACTACCTAAATATAACGAATTTCGCCTCGATTATGAACATTTTCCTCTTCCCCGGATATGGAACATAATAGCTCTCAGCACATCCAAAAAGGTGAAAAGAAAAATAGAATTGCGATATGAGCAGATATCGAATATTTTAACCTTTCTATATATATGAAGATAAGCCTCCTTGCAAGTAGTTGAAGCTGTCATGATTATTTCCCAAGCCTCAAAAAAGAGAATCGCCGGCCTTTTCAGCAGGCATGCCCGCTTTTATGATTCAAAGGCAGAGGTACAGAAGGAGTTACTGCAGAAGTTGGGAAAACGAGTCTCGATGCTGATAAATGAGGGAGAAAAATGGTGTGATATCGGATGCGGCACGGGCAAACTGCTTGATTATACAGGACCACTGCCGGAAAAATCAACTATTATCTGCCTCGACCTGGCCTTCGGCCCTCTTCACATAGCACGAGGACCGGGGCGAAATGCACCAGTTGTGAACGGGGATGTGGAGTACCCTCCTATTCGGGATTCCAGCTTGGATGGAGTAATCACCTCCTCCATGCTTCAATGGATAACTGATCCGCAAAAAACTCTGAATACAATGATCTCCAAGCTGAAAACAACACATCCGATCATATTTTCAGTGTTCACAAGGGGTTCCTTCGGGGAACTGTGCGCAGTACGGAACTCACAAGGCTTGAGCGTTTCCACCTGGTTTCCCTCGGATGAAGACCTGGTACGATTACTGAAAAATGCAGGGGCGGAAATCGGGGATCTGCAGGAATTCAGCAGTATCCGGTATTTCGATAGCGCCTTCTCCGCACTTAAAAGCCTCAACGCTGTAGGTGGAACGGCTGTTTCCGGACCACTTCTTAAAAGAGGACAACTTGCTGATCTGTGCAGGCAGTATGAAGCACGCTTTGGTACCGATGCAGGGATTCCAGTCACCTACAAGGCTCTTCTGGGTTATGCAAGGAGAATCAAATAATGAAAGGTCTGTTCATCACAGGAACCGGAACTGATGTGGGCAAAACCTATGTTGCCGGGCTTTTGGCCAGAACTTTCATATCTCTGGGAGAAACAGTTGCCTATCTCAAACCTGTTCAGACCGGCTGTGACAAGTCTGGAAATGGTGAGCTAGTAGCTCCCGATGTACTTCATGTACAATCACAAACAGGTGATGCCTGCCGTTTTTTTGTTCCCTATCAGTTCGAACCAGCGTGCTCCCCGCACTTGGCGGCTAAAATGGCCGGAAAAGAGATCAGCCTTCATACCATTATCGATCAATACCGACAGATCAAAAACTGCAC
Source organism: Chitinispirillaceae bacterium (assembly GCA_046546375.1). Classification (GTDB taxonomy): domain Bacteria; phylum Fibrobacterota; class Chitinivibrionia; order Chitinivibrionales; family Chitinispirillaceae; genus JAEZKC01. The sequence continues at coordinate 9,721 of JBKGXV010000047.1, read as the reverse complement.
TATTGCTCTGGTGGAAGGGGCCGGAGGGATTCTTGTCCCTCTGAACGATAAGGTTTTCATGACCGATCTGATACAAGCGCTAAAGATTCCCGCCGTAGTGGTGGTAACCCCAGGTCTGGGAACACTCAATCACACATTCCTTTCACTTGAAGCACTGCGCAACAGGGGACTGGATTCAGCAGGAGTGGTCATCAACAACATCCATGATATCGAACGGGATTTCATTTTCGAAGACAATGTACATATGATCCGCGAATCCGTTCACCCCCTTCCCTGTCTGGAGGTGAATTATGGTAATGATTCGGATCAAAGGATAAAGGATTTCTGTTATGCCCTCAAAAGCCAGTTATGACCGTTTGTGGATGCCTTTCACCTGTCATGAAGATACTCTGGAACACCCTCCTCCTGTGATAGAGAGAGGATCAGGCATTTACCTTTACGACACAGAAGGAAAAGCCTACATAGACGCAACCGGTTCATGGTGGACCAGCATATTCGGCCACTGTAACACGGAAATCACCAGGGCTGTACACAACCAACTAGACAAAATAGAACACGTGCTCATGGCCGGATTCGTATCCGAACCTGCTCTAGAGCTGTCAGAATTACTGGGTAAAATGCTCCCTTCACCCCTGAGCAGAATATTCTACTCCGATGACGGCTCCACCTCAGTTGAGGTCGCGCTGAAAATAGCACTTCAGTACCATGCGATCCGAAATAGCAACCGCACTTCATTTGTAGCACTCGGAGGTGGATATCACGGTGACACTCTTGGGGCGATGTCTGTAGGCGACATACCCGTTTTTCATGCTCTTTTCCATGACCGGTTCAAAAAGCAGCACTATTCCGATCCACCATACTGCTACCGTTGTCCAGTGGGCAAAGAACCTCAAAGCTGTTCGGCACAATGCATGGACTCGCTTCAGAATATACTGGAGCAACACGGCTCCGAAATCGCAGCCTGCATTTTCGAGCCTATGGTGCAGGGTGCTGTGGGAATGAGAATATATCCATCAAAAGTGCTTAAAAGAATTTTCAGGCTTTGCAGAGAACACAATATAATCACCATTGCCGATGAGGTGGCGATGGGGCTGGGCAGAACGGGGAAGATGTTTGCCTGCGACCATGCTGATGAAGTACCCGATCTCATGTGTCTTTCAAAGGGGCTCACAGGCGGCTATCTGCCTTTGGCAGTTACTGCGGTAAAAGAAAACATCTACAGTGAATTCAGGGGCGATTTCCTTTCTGACAAAACATTCCAGCACGGCCATACATTTACCGGGAATCCGCTTGCGGCTACTGCCGGATGTGCCGCACTGAAACTTATTCTGGATAAACACCTTCCGTATTCAGCTTCAGCAACAATGGAACAGTTCGCATCCAGGCTTCATTCTCTGGAAAAATTCGACCATGTGGGAAATGTGCGGAACCTGGGTTTTGTAGGCGCATTCGACCTGGTCAAAGACAAAAACAGCAAAGAAAAATTTCCCTCGGAAACGCGTATTCCTTTCAAAGTCGCACAAAGAGCGCTCGAACACGGACTCGCCATACGTCCGCTGGGTGATACGGTCTATTACATGCCACCCTACACAGTTACTTCAGAAGAGCTGGAGGAGATTTTTTCAATCACACAAAGAGCGTTGGGCGAGGTTCTGAATGAAACCGCCACTTCTTGAAAAGATCCATCATGATACTCACAAGCGTGAAAGCAGTTCTCTTTTCAGGACTCTTCCAGAGTATTGCTTCAATGCCGGGATCGATCTTGCGTCAAACAGCTATCTTGATCTTCACAACAACCTCACAGTGAAAAAATCTGCGGTCGAGCTTGCAGAAAACTGTTTCTGCGGCAATTTGGCCTCACGGCTGATCGCTCAGAATTCACCTTTATATGAAAAGCTTGAAAAAGAACTTGCCGACTGGAAGGATACGGAAAGCGCGCTTCTTTTCAATTCGGGATATGCTGCCAACACAGGAATGATTCAGGCCCTTTGCGGACGGCACACTGATATCTTCTGTGACAAACTCAACCACGCATCCATAATTGACGGGTGTCGTCTTTCGGGTGGTCGCCTTGTACGTTACCGCCACAATGACATGGCGGATCTCGAACGGCTTTTAAAAAAATCAGACAAAGCGGAAAAAATGATCATTTCCGACAGTGTCTTCAGTATGGATGGAGACCGGGCACCGCTTGAAAACATCTGTGAGTTGGGAGAAAAATACGGATGTGTAATCATGGTTGATGAGGCACACGCCACCGGCATATTCGGAACATCATTGAGCGGGCTGGTGGAGAAAACAGGTATGGAAAACAGGGTACATATCAGAATCGGGACTCTGAGCAAAGCTGTTGCGGGTCTGGGTGGTTTTTTTGCCGGCAGCGACATGTTAAAAAAACATCTTGTAAATAATGCCCGTAGTCTGATCTATTCCACGGGGCTTCCCCACACAGTTCTGGCCTACGATTTAGCCGCCGTACAATATATCAGGAGAAATTCTCATATCGGCGTTCAGCTTCTCAAGCTCGCAGACAAGTTCCGATCCAAGTTGAATGAAACAGGTTTTGACTGCATGAAGTCGTCCACCCAGATTGTTCCAGTGCGGGTTAACGGATCAGAAAAGGCTTTAGCGCTTTCAAATTATCTGAAGGAAAACGGCATAACTGCTCCTGCCATAAGGCCCCCGACGGTTCCCGAGGGAACCGAAAGGATCCGTTTTTCATTGCATCTGGGAATAGATTCAGAGGATATCGAAAAAATTGTCCGACTCATGAAAACTTGGGAAAAGCAAAATGGATGAAACGGTTGTATTCGGTGGATGGGGCGTTGAGCCTGAACTGCTCATGCCGCTTTTCGGTAAAGAAGTCAGATATGTGGATATTAACATTCTCATGCCCTCGCTGATCGAAAGAGAACAACTCAGAAATGATTGGGTGGATATTGTTCTGGATAAAACGGGATTGATCTATGGAGCTCCAACATGTATTGCGGGATGGTCCACGGGAGCCATGATTGCATACGAAGTGGCAAAAAAGAAAAATCCTCAGAACACATTTCTGCTTTCCGCCACTCCCTGTTTCTGCCGTAAACCTGCGTTTAAATACGGTACCCGCAAATCTGTGTTGAATCAAATGATACAAACTCTCTGCGAAAACAAAACAGAGGTTCTTTCCTCCTTTTTTGAAAGGTGTGGAATTCCTTTCGAAAAAGAAAACGCTGAAAAGTATGATACTTTACAGCTAAAGAGCGGACTTGTTTTTTTGCGGGAAGCAGATCTTCATCCCCTCACGCCCCTTCCCAATAAACCGATATTTCTCAATGGCAGAGATGATGAGATCGTTCCCTGGACAGCATCAGTTCATTTCAGCGAAAAAGCCGGGGGTGTTTACCTTGATTTCCCCGGCCCTCACGCTTTTTTTCTTGACAACTCAGCCGAAATCGTTCGAAGCATGATTGAAACGGTCGAATTCATGGATAATCTGGCCTGATTCAATATGAAGGCATATCACTAGATCGGAATACAGCTATGAATTATTTCAAAACAGCCGAGGACCTGTTTGACAAAGCAACTCAAAACGGCATAAATGAACAGGACCTCCATCTCATTGCTAACTGGCCTCTGGAGAAAATCACCCTGCTTTTCGCAGCGGCTGATGAAACAAGGAACTTTTTTTGTCAAAAAGAAGTCGCCCCCTGCACCATTATGAACATCAGATCCGGGGGGTGCAGCGAGGACTGCGCATTCTGTTCCCAATCTGCTCACAATGATACAGATGTGAAGATACAGGAACTGTCCTCTCCTCACGAAATCGCCGACAGATGCCAGAACGCCTATCAGGCCGGCCTCCCCTTTTGTGTCGTATCAAGCGGCCGAAGGCTTACCGGAAAAGATATAGAATCCATATGCACCACACTCTTCAACTGCGAGGGAGAAAAGCATGCATCTCTGGGCATACTCTCCCGGGAGGAATTTTCGATGCTGGTTAAGGCGGGAGTAACCTGCTATAACCACAACCTCGAGACAAGCCGTTCATTTTTCCCCAGAATTGTCACAACGCACGAATATGATGACAGGGTAAATACTGTGAAAAGGGCTAAAGAGGCAGGTCTTCACGTCTGCTGCGGTGGCATTTTCGGTTTGGGAGAATCCTGGGCGGACAGAATCGAATTCTGCCAGGAACTGCGTGAGCTTGATGTGGATACAATCCCCATCAATTTCCTCAACGCCATCCCCGGGACCCGTGTTTCCCCGTTGAAGGAATCCCCTCTCGAACTGCTGAAAATAGTCTCCATGTTCCGTCTGGCAATGCCTTCCAAGGTAATCAAAGTATGCGGGGGGCGCGAAGTGAACCTGGGAACTCTTCAGAGTATGATGTTTTTTGCAGGTGCAAACGGCTACATTACCGGCGGCTATCTCACCACGCCGGGTGCCGGTCTGGATGCGGATGAAAAAATGATTCAGGCACTGGGATTCCAAAAGAGAGCTATAGAAATATGAGTGAATCGTGCGTTTTCTGCAAAATCATTTCCGGAGAGTTTCCTGCTCACATCATCTATTCAGACAGGCACTGCCTGGCATTTCTGGACAAACGCCCGCTTTTTCCCGGCCATACTCTGCTCGTACCGAAAGTACACGTGTCTACTCTGGATCAGATGAACTTTTCCTGGTCGGGACACTATTTTAAGGTATTATGCATGCTGTCCGGCGCAGTTCAGAAGGGTATGGATTCGCAAGGGACGTTCATAGCTGAAAACAACAGAGTAAGCCAGAGTGTTCCCCATCTGCATTTCCATATTGTACCCAGAAAAAGAAAAGACGGGCTGAAAGGATTTTTCTGGCCCCGTCACCCGTATAAAAATGAAGAGGAGATGGAAGTGGCGGCTGAAAAAATCAGAGCTGTAATCACAGCGATTCAATAACCGATACATGAAGTGACGCAGTTACTGAAAACAAACTAGAAATACATAATCCTTTTGCCTCCCTTGAACACACTCACCCTTCTGGTGGATTCGGAAAGCACTATAGACAGAGCATCAGTAGCGGCACTTATATTCGCGGCTGCGGTATGACGGGCACCGAAGCCCTTCTGAACCATTTCAGTCTCCCCTTCGGCCTTGATAAATGCTCCGGAGGTGACAATAACTCCATCGCCTCTGATTATGAAAGCTCCGTCGATTTTGGCAAATTCTTTTATAGTAGCCTCAAGACCTGGATCGAGAATACTGCGGTTTTCCTCTTTGTACCCGCCGAAAGGATTCACCACCATCTGCTGACAGGATTTGAGCACGTTCTCGAAATCACCCAGCACGAAAAGTGTTCCGACCGGCTTTCCTTCCCTTCCTTCATAGGCAAGTTCACTAACAATCTGAATCGCTCTTGAAAACACCTGCTGTTCCAAATCAATGGGTTTCGGTTTTCTTCCCAGACGGAAAAAGAGGCGGTAATCACGTGTATCGGAATGAATAATGGTATCAATATCTTCAGATTCAGGACTGCCCAGAACACTTATCACCTTCTGATTCTTCCCGATCACCCCTTGAGAAATGAGATAAATGAGAACCAGTTCCACTTGGTTTGTTCGGTTAATCACCTTGAAGGGAATCTGTATGATTTGTTTTACCCCTTGTGTTTCCGGGGGCAATACTGAACGGTCAGTGCATACCACATAGAGGGGAAGATTCTTTTTGGGGCGAAATGTCAAGTCGCGGAATTTGGTATTCACATGATAGATCACGGCAGAAACAGCCAGTTCCTGCGCAATATCATAAGCATGGTGGATGAATTTGGAAGTGGTGAGTTCCTTTGAAACGGCTCTTCTGCGGCTCGGGACCTGTTTACCTGTGATTACGGAGAATATTTTACGCGTGCTTGCTGCGGAAAGAATTTTGCTCAGACGATCGGTATCACTTAATCGTTCCGCCGTCCAGGAGAGAGCTTTCAGATGCTCATTACCATCACCCACAATGAGAATTACCAGATTCACGGGCGTTTTGTCATGAGTATCGTAGAGGATACCTTTCTGACTGAGCCCCACAGCGGCCATGGTTCCGGGGAAACCGGGAACCCTGGCGTGAGGAATGGCAACGGTTTCGGATATTCTGGTGGAGATGAGTGATTCACGTTCCTGGACATGTTCCAATACATCCTCAAGCTTCACTTCGGGAGCATCATTGAGGATAAGCTGAATCAATTCCTTGAAAACCCGCTCCTTTGTCTTTCCCCGAAGCATCACCGTTCTTTTTATACTGAACAAATCCGCATACGACATAAATCAATCCCTGAACTTCCTGAAAATCACAAGTATACAAACCTTACTCAAAGTCAGAATATATTGAGAAGGGTCAGGAGGAAATCCTGACCCCTAAATTGTTTCAGAAACGCCTCAATGAGGGTTGTCCGAGAGGAAATACATTGAAACCCATTTTGAAGAGTTTTTCATGGTCCAGAATATTACGTCCGTCAAAAAGAAACGCCGGACGCTCCATCTGTTCCAATATCTTTTCATAATCCAGATCCTTATACTCATTCCACTCCGTCATAATGGCAATCGCATGTGCTCCCTTGGCCGCCTCTACGGGATCATCCACAAAGGAAAGTTTATCCACATGCTCGGCAAGATCCACACGTGCGTTCTCAAGAGCCTGAGGATCTGAAATAACCACTTCGGCATGTTCCTCTATTAGCTGTCGGGTTACACGGATCGCAGGCGATTCGCGGGTATCTCCCGTATCGGCTTTGAACGCGAAACCGAAAAGTGCGATTTTCTTGCCTGCCACGGTATTGAACATGACTTTAATCATATTCTGAACAAACCGTCTCATCTGATATTCGTTCATCCGTACAACACTTTCCCAGTAATCTGCTACTTCGTTCAAACCATAACTTTGACAGATATAGACCAGGTTCAGAATATCTTTTTTGAAACATGAACCGCCAAAACCCACACTGGAATTGAGAAAGCGGTTTCCGATACGGCTGTCCATGCCTATGGCTTTGGAGACTTCGGTTACATCCGCTTCTGTTTTTTCACACAGCGCAGAGATACTGTTAATAGATGATATCCGCTGAGCCAGAAATGCATTTGCCACCAGTTTGGAGAGTTCAGAACTCCAGACATTGCTGGTGAGAATTCTTTCCCTGGGTACCCAGTTGGCATAGATCTCCACCACTTCATCTCTGGCCCGCAGCCCTTCTTTGCAAAGCTGTGATCCGATAAGAACTCGGTCGGGATCTTCAAGATCGGCAATTGCAGTTCCTTCTGCCAGAAATTCCGGATTCGAAAGCACCTCGAAGTGTATTCCTTTATCATTTGCATTGAGAATCCGGCTCATGGCCTCGGCAGTCCGGACAGGCAAAGTACTTTTCTCTATTATGATTTTGTCAGAATCTGCTACTTTAACTATGTTACGGGCCGTTTTTTCCCAATACTGAAGATCTGCGGCTTTTCCCGCCCCCTCACCGAAACTCTTGGTAGGAGTATTAACCGAAACAAAAATAATCTCAGCTTCTTTGATTGCCCCATCCACGTCTGTGGAAAAGAAAAGATTCTTTCCGCGCACTTTCTTAACCATATCATAAAGACCAGGTTCGTAAATAGGAAGCTTTTCACTGTTCCAGGCAGCAATACGCTGCTCACTTATATCAACCACAACGACTTTGTATTGAGGGCACTTGGCAGCAATTACCGCCATAGTAGGCCCACCGACGTAACCGGCTCCTATGCACAGAATAGTCTTGGTGAAATTTGTATCCGCCACTAAACTCTCCTTTCAAAATTCAGATATGAGCTTATAATATAGTAAATTGAACACCTTGTCCGTTATCCCGTTTTTGGGACACTCTCCCAAAGCATATCCGCCAAATCACTTCGGACGCGATTAATGAGTTTCCTATCCTGCTTTCTGGTTGGCCAAGTGAAGTTACTGAGAACAACAAGTGCGGCGTTCCTTTGCCGATCGCCGATAACCGCACAACCGGTAAATCCGGTTTTGCCGAATGTGGTGCAGGTGCGTTTAGTGCCCATGTATGGCTGATCAAGTTCCCAACCCAGCCCCGTTACACAGCCCTCAATTTCAGGTATCTGGTCGGTACACATCTCATCAAGGATTCCAGAGGAAAGGATGCGGTTATCCCGGGCAACTCCTCCGCTCAGCACCATTTTCATGAAATTCAGGAGATCTGGAGCATTGGAGAAAAGTCCAGCTGATCCGGCAACCATAAGAGGCCTCAGCGCCCATGCGCTCTCGTCATGCACTTCGCCCCGGATCACCCGCCCTCTCCAGGTATCGATTTCGGTGGGTATTATTGTTTGATTATCAATCTTTTCCGGGAAAAAAGTGGAATTGTCCATGCCGACAGGATCGAAAATCCTTTCCTGAGCTGTTTCGGGAAGCGATTTGCCGCAGATCCGTTCAATAACCATACCCAGCAGAATACTTGTAGCATTTGCGTAACAGTACGTTTCTCCCGGACGGCTTTTCATTCTGACATTGAGAACCGCCTCCAGTATCTTTTCAGGCGGCATATCCTTGCACCGGGAGAGTCTGAAATCGAAATCAAGAGTGTGGGTAAGAAGGTGCCTGATCTGAATCTCCTCCCGATAGGTCCCTTTGTACTCGGGAAGGAAATCCACCATTCTGTCAGTAGTTCCGATCCGATTCTGATCAATAAGCTGAAGTGCAATGAAGCTTACAGGTATGGCTTTGGTAACTGAGGCACAGTCAAATACCGAAAGAAAGGACATAGGTTCCGAGTTCTGCTCGAAAGTGTGATGCCCCTGAGTGATATAGTGCTCGTTTTCTCCATTCACGACTCCCACAACACATCCCGGGAACACTTTGTTTTCAATCGCATCCTGCAAGCAGCATTTCATCCTTTCGAGCATGCTGTTTACTTCTGTCATAATCGCCTGTCCTTTATCTGCGTATCAATCAAAACAGGCGCTCCTGAGAACGCCTGCTGAACAATCAGGAAATCGAAATCCCGATATGAAAGATAAAATTCCCTGCCACACCACACACGACACCTCATAGCAAAATATCAGAAACTGAATGCAGGAAATTACTGTAATATAGAACATGGGCACCTGCCCCGACGAACCGCGTCTGGTAAATCAAACCCCGGTAAACCGGGGTAAGGAACGGAAAACCGAACCACCGCCCGATTTTCCAGCCCGGTTCACCGGGCTTGACATTCTTTCAGGGACGGGGTTTACCCCGTCCCTGACGTGCTTGTGCATTTTTTATATATGCGGTTGAAATCCAAACGCTCATAATGGGTGTTCCTGAGCTCATGAACACCCATGCGATTATCAAGACATGCAATATAAGATGCCTTTCGCTCTTTAGTGTGTGTCCTTTTTATTATACATTTCCACCGGTTCCGGCCCGGTTTTCCAGCCCCGGCATAAATGCCGGGGCTGGAGAATATCAAACCCCGGTAAACCGGGGTAAGGAACGGAAAACCGAACCACCGTCCGGTTTTCCAGCCCGGTTCACCGGGCTTGACATTCTTTCAGGGACGGGGTTTACCCCGTCCCTGACGTGCTTACCGGCCAACAACTCACTTCACCCCATTTCCGATAGGATAATGAACGTCTCAACAACATACCCCTCCTCCGCAAAAAAACTACCTTCCTCGACCCAGAATGCATTTATTTTACCATTATTGATCTCACAACAGTTTCTCACGCTTTATATCTCAACCAAATACTCAACCCAGG
>JBKGXV010000046.1:0-24806 GCA_046546375.1 Chitinispirillaceae bacterium | reverse complement strand
GAAAAGCAGCGTTTCCTTTCCGATAGGTCGTAATTGATTTTCTCCATCCTTATCCTCCCCTTTGCGCCCTTAGCGCCTTTGCGGTGAAATCATAACAGCTTAAGAAGGAAAAACGTCGCTTTCACTCCGATAATTCGTGATCCGTAATTCGTAATTGTCTGCTACAACTGCCTGTCCGAATGGGGGCTGTGGTTGAAACGGCTTATCTTCTCGAGGCGGGCGCTTACACTCCAGCGCACCTGCGGGACAGCCTCCTCGTTGTCGGCAGGCTGGTAACCGTCAAGAATCCGGTTCTGGGACATTTTGGTCATGACCGCCTGGATCTGGTAGCCCTCGTCGGTTCGGGGATCCCACACGGTGAGGGAGAACCGGTTGTTCTGCTCAAGGCCCGAGAGCATCTCCGGACAGTACCAGCCCTCAAGGAGAATGGTGTCATCCGCAAAGGTGAGATTCTGAGCAACAGAGAGGTGAGGGAAGCCCCCGCAGCCTCCGGTGGCCACCAGAATGAATCCGGTCCGGCGCGAGAGCTTCTCTATCCCGGTCCACAACTTCCTGTCCATCAATTATCTCGGTTCGAATGTGGAGCAGTCGGGATGGTTCTTTTTGAGAGCCACATGAATCCCTTTTGCTGTGCATTCGAAACTTTCGTTGTACTTGCAGTTCTGAACTTTGCAGGCACCGACTCCGCCGATTATCTCATCGCGGCCGCCTTTGATTTTCGAGGATTTGAAGGTGTCGCACATCGGTTCCTCATCTCCAACGGTTATGGCCGGAGTATGACACTGTTTGTTCTTGTTGTAGATGCACTCGGTTGCATCGCAGTCAAAAATTCTGGGAATTTGCTCTGCCATGGAACGGACCTCCTGGTTTGTGGTTAGAACACTTTCAGGGTTTTCGGAAAAAACCCCCGCCCCAGAAAGAAACCTCCAACAACCATGCCAGCAGAAGATTTCTCCTCGTTCCAGAGCCCTCCTTTCCCATTTAGGGAATCAAAAGAGGAATTTTTTGAAATAAGAATTACAAGAATTGGAAAAAAAGATGTGGTAAAATAATATTTTTAATGAAAGAATCTCTGTATGTATATTATTTAACTTAGTATAGGGCTGAATTTTTCTTCACAAAACTCTGTGGGCAGTTACCGGCGAGCCGGTCCGGACAGGCATTTGAGCAGCAAATCGTATTTGCTTCAAAGGATCGGAGTCGGCAATGATGAATTTCAGTTTAAATTGAGAAAACAAACCTGTCAGTATAATCGTTTTTGGAGGCACAGAATGAATTACCGAGTTTTTCGGCACCGTCTCGTTTTTTTACTTGTTTTAGGACTACTGGTATTCAACAGTTACTCTGACGAGACTTTCCAGCGTCTTTTCAAAGCGGGCAAGTATGCTGCAGCAGTGGAGCATGCCGATGAGAACGTGCCGTCTTCAAAAAGAGATGCTGATATCTGGACTAAAATCGGCATCGCCCATGAGCAGCTCAATACTGTGGAAAAGGCTCTGGCCTGCTTTCTGGTGGCTCTGAGAACGGATCCAAAAAGCTACGATGCTCATCTGGGAGCGGCCCGTGTCTACAACAAGCTGGATCAGCCGGGCAACGCCATGGATATGGCCAAAAAAGCCATGGAGCTTCGCATGACTGGTGAAGCCAGCTGGGAATACGCCCGCGCCTGCATCGCCGAGAAAAAGCCCGCCGAGGCCAAAAAGGCTCTGGAGAAGGTGGTGGAAACTGATCCCCAGAATGTGGTGGCCAACAGAGAACTGGGGCAGCTTTATTATGCTGAAAAGAATTACGCCAAAGCTGTTCCTTTGATGAAAATCGCTTATTCCAAAAATCCCAACAGCGAAGTGGCTTTCAAAATTGCCAAAGCGTATAAAGAGACCCAAAATGCTGACATGGCTATCAAGTTTTATCAGAATGCGGCAAATGACAAAACCTCACCTAAGGTGGAAGCTTTTCTGGAGCTTGCCAGGCTCTATTCTGAAAAGGGAGACTACAAAGCTGCCGCAGCCAGCTACGAAAAGGCCAAGAAATCTTCTCTTACCGGTGATGATTATTTCGCCTGGGCAGTGTCTTGTGAGAAAGGCAAGAAGGATATCAAAGCTGCTGCAGAGAAGTATGAGGCCGCTATCGGCAAACTCGGCAAATCCACCTCTTCGAATGCGCTGACAGCAAGAGAAAAGGCCGGGCGCTATTATCTGAAGAACAAGGCCCACAAGAAGGCCCACGGTATTCTGCTTCCTCTTTATCAGGCTGACAGCGATGGTAAAAAGGTGCCTGATATTCTCTTCATGATGGCTCAGGTAAGTGAAGGGATGAACAATTCCAAAGCAGCCATCTCCTATCTGGAGAAAGCCATTGCCAAAGACAAGGACAATGTCGAAGCCTATGCAAGACTTGCCGATCTGTATACCAGAGCCGGCAACAAACAGAAAGCGAAAACCACCTATGACAGGCTGGTCAATCTGGATCCCAACAATCCTGAAATACACAAAACCCTTGGAGAATACAATCTCAAGGCCGGGAAGAATGATGAAGCGCTGAAGAATTTTAAGCGCAGTTATACTCTGAAAGCAACCGCGGATGCCGCCTCGGGGATGATGAATGCCGCCTGGAAACTGAAGAAGTACGATGTGGCCCAGGATGCGGCCGAATCCGCACTTCACCGTTCTCCGGGACTTAAGGAACCACAGATCATACTGGCTAAAATTCATATGCATCAGAAAAAGTACAATGCCGCCAGAGGTGTTCTGCTTCCTCTGCTTAGAAAGGAACAGGACAATCTTGAACTCTGGAAGGACTTGGCTGAATGCAGCGAGAATCTCAACGATGTGAAGGGGCTGGTTGAGGCGGACAAGAAAATCATCCAACTCGATCCCAAAAACGTGGAATCAAGAGTTCGTTATGCGAAGCACTCTTTTAAAACAGGTGATCTCAAGACTGCATACAGAATCAACAAGGAACTGGCCAAACTGCAGCCCAAAAACAGCAAAATTCACAAAAGTCTGTATGAGACTGCACTGAAGCAGAAAAACAAGTCCGCCGCAGTTGCTCATCTCAAGGATTATCTCGCTTTGAAGCCGAATGATGCAGAAGCTCACAGGGATCTGGGGCATCACCTCTACGCCTCCAAGGACATTGACGGAGCACTGGCAGCATACAGAGCGGCAATCAAGGCTGATTCGAAAATCAAAGGTCTGTACGAAAATTATTCCACGATTCTTCTCAAGAAGAAGACTTCGGACAAAGTGCTGCTGCCTGTGCTTGAAGCGGCGGTTTCCAATAATGAAGCCAACGAGGAAATTTACACAGAAGCTGCAAAAATCTATCAGAAACAGAAGGTATATGCCAAAGCAATCGACATGTACCAGAAGGCTCTGAAGCTCGAGTCCAAAAATTTCGAAAACCTTTCATCTCTGGCATACTGTCAGGAGATGGCTGGGAAAACCAGTGATGCCATTCTTACCTACGAGCAGGCCACTGTTATGAATCCCAAGAGTGTGAAGGAACAGAAGAGACTCGGGGACCTTTATGTGAAGCAGAAGAAAATTCCCGCGGCAGTGGGAGCATATAAAAAGTATCTGGCCAAAACTCCCACGGATGTTAAAACTGCCCGTTTCGTGGGTGATTTCGAATTCAAAAACAAAAAGTATCCCGAAGCCATCAAGTACTACAAACTGGTAAGTGGCAAAGATGCTTCCGATCCCGAGTACCTCAAGAAATATGCAAGAGCTTCTTACCAGGTGAAAAATCTGGCTAAAGCTGCTTCTCTTCTGGAGAAACTGGTTTCGATTGCTCCAAAGGATCCGGAACCGTTGAGGCTACTTTTCGATATCCAGCACAAAAACAAAAGATTGGGCTCCGCCGCCACTTATCTGAAAAAGTATGTGGCGCTGAAACCGGATGATGCCAAAATGCAGAAGGTGCTGGGTGATCTTCTTTTCCATCTGAAGGATAAGAAGGGGGCATTGACCGCCTATCGTGGTGCAATCAAAGCTGACCCCAAAATCAAAGGGTTTTATAAAAATTATGTGTCACTGGTGCTGGAGGATGGTTCCGCCCAGGAAAAAATCAGTGCTCTCAAGGGAGCGATTGCTGCCAAAGAGGCTGATGAAAAAATGTATGCGAAGCTGGGTGAGCTTTATATCGCGCAGAATAACTGCAAAGCTGCCATTCCGCTTCTTGAGAAGGCTTCCAAGATGAACCCCAAGAATACACAGGTTCTCTCTTCTATGGCACAGTGTCACATAAAAAGCGCCAATGTGAAGGAAGCGGTGGTTATCCTCGAGCAGGTCACAGCACTTAATCCTTCTTCCACAGATGATTTCAAGACGCTTGGTGATCTCTATCTCAAGCAGAAGAAAATTGGTCAGGCTGTAGGGGCGTATAAAAAATATCTGAGCAAGAAAAAGGACAATGCCGCTGCCAAGCTGGTGGGAGAAACTGCCTACAAGAAAAAGAATTACAAGGAGGCTGTCAAGTACCTCAAGATGGTTGAAGGTGAAGCGGCGAACAGTACAGAGCTGCTCAAAATGCTGGGGCATTCCTGTTTTTCGATCAAGGATGATGTCAGAGCTATTGATATTCACAAAAAGCTCGCGGCCAAGGAACCCAAAAATTCCGATTATGTGAAAGTTCTGTTTATTCTTTCAGACAGAACAGGTGCCAGAGATGATGCGGTCAAGTACCTTAAAAGGTACGTGGCTTTGAAACCTGGTGATGCCAAAATGCAGAAGGTTCTTGCCGATCGTCTGTACGCCAAAAAGGATAGGAAAGGTGCTCTGGCAGCCTACAAGGCCGTGCTCAAGGCTTATCCCAAGGCTAAAGGCTTTCACAAGAGGTTCGTGGAGCTGGTCAGTGAAAACGGTTCAACTCAGGAAAAGATCAATGCCATGAAGGGGGCGATAGCTGCCGGAGAGGCTGATGGTAAGATTCTGGTTGGTCTGGGTGATATCTACATGGAACTGAAAAAGCCTGAGAAGGCAGTTCCCTATTATGAAAAGGCGGTCAAGGCTGATTCGAAGAATGTATCTCTTCTGGCAACACTGGCCAAAAGTCAGGAAGCTGCGGGAATGACCAAGGAAGCGATCGTTACTTATGAACAGTATACAGCAATGAATTCCAAAGCCACAAAAGAGCTCAAAATCCTGGGAGATTTGTACAGAAAGCAGAAGAAAAATAACCAGGCTCTGCAAACGTACAAGAAATATCTGACCAAGGTTCCCTCCGACAGCAAGGTGGCTTTGATGGTGGGACATCAGGCTTTTAAAGCCAAAAAGTACAGGGATGCGGTCAAGTATCTGTCGAAGGTGCAGGGTGAGGAGGCAAAAAATCCCAAATTCATGAAAATGTACGGTACTGCTGCCTACAGAGCAAAGGACAACGCCAGGGCGCTGACTATACTGAAGGATTTAACCAAACTGACTCCCAAGGATGCGGATGTATTCAAGATGCTGGAAGATGTGTGCCGTCGTACCGGTGCGCGGGAAATGGCGGTGAATTACTTGAAAAAGTATACCGCACTTAAACCGGGTGACGCCGATGCCAACCGCAGGCTGGGTGACCTTCTCTATGCCCGCAAGGACCATGATGAGGCTTTGGCTGCCTACAGGGCTGTTCTGAAAGCTGATCCTAAAGCAAAAGGTTTTTACAAGAATTACGTGGCGCTTGTGATGAAATCCGGATCTCAAAAGGAAAAGCTGTCCGCTTTGAAAGGGGCGATTGCCGCCAAGGAAACCGATGTGCATATGTATGCTGCACTTGGAGGTATCCACAAAAAACAGAAAGAATTGTCCAAGGCTGTGGCGATGTTCGAGAAAGCTTCCAAGATGGATCCCAGAAACCCCAAGTATCTTGCAGAGCTTGCGGAGTGTCAGTACAGAAGCGGGGATACAAAGAAAGCTGCGATCACATACGAGCAGGTTATCGCTATGAACCCCAAAGCTGTCGAAGAGCTCAAGACTCTGGGTGATATCTATATGAAGCAGAAGAAGGTATCTCAAGCCATGGATATGTACAGGAAATACCTGAAGAAGTCACCGGAGGATTCCAAAGTCGCACTTTTGGTGGGTAACAGTGCATTCAAAGCAAAAAAATACAAAGACGCTATGAACTATCTTTCCATGGTGAAAGGCAATGATTCTCCCATCTATTATTACAGACTTGGAATTTCTGCCTCAAAGGTGAAGAATCTCAAGGTTGCTATCGATGCACTCGAGAAGTTCAAGGTTGCTGCCCGCAAATCCAGAAAAATTGTACCCAACAAAGACATCGCCTACAAGGCTCTTGCGGTGGCATATGAAAAATCGGGAAACAAATCCAAAGCAGCCGATATGATTGGCGATTATCTTAAACTGAAAGGTGTAAGTGATCCCGAAGCCGCCTACAAGAGGGCTCTTCTGATTGAGGATGACAATCCCAAAGCGGCGGTAAATGTTTTTCTGAGCAATTCCAAATCTTATCCCAAGGATTACAGGAACTTTCTCAAGCTGGGTATTCATTATGCTCGAAGGACCAAAGAGCTGAAGAAAGCAACTATCTATCTGGGAAAGTGCGTAAATGTTCAGGATTCGGTTTCCAGAGCCTGGTTTGAACTGGGACTGGTGTATGGCGGACTGAAAAACGACGGTAAAATGCTGGAAGCTTTTCAGAAGTTCATTTCCATAGAGACCGAGAATGCGGATGCCATTGCCAGAGTGGGTGAATATCTTCTCGTTCACAGAAAAATGCCTGAAGATGCCATGATGTTTCTTGAAATGGCCAATTCTCTCAAGGGCAACGATCCCAAGATAATGTCGCTTCTGGGTCAGGGTTATATCAAAACCGGCAGCTTCGATGAGGGGCTGAAGCTTCTGGAGAAGGTGGTCAGAAGATCCAGAGACGTTGATGTGAATATCCGTCTTATTCTCGGTGAGGTCTATTTGGAGACGGGTCGCTACATGGAGGCGGCAAATGAGCTTAAAATGGTGACTGATGTAAAAAAGGATCCTGAAATCAAGCTGAAATTCGCCGCTGCGCTTTCCGGTATGGGAAGACATTCACAGGCAATGGGTATTACTAATGAAGTCATGGCAAAGCAGCCCGACAATATCGAAGCTGTCATGCAGGCCGGCAGGATAAAGACAGCCATGAAGAATTATCAGGATGCGATGGAGACATACAAGAAGGTGGGGTATATCAATCCGGATTATGCTCCGGCACTCTACGAGCGTGCAAACATCTACCTTATCCAGCAGAGATATGATTGGGCCGAGACGTTTTACAAGAGAGCTTTGAAAGTCGACTCCAAGTACGCTCTGGCTCATTTGGGACTTGCCAAGGTGGCCAAAGCTAAAAAGGACAAGGCTGGTTACAAAACCCACCTGGAAAAAGCGAAGTCTCTTGATCCCAATAATGTGAAGATCAAAAAGGAATTCAAATCGAGGTAATTTAAACAACTCTGAATAGAAAACAATTCTGTCCTCCTTTGTATTCATACAGATGCAAAGGAGGACAGTATTTTTATATGGCAGACACTTTTATGATTTTCCTTCTGATACTATTTGCACTCACATTTCTCTTCTCGTTTCTGATATCTTTGGTGGAGAGTATTCTTTTGGGAATCAACGGCTCCGATATAGAGTATATCAGAAGTATAGATAAGAAAACAGGCACAACCTGGCAGAGTTTGAGAAGAAATCTTTATCAGTCGGTAACGGTGACGTTTGTAGTCGACACACTGGTGCTGATTCTGGGAACGGCTCTGCTGTCGGGGCGGTTTGTTCAGGTATGCGGATACGGGTTGCTGATTCCGTTTTCTCTTTTCCTGGTTTTGACTCTGGTAATAATAACGGAGGTTGTGCCCAAATATCTCGGGCTCAGGTACAAGCGGGTGATAGCGCAATTTCTGGGAATAATACTTGTGAAGCTGATGTGGTTTCTGAGGCCTTTCAGGGGGATTTTCAGATTTTTATCATTTGATAACGCTGAGATCATTTCAGGGCAGAAGAGAGTTGTTTCGGAGATAACCACTTTGGCTCACGCTGCCTCGCTGGACCAGCAGATAAGTGCTGAACAGGAGATGCTTATCAAGCGCTCGCTTCAGTTATCCAACATCACCGCCTCGGAAATCATGGTGAAAAGAGAAATCATGATTACCCTTTCCTCCACAATGAGTCTTAAAGATGCGCTTATAAGGGCTCATCTGCATAATCATACCCGTTTTCCTCTGACCACAGAAGGTAGAATCGATGAGATACGGGGATATGTCAATTTCAAGGATATCGTGGGGGCTTTGGAATTCAATCCGAACAATCCTACTCTTGCCGAAATATCCCGTTCCATTCTGTTCGTTTCACCCTCTACTCCGCTTTCAAGACTTCTGGGTACTTTGACCAAGGGGTATCATCATATAGCCGTGGTGATAAATGAATCGGGGGAAACGATGGGAATGGTGACTCTGGAGGATGTGCTGGAGTCACTTGTGGGAGAGGTGGAGGATGAATACGATCTTCCTCCCGATTTTCTGGTACAGCTCACTGCGGAGCGGTTTAGAGTTGGAGGAGGAACTCCTTTTTCCACTCTTCATTCGAGAATATCTGAATCCCTTCCCGATTGGGATCTCACTATTGATGAATGGATTCAGGGACAGTGCAGCGGATCTGTGCCGGAAAACTATGAAGCAGAGTTTGCTGCCAATCATTTCAGAGTACGGCGGCTCTCAAGGGGTCGTGTCTACGATGTGATCATCTCCGTGGCGTCCCCTTGAGCACAGAGCTAACTTCCTGTCGCACTTTGATTATAGGCCTGTCGGTTTGTAATGAGCAGTTACTTTAGGATGCCGCCTCTATCTTAAATGTTGACAATGCCTTAAAAAAAAGGTAACTTACATTGATTACCCAAGAAAGGGATCTTCAGTGTCGAAATACCCGATAATTTCCATAGTAGGCCGCCCGAATGTGGGCAAAAGCAGTCTGTTCAACCGGATTCTGCGCAAACGTGTTGCGGTAGTGGATGATTTTCCCGGTGTCACACGCGACCGCAACTATGTAAAAGCAAGCTGGGATGAAGCTGAGTTCATTCTGGTGGATACCGGAGGCCTGATTCCAAGTGTCCATGAATCGATACCCGAAGCCATACACGAACAGGTGAATGTAGCCATGGAGGAAAGTGCCGTGGTGGTGTTCGTTGTGGAGGCCGGTACGGGGATTACGGATCTTGATCTGCTGATTGCAAAGCAGCTGAGAAGATCCTTTGCTTCCAAGACTATCCTTGCCGTGAACAAAGCGGAATCGTCCAAAGTCCTCTACGATATCGATTCCTTCCGCACTCTGGGGCTGGGGGATCCCTATCCCGTTTCCGCTCTTCATGGAAAAGGTGTGGGGGACCTTCTGGATGAGGCCCTGAGTATCGCCAGGGAAAGCTTTGAGGAGCCTTTCGGTGCAGAAGAGGAACCCGAGGAGCTGAAAGTGGCAATCGTGGGAAGACCCAATGCGGGTAAATCCTCGCTGGTCAATAAGTTTCTCAGACAGAACCGGATGATAGTGGACTCCAAAGCAGGTACCACCCGGGATGCCGTGGATTCACAGCTGCAGTATGGAGACAGAACCGTTGTTCTCATCGATACGGCGGGACTGCGGAAAAAATCCCATGTCAAAGAGGATATGGAATATTACTCCAACCTCAGAGCTATTGACAGCATCGAACGGTGTGATGTCTGTATTCTCATGGTGGATGTCAGCCGGGGGGTAGGTGTCCAGGATCTTCGTATTCTCCGCAAAGCATTTGAAACCCGTAAGGGTGTGGTTCTGGCATTGAACAAGTGGGATCTTCTTTCCAAGGATCACAAGACTTATGATAATTTGATCGCGGAGATCCGCCATGAATACAACGATCTCAAATATGTCCCCGTCATTTCAGTATCGGCATTGACCGGCCAGAGAACGGAGGGGCTTCTCAAGCAGGTTTTCGAAGTCAGAGAGCGCATGGAGAAGAAACTCGGAGCTGCGGAATTTGAAAATCAGATCTTTGAGTGGGTCAGGGTACATCCTCATCCGATTAATCCCGGTAAAGAGGTCCGCTTTCTTGGTGCAAAACAGGTGAAGGTTCCGTTTCCGCTTTTCCGTTTTTTCGTCACTAATCCCCAAGAAGTTTCTGCAGGATATGTCCGTTATCTGACAAAAAGAATCAATGAAAAATACGACTTCACAGGTTGTCCTGTTGTTCTTGAGTTCAGGCCTATTGCCCGTGGGCGGAGCCAAAAAGGCAGTAGTAGTGCCCAAGACAGTGACACAAACCTCCAGGAGGAATGAAAATGAACATAAGTATTCTTGGTGCGGGTAGTTGGGCTATAGCTTTGGCGGTTATACTGCACAAAAGAGGTCACAAAATCCGTATGTGGGAATTCAGTACCGAAGCTGCCGAATTCCTTCAGCAAAGAAGAGAATTGCCTTCCAAACTTCCCGGAATCACAATCCCGGAAGATATTCAGATTACAAACAGCATTAGCGACGCATTCGAGTCTGCCGAACTGGTTTTGTGTGTTGTGCCGTCTCAAACCATGCGCTCCACTCTCAAAACCGCAGTAAAGCAAGTAAAGAAGTCCGTTGTGGATAATGTAAAGGGATGGGTCATGGCTGCGAAAGGAATAGAGTGCGGAACACTCAAGCTTATGACCGATATTCTGCTTGATGAGATCCCGGATCTCTCCGAATCCAGAATAGCAGTGCTGAGCGGTCCGTCCCACGCCGAGGAGGTATCAAAAGAGATGCCCACAACTATTGTTGCCGCTTCGAAAAACAAGCAACTGGCTCAGCTCATTCAGGAAAACTTCTCCACGGAGACGTTCCGTGTGTATACCAACACAGATATGAAGGGTGTTGAGCTGGCTGCGAGTGTAAAGAACGTGATCGCGCTTGCTGCGGGTATCACGGATGGAATGGGTTTCGGTGACAACACCAAAGGTGCTCTTCTGACCAGGGGAATCGCAGAGATGATGCGTCTGGGAAGGAAAATGGGGGCTCAGGACTCCACATTTTCCGGTCTTGCGGGTATAGGGGACCTGATTACCACTTGTATAAGCCGTCACAGCCGCAACCGGCGCATGGGTGAGCTTATTGCCCAGGGCTACTCTCTCGATGAGGCTTTGGAGCATATGACCATGGTTGCAGAGGGAGTCGAGACTGCTCGTTCGGTTTATGAATTGTCCGGAAAACTTGATATCGAGATGCCCATTACCACGCAGGTCTACAAAATGCTCTTTGAGGGTAAACCGGCCCGGGAAGCCGCCCGTGATCTCATGATGAGGGAAACGAAACCCGAATTCTGGTAAGAGTATGCAAAAATAGAAAACGCAGGGGGCATGTATGTCCGGTAGTGATTCAGGCTGTGAACAGATGAGTTTGATTCCGGTAAAGAAGATGTATTATTCCATAAGTGAAGTGTGCAGATTTACCGGACTTGAACCTCACGTTCTGCGATACTGGGAAAGCGAATTTCCTCAACTGAGGCCCAAAAAAAACCGTGCAGGCAACAGAGCCTACAGGGAAAAGGATATCGAACTCATCTGCAATATAAAAAAGCTTCTTTATGAAGAGAAGTTCACCATTCCCGGGGCTAAGAAGAGGCTTCAGGAATTGAAGAATTCCCGGACCGGTACTCACAATGAGAAAAGTGCAGACGTTCAAAGCGATTCTGGGCAAAGTACCGAAAGGGAATCCGTCTGCTCTCTGCGCAGGGAGCTTGAGGAGATACTCGATATCCTGAAACAGGGTTAGCAGCAGGAATCGGCAGGTGTTCTGTTCTGTGCTATCAATTTCCCCAGTCTGGAATATCGTTTGAGCGCCCGGTCATTTCTTACTGCCAGAGACAGTGCTTTTCTGGACCCTATGAATATGCACAGCTCTTTTGCTCTGGTCAGTGCAGTATAGATCAGATTTCTCTGCAGCATGATGAAATGCTGGGTGGATACGGGTATAACAACCGCCTTGAACTCCGAACCCTGGCTTTTATGAATACTTATGCAGTAGGCTGGAATGATCTCCTCCAGATCTTTCTGTTCGTAGAAGACAGGCATTTTATCATAAGTAACTGCCACCGCTTCCTCCGTAACGGCAGTAATAATCCCGATATCTCCGTTGAAAACGCCCAGATCGTAGTTGTTTCTGGTCTGCATTACCCGGTCGCCCAGGATGAACGTACGTTGGCCGAAGTGCAATACAGAGCTGTTTTTGTTGAGAGCGGACTGGAGAACTGTATTGAGGTTGAGCGTACCCACTGTGCTTTTGTGCATGGGGGAGAGGACCTGTATGTCTTTGAGAGGATTGAAACCGTATCTGCGGGGCAACCTTCTTGATACCAGATCAACTATGGTGTCCACGCATTTCTGGGGGTCTTCTTCGGTAAGGAAAAAACAGTTGTCTGTTTTTGCATTGGAGAAGTAGGGAACAGTTCCATTGATCATTTCGTGCGCGGCAGTTACTATGCGGCTTTGCGCAGCCTGACGGAATACCTTTGTAAGCTGCACATGAGGGATCGTTCTGCAGGAAATCAGATCGCTCAGCACGTTTCCCGCACCGACCGAGGGGAGCTGGTGCTGGTCCCCCACGAAAATGAGTGTGCACCCCTCCTTTACCGCACTCAGAAAATGCTTCATCAGCTGAATATCCACCATGGATACTTCGTCAAGAATTATCACATCCGCATCGATCGGATCTTCTTTATTTCTAAGAAACGAGAATCCTCCCTGACCGCCGGGCTTGAAACCCAGAAGCCTGTGAATGGTACGGGCGGTTATGCCGGAAATGGAACCCATGCGCTGGGCGGCTCTTCCAGTGGGAGCCGCAAGTTCGATTTTGCACCTCATCGATCTGAAAAGTGCCACTATGACCTGCAGAACGGTCGTTTTTCCCGTTCCGGGACCGCCCGTTAAAAGCAGAATGTTACTCTGTGATGCCATCCGTACTGCTTCCAGCTGTTCCGGTGCGCCCCTCCAGTTGTGTGTTTTCTGGTATTCGGCAACCCAGTTTTTCAGCTGATCGGGAGGCATGAGACTGTCTCTGGTTGATGCAGTGATTCTGGATACGAAATCCGAAGCTACATACTTTTCTGCTCTGTAAAATACTGGAAGGTAAAGAGAATCATCCTCGTTTATGAATATCTTCTCCTGGGTGCAGTGATCAAGTGAAAACGTCACCTGCTCTTGGGCAACACCCAGAAGCTGAGTTGATCTGGCAATCAGTTCCGCTCTGGGCAGAAATGTATGTCCATCTCCACTTGCTTCCTGCAGGGCAAATGTGAGCCCCGCACGTATCCGTTTGTAGGAATCGGTGGCAAAGCCCAGTTTGGAAGCGATGGCGTCGGCTTTAATGAAGCCGATACCCCATACTTTTTCTATAAGTGAATAGGGGTTCTGATGAATTTTCTGTTTCGCTTCCTTCCCGTATGCTTTGTAGATCCGGGTGGCCATGGTGAGCGATATATCATAGCTCTGAAGAAAAAGCATGAGGTCCCGTAAATGCCTCTGTTCCGCCCAGCTGTTTTTGATTTTTTCCAGAGTTTTTTTCCCTATACCCGGTATTTCCCCCAGCCTGTCGGGGTCTTCATCAAGCACGGTGAGCGTATCCAGCCCGAATCTGTCAATTATCTGTTTTGACCGTACTTCACCCACATTTTTTATCAACCCCGATCCCAGAAGCTGTGTGATGCCCTCCAGGGTAGTGGGTCGAACAATTTCATAATTCGAAACGGCAAACTGACAGCCGAATTTTCTATGCTTCTCCCACGTGCCCTCAAGGCATACGGATTCGCCTTTGGTTACAGACGGTATGGTTCCAACGCAGGTAACCAGGCGATTGTCTGTTTTAAGCTGAATTACACAGAAACCGTTGTCTTCGTTCTGAAACGTGACTGTGGAGATGATTCCTTCCAGGCGTTGCATACAGTAAAAATAGATTAGGTTCTCAGTTGGGGAAAATTTATGAATCAATCTGAAACACCATGAAACAGAGAAATGTTTCAAAATGAAGTGTGAAGTCATTGACATTGCACTATATGAGCTGTATGGGCTTTGTAAATGAAATGGCACAGCCGTTGCATAAAAGAGAGGGTGAAAAAACAGATGTCAAACCTAAAAAAAAGGAGGTCAGTATGAGTGCACTGGTCAGGTACAACAGCCCGGTTGAATCGCTGTCCAACTGGTTTGATGATTTCATGGACGGATCTCTGTTTGAAGCGATGGACAGAGATCTTACAATGCACAATTGGCCCAAAGTGGATATAGTAGAGGAAAAGGATCATTACCTGCTTCGGGCCGATCTTCCCGGGATGGATAAAAAAGACGTCTCGGTTGTGGTTGAGAAGGACAGCCTCAGAATCGAAGGTCACAAAAAGGAGGAGAAGAAAAAGGAAAAGGGACGGTACAGTCATTTCGAACGCACATACGGCCAGTTCTCCAGAAGCTTTGTACTTCCCGATGAGGTGAATGCCGAGAAGATCGAAGCCTCCATGAAAAACGGAGTACTCGAGCTTCGTCTGCCCAAAAGGGAGGAGGCCAGGAGAAAATCGATTGAAGTGAAGATCAACTGAATCTTTAAAGGGCGGCAGGACGGGCCGCCCTTTTTCATGATGTGCTATGGTCTCCCCCGACCATGCCCTCTCTTTTCGACCATGAATCTTTTCAATATCAGCACGTAATCCTCCCTCCCCCCGCAGAACTTGATACTGCGTAGGGCATCACCTATTATATTACCTCCCAATCCACAAACCAGGGTTTTTCATATATGATTCACGATGCTCCTTATGTCATGCTGACCGACCCGCTGCTTCTGGAGCAGTTTCTTGACCGCTTCGGAATCGATCGCGATGCCCTCGAGGGTGTGCTGATTAGCTCTGTTGCCGCAGCCTTTTCCAGAATTCCCTACGAGAATCTCACCAAGATCATCAAATCGGAAACTATCGTGAGCCCCCGTTCGGCGATGAGGCTTCCGGATGAGCTGATCGGCGACTATCTGCGCTGGGGCACCGGGGGGACCTGCTTTTCTCTGACTGCTGCGATTGTTGCAGTCTACGAAGCACTGGGCATTGAAGCCCATCCGGTACTGGCCGACCGTCACTACGGCCCCGACACTCACTGCGGGGTGATGATTTTTCATAACGGTCAGCTCCTTCTGCTCGATCCCGGGTATCTGCTCTTCGAACCAGCTTTGCTCTGTCCCACGGAATCCACCGTGATAGAAACGGGTACCAATATCATCGAACTGAAACCGCTTATGAACGGAAAACGGGTCGAGCTTCATACCGTGTACAGAAAAAACCGCAAGCTGCGGCTCACCTATAAAATTGTTCCGGTGGATTCAGTTCAGTTCGCCAGGGCATGGGAGAGTTCCTTTGCCTGGGAGATGATGACTTATCCGGTGCTGACCCGGCGCTCGAACGGTCATCAGCAGTATCTTCAGGGCAACAGATTCGCAGTGTATTCTCAGAACGATTCCCAGCGGTTCGAACTGACCTCTGAGACCAGAGCCGGTCTCATCTCTTCAACATTCGGGATTGATCCCTCAATCATCAAAAAAGCAATGGGAGTGATAAAGAATGGCTGATGTGGAAGCTGTCCTGCCGGTAAAATACTTTGTAGCTGTTCTTTTCCACGATAAGAAGTTTCTGGAAAAGGGTCTGGGCCTGCTGAAAGGAAAATGGGGTCACTTTGATGTCATGGGGGCAGATCATGAATTCGATGTCACCGATTATTACGAACCGGAGATGGGCACACCTTTGTTCCGCAGGCTTGTGTCGTTCGATGAGCTGCTTTGTCCTTCTGTGATCGTGGAGATGAAGCTTGAATGCAACAGGATTGAGGATGAGCTTTCCGTTGAAGGCAGTCGGAGAGTGAATCTGGATGCGGGATATCTGGATCACAACAAGGTGCTTCTGGCCTCCGCGAAAGAAGCGGGGCAGAAGATCTACCTGGACCGGGGGATTTATGCGGATCTGGCCGGCAGGTACCGTGCGGGCAGGTATCAGCCCTTCGAGTGGTCGTTTCCCGATTTCAGGGATGGGCGGTATGATGGGGAGCTTCTGAGGATGCGGGGTCGTTATATGGATCAGATAAGGGAGTACAAGGCAGCGGGATCGTGAGGGATTTCGGGTACCCCGGAGGTGATTCACTGACGGATTAAAAAATCATCTCCGGGGCGAACGGTTCTGGCATCTGGTTTTTCTTCGTGGCTTCGGTGCCCATCATACAGCTTATTATTTCCCCGGAGGTGACTCTCTGCTAAATCAATGATTCACCCCGGAGGTGGCGCGCGCCCCTCCCGGTAGGCTGCATCAGCTTTCTTGTATCCTCAAGACTTTCAAAACTCCTTCTGAATTCCTCTGAGCCGAAAAGCCTTCCCTGATAAGGCATCTCTGTGAAGGTATATCTCCTTTCCTTCAGCGTGAATTCAAGACCGAACGCATGAAGGTAGCCGCGGTCGAAAGTGTTGTCTGCGGCCGGAAAATAGAGAGGGTCGCCCAGGACGGGTACTCCCAGCGATTTCATCGCAACCCGCAGCTGATGAGTTTTCCCCGTAAGCGGTCTGAGCAGGAAGGTTCGTATTCCCGGCGACATGGAGATGCTTTTGAAAGTGGTGATGGCCGGATTCGATCTGGTTCGGGACAGTTTCCAGGTACCGTTTCTGCTTCTGCACATATCGCCCATAACAGTTCCCTGCTTTTTTTTGGGTTTGTTTCCTGCCAGTGCCACATAGAATTTTTCCACATTGCCTTGGGCGAACTGGTTGGATAGTTCCGCTGCGGTGGTTTTGTTCAGAGCGAAAAGCAGCAGTCCGGATGTCATGCGGTCCAATCGGTGAACGGGATAGAGTTTATCGAGCTGAAGGTCGTTTCTGATCTTCTGGACTAAACCTGTCCGGTTCTGATCTTTATGGAAGGAGACATTTTCGTGTTTGCTGATGATGAGAAATTCTTTTTCTATGCTGATAAGTTTGTACATGATGAGTTTCGGGACGGGTTTGAGAAACTATATTGGTATTCAATATAAATTCTTGGCAGATGGTTTGAGATATGAGCATTCGAATCGGTGGTACAAGTGATTGAGTTCATAGAGGATAAAGAGATTTATGAACGGGTGATTTTGCAGCGGATTCCCAAGGCATCTTCCTATTTGTGGCTTGCCACATCCGATCTCAAGGACCTTCATGTTCACAAGGGCAGAAAAATGGTTCCGTTTTTGGAGATAATCGCCGATCTCATAGAAAATGGAGTGTTCGTGCGGCTGGTTCATGCCAAGGAGCCCGGCCCTGCGTTCAGAGCCGATTTCGACAGATATCCCGTGCTGATTGAGGGCTTGGAGCGGCTTCTCTGCCCTCGAGTGCATTTCAAAACTGTGGTGATAGACGGGAAATGGGCATATACGGGCAGCGCCAATCTTACCGGGGCGGGTATGGGGGCCAAAAGTCCTAAAAGGCGCAATTTCGAAAACGGATTTGTCACGGATGAGCCGGGATTAGTGGATAGTATCATGAGTCAGTTCGACAGTGTGTGGATGGGATTGCACTGCGGTACATGCGGGAGGGCCGATTACTGTGCGGATCGTAAGGATCTGATTTAACTTGAATTGGAAAAGAATGGCGTTCGGGTTAGTCACGGCGCTGGGTTGGTGAGTTCCGGATCCCAAACCGGCCCGATACGGCGCTGGTCTGTGGGTTCCGAGTGTCAAACCGGCCCGATACGGCATTGGTTGTGATCCGAATCACAAATAAGTCCCCCAGTACACTAATCGCCCCATCCGCCATCTTGGAATCCCCGAAGTTGCGCCGCTCTTAGCATCTGTTTATTTTGATATCAGCAGCTCTGTAATTCGTTCCCCAAATATCCAGAGGAGTGTGTATGTCCAAAATTCTTAAAATTACAGCAGTAGTAACTTTCATCGCAGTGGCAGGAGCAGCGATCTACAGTTTTTTCCGTCTTCAGAAAGAGGAATGCAGCTGCTGAATCCTATGTTTTCGGTTTAATATGATGATGGGCGCTTTTTCTGCTTCGGGATTAGGCGCCCTTTCATGATGAGATGATATGAACGGTAATGGTGCAGTCAAAATTTGGCTCTCTGGCAGATACGAGAATCGTTTAAAGCAAATAATCTCTTCTGTCTTCGGAAAGGAGCGCGGCCATACGGTGGTTTATCTGTTCGGTTCGAGAGCCAGAGGTGATTGTAGAGTCGCTTCAGATATTGATTTGGCAGTTGAAACCGATTACCCGGCAGCAAAATCGATCAATGCATTGAAAAATGAATTGATCGAAAGTACGATTCCTTACGAAGTTGATGTTGTTGATCTGCAGAATGCTGATGATTCCTTGAAAAGGAAAGTTCTGATCGAAGGGGTGGTTGTTTGGAAAAAATAAAAAAAACCTTTGTTTCCCATGAAAAAGCGTTGCTGTCCCTGGAGCAGATTCTGAACCTTTCTGAAGATCCGATAGTCCGGGATGCCTCTATTCAGAGATTTGAATACACGGTGGAGACTTTTTGGAAACTGCTGAAAATCTACCTGTATGATCACGAGGGGCTGGAGTGCAATTCACCTAAAAGTTGTATGAGAAAAGCTTTTGAAGTTGGTCTTTTTGATGATACCGAAGCGGAAAATGCATTATTCATGTGTAATGACAGAAACCTCACATCCCATACATATATAGAAGCTGTAGCCAAGATTATTTATAAACGACTTCCTTTATACGCCTCGATTATGCGAAGCTGTACGGAAAAAATAAGGCCGGTTGCAGAAGTGTGAACTGTTTTTTGTCTGCCGGCTGTAATGATGGTATTTTTACTGTGTTATGGTCTTGCCTTGCGACTTTCGGAGCCTTTCGATCGAATGGTGTAAATGAATCTTTCACAAAAAAATATCTCAGTTCGTCCCCGGGAAAAATTTCTCGTTTTCGGTTCACCAACAATCGAGGAGACTGAAATAGAGGAAGTGGTGAAGTCGCTGCGCAGCGGATGGCTCGGAACGGGACCCAAAGTGGCGCAGTTCGAGTCCGATTTCGCAGAATACAGAAAAGCGCCCTTTTCCGTGGCGGTCAATTCCTGCACCGCCGCACTTCATCTCAGCCTTCTTGCTGCCGGCTTGAAGCGGGGAGATGAGGTGATCACGACACCTCTGACTTTCTGTGCAACGGTGAATGCGATTATCCATTCTGGAGCCACTCCGGTGCTGGCCGATGTCGATCCGGGCACCATGAATATCGATCCTGCAGAAATAGAAAAGAAGATCACTCCGAGAACCAAAGCTCTTGTGCCGGTGCATTTTGCAGGAAGACCTTGTGATATGGATGCCATAATGGGACTGGCAGATGAACACGGTCTCAAGGTGATCGAGGATTGCGCTCATGCCATAGAAACCGAGTATCGGGGCAGAGCGGTAGGTACATTCGGTGATTTCGGTTGTTTCAGTTTTTATGTGACCAAAAACGTGGTAACTGGCGAGGGCGGGATGATTCTCTGCAGAACCGAAGAGGATGCCGCCAAGCTCAAGATGCTGGCACTTCATGGGATGAGCAAGGATGCCTGGAAAAGGTTCAGTGATGACGGGTACCGGCATTACCAGGTGGTTGATTGTGGTTTCAAGTACAATATGATGGATATACAGGCGGCTATCGGGATTCATCAGCTTGAGAGGGTGGACAGATATTGGCTCAGGAGACAGGAGATCTGTGACAGATACAGAAAGGCTTTTGCCGATCTTCCGATAGAGCTGCAGAGTGTTCCCGAAGAGAATACCCGTCACGGGCTTCATCTTTTTACTCTGCTTGTTGATAAGGAAAAAGCCGGTGTCACCAGAGATGAATTTCTGGATCTGATGACCCAGATGAATATCGGTGTTGGTGTGCATTATCTGAGCATTCCCGAGCATCACTATTATCAGAAACGCTTCGGGTGGAAGCCAAAGGATTATCCTCATGCCGCAAGGACAGGCAGAACTACGGTGAGTATTCCTCTGTCCGCCAAGCTGAGTGATGAGGATGTGGGGGATGTGATCGGGGCGGTGCGGGCTGTGCTGGGGTAAGTCCCAAAAGACAAATTGAAAGTTGATTGTTTATGGATATGAAAACCGTTGAGCGTGGTGGTGTGATGGAGCCTCAAAAAAGGCAGATCATGAATGCGGCAGGGGCGTCTGAAACTGATGAGATAAATCTGCTTGAGTATGTTCACGTATTGGTGAAGTATAAGGTGCTGATCTTGGGATTGGCGTTTTTGGGTTTTTTGGGCGGGTATGTCGCAGCCTTGGTTAAAGGTCCTACATACGTGGCCGAGGCGGTGATCGAGGCAAAGGAAGGGGATAAACAGTCTTCTTCCTCCAGCCTTTCCTCATTGGGAGCGCTCGGCGGGTTCGTGGCAAATCAGCTCAACATGGCCGGCAGCCCGGGGTTGGATAGAATAAGTTTAATTTTGGATAGTAGAAAGTTCAATGCTGAGCTTATTAGCAAATATGATTTCTTGGACGATGTTTATGCTCAGAAGTGGCCTGACAAACATGAGGAATTTTATGACAAAGTGGAAGGAAAGTGGTCTGAGCAGTTCGTGAAACCGGAACTTCTGGGAGTGGGGAAAGTTCTCAAAGAGAATTATCTGAAAAAGGGTGTGTCTCAAAAGACCATGTCGATCAAGGTGGAAAGCAGAGACTCTCTTTTCAGTCATACACTTCTGGGTAACTATCTGGAGTATTTGAATTCTTATCTTATATTCAGACCAATGTGAAAACAGATGCTAAGGATAATGTTGATTACCTGGAGGGGCAGCTGATTACAGTTTCGGATCCTTTGCTCAGAGAGAAGCTTCAGGGCATGATCGCATCGGAGATGGAAAAAATGATGCTGGTGAGCAAAGAGGCGTTCAAGGTGGTGGATCCGCCCTTTTGTTTCAAGCAGTTCAGGGAAAAAAAGCTTTATCCGCTTGTGTTTGCAGCCGGCCTGTTTTTCACAACTGCACTGACAGTGATTTTTCTCCATGCGCTTGTGGGTGGGGAGAAAACAGATGAGGATAAAAACTATATGACCATGATAAAAAAGGATTTGAAGCGCATTTGGTAGGGAATTCTAACGGCTCAGGTTTTCAACCATATAGAGGCAGGATTCGGGTATTTTTGAGAAATTCCTTTTGAAATGGATAATACTTTCAAGAGGTCTTTTGCGTGGGCAGATAAGGCCTACATAGCAGAAAATGTTTTGCTTTTTCTTTATTTCGTCATTTCGGGGAATGAAGGTTCCATTGGGAATCAGGGTGATTTCAGGCTTTTTAAGGTATTTTGTGTTGATGTTTTTAAGTTTTTCTGAAAGAACAACATTCACTTTTATGCATTGTAGAAATTTTAATTTCAGCGCACCGAATGAAGATTTTCTAAGCGTATCGAGATCGTCGTCACCAAGTAGAGTTGTTTTCAGAATGATTTTTCTGTTGAGCATTTTTCCCACCAGAAGTGTGGAGAGGAAAAAGCCATGACAATGGTAGGTGCGTATGTTTTTGCCGATTGTATGAAAAAGGATGCTTAAAAATTGAAATATCAGGGATTTGGGTAAGTTGATGACTTCAATATTTTCACCGATACGCCATCTTCTGTATCTGGAAAAATTCAGATTGAAAATCAGAACCTTGCGAGACATATTTCTGGCCAGAAGAAGAGCTTGTTTTGCTGCTCCGCTATACCGGTCAAGATCGTACACAAAAAAGGCGATCATGTAGTTTCCTGCTTACTTGAATGGATGATAGAAAACAGCGCGTTGATAGGGCTGTTCGTATCAGATGATATTCGGATTTGAGATGATGAAATTTAAAATTACTACGATTCATCATATCTTCAAAATGATTTGGCGATAAGCGTTGAATAGGAGAACAGAAATTGGAACATGGTGTGAGGGATATACTATTTTTGTTGTGTTAGGATCCTAATGATCATTGATTTTTCCGTTATTGATTCATTCATATTTGTGGTAAGTTAAATTAAACGATCTTGGAGCAACGTACTGCTTCAAGCCCAAGGCTTCTTAAACTTTCCCTGTATAATCCAAGTGGTTTCGATATATGCTCTCGTTCAGGGAATAATTACTGGGACATTCAGCTAAACAACATGATCTCACTTTGTTTGCAGCTTCATCAGGTCAGGTAAATGATTCGGCTTTTTTCTAAACGTTTCGAAACGGACCTTTTGGGAATCGTCATTTTGCTGGGTATTCTGCAGGCTGTAATGGTGAATATCGTGGGAATCAATCTGTATATTCTGAATGTTTTTATTGCGACTCATTTTGCTTTCATACTTCTTCAGAAACTAAGGGCAAAAAGGGTAACTGTTGAACCTGTTTATATCACAATCATAACAGCACTTTCCGTATTTGTTGTTATTGGTGCCTATATTTCCACAGGTATTCTCAAGCAGCTGATATACAATTTCAATATGCTTCTCTACATGTCATGGGCGTATTTGAATGCTGGCCGGATTGAAAAGTGATATCGGTTTCACAAAAAAAGTGATATGGGTGTATCTGTGTATATCATTTCTGATTCATTTTTTCTGGTGGGAGAGAGTGGCCCGGATATTTTACACACATGATCATTTTCTGGGCCTGACTACAATGTTCATACCCAGATTGTACGGTTTGCTTTTCAATCCCCTTTCAAATGCGTATTTTCTGCTAATCGTCTTTTTTTTTTGATATTCTATAAAGAGAAAAGCTACCTTCTCTACTCTGCTGTTCTTGTTTCTATTCTGCTTTGTCTTGTGAGGGCGAGTATGGTATCCATTTTTATTTTTTCAGCACTTTACTGTGTGGTAAAAAAGAAGGTGGGTCTGATATTCCTGATGCTAACCGGGATCGCAGTTGCGTATCTGACCGTTCCGCCAGTGAGTCAGACTGTAAATTCCATAATCACTCTACAGGACAGTCAGGGATCAGCTCAACTGCATATAATGCACATCGATAAAGCATTGAGTATGTTTAAGGAAAACATAACGGGGTTGGGTTTCAGTGATGAGGTAAAACTTGAAAGCTGGATACTGGTTTTCGGCCTAGCAACCGGCTGGTTCGGCCTGTTTTTTTTCGCTATTTTTTATATTTATTCCGCAATGAAAATGCTGAAAAGATGGAAATTCGTCGAGTTGATAATCCTTATCTCCTTCTTCCCAATCATGGTTATAATTCCTTTTTATACGTTCAATCTGCCGTTGCTTCTTTTCTTTATCATGGTGTTCAGGTTTACTCTTCACGAAGAACCGCACCGGAGTGAACACAAATTGCTCAACTGCGGTTATCCCGCTTTGGTTTCATGAAACTGATGTCTTCTGGAAATAGAAACAGGTATGAATCTCTTTCTGTCGACCTTTCTTCTTTGGAAAGAAAAATGACAGGATTGGAGAACTACAGTCTGAACCTGGGAAAAGCACTGGTAGCGCTCAGACCGGATACTCATCTGGTGTTCAGAACAAAAGTTCATCGTGATTTTTCAGAAGATGCCAGCTGCTCCATTTGGGAAGCAGCTCGCAATTCGTTTCAGAACAGTTTAAATTGCCCTTATTGTCACTTAAGAAGCATTCTGTACATCTGTTCCCCTGTTTCCCTCCCGGTTTTCTTGTCAGAAAGCCTTTTATCGTGATCTGTCATGACGCGACTATGTGGAGGTATCCCCAGACGTTGTCTGTAAAAAACAGGCTCTATTTCAAACCCCTCATGGAAAGATCTTTGAAACATGCGGAGTTTATTCTGACTGTATCGGAATCATCCAGAAATGAGCTGCAGTATTTTTTCCCTCAGTATTCGGAAAAGATCAGAAATATCGGTGCTGCTCTGCCTGAACGTGTGTACGGTGTCACATCAGACGAGGCCATGAATCTGCTGAAAAGACTGAGGATTGATACACCATTTCTGCTTTCGGTTGGTACTGTGGAGCCCAGGAAAAACCTCCCTTTCACTATAAAAAGTCTGGCGCCGCTGCTCAAAGGCAGGGGGCTTAAGCTGGTGATTGCGGGACGAAGCGCGTGGGGGAGTGTGCAGATCAATAAACTGATCGAATCTGAAAATCTGGAGTCGAATATTATCAGAACCGGATATGTTTCTGATTGCGAACTTCAGGCTTTGTATTCCACAGCGGAGGCACTTCTGTTTCCTTCTCTTTATGAAGGTTTCGGGCTGCCGATTCTGGAGGCTTTTGCCTGCAGGTGCCCGGTCATCACATCGGATATTTCTTCGATGCCGGAAGTTGCAGGAGATGCTGCGGTTCTGATTGATCCGACAAAAGGGGAAACGCTGCAGAATGCAGTTGAAAAGATACTTACAGATACAAATTTGAGATGTGAACTGATAAATAGAGGACTGAAACGGCTCAAATTCTTTTCATGGAAAAAATGTGCTCAAAAGGTGTATGAAATCCTGGATGAGCAGAGATGATGCATTCATTAAGAGGAGGGATACGGTTCTGAGTCCCGGAAAAGTAACTGTGATTGTCATTA
Organism: Chitinispirillaceae bacterium; assembly: GCA_046546375.1. Taxonomy (GTDB): domain Bacteria; phylum Fibrobacterota; class Chitinivibrionia; order Chitinivibrionales; family Chitinispirillaceae; genus JAEZKC01. The sequence goes on along the minus strand of JBKGXV010000046.1, from coordinate 342 downwards.
CTTGGAACAGTCTTCAATATGTGAAGCAGACCTTTCCTGCGCTTTTAAAGCAGCAGTACAGAAGTATCGAATATGTGATTGTCGATAACGGTTCGATTGACGGAACGGTTGAGTTCTTTAAAAATGAGATCGACAAGAGTTCAGAAAAGCAGATAACGCTGATCGAGAATAAGGAGAATCAGGGTATAAGCATAGCCAAGAATCAGGGGGTGCGCCACAGCAGCGGAGATTATGTGCTTCTTCTGGATGATGACATTCTGATTCAGAATCATCATTTTATTGCTAATATTGTCGATTATTATTCGAAATTACCTGATCCGGCATTCCTCATGCCCTTTTTCC
>JBKGXV010000045.1:0-25020 GCA_046546375.1 Chitinispirillaceae bacterium | reverse complement strand
GTATCAAGCCTCAGTGTAACCACTTCCCCTTTCAGTTCTTCTCTCTTCTCCCACAACTCATCCAGCGAAATCACCTTGTTCATATACACTTTACCCACCTTCTCGTATTTGCCATCACAGGAGTAAAGTGCAGAAAGGATTAGAACCGGCAACAAAGCCCGAATAATTAAGGAGCAGTGGTTTTTCATGCTGTAAGCCCTTTGTATTCTCATGTGTTTTGAATTTTCATCTTTTTCATCAAAATAATTGATGTCCATTAAAACTTGAGATGCAAATGCATTTGACCTTGCTTTGGGAGCTTTCGAGATCTAAATATTGCTGCCCTGTTCTCACACGCGACTGTTTCTCTTTTAAAACCGGTCTTTTGCTGGAATCGGTTGGGGTGGATTATAGAGTGCACCAGCAGAAAAAAAGCAGATCAGGGAGCGCCCCGGAGATGAATCCTCACCGGATCACTAAATCCGTCCGGGGCCGTTCAATATCCCCCCGCCCCGAACCGAAGAATTACAAATACAGCTCACTTATCCTTGTGAATTTTCATCTTAACAATTATTTTGTATAACTTTTAGATATATGCGGGGAATTCCCGTATCCCCCCATATCCGAGGCTGTCAGTATGCTTATCAATGTCAAACTGATTCCAGAGGGACATTCCGAATCCGTTCAGGATTCAATGCTCGAGTCAGTAAAAGAGAATTTGCCTCCATTTTCCCAGCCCGTCCGCTGCTCTGCGGCAATGGACAGAACCGGGAACACCATAGTGGTGAGTCTGCATTTCGAAGGCAAGTTCCAAACCCAGTGCTCCCGGTGCCTTGAGAGCTTCACCGTTCCGATCAGCTCGGATCTGCGTCTGATTCTCAAGGAGGAAGCCGGTAAATTCGGTCCGCCTCAGCAAGAGGATGCCGTGGATTTCTATTTTGATCAGAATCACGATGTGGTGGACCTGAGTTTCGCCATTTTCGATGAAATTCTGACCGCGTTTCCCCTCAAGCCGCTGTGCTCTGAAAATTGCAGGGGAATAGAAGTGAAGGATCCGGATATCAATGTATCTTCCGGTGAGGCAAAAACAAAAGAAAAACCGATGGATCCCAGATGGGAAGCGCTTAAAAAACTGAAAGATGAATCTGAAGACGGATAGCCGTTTCGAAAACATTGAACGTTTCATAAAGGGAGGACCCATGGCAGTACCCAAAAAGCGAAGTACCAGTACGCGCAGAGACAAAAGGCGCAGCCATTTGGCACTGAAGCCGGCAAAACCGGTTCTGTGTTCACACTGCAAACAGCCCAAAGCCGCTCACAGAGTCTGTGGGAATTGTGGCCATTATGCCGGTATGGAAGTCCAAACTCCGGAAGAATAGAAAACCGGGATTTCACCTTCTTCAAAGACTATGAATGGCTGACTCTGTGTTTGTAATCATTGGAAGCATGGGACTGGAGCCATGAGCACGGCGGTGCATTTGGCCGTCGATGCTCAGAGCGGTGATTACGGACCGGAAGTAATCGTTCGCGGCATTCTCTTGGCCCGCAAGGCTGCCAGCTCACCATTCATCACTCATTTGTGTGGTGACAAACCGGAGATCTCACATGTTCTCGACGATCTGGAAGGTGAGGTTTCCTTCGACAGATCCGAGTTCATTGTAGAGCACTGCAGTGAAACTATCTCGGAAAAGGACAAACGAACCAGAGTCTGGAAAAACCGTACGGATTCTTCCATAATACGCTGCATTTCACTCCAGAAAGAAGGGGTGGTGCAGGCTTCAGTGAGTGCGGGAGATTCCGGAGTTCTCATAGGCGCCTCACTTTTTATTCTGGGACGCTCTGAAGGTACCCTGCGTCCCGCACTGGCAGCCTTCATTCCGACTCCCCGAAGAAAACCGGTTCTCATTCTGGACGTCGGCGCCAACCTGAACTGCCGTGCGGAGCATCTGGTATCCTTCGCTCACATGGGCAGCTCCTATGTGAGACGGTTGTTCGCAACGGAAGCCCCCGCTACAGCGCTTTTGAACATCGGTGTTGAATCGATCAAAGGCCCCGAAACGGTCCGGGATGCTGCTGAAGAACTTCAGAATTCACAGGAGGGCTTCCGGGGGTTCATTGAAGGAAACAGGGTGCTTTCCGGTGATGTTGATGTGGTGGTTTGCGATGGTTTCGTTGGTAATGTTCTGCTTAAGACCTGTGAAAGTTTTTACTCCCTGGCCTCGTCAGTCCTTTCAGGCAGCAGAGAAATACTGGAGTTTTTATCCAGCAAAATGGAAGTGCTGAACCCCGAAAATTACGGAGCAGTTCCGTTTCTGGGTATTAATGGTACTGTGTTGAAGGCTCATGGGGGGTCCTCTTCCAGAGCCATACGGAATGCTGTTTTAACTGCTCTGAAGGCCGCGGAGAATGAAGCCGCGGGCCCTTCAGGTTATGAGAAGTCTGAAAGGTGATTGGTATTGTGAGCACCACTCGAACACAAATTCTCTCCGTGGGTTCTTATGTACCGGACACGGTATTAACCAACAAGCAAATTGAGGAGTTCCTTGATACCAGTGATGAATGGATCACAACCAGAACCGGTATAAGGGAACGGCGTGTTGTTCCCCAGAATCAGAATGTCACCGCCTCGGAAATGGGTGTCAAAGCTGCCAGGGCGGCACTTGAGCGCGCCGATGTCTCTGCATCTGATGTCGACGGCATTCTGGTTGCCACTTTCACCCCTGATAATTTTTTCCCCTCCACTGCCTGCCGTATTCAGGCCGAACTGGGCTGCAGTGATGCGTTTGCATTCGACCTGAGTGCAGCCTGTGCCGGATTCGTCTACGTTCTGACTGTGGCTCACAGCATGATTCTTTCAGGGCAGGCCAGAACAGTTCTGGTTATCGGCTCGGAGGTAATCTCAAAAACCCTTGACTGGACTGACCGGGGAACCTGCATTCTTTTCGGAGACGGTGCCGGAGCGGTAGTTCTCCAGGCACGACAAGATTCTCCCAAAGGAGTCCTGTCCAGCTATTTATCCTCAGACGGGAACCTCGGAAGTATCCTCAAACTGCCTGCCTGGGGCGAAAACCGTTTCATGCAGATGAGGGGCAATGAAGTCTTCAAGCACGCAGTCAGGCTCATGACCGACGCATCAAGGACAGCAGTCGAAAAGGCCGGTCTCACTATAGAGCAGATAGATCTTCTGATTCCTCATCAGGCCAATATCAGAATCATCAGGTCCATAGCCGAACAGCTATCCATCCCCATGGAGAAGGTTGTCACCAATCTGGACAGATTCGGCAACACCTCCTCTGCCTCGATCCCGCTTGCTCTGGAAGAAGCATGGCAGGATGGAAGAGTGAAGGATAACACCAAAGTGCTTATGGTGGGTTTAGGCGGCGGCATTACTGTGGGCAGTGTTGTGGCCTCCCTCTGAAGTGGAGATATCCTGAAGGACACAAGCCTGTTCAGGCCAGTCTTCAGTTATATATATGCAGTAGAGAAGCAGTTTTTCTGACTCCGCAGATCAGGCGGATGTCGCAAAATCACAAAAAGGAGTAGTATTCTCTATGAAGTGCACCCTTCTTTTTCCAGGTCAGGGTTCCCAGAGCGTCGGAATGGGAAAAGACATCATCGAGGAATTTCCTTCCGCCAGAGCAAAATTCGAGCAGGCGGACACAATTGTGGGTCATGATCTCAGCCGTATCATTCTCGAGGGTCCTCGGGAGGAACTCACAGCCACCCAGAACACCCAGCCGGCACTCTTTTTGGTGGAAGCGGCTATAACCGACATCCTCCTTGAAAAAGGCATAGAACCGCAATATACCGCCGGGCACAGCCTGGGAGAATACAGTGCCCTTTATGCTGCCGGTTTCATTACATTCGAAGAGGGGCTGAAAACAGTTGCCAGACGCGGGGAGCTGATGTCCCGGGCGGGTAAAGAAGCCCCGGGCACCATGGCGGCAGTAATCGGTCTGGACAGGGAAAAAATCACCTCGGTGCTGGAATCCGTGAAAAGCGGCATTGTTGTTTGCGCCAATGAAAACAGTCCCGAGCAGACTGTGATCTCCGGTGAAGTGGAAGCGGTAAACGAAGCCTGCAGCCTTCTCAAGGAAGCGGGGGCCAAACGGGCGCTGACTCTGCCCGTAAGCGGCGCGTTTCATTCTCCTCTCATGCAGAAGGCCTCCGAGGAATTTTCTTCTGTTCTCCAAGAAGTTCAGTTTTCCTCACCCCGTTGTCCGGTGATAGCCAATGTGACTGCAAAAACCGAAGATGATCCTGCAGTTGTGAAGGAACTACTTGTGAAACAGCTTGTTTCCCCTGTCCGCTGGGTTGATTCCATGAACACTCTGGCCCAGCTCAACCCTGCACTCAGTGCTGAGGTCGGGCCCGGATCGGTACTGAGAGGCCTTGCCAGAAAATGCTCTCCCTCGTTGAATGTTGTTCCCTGTAACAGTGCTACTAACATATATTCCATGCTTACTCAAAAAGACTAAGGAGCGCCAAAGGTGATTGATCTTTCTTCAAAAAAAGCGTTGGTGACCGGTTCCGGACGTGGAATCGGAAGAGAAATCGCCCTCAAACTTGCCAGAGCGGGGGCGGATGTGGCAATCAGTGATATCGACCTGGAGACAGCAAAACAGACTGCAGGCGACATTGAAGCGCTGGGACGCAAATCGCTTGCGCTCGCCGCCGATGTGTCCAAAGGTGATGAAGTGAAGAAAATGCTGTCTGCGGTGGTGGAAGGTTTTTCAGGAATCGATATTCTGGTCAACAATGCCGGAATCACCAGAGACGGTCTTATAATGAGGATGAAGGAGGAGGACTGGGATGCGGTTCTCAACATCAACCTCAAAAGCGCATTTCTCTGCAGCCGGGAAGTCGTGCGGCCCATGATGAAGGCAAGAGCGGGCAAGATTGTAAACATTGCCTCCGTGGTGGGGCTTATGGGCAATGCCGGCCAGGCCAACTATTCGGCATCCAAGGCGGGGATGATCGGTTTGACCAAAACTCTGGCGAAGGAATTCGCCGCACGATCCATCAACGTAAACGCAGTTGCGCCGGGATTCATAAAAACGGCCATGACCGATAAACTGTCCGATGCGGAAAAGGAAAAGCTTTCAAGTCATATCCCGATGCAGAAACTCGGAACGCCCGAAGATGTGGCGAATGCTGTTCTTTTCCTCTGTTCTTCGCTGTCCGATTATATCACGGGGCAGGTTGTGACCGTGGATGGCGGACTTGTCATGTAGAGTGGTATTAATCATTTTATATTATCACATAGACCAGTAGTTCTCTTTCGAAAGGAGTATGTTGTGAGTGAGATGGAATCTAAAGTAAAGCAAATCATTGCTGAGAAACTTGGCGTCAGCGAAGATAAAATCAGCCCTACCGCCTCTTTTGTTGATGATCTGGGAGCTGATTCTCTTGACCAGGTTGAACTGATCATGGCCTTCGAGGATGCCTTCGAAGTGGAAATCCCAGACGAAGATGCGGAAAAAATGCGTACAGTCAAGGATGCCCTCGAGTACCTCTCCAGCAAAGTTTAAGCACTTTCGGAAAACTACAGGGCTCTTTGATCATTTTTTCTGTTCAAAGAGCCTTGCCTTAATAAGGTATTTGCTGTAGTGGTTCTCCGAGAGGCTCAATCTCCGGGTCTGCCGAAAAATCATTCAGAAAACAATACCGATTTTCTAGCAAGCAAGGAAAGTCCTTTCATGGAAAGAAGAGTCGTCGTTACAGGACTAGGTGTGACAAGTCCGGTTGGTAATGATGTGAAGACATTCTGGGATTCCCTCCGTGAGGGGAAATCAGGTCTTGGACATGTCAGCGCATTCGATACATCAGGGTACACCAGTAGAATCGCCGGTGAGGTTAAAGATATAGATTTCAGCCAGTATGTTGATCTCAAGGAGGTCAGAAGAACCGACAGAGCGATTCTTCTCGCCCTTGCCGCCGCCGATGAGGCTGTGAAGGATTCCGGTCTCCAGTCTTCAGATGTGAACCCCGAGCGCGTCGGAGTGATTGTGGGTTCGGGAGTTGGAGGACTGCAGACCCTTGAAGGCGAACATACAAAGATGATGAAGCGCGGGCCGGGACGCGTATCACCCTTTCTTATCCCCATGATGATTTCCGATATGCCCTCCGGACGCATTTCCATCAATTACGGTTTTAAGGGACCCAACTACGCGGTAGTCAGTGCCTGCGCTTCGGCAGCACACTCCATAGGTGATGCCTTCATGGCTTTGAAGTGCGGAATGATGGATGCGGTGGTTGCGGGTGGAACGGAAGCTGCCATCACTCCCCTCTCGTTTGCGGGATTCTGTTCCATGAAGGCCCTTTCCACCAGAAACGATGAACCCCGGAAAGCAAGTTCGCCCTTCGATAGGAAAAGGGACGGGTTTGTGATGGGAGAAGGGTCCGGTATTGTCATACTTGAAACTCTGGAACACGCTCTCAGCCGGGGAGCCAAAATCTATGGCGAGATGATAGCCTACGGTGCCAGCGGCGATGCATTTCACCTGTCTCATCCTGCACCGGACGGTATTGGTGCCCAGGCCGCCATGAAAATGGCTCTCAACTATGCAGGCATCAAGCCTGAAGAGATCGACTACATAAACGCTCACGGAACATCGACTCCTCTCAATGATAAATATGAATCCATAGCCATAAACAAGATTTTCGGTGAGGCAGCCAGAACTGTGAATGTCAGCTCCACCAAATCCATGACCGGTCATCTGCTTGGAGCTTCCGGAGGAATAGAGTTCATTGCCTCTCTTATGGCAATGCAGGACAGTATTATTCCGCCCACCATAAACTATGATGATCCGGACCCGGAGTGTGATCTGAATTTCACTCCCAACAAAGCGGTGGAAAGAAAAATCCGGTACGCCATGAGCAATTCATTCGGTTTCGGCGGCCATAACGCATCAATAATTATCCGGAAATATGAATCCACTGAAACCGGTCAGTAATCTTTTCAAAACCGTTTTCCGAAGGGAAAAAGCCGGCACCGCCGGCTCCCTTGACAAAATTCAGCAAGCGGTCGGGTACAGATTTCATTCGGAATCTCTTCTGCGTCAGGCTCTTACCCACAAGTCCCACATCAGTCCCGAAGACACCAAGGGGCTGCTTTCAAACGAGAGACTGGAATTTCTGGGGGATGCTGTACTGAACTGCCTGGTGACGGAGCATCTTTATCTGATGCATCCGGATAAAAGCGAGGGACAGCTGTCGAAGATCAAATCCCTCATAGTCAGCCGGAAGATTCTGGGAGAGCTTGCCCTCGGTCTCAATCTGGGAAATTTTCTGATAGTAGGTCTTTCCGAGGAAAAATCGGGCGGCCGCACCAGGCTCTCCACTCTGTCCAATGCATTCGAAGCTGTCCTGGGGGCGATGTATCTGGATGGGGGTCTTGAAACCTGCAAGTCCTTTCTGAGCCGGATTCTGTTCGGGAAAATCAATGATTTTCTCAAAGATGAAAGCAACGTGAACTACAAAAGCAGAATTCTCGAGATCGCCCAGAGGGACGGATTCGGTATCCCCCGCTATGTCACCGTTTCCACAAGCGGTCCGGACCATGCCAAGGAATTCAGGGTGAAAATCGAAATTGCCGGAGTGGCACTCGGAGAAGGAACAGGGTCGAACAAAAAAATAGCCCAGCAGCTCGCTGCTCAGAATGCAACTTTGAATTATAATAAAAAGCACATATTATCCCGTATCAAAGGAGAGCAGTAGGATGAATTACTTTCTTAGTGAAGAACAGCAGATGATTGTGGAAACCGCCAGAGAGATCGCGGAAAAGAAGGTTCTCCCGGTCAGAGAAAAGTACGATCATGAGGGAATCTTTCCCTGGGATGTGGTGAAAGCCCTTTCTGAAGCTGACATGTGCGGTCTTTACATCCCTGAACAATACGGAGGTTTCGGCGGCGGAGTTTTCGAACTGTGTCTTGCTGTTGAGGAACTGTCCAAAATTGACGGTGGTATTTCACTGGCCATGGCCGCCACCGCTCTGGGTACTTTCCCCATTCTTCTTCACGGCTCCGAGGAACAGAAACAGAAATACCTTCCCGGCATCGCATCCGGTGAAACCATTGCCGCTTTCGGTCTCACCGAAGCAAACGCCGGCTCCGATGCTCTTGGAATGAAAACCACTGCGGTTCTTGACGGAGACTCCTATGTGCTCAACGGTACCAAACAGTGGATCACCAATGGAGAAAACGCCCAGGTGTACACTGTGTTTGCCAAAACCAATCCTGCAAAAGGCGCACGGGGCATCTCCTGTTTCATAGTGGAAAAGGGAACACCGGGATTCACTTTCGGAAAACACGAGGACAAAATGGGAATCAGGGCATCAAGCACCACCGAGCTTATTTTCCAGGACTGCCGCGTTCCCAAAGAAGCAATTCTCGCAAGAGAAGGAATGGGCTCCATTGTTGCCATCCACACTCTGAACAACTCCCGCCCGGGAGTGGGATCACAGGCTCTGGGAATCGCTGCCGGAGCTGTGGATGATGCGGTGAAGTACTCCCGTGAACGTGTGCAGTTCGGCACAACAATCTCCTCGTTCCAGGCTGTGCAGCATATGCTGGCCGACATGGCGACCGAAGTCGAAGCTGCCCGGGCACTTCTTTACGCAACCGCACGCACCATCGACGCGGGGGAAAAGAACTTTGCCAGGGAATCGGCCATGTCCAAGCTCTTCTGCTCCGATGTGGCTATGAAAGTGACCGTGGATGCTCTGCAGGTGATGGGCGGATACGGTTACATGAGAGAGTATCCCATGGAGAAGAGAATGCGCGATGCCAAGATCACTCAGATCTATGAGGGTACAAATCAGATTCAGAGAAACGAGATCGCGCTGCAGCTTATCAAATCGGCTGCGGGTTGATTTTAGTTGTTTATTGAAGAGTTGTTTATTAAAAAAGGATGGGATTCACCCATCCTTTTTTAATGCCTGATCAGCATGAAGCTAAGCTATATCAAATCTCCGTGCCAGATCGTGATCGATCACATACATGCATACCTCCCGGGCCCCCTGTTCGGTGTATCCGAATTTCTGCCTCAGGTTTCTGATCAGATATTTCACATCATCTCTGATTCTTTTGTCATATGTGCGAAAGTCCTTGTTTTCGTAATCCTTTATTGCTCTGCGGAAATTCGTGTTGTCCAGAAACGGATCCAGCGCCTTTTCCTTTAAGTTCTGCACATAGCGTTCCTGAAGAGCCCTGAACAACGGAGTCTGGTTCAGAGCAAGACCGTTGAGCATCACATCCTGGGTAAGTGTCTTGGATGTATACTCTTTCTGGGTTTCCTCCCTGAATGTCCAGCGTCTGGAAGCCCCCACACCCGCGCCCAGAAGACGGCTTTCGATACTGTCGAAAAACTCTTCTGTAATCTTGAGTTTCTCTCCGGTATAGGTGCACAGCTCGTTTGCCGGGGGTTCGAAATTCACCGCAAAGATATAATTGAGGATATCCCTTTCGATCTGTTCCTCGTTATAGTAGTAAAGCGACTCCTTCACCTCCTGCAGAACGGTATAGTTATACATTCTCAGAAGAGAATCGAGAAAACCGGCGGGAATCGACCTCATGAGATCCCTCTTTTTGCTCAGGAAAAAATCCACCAGCATGGACATGTTGATAAGCTTGCCCTGACGGGAATAGGTGGAGATGAACTCATTGAAGATCTTGATGGAATCCCTGCCCGAGATACCGCTTATCCCCTCTCTGTCGGATTCTCCTATGACCTTTCGGCGCCGCTTTGCCGTAAGCTCCTTTCTGTCCTCCTCGGAAAGCCAGGAGGGAATAACCCCCGAGTAGATCTCCATTTTCAGTAGCTGAAGGTTCTCATCGCAGTACAGACTGTACTTTTTGGGATCTCCTATCCACTCAAGAAGTGCTTCGGAGCGGGTATTCATGCGCGAGGAGATTATTATCCTTGCGAAATTGTTCAAAACCCTGGGAAGAAACGCCTCCTCGATATTTCCTCCGAACGTGTTGCGGTAGATTTTGACTTCTGTTTTGAGATCCAGGACATAGGGGATGTTTATGTATTCTATTCTGTCCGAAAAGGACCTAAACTCCTTCACATTGTTCTGGTCCTCCGGATTCATTATGGCCAGAAGAAGAGAATTGACATTTTCCTCGATGTCATCCACCTTGTGCACGCCTTCACTTATTATGTTGTGAAGCTCTATGAGCCGGTCGCTGTTGTGCGATTTCACATCCATGAGAGCGTATATGCCGTTGTTTGTCTTGGCGTGACGGGAATAGAGATAGTACACTTCGGATGTATCATGCAGAAACGAATCGAGTTTGCGCTGCACGGCATGATTGTACACAACCGGATTCTCCGGCGAACGGTCTCCGGGGTTGAACACACTGATCCCCTCACCCAGTCTTCGGTTGAACCGGTAGGGACGAGTGTAGATCATCTGATGAACCGTTTCGGGATTCTTGAACTTGTCCAGGAGCGCAAGATAAAGACTGCTGCAGAAGGTGCAGGGCTTATCCTTGAAAACCCAGTGATACTCTTTACTGTTGAACAAGACGTCCCTGAACGGTGAATCGGCAAAAAGATCCCCGTAGAATTCTTCTCTATGCTGTTTGGGTATCATAACCACCGGATGGTCATGACTCGGACAGGGTATCTCGAAAACGCCGTCAGACTGTACAGAGGACAACCTTTCCCTCAGCTTGCCGACTGTTTTTTCCCTGTCTCCGCCCAGCAGAAGCGCAAGGTGCTCAAGCAGCGGTTCCGTTTCCAGCACCGGCCCGAAAAGGGCCGGGTCAAGACGCCAGGTCACCTCGTGACGCATCCCCTCCTGGGAGTTGGCGTATGCCTCCAGTTTCCTGAGCAGGTTGTTCAGAAACGTGCTCTTTCCGCATCCCGGAGGACCGTTGAAAATGTAGATTTTATTCTGCTGAGCCCCCCTGCGCATCCCCTCCACCATCTGCACCAGCCTGTTGGCGAAAATCCTGTCGGCGAAAAAGGGCCGGTCTGTAGACGTTTCGAAAAGACGGCTGCAGTCGTAGTTCACATAATGGATGGACTCCGGATCGTTGGCATACTCATCCACCTCCGCATGTATATTCATGGCAATCATGTCGTGAAAGACCTGGAACACATTGCGCAGAACCAGACGTGGGGATGTCACCATTTCCCGCAGAAACTCCTCGAAGGGAACTGACGGACGAGTACCGCGGTCTGTCATACGTGTATTCAGATTGCCCAGTGCTGATTTCACAATTTTCTTATGTATCATGCTGCTCTTCTTTTCTGATTGATAACTTGCTGACAAAATCTGTTCAGGTCAATACCTTGCGCGAAAGCTTCTTGTCCTTCATAGTGTAAAGCACACGCTGCCAGTGTATCTCTTTTGATCCGCTTTCGTTTCTGAGCGAGATCCGTCCGAATCCCCCTGAACGGGGACTTCTCTCGACTTCACTCGTTTCAAGCTGTACCGGTCCGCCCCACAGATATTCGATTCCCAGAAGCACATTCGAAATGAATTCCCTTATGAGCGGCTTTCCTTCGAAATGATGATACAGGTACAGTACATTGTTTGCATTGCGGTCAGGATCAACCGTTATGAACGGAGGATGATACATACTGTCCTGAAGCATCTTGCGGTACTCTTCAGCCTTTCTGCTCTTGACATAGTACTCCCATGTCATCCTGTTCTGATTGAGTCTCTTTCCGGCCACGAACAGATCATGCTTATTGACAAAATCCTGATCGACAAAGGTGTCTATGAACAGATAATCGCACATATTCTTTCTTACATCGAAAATGAGTTCCTGCCCCTGACCCTTTTCGGCATCAAACGCCTCACGCTCCTTTATGGAACGATACTTGTGATACTCTCTGGAATACTTCCCCTTGTCCCCCAGCTCCTCGATATACTGAAAAACTCTGATACCTAGAGCGTAGGGGTTGAGACCCACTCTGGGCATACTGGATATGCCTGCATGAAGGCGGGCGAAATCCACCTCGTGGCCGGTTATCCGGTCATCGGAAAGAAAGAGTTTTTCATGCCAGTAGCTTGCCCATCCCTCATTCATTGTTTTGGTTCTGATCTGAGGCTGGAAAAACAGTGAAGTTTTCCTGACAACCTCGATTATCGATTTCATCCAGTGGTGCTTTGGCCGGTTGAGCTTTTCGGAGTTACGGAGTATGTACTGTAGTATGTCATGTTTGCCTTCCGTCCGGTAACCGGCCTGTTTTTCATAGAGTGAACTGAACTCCGGATGCTTTCTGTTCACTTCGGCCATAAACATCTCTTCGGCCAGTTCACTGTTCTGGCGAACGCAACTGTTGTAACGTTCGATCTCCTTTATATACTCCCCCATGGGCTTTTTCTTCACCCTCTGAAGGAAAACATCGAAATAGTAATCAAGGGGCGTCTGATGAACTGCGGCCTCCGCATTGTCTATTCGAGTCAATTCGGAATGATAACCCACCAGGTTGTCCATGCCTCTGGCGAATTCGATTATATAATCCACCCAGCGGCCTTTTTCCGAGCGCAGTTTTGCTATGGTTCGCTTATCGGAAAGAGCCTGTCCGGTGAAGTCATAATCCCAGGTATTGCGGAAGTACTGATTGCTTCTGAAAAAATCAATATGAGCGAGAACATGATAGAAGATCATCACGTTCATCCAGTCCGGATTGTTATCATTGTAGAACGATATCGCCGGCCTGGTATTGATCACCGTTTCGTAGGGATTGTTGGGATACAGCTCGTAGCGCCCCTTCTCTTTGAGACATTCCACATCATGAACCCAGTAATCGTAAAGGGTGGGTATCATGAGTTTCGGGGTCAGTTCTATGAGGTCACGGTTGGTGACGATATATTCGAGAGTTTCATCCCCGAACCGCAGACCTGCCGCATAGGCCCGTTCCTTGCAGCCTTCCATTATCTTTTTTGTTTTCTGATCGACTAATTCCATTATGACAAAACCTCTGTGGAGAGAAGACTTTTTATTCCTTCGATAAGCCTTGACTCATCGGCATCCTCGTGGACCACATCCATGCGCAGATAGTCGGCATATTCCGTCAACAGCCCGGAATCCTCGATATACTTCTGCACTTCCGTCTTCTGTCCTGCACTGTAGCTGTGCTCGGCAATGGTGATACCCACTCTGCTTGCATAGGACATAATGTTTCTGAGCTCCGGGAGAGCTTTTTCTCCCACCGCATCCCAGTCGTCACCATCCGTTCCCTGGAACACGAAGATATTGTAATCCTGGGCGAGATTCTCCTTTTGCACGATCTCGTTTACCAGACTGTAGGCTGCGGAAACCTGGGTTCCCCCGGCCACCTTTGAATTGTAATAGCTGTAGAAATCGGGAACTTCTCTGGCCTCCGTATCGTGAACGATAAAGCGGGTCTCCACCCTTTTCGCATACTGGTAAAGAAGCCAGCTGTAGATAAGCACATGCTGGGCAACAACCAGTTCCGTACACTTTCCCGCCATGGAACCGGAGTAGTCTCTGACAAAAAACACCATCGCCTGGGATTCGTAATCCTTTTCACGTGACAGGACGCGATATACTTTGTCCTGAGGTGAAACCAGAAGAGAATCGGTATTCACGTTGCTCGTATCGGGAACCCGTCCCAATCCGATATTGGTTTCCAGAACCTGTTTGAGTGTTGCCTTTTTATCAAGAACCTGACCGAATCCGCGGTTCTTGTCGGTAATATCATAAGTATAGCGGGTAAGAGCCCGTTTCGTTCCGCGGTCCTTCAGATTGGGCAGCTCGAACTTCTCAGTGAGGATTCTGCCCAGATCATAGGCACTGGATTCCATTTCATGCCCGGACCCGTTTCCTTCCCCGGCACCGTTTCCGTCACCCTGCTGCTCGGGACGTACCGGCTGCTCACCGATAACCTCGCCCTCATCACCCTGGCCGCTTCCGCCGGCTTCCCCCTCCTGTGAAGGATCGGGGATGGAATCATGCAGAAGCTTCTCCTCCACGGTGGACGGTACAATCACCACTGAATCGTTTGCTCCCTGACCGGGTTTGAAAAGACGGCCCACCTTGATCTTGCGGGGAAAACCGTCCTTCTCTCTCTGTCTGTCCCGCTCAAGAAGCTCGTCGATGGTGGAGTATCCCATCTCTGAGGTGAAAGAGGGTTTTTTCACCTTCATTATGAGATTCAGGTCGCTGTAGGAATAGAGACCGGGAGTAACAGTCTCCCCTCCCTTTTCAGAAGGGGGACTGTGATCCTGACCGGCCGTTGCCTTCTCCATCTCCATGGCCCGGGCCTTGAGAGCCTCGGCCCTGCGTTTTTCTTCCACGTTGTCTGACCTCATGGCGCTCCTCAGTTTTCATCTTCCTGTGTGCAGAAGTACTCTATGGTTTTCTGCGCGCAGGTAGTACAGTAATTCAGTTTCTCGAACATGGTTTCCACCATGCGGTCGTAAAGCTTCTGGTTTTCATCATTGGTTCTGTTGGCCAATGCCCCCACCAGACTTCCGGCTCCCGCGATATCACTTTTCAATCTCACATCGGTTACCGCTTTGACCAATTCGAGATTGTCCATGAAATCGTAACCCGGATTGAGAGAAATTTTCTGTCCGTAGATTTTGCGGATAGAGGTTCTGAAGGTGTCTCTCTGTTCCCTGGTTTTGAGCCCGAGGCGTTCCTCGACACTGTTTATGTAGCGCTCGTCTATCTTCAGCGCCTTCAGTTCACCTGTCTGGGGGTCTTTGTATTTCCACATCCTGTCGGGACCCAGATTCTCCGCATCGATACCGATGATCATATTCACATAGTTCATCACGTCCTTGCGGATGGCATGAGGTTCATCCATATAGGCATTGAACATCTCGGTCATGATCCTTTCCCGGTAGAGCCCTTTGGCGATTTTCACATCCTCCAGGTATTTTTTGCGGTCATTGGGATCGGACACATAGTCAAGCACCACTCTTTCGACAGCCCTGAACACATCATAGGCGAACATGCATCGTCCCTCATTGGTTTCACTGCTCTCGATAAGAAGCTGGACAGCTCTTCCCAGATTTCTCTGTCCCAGCCCCTTCTGTCCGAACCGTTTCACAATGGAGGTTTCCTGATTGAGGGTATCTATCACCTCTGCGAGAGTCTTTATGCTCTTTTCTCCCGCGACTTCTCCTGCGGAAAGCTTGAGCATTTCCACCGGAGTCAGTTTCTCGGAACGCGGCAGACGGGTCAGCACTGCCGCCACCGAGGCCGCATAGTTGAGGTTGGGGTCCTGATGAAGCTTTTCCCTGTTCAGGGTCGTGCGTGCCTCGGAACCGACAGTATACTGGGTAAGTGACTTCTGAAGCCGGTAATTGGTATTGTGGGACACATAGCAGATCCTGCACCGGTCAACAATAGGCGCCTCCTCTTTTTCCGAAAGAAACCTGTTGAATTCGGAATTGTTGGAAGTCGCGATGATAAGCGTGTCAATGGGCCATTTGAAACCGTCGATTTCGATCGATCTGTTCTGTATGACTCCCAGATACACCTGCACCAGGTCTTTTTTGTTTTTGTAGATTTCATCACTGAAGTGGATTCCTCCTCCGCCCACTCTTGCCAGCGCTCCGCGGCGCAGGTCGAAACGGTAGGGATTATTGGTGTCGGTGATGTGAAGAAGGCGCTGGATGGATTCCTCCCCCAGAAGATCCACCGCGGAGGAGGTCATCTTGTCTTTTGCAGGATACTTGCCGGTGATGGTACCCAGACTTTCAGAAAGGGGAACCGGTACGATTTCCACAAAGGAAAGCATATCCTCCACATTCCCGTCGGTATGCTGCCGTATCTCATCCCAGATATAGCCGCTGCAGGCCCCCAGAGGTCTGTAGTTCTGATAAAGCCGTTCGGTTTCGCTGTCGCTTAGGCCACCCGTTTTGCTCAGAAGTTCCTGAGACTGGCTTCTGGTATCGCCCATGTTCATGGCCAGGATCATGGGATCCTCATAGGTCTGCGATTCCACGGTTTTGATCTTGCCGTAGGAGCCCAGTCTGTCGAGATCGACAAACCTGAAGGTGTACTTGCGGTTTTCCGGCAGAGAGAGAAATTCTCTGTACCGTGAGCAGAGAAAGTCCACGAAAAACGTTTTTCCGTTTCCGGGCTCACCGACAAGCACGAACGCCATTTCGGCTGACGAGCCGCCCTCGGCGGCATCCTTGACATAAGACACAAAACTGTTGATTTCATCATACATCCCGATCACCGGTTTTTTTCCGGTACGGAAAATGCTGAAATCATAGGTGGTTTTGCCGTTGACCACCACCTTGTCGATAGGACTCTCCAGGATCATTCGCGCCACACCCTGGAATGCATTCTCAAAAGCCCTTTCCTTCTTTTTTACTGCCGTCATATGATGAAGCAGACTGTCGTGGTTCTGTGAACCCATTTCTTTCCTCCCGAAAGTATCAAATGCATCCGTCACCAAGGTGCCCCCCTGACGTCCGGATCCGGTTTATGATTCCTACACTACCTTTTTCCGCTGATGTTTACAGCGGCAAAAGCGTGCGACAATGCGACTCGCGTCCCGAGCCGGAACGGTTCGTATCTTGAGTACGTGGTTTTTTCAGAATTCTTTCGTTTTGTTAAACGAAGCGGTATTGCGATTTATTGTCAGAAATTCAGGCGGGCACGGAAATTGTCAAACTGTCTTCTCAAGGGATTTTGTCTATCGCGTCACAATACTGCTTTTTCTGGAATTACGCGTTTTGGCAGGATATATTGACCGGACCCTCCCTTAAAGAAGGGTCCGTTCCAGGAAAAAACAAACTGCGTTTCAGCAGTTCTCGGCTATCATGTGAATCAATGCTTCGGTATCCTTCCAGCCCAGACAGGGATCCGTTATGGATTTGCCGTACACATCCTCGTGAGCTTTCTGAGAGCCCTCCTCAAGATAGCTTTCAATCATAAGGCCGCGGATCAGCTCCCTGAGCTCGGAATCGTACTGTCTGCTCCGCAGCACCTCGTGTGCGATCCGGGGCTGCTCTCTGAAACGCTTTGAGGAATTGTCATGATTGGTATCCACAAAGATTGTGGGATGGGACAGATTGCGGGCCTTGTACTCCTGAGCGGCACGGATAAGATCCTCATGGTGGTAATTGGGTATCACCTGACCGTTACTGTTCACCGAACCTCTGAGGATCAGATGCGCATACGGATTGCCCTCAGTCTTCACCTCATTGCCGTTATAGGAGAAAACATGAGGGATCTGTGCTGCAAGAACAGAATTCAGTGCAACCCTGATATCGCCGCTGGTGGGATTTTTCATTCCCACCGGTATGTCCAGACCGCTTGCAGTCAGACGGTGCTGCTGGTTTTCCACAGAACGGGCCCCTACCGCCACATAGCAGAGCAGATCATCCAGATAAGGGTGATTGTTGGGATAAAGCATCTCGTCGGCGGAACTCATTCCCGATTCTGCGAAAGCTTTAAGATGCATTTTGCGGATGGCGATGATTCCCTCTGCGATGTTGGGGCTTTTAAGATGATCCGGCTGGTGGGCCATACCCTTGTAGCCCTGTCCGGTAGTCCTGGGCTTGTTGGTATAGATTCTGGGAATAAGAATCAGCTTTTCCCTGACCTTTTCCTGAACTCGGGCCAGACGCTGGACATATTCCCATACAGCGTCCTCGTCATGAGCCGAACAGGGACCGACAACCAGGATGAAACGGTTGTCTTTTTTTTCCAGAACCGCCCTGATTTCCCTGTCCCTCTGCACTTTCCTCTCACGGAGCTTCTCTGCAAAGGGAACTTCCTGTTTGATTTCTGCCGGAGTAGGCAGCTTTCTCACTTCTACAAACCCCATATCTTCAACCCAGCCTTTCACCTTGAAAAACACTCGAACTGTTCCACAGATCACCGACCAACCGGTCAGGGACAGAAATATACGTCCTGCAGGCCAGAAAAGTGAACCATAAGATAGTTAGTGTAAAAATCACTGCAAGAAGAATTTCCCCAAACCTCTCCCCGAATTTTTTATAGGGGTCATTTCCCCCGGCAACGAGGGTTTTCTGCGCTTCTGCAGTCAGATAACCGCACCTGAACCTATAAAAGGAGAAACTCATGTCTGCACTGGAAAAAACCATACTCTTTTCTTTTCTGCTTCTTTCTCTTGCAGTCGGCAGTATCAATGCCCAAGAGGACGGCAATACTCTCTATTACTTCAATACGGAAACGATGGAGACAATTGAGGGTACGGTGGCCGATTTCGATTCGCTGCTTTTTTATGACGGAACGGAGTCATTCACCCACATTCTTCTGAGCAGTCCCAATGGAGAGATCACTTTCGTAGTGCTTGGCCCCGAATACCATCTGGAAAGCAACAATATCACTTTCAGCAAAGGTGACCGGGTGCGGGTAAGCGGATCCAGAGTGGGAGAGGGAGAGAAGACGTTTATAATTGCCACCTCCGTAATGAAAGGCAATCAGCATCTGGAACTGAGGGATGAGGAGGGGATACCCTTGTGGCTGGATGAATACATGAGGCTTCAGTGAAAAGGGAGGGGGGCAAAGCTGCCCCCTCCGTATGCTGTCATGAAGGTACCGATTCTGTCGTAGGCTGAACGCTGTATTCCTTTATATACTCCTCCACACCTTTGTAGGCCTCGTCGTCGGGTACCTGGCGAGGGGGATGTTTGCAGAAATAGGAAGAAGGAAGGTAGAGCACTCCGCCCAGTCCCGCATTGAGCGCCAGTTTGCAGCAGCGTATTGAATCGATAGCCACCCCTGCTGAATTGGGGGAATCCTCCACGGAAAGACGCAGCTCCAGATTCATGGGCACATCACCGAAAAGTTTACCCTCCATGCGGATAAAACAGATTTTCTGATCGTTTTGCCAGGGAACATAATCGGACGGTCCCACGTGAATATCTCTGTTTTCCAGACGTTCGGCCGTGACAGACTGCACCGCCTCCGTTTTGGATTCCTTTTTGGATTTGAGTCTGCTGCGGTTGAGCATATTGAGAAAATCGGTGTTTCCCCCGGTATTGAGCTGGTAGGTGCGCTCCAGCTTAACCCCCCGTTTCTTAAACAGATCGGTGAGCGTGCGGTGGGTTATGGTGGCGCCCAGCTGAGCTTTGATGTCATCTCCGATAAGGGGCAGATTGGCGTCTTCGAATTTCCGAGCCCACTGGGGATTGGAGGCGATGAACACGGGAATGTTGTTGACAAAAGCAACACCCGCGTCCAGAGCGCACTGGGCGTAGAATTTGGTGGCTTCCTCCGAACCCACCGGCAGATAGTTCATTATCAGTTCTGCCCCGGAGGTTCTGAGTTCCTCCACGATCTTCTCGCGAGTGGCCTCTTCATTCTCACTTTTGATAAAAGTATCGTCAGAATCGTAATTCTTCATGTGTTCCGAACAGCCATCCAGAACCTTTCCCATCTTAACCTTAACACCGCTTTGGGGCATATCGGGGCAGAAGACGGTAGTGCAGTTTGGTTTGGCGAAGATGGCCTCGTTCACATCGGTTCCCACTTTTCGCTTGTCTATATCGAATGCGGCAACCACCTCTATGTCCGCAGGTGTATAGCCTCCGATATTCCAATGCATCAGCCCGATTGCATCCTCGGCCGATTTGTCCCGATAATACTCAATTCCCTGCAGAAGAGAGCTGGCGCAGTTTCCCACGCCCACAACAGCAATCCTTATTTTGTCCATACACCACAACTCCTCCCTGGAAATCAGAAATTAAGAGTTTAACCTTATGTTGCGTTCTGAATAGCGTCTCCGAAAAACTTCGACAGTGTCCACCCCGGGTTACAGAAGCGCCTGCCGCTTTCACATTCAAACGACAGGCCTCAGAAACCGAGTCAGGGAATTCCGCATCCAGAGCAGAATTGTGCAATCGCAAAAACTGTACCGTTTTCTAGCGGTAGGGATTGCTCAGAGAAATAATCCCTTTTTCCATAGCGAACCAGAGATTGCCCTTGCTGTCTTCGTGCATCTGGAAAACCTGGGCAGCGGGAATGCCTATTTTATTGGGATCGGAAACCCATTCATCACTATTGAATCTGAGCAGTCCTGAACCTGAACCGAACCAGGTTCTGTGAGGATCGGCCATAATCGATGTGATATCGGATTCAATTTCCAAATAAGTCTTCCACTCGGAACCATTCCAGCAGTTGACGTCTCTGTCTCCCACAGCGGCCCACACCATGTTTTTGTGCGGATCGGCGGCCAGAGCCTTGGTATCGTTCCAGCTCAGGCCGTTCTGCATGGTGTGATTGGTGAACTCCGTTCCGTCATAGGCACTGATTCCCTTGTCGGTACCGAACCATACCGTTCCCTTGGAATCAACAGCAATCGCCTTCACTTTGTTGGAAACCAGTCCGTCTTCAGTTGTGAAAGTCTTCCACTCACCACCTTTGAACAATGCAGCGCCACCAGCGGTTCCGACCCACACATCCCTGCCCGAGGCGGCAACAGCCATGGCGTTGTTGTCGGGAAGGCCGTTTTCAGTCGTATAGGAGGTGAATTTTCTTCCACTGCGCGCAGCCACTCCGGCCGGAGTAGCAAACCAGATTTTTCCGGAACCATCAGCTGCCATGGAAGTAACCCCGGCAGCCGGAATGGAACCCAGCTTGTTATAGGATCGCTGATTGTTGGAGGTCATCGGCTGGGCAACAACATTGCTGGCGGTGGCATACCAGAGGACACTGCCCTTTATGGCAAATGCCTTCACAGGAGCTTCGGAACCAATAAGTTTCCATTGATCGGGTTGTTCATAATTGACCGAATCCGCCTTCACATCATCCGTCTGAGCATGAACAGAAAACAGCGTACCTAGGATAAGAACCGTCATCAATCGCTTCAGCATAAAGCCTCCCCGCTGGTTGCAGCGTTAAGAAGAAATTAAAATACTATTAAAACTATATTAAGGTCCATTTTTCGTTGTAGAAAAAATATAAGATGAAATCATCCTTCATGCAACTGTGTGATACTCTTGAAACTTACATGAAATCAAGAGTATCAGACCGGAAAAATCTATTTCTGATTCACCATTTTTGATTCAGAAAAGGAGTAGGCATAGCCGGGAATTGTGCTCAGAGCTTTATAGGTCCAGTAGTTTCCAAGCACCTTCTTGACATACCCCCTGGTTTCAGTAAAGCCTATATCCTCGACAAAAAGGTCAAACTCCAGATCTTTACCCCGGTCATGCCATTTCCGGGCATTGTGAGGTCCCGCATTGTAGCTGGCCAGAACCAGTACGGTTTTATCTTTCCACCTGTCGATCAGCTCACGGAGATAAAACACTCCATACCGCACATTGAAGGAATAACTGTAGAGGGAATCCAGACGGAACCTCTCGTTCATCTTCTTTGCTATGACTTCTCCGGTATAGGGCATGATCTGCATAAGCCCCACTGCTCCGGCCGGCGATTCGATCCCGGGATCAAAAATACTCTCCTGACGGATAACAGCACTCACCAGCAGCGGATCCACACCGTATTTCCGAGCATATTTCACTATGGTTTCGGAAAAATAGGGAGGATGAAGAACAGAACGGACCGGCAGAGGAACGCTGCGCCGATGCTTCAGAGGTATACGCCACGCAAGCCGCCTTCCGACCCTGTGAGCCAAAGCCAGATCACCGGAAAGAGAATAGGCTGAGGCAAGATCGTACTGAAGCACCAGGTTGTAGGGGTAGTTCTTTTCGAAGTTCTCCAGAAAAAAGTCGGCCACCTGGGCTTCCCCCACCGCCAGAAGCGCCGCACCCCTGCGCAGATCAATACTGTCTTTTTTGCTCAACCGTTTTTTTGAGGGGGATATGGAATCAAGCCACATTCTCGAGAACGGAATATCCGTTGAAACAGTATCAAACAGAGCCGGAGCCGCTTTCGACGTGTCACCCAGCATTTGTCTTGCGCGATGAGCATAGTAGTCGGTAGGGTCAAGCCGCGTGAGCTTTTTAAAGACCTCGCGGGCCTGCTCTGTTTTTCCCATAGCCTTGAGACATTTGCCCTGCCAGTAGATTCCAGCCTCCAGATGATATGCTTGGGGTAGATTTTTCTGAAACGCTCTGAGATTGGCCAGTGCTCTTCTGTATTCTCCCCTGCGGTAATAGCACAACGCATGGCGCAGACGCGCTTCACTTGTTCTTTTGTTTTTCGTTCTGTAGATCTGGCGGTACACCGATGCAGCCGACTTGAAATGCTTTTTTGCCTCGTGCTGCCATGCCCTGAGCCAGAGGATCTCAACGGACTTGGAGTGGGAAGGATAATATTTTATATGCGTGTCGTACCATTTCGTTGCGTCTCCGTGATGCTTCAGCTTACGGTAGGAGCGTGCAATCTGCATGAACACTTCCGAGCTGGCTCCGTATTTTTTGTGATATTTCTTGTACAGATCCACCGCCTGTTTGTAACGTCCCTGTTTGTAGGCCACCCGTGCGGTGTGTAGCAGAAAGAGACGGGAGGACACCTTGGAGAAACCCTTGCCGTCCTGAGTTGCCGAAAGCAGACGGTCGGCCAGTATGTAGTTTCTGGTATTGTAGCATTTGCGGGCAAGAGAGAAAAGAAACTCCGCGGAGGTGGTGGAATCCGTTTTTCTCTTCTTCAGAAAAGTCCCGATGACCGTTCCCGCATCATACCCCTCCAATTTGGGAAGCGATTGCTCCAGAAGCGAGTCGGCATTTGCAGTCGAGCCTGCGTCCAAAAAAGAAACCAGCTGTTTGCGCAGTGCACCGGCATCAATCTCCTGCTTGTGCCGTAACCACTTTCTGTATTCTTTGAGCCAGGGGGAACTGCCGGGGATTTCAGCCCCCTTCTCGACCGTTTCCATAACCTTTTGAAAGAGATGATGACGGTAGTTTTCCGGCAGTGAATATTTCAAAGCGGAGCTGTATTCGATCAGGGCTTTTTCAATCTGCGCGGAATCGTTGTAAAGGTCACCGGTTTTTTCATAGGCCAGCGGTGCAAGCACTCTGCTGTCGGAAATTACCTTTTCCAGTGCTTCCAGCGCTTTTTTCTGTTTTTCAAGCTTCACATTGATAGTTCCCAGCTTGAAAAGATGAAGTACGGTATCCGAATCGAGCGCACCGCTCACCTTTTTGAAAGCCAGTTCCGGTTTGCCGGAGCTGAGTTCCCGAGCCCCGCTCAGGTTTATGGGAACAGGAAGAGCCGGAGAGGCGTTCACCAATCTTGAAACCAACAGTAATCCAAGCATTGCGGACAGTTTCAATCCCGATTTCACACCATCTGCCTTTCGCACTTTTCTTCTGATAACCATGTCTGATGATCCCGAATCTGTTCTATGGTAAAAATGCACTGCTGATCCCGGCTTTCCTGCCTTCGGTACGATCTGCCGTGCTTGAGTCCCCGGCGCACACCGGCAACTGATTAAAATTGGTTGATGGCGGAGGGAAAGTACAAGAATTTGCCCCTTGGGACCTGTAACAGTTTATATTCTAAAAGCAGCTCTCTTTCGCTTTCAATCCCGATCAGTTCTGAGCAATTTCCTCGTACACACCACAAATCAAAAGAGGTGGGATATATGAAAGCACTCTTTTCCATTTGCCTCTTGTCAGCGACTGTCTTTCTGAACGGCTTTTTTTTCTGCACAGATGAAACCAGCGAATCCCGGGGGTTTCAGAAAAAAGCTGCACTGCCGGACACATTCTCCGCTGCGTTCTACAATGTGGAGAACCTCTTCGATTTCAAACTGGACGGGACCGAATATGAAGAATACCGCCCGGGGAGATGCAACTGGACCGAAAACATTCAGAAGACTAAAGTCAGTCACACAGCTGAAGTAATTGCCACACTCGATGCAGACATAATCGGTTTATGCGAAGTCGAAAACAGCCGTGTTCTGGAACAGCTCAGAGGCGAGCTGGAGAAATGGGGATGCAGCTACCCTTACAAAGCAGCGGCATTATCCAAGGGGGCTGCCAACACCACGGCTCTTCTGTCCCGTTTTCCTGTAAAGAAAAGCCGGGAACACCCTGTGAGGCAATCCCGCTCCATTCTGGAGGCCTCCATCGCGGGATTCAGAGTTTTTGTCAACCACTGGCCCTCGAAACGGCATCCCGAGTCGGACCGGATGAATGCTGCGCGTGTACTCAGGAAAAGACTGGATCAGCTGCCGCCTGAAACAGAATACATCATTCTGGGCGATCTCAATTCAAACTACGATGAAAGCGCCACATTTCATACCGCCGGCTTCAATGACACACAGGGAAAAACAGGTATAAACCATGTGCTTGAAACAACCCGGAATGATACAGGCACCGCGATACGCTTCGTGCGGAAAGCAGATCTTGCCGACTGCAGAAAGTGCCATTACAACCTGTGGCTTGACCTTTCTCTTAAAAAACGCATGAGCTACGTGTACAGAGGATCTCACGAAACCATGGACAACATGCTGCTTCCACGCACTCTTTTCGACAGTAAAGGGATCTCCTATATTGACAGTTCTTTCGGCACATTCACCTGCAAGGGTCAGCTGATAAGAAACGGCACACCATACAGGTGGCAGATGAGATACAGAGGAGAGGGACGTTTTCATACAGGCAGGGGCTTTTCGGACCACCTGCCCGTCAGTGCCAGTTTTGTTAAAGGAGCCTACAGTTCTGCAGATGCAGAGGATTCGGTCCCCTCAGAAAACAGTTTCATCGGTGATTTCGAATCCGGCAGGGACGGCTGGATCTGCTGTGACAGCCGGTTCTCGATTGCCAGAGATACAGTTTCCTTAACGGGACACTACAGTCTCGCAATAAGCGGTCTGCATGCAAAGGCGAACAAAACAGCGGCAAAAGCACGGCTCAGAGGAGCTCGGAACAAAACGCATCTGCATCTTGAAATGAAAGGTTCGGGAAAAATTTCCATACGGATACGGCGATCGCCCGAAGACAGGTGGACTTACTTCAACGGCCCACGGTTCAGAGAATCGAAAAGAGCGCGCTACAGAAAATGGGAAAGCAGGCAATGGGGGGATCTGAAACTGAGGCTGCCCCGAAAGCGGAAACCGTCCGGGGATGTGTATGTCGAATTACGTTCGGGGAAGAAAACGCCGCTGCGGGTGTGGATTGACCATGTCGGACTGAAGTGACTGCGGAGCGGA
>JBKGXV010000044.1:0-25167 GCA_046546375.1 Chitinispirillaceae bacterium | reverse complement strand
GATTATGTCCTGCCGTGAACTATTTTCACCCCTGATGAACAAGTGAAACAAAGTATCCGCCAATAATGAAAAAAGGAGTGTAATCATGTCGGAAGTACTTGATAGCACGCGCATAAAGGAACTGAAGTCCCGGGTCGATAATCTCCGGAGGTATCTTTGACATCGATACCAGGAAAAATCAGATAGTACAGCTTGAGTCCAGGTCTGCTCAGAACGATTTCTGGGAAGACCTTTCCAAGGCACAGAAAGTGACCAAGGAGATAAAGGACCTTAAAAGAGTTGTGGAGCCCTGGGAAAGGGCCGATCAGAGTGTGCAGGAACTTTCTGAATTCTACACCATGGCTACTGAAGAGGGTGATGATGAAACTCTTTTGGAACTGGATTCCCAGGCCGAGGATCTGGAGAAGGATATCGCCCATATCGAGTTTCTCAGAAAGCTCAGCGGAGAGGATGACAGTGCCGATGCCATTCTGACCATCCACAGTGGTGCGGGGGGGACGGAATCCTGCGACTGGACGGAGATGCTTTTCCGCATGTATGTGCGGTTCATGGAACGCAAAGGCTATTCCTTTTCCGTTCTGGAAAGTTCCCCCGGTGATGAGGCCGGTTTGAAGAGTGTCACGATGGAGGTGAAGGGTGATTATGCCTTCGGTCACCTCAAAGCGGAGACGGGAGTTCACAGACTGGTGAGAATTTCCCCGTTTGACTCCAATGCGCGGCGGCATACCTCCTTTTCCTCTGTGTACGCCTATCCCATCATGGATGAGATCGAGGATTACCAGCTGGAGGAAAAGGATATAAGGGTGGATACCTACAGAGCAAGCGGTGCCGGTGGTCAGCACATCAACAAAACCGACAGTGCGGTGCGCATGACTCACATCCCCACCGGTATTGTGGTCGCCTGTCAGAGTGAACGGTCTCAGATGAAGAACCGTTCCACTGCTTTAAAGCTTCTCAAGGCCCGTGTGCGTCAGCATTACCGGGAGATCGAGGAGCAGGATCGGCAGTCCAAAATGAGTGAGAAGAAAAAGATCGAGTGGGGGAGTCAGATCCGCTCCTATGTTCTTCATCCCTACAACATGGTAAAGGACCACAGGACCGAAAAGGAAACCAGCAATACCCAGGCGGTTCTTGACGGAGACCTTGATATATTCATAGAAGCCTTTTTACTGGATTATCAGTAAGGAAATTCACAGTGGCTTGCGAAAAAAACAGAAAGTTCCCCGAGGTGAAGTGCAGCAGGTGCGGAACCTGCTGCAGTGAGCCTTTTGTGCCTGTGACTCACAAGGATCTCAAACGTCTGGTTTCCTTTACCGGCAAAGAGGCGCGCGAGATAGTACGTTTCAGCTCTCCTTCGGAAATGGACTATGATCCCGAAGCGGGGCTCTGGATCCGTGTGCGATACGGGAAACGGGCCATGGTGCTCAGGAAAAAGGTCGAAAGATGTGTGTTTCTGTCCTCTCAGCAGAGCTGCACGGTGTATCAGGCACGCCCCAGAACCTGCCGCACCTTTCCATACAGCATTTTTCCAAATGAAAAGGGAGGCGTGGAGGTGGTTCTTAACCGTATAGTTAAGTGCAAGGCGAAAAAACGCAGCGGATCTGATTTCGATGCTCTCTTCAAAGAAGTGCAGAAGGAGAACAGGGAAGATCTGGAGTATGAACGTATCGTTTCCCGTTGGAATGAATCAGGTTCTTCCGGGGGGACCCGCGACTTTCTCAACTACCTTGGATTCTAAAGGAGATGGCAATGGCAAAGAGAACATCATCCGGAAGAAAACTGCCCGCAGAAAGACAAAAAATCGTTTCCTTTCTGGATACAACTCTCAGAACAGCCGAAATAAAAGATTATTCCGTTAACGGGTTGCAGGTGGAGGGCGCTGAAAGGATCAGCAGAGTAGGGCTTGCGGTGGATGCCTGTATGGAAACGTTCAGGTTGGCGGATGAAAAAGGTTGTCAGATGCTCATTGCTCATCACGGAATAATCTGGAACGGTATCCGGAGTGTGACCGGACCGGTGTACAGACAGCTCCAGTTTCTGATCAATAAACAGCTGAATCTCTATGCTTCCCATCTCCCCCTTGATCTTCACCCGACCCTGGGCAACAATGCACGCCTGGCATCCATGCTGGGATTGAAGAATATCCGCCCCTTCGGTCTTTACAAGGGTGTGATGATCGGCTATGAGGGCACGCTTGCCAGGGCAGCTACCCTGGAGTCTGTCTCACATGTGCTCGGAAACAAGCTGGGCGGTGAAATCGTGTCTCTGCCTTTTGGCCCGGAAAAGATAAAACGTGTCGCCATCATTTCGGGAGGCGGGGCTGGAGAGGTTCCCGAAGCTGTGGCAAAGGGAATAGACCTTTTTGTCACAGGTGAATCATCTCACGAGAATCATCACGCCGCCCTGGAGGGCAATCTCAATGTGATCTATTGCGGGCATTATCATTCCGAAACTCCGGGAGTACAGGCGGTGGGCGAGTTGCTTTCCCAGAAGTTCGGGGTGCAGACAGTCTTTTTGGATGTTCCTACAGTGGTATGATACTGAATTTTTGAACCAGACAGTTTTTATAAATGATCAAAGCAAAATATGGCTGGGTTGTCCAGGTATTGATCATGTCGGTGAGCATGGGGTTTGTGATGTCTCTGGTAATGACCCTGGTGAATGTGGGATTGAGGGAGAATTTTTACCTGATCTGGCTTAAGGCATTCGGTATAGGCCTGACTGTTTCTGTTCCTACCGGGATGATTGTGGGGCCCTTTGCCCGAAAAATCACTCGAAAGCTGACAAAGCAGTAAGTTTTATTTGTCCGGACGGAAAAGCGGAAACGGCAGAACTTCGCTTCTCCCGGTATTTTCTATTCTGTACTGCCCGTTTTTTTCAATCCCGATCAGGTAAATTCTGTCAAATCCCTCCTCGAATGCTGGCGGCTTTAATTTTCTGAATGTGGCTCTTAGCCCTTTTTCCGGTACCACTTCTTTTGAATAACGGGAGAAGTTTCTTTTCAATGCGGATTCCAGATCGGAAGTGAAATAACAGCAGATCACTTCATAGCCCAGTTTTCTGGCTGGAATAATGTATTTTCTTCTGTCGCCTGCCGTGGGGTTGGTGTTGTCCACCGTGAAACGGCTTCGGGTTTTCAGGCAGAGGTCGAGAAAACGGGTTTCTCTGTGGCGGGTTTTCAGAAGATCCAGGCTTATGCGCACGTGTGTGCGGAAAAGAAATGTTTTATAGAATGTGCTTTTGCCACAACCCTGGATACCGGTGAAAATCACTGCCTGCATTTGTACTTATCCTTTTCTGTCAGTATTTTTCCAAGCTGGAGAGCAAATGCGGGGCCGCGGGCACTGTCCCGGAGGTGAAATTCACCTCCGGGGTGGCATGAATGTTGCTTTGAGAATAGTAGTTTTATCCGTATCCCGCAACTTCCCGCAAACGGAGTTTTTTCATGTCCAGAAAAACCCAGAAACCTTACGCTTCCGTACCGCTTAAAAAACAGCTTGTAATCCTGTTTGCCGCGGTCCTGATTCCCGCGCTGCTCTTTCAGATCTTTCTCAGCCTCTCCTGGGTGAGAAGCCGCTACAATCTCCAGCTGGACAACAACAGGGAGATCGCCCGCACGCTTGAAGTCTCCTTTCAGAGATTTGTGAAGGATATCGAGCGCGCCGAACAGATCGTAGGCAGATCGGTGCTCACTCTCGCACCGCAGGACCGCAGGCTGGCTGATCAGCTTCTTCGAAACGCCGCTCAGAATTTCCCCTCCGTGGCCGGCTTTCTTCTGCTGGATACAAACGGGGTCGTCATCGCCGGAAGTTCCGAAGTGGCGGGAACCGATATGAGTGATGCTCATTTCGTGCAGAGTCTTTCAGAACAGGACAGTGTGTATGTGAGTGATCTGGTTTTCGATGTTTACGGAAATGAGCCAGGTTTTGTCATCTCCTCCATTGTGACTGCGGGGCCTGAATGGCCCTCGGGCATAGTTGTGGGATATGTGAATCCCGACTTTCTGGGCGAATTGACTCTTGGCCTGGACCGGCCTTATCAGGGCAATTATGTTCTCTACGACAGTGAGGGTACGCTTGTCTACAGTGATATTCACAAGTCCGTTGCCGATTCACTCAGAACGGACTTCGGCGAGGATGATGAGCTGCTTGGGCAGGCATTGAGGGGAGATGTCGCAGTGGGTCAGGTGCGTCATTTCGATGAGGACATGCACAGAATAGCCGTGTTTATCCCGGCTGACCCTTATGGGTGGGTTGTCGGTGCCACGGAGCCGCGAAGTGTGGTATACCGGCCTGTCATCGAGGATATCGTATTCAGTCTGATCGGAATCATCGCAGTAGTGGTGATCACCTTGTGGTTTGGATTGAGGGTGATTTCCAAAGTGCTGAAATCGGTTTCGCAGCTGCAGAAACACGCCCGCTTGGTGGGTCAGGGAGATTATACTCACAAAACCCAGCCCAGTGGTATTGATGAGTTCGATTCTCTTTTTTCGGAATTCAACACCATGGGCGAGCAGCTTAGGAGAAGAGATGAGGCGGTGAGGGAGAGAACCGATGAGCTGCAGCGTTCAAATCAGGAGCTTGAGCAGTTCGCCTACGTCGCATCCCACGATCTTCAGGAACCTCTGCGCACCATTGCCGGTTATCTTCAGCTGATTGAGCGCAGATACAAAGGAAAGCTTGACAATGATGCTGATGAATTTATAACATTTGCAGTGGAGGGGGCTCATCGGCTGGGTAATATCATAAATGATCTTCTGGCCTATTCGAGAGTGGGAACCAGGGGCAAACCTTTCAAAGAATTCGATTCCGGGGTTGCGGTGCAAGGAGTGGTGAAAACGATGAAAGCGGCAATGGACAGTTCCGGTACCGAGGTGCTCAAGGGTGAACTTCCTGTCATAAAAGCCGATCCCAGTCAGTTCAGACAGCTGGTTCAGAATCTTATCAGCAACTCCATAAAATTCAGACACCCCGACCGAAGCCCGCGTATTCAGATAGACGCTGCGGAGACGGACGGGGAATGGCGCTTTTCCTTCAAAGATAACGGAATCGGTTTCGAAACACAGTATTCGGAGCGGGTTTTTGCAGCATTCAAGAGACTTCATACGCAGGATAAATACCCCGGGTCGGGAATAGGGCTGGCTGTCTGTCGCAAAATAATCCAGCGTCACGGAGGGCGCATATGGGCCGAGTCCGTTCCCGGAGAGGGGACAACGTTTTACTTCACCATTCCGGAAAGGAACGATCATGTCTGATGAATGGGTCAATACCCGTCCAATTGAACTTCTCCTTGTGGAGGACAGTCCCGGTGACGTTCGGCTCACCATTGAGGCGCTGAGGGAAGCCAAGGTGAAAAATTCACTTCACGTGGTGACCGATGGAGAGCAGGCTATCAAGTTTCTGCGAAAGGAGGGAGAGTATGCTTCC
This sequence comes from Chitinispirillaceae bacterium, assembly GCA_046546375.1. Lineage (GTDB taxonomy): Bacteria > Fibrobacterota > Chitinivibrionia > Chitinivibrionales > Chitinispirillaceae > JAEZKC01. The sequence continues at coordinate 19,741 of JBKGXV010000044.1, read as the reverse complement.
ACACCCAAACCCGATCTTATTCTGCTTGATCTCAATCTTCCCAAAAAAGACGGAAGAGAGGTCCTTGCCGAGATAAAGGAGGATGAGGAGCTGAGGCTTATTCCAATAGTTGTGCTTACCACGTCTTCTGCTGAGGAGGATATTGCCAGAGCCTACAGCCTTCATGCAAATTGTTATGTGACCAAGCCGGTTGATTTCACTCAGTTCATGAAGGTGATTCATTCTATCGAGAGTTTCTGGCTTACTGTGGTGAAACTGCCCGGGGAATAGGGGAAGAGATGCTGGAAATACTTCTGGTGGAGGATAATCCGGCAGATGCCAGGTTGCTTATGGAGGAGTTCAGGGAGCTTCCCGACAACCCCATGAACATCACCTATGTCCAGACCTTGGGAGAAGCTTTCGGAAAGCTTGCTGGATTCCGTTTCGATGCGGTGCTTCTGGATCTCAATCTCCCGGACAGTGATGGTTCTGAGACCATAAGGCGGATGCATGATCACAGTCCGCAAATGCCCATAGTGGTTCTTACCGGGCTTGAGGATGAGCGCGCCGAGAGTGACGCGGTCATGCTGGGGGCGGATGACTTTCTGGTCAAGGGTGAAACCCCCGCCAAAATGTTTGTCCGCTCTCTGCGCTATTCCATTGACCGCAAGCGGATGAGCGGGTTGAGGGAAAAGTATCTCAGGGACAACAGTATTCTGGTGGACATTTCCACAGAGGTGCTGGCTTCTGAAAACGTGCACAAGCTTCTCAGAGTGATCTCAGAGGGAGCGAGGGAGCTTACCGGCTCCTGCTGCGCGATTTCCATCCAGAAAGACAATTCTCATCCGGTGAATCATTACACATCCTGTACCGATGAATTCTCCGCACTCACCAGCATAAGAAGTGAAGCCGTTCTGGATTTTCTGCTGAACCGAGTCCATATCGGTACGCCTCTTCATCTCTCTTCTGAAGAGCTCAGGAGTTCACATCGATGGCTCGATGCCGCCAAGGGGTTTGTTCCTGAAAAGGGGATTTCGGCGATAAGCCTTTTTGATCGGGTGATGAACGTGACTGGAGCTGTGGTGGTATGTGATACCTGTCAGGAGGAGTTCGGATCAGAGCATGAGGCTGCTCTGGGGCAGCTTGCCACCATGGCTTCTCTGGCGCTGCAGCATCTGGAAGCCCGCAGGCAGGCTCAGGGGAAAGCCCGGGAACTTGAAATGCAGAAAAGGGAGCTTGAGTATGCCTTGAGCGAGCTTGAGTCGTTCACGTATTCGGTATCCCATGATCTCCGTGCTCCACTTCGGGCCGTAAGCGGTTTCAGCAGCCTTGTGAAAGAGGAGTGCGGTGAACAGATAAACGAGACCAGCTGGGAGTATCTGTCCCGGATTGAAGGCGCGGCCCAGAAAATGGGTGACCTCATCGATGATCTGCTGTTTTTGTCCAGAGTGACCCGTCAGGATCTCAAAAGGGAGGAGATTTCGGTTACTGAAATTGTTTTTTCGGTGGTGGAGGACCTGCGCAGGAAAAATCCGGAACGTGATGTGCAGGTGGATATTCAGCAGGGGGTGAAAGCTCAGGCTGATCCGCAGCTGGTGACCGCCGCAGTCTCCAATATTCTTGAGAACTCATGGAAGTTCACCAGCCGTATTGCTGAACCCCGTATAGAATTCGGCATGGAAAAAAGCGGAAACGATAAGGTATATTATATCCGCGATAACGGTGTAGGGTTTGACAGCCGGTTTGTGCAGAAGATCTTCATGCCTTTTCAGAGACTTCACAAGCCTGCCGATTTTCCCGGAACCGGAATCGGGCTGGCAATCGTGGAGCGGGTGATCCGCCGCCATGGTGGGCGGTTGTGGGCCCAGAGCACTCCGGGAGAGGGGGCGACAATCTTTTTCACTCTGGGAAGCGAGGAGTGAATATGTCGGCTCTGCACGGAACTCTTTCACTTTCAGAAAAATGCGGGGTTACTGTCAATGAACGGTTCAGGATTGAAAAAAATCGAAATAGCACCATCCATACTTTCCGCGGATTTCAGGTGTCTGGAACGGGAGGTCAAAGCAGCTCAGGATGCGGGGGCGGACAGAATACACTGTGATGTGATGGACGGGCATTTCGTTCCCAACCTCACGTTCGGGCCAATGGTTGTGGAGGCGGTGAAAAAGTGTGTTTCCATTCCTCTTGATGTTCATCTCATGATTTCCGATCCGGCCAAATACGCTCCCCAGTTCTGCAGCGCGGGAGCGGATGTTCTCACCTTCCATGCGGAAGCGGTCACCGATCTCAACGCCCTTCTCGGGGATATCCGTTCCCGGGGCGTGAAGGCGGGGGTTGCTGTCAATCCGGACAAACCGCTTGATCTTTTCATACATGAACTGGAAAATATGGATCAGGTGCTTATCATGACTGTGTATGCCGGCTTCGGCGGGCAGAAGTTCATACAGGACATGATGGGTAAAGTGAAGGATGTGTACAACACCGCACAGGAAAAAGCTTTGAATCTGGATATCCAGGTGGATGGCGGGGTTAACGGGGAAACCGCAATTCAATGTGCGCTCAACGGAGCCAATGTGCTGGTGGCGGGAAGCTATGTCTTCGGCAGTGATGACTACAGAGAGCGGATTGCAGCTGTAAGGGAAGCTGCTCAGAGGGCAGTAAACGTTTGATGAGGCAGTAGGGGATGAAAAACGGTTTCGGGATCTGTTCCGCATTGGCGGCAGTAGTGTTTCTCTCGCTTCTCTGCCAGAGAAACCCCGTGTATGACGGCTCTGTGGATATTGAAGAGCAGATGAGTGTATGGCAGTATCTCAAAACCTACAGTATTTATCAGGACAGGGTTCCTGACGATCCCTTCGAGTACAGTTCCGCCGAGTCGCTTTTTGAGGCCGTCGGTGATACTTCCTATACCAATTACTACAATTATGTTGATGACGGCGTTACTGCTTCAGCAGCTCGAAACACCGATGATTTCCGGGTTGTGTATTATGAGATCACCGATTCGACAGTTTTGGTTTCCATAAGGGAGTTCTCCGATGCCGCCTATTCCGAGTTTCTGGATCTGCTGCCGCTTATGGAAAAATACCGGAATATAGTTGTCGATCTGAGAGGAAACGGCGGTGGTGATCTTCACGCTACCGATTCCATTGTGGAATGTTTCCTTCCAGCCCGAAGTGGATATATCCAGACTCGTTACAGAGATTATAGTACAAAAGAACGCAGTGGTTACACCGTTGACTGGGATACGGTGTGGACTGCCAGGCCGGCCCATGCAGCCTTTGAGGGGAAAAACTTTTCTGTTCTCATCAACAGGAGAACCGCGAGTGCATCGGAAATTCTGGCATCGGCGTTAAAGGATTGTGCCGGTGCGTATCTGGTGGGAGAGAGAAGCTATGGCAAGGGAATTGGGCAGGTGCGGATTCCCCGTACCGGCAGGAGAATGCTGAGTATCACGTTCATGCAGATACGCGGCGTTTCTGACAGGACAGGGAATTATCACCGAACTGATGAATATGAATCCAGTGACAAGGGCCTTCGGCCCGATACCATTCCCGCGGATACAAGAATCAGCGGAGTGGGAATAGATGATGATCAGATCCGCGAAATTTACTATGCTGTTAAGCTTCTTGAGAGATCTGCAACAGTGTATGAGGTTAGGGCGTCTGTCCCCGGTAATTTGCGGTGGCTCAATAAAAGCAGCTCCTTCAATGAAATGTATATCGTAAGTGAGCCGGATCCTCTGGGTCATTGATCGATCCTTTTCACAACTTTTCTGCAGCTAACAGATCATAGCTGCGCTGTCACGTACGGTCGGTGCATGAGTAATATCGTCAGAGTGGAAAAAGTGGTGTACGGCGGTGCCGGTCTGGCACGGAGTGATAACGGTGTGGTCTTTGTCCCCGATACTCTGCCGGGTGAACTTGTGCGTATAGAAGATGACGGTCTGAGGGGCGGGGTGGCAAGGGGGCGGCTATTGGAGGTACTTGAGCCATCGTCATTTCGCCGCACACCTGAGTGCGGATATGCAGAAGATTGCGGCGGATGTGACTGGCTTTTCATGGATTATCCAGCTCAGCTCAGATGTAAAAGAGAAATGTTTCTCGACTGTCTGAGCAGAATAGGCAGAATAGACAAATTGCCCAGCCCTCAGGTGATTTCCGACCGTGAGTATGGATATCGTCTGAGAGCACAGATAAAGGTGAGTTCACGGGGAGCCGGGTTTTACCGGAGAAAAACCAACGATGTGGTAAGAATTGACAGATGCCCCCTGCTGGTGGAGGAGCTTAACACACTGCTGGGGAAACTCAATTCCGGCAGTGTGCATATCGACTCCGATGTGAAAAGTATCAGGGCTCTGGCCGGCAGGAGTGTGGCTACCTCACCGGTCATACCCGGTCTGAGTCATCAGTGTACGGAGATTCAGGTGGGGGAGAAGCGTTTTCTGGTGAACGGAGACAGCTTTTTCCAGGCAAACCGTTATCTGCTGGAAAAATTGGGTACCTGGGCATTGCCTCACATTTATGGAGATTACTGTCTTGATCTTTACGGAGGGACAGGCTTTTTTTCGGTAATGCTTGCAGACCGTTTCAAAAAGGGGGTTCTGGTGGAGAATGTGGCTTCACAGGTGAAGCGGGCTGAAGAGAATTTCAGGATCAACGGTACAGGAAATTTCAAAGCCCTGCTCGGAGATGTGGAGAAGGGCAGGGGTATGGAAAGCCTGGTTAGAAAGCGCCGTCCTGACTGCATAATAGTGGATCCTCCCCGTCCGGGGCTGGGCCGCAGGGTGCGGCAATGGCTCTCTGAAGTATTGCCCTCGAAAATTCTGTACATATCATGCAATCCCTCGACTTTCTCCAGAGATGCACAGTTTCTTACCCGAAAGTGCGGTTATTCAATAGACCAGTGTGTCCTTTTTGATCTCTATCCCAATACTCATCATCTTGAATCTGCGGTCGTATTCAGCAGACAGTGAGAAACTGATTGAAATTGTTTCAGTGTTTTGGTACAATATAATATGATTTAATCGTTTCAATGAACTTCGCATCAGGTGTTCGCATGAGCAAGAAACGGGTTCCTTATCTGGATGATAAGTATCGCAAGGACTTTTTGGATTCCATGGCCAGAAAACTGGCCGTACCCGAATCAGAAATTCTGGCAGTTCCAAAAAAACCCAAGCTGTTTCTATACTTCATTCCGGGTCTGGTAGCTATCATAATCGGCATTACTGCATTCATACTTTTCGCATCACCTCGGGAGAATGTCTCCAGCGATGAGCAGATTATGCCATCAAAAGCTGTAAATCCAGCGCTCAAGCTGTCTCAGAGCTATCAGAAGTGTGAGCTTGGCATGGATGAATATGCAGGGTATCTTTGCGATATTCTGGTTCGTTATGATTCTCTGCCCGGAAAATACAAGGCCGAAGTTCCGTTGATCAGGCCTGAACAGGTTAAGGATACACTTGTGAATTTGTGGCCCAGACTGAGGGCTTCCACCAAGCGCAACCTGCTTGACGACATACCCGAGATGAGTGAAAAACCCGGTATACAAACCGCTTCTCTGGAAGATTGACTGGTAGTTTTATGAAACCTTACGGTTATCTAAACGGCACGTTGCGGGTTCTGGTCGTGGAGGATGATCAGACATCTGCTTTTCTGGTGAATGATATTCTCTCGTTTGCTCCGCTGTATTTTGTGGAACAGGTATCCACCTGTACTTCCGCATCGGATAAACTGAGCTCTGCTTCCCGTTACCATGTGGCAGTACTGGATCTGGGTATCAGGGATGTGCACAATGACGAGTTTCATATCCTGAAGCAGTTTTCAAAAGAGGTTTCCGTCATTGTATTCACCGGCTCGGATTCTCCCCGGAAGGGGGCCTGGTCGATGATTCTTGGCGCCAAAGCGGTCGTGGAAAAGGGGGCATCGCTTGATGCGTTCGATTTCTTCAGAACTGTAAACAGGTGCGCTTTGATCAATATCATCAACCGAAGCTACACTGAAACGGGCGGAAGCGGGACTTTGTGGACAGCTACCAGGGTGCTTCTGGAGAAAAAGCCCGCTACGGTGAATGAGTGGGCGGAAATGATGGGGATAACCGATCGCCAGTTGAGAAACGTGTGGAATACTGGGGGGCTGCCCGGAGCCCGAAATGTTATCTTTCTGCATCAGCTTTACTCCAGAGCATTCTCTTTTTATGAAAATTCCTTCAACGGTGCTTCAGATCAAAGTAAGCTGCTGGAAAGCAACGAATACCAGAGATTTACAGAATACTATCTCACTCACAGACAGCTGTTCTCTTCTGTTTTGCTGTAACTGGTGATCGATTCTGCTGTTTATTTTCGGACTGAACAGGTGTATAATGAGAGAAGGAGCGTGAGGTTCGCAGCGGAAGTTATGAGCGGAGGTGGAGTATGAATATCAAGGACAACAGGGGAATAACGCTGGTGGAGATAATCGTGGCCATGGTGATTCTGGGGCTTGTTGTCACCGGCCTGAATCTTGTTATAGTGAACATGATCGATTCCAATGTTGCTGCAAAGGAAATTTCCGCTGCCACTGCTGCCGGCAATCAGATGCTGGACCAGATCCGTCAGCAGGATTACGCTGATGTGGTAAGCGGTTCGGATGTGGTTGAGGACAAGTATCTGCGTAGTTGGACTGTAACCGATGACGGTAGAATGAAAAACGTGACGTTGAGAGTGCTTTGGCCTTTGTCTAGTGGAAAAAGATCAGTTGAACTGTCCACCACTATTTCCAAACCGGGACTCTGGTGACAGAGCTGAAAATAGAAAAGGAATCTTATGACGCGATCGGTTCTGAATAACAAGGGTATGACTCTGGTCGAGCTGCTGGTGGCGGCTGTTCTGCTCTCTCTGGTTCTTATCGGAGTCTACAGGATCCAGAGAGACGTTTCGAAGAAAGCTGATCGGGAAAGCAATAAAGCTGTGCTTCACAAGGATATCACCACTGCTGCTCAGTTGATGGAAAAGGATATACGTTCTGCCGGATACGGTATCCCCGGTAACGGTATAGGAATCACAGAGCAGTCGGGAAATGATCAGCTTGCCATATTGGTCAATCCGGACAAGAAAAAGGTGACTGTTGCTTCAGATGTCAATGCCACCGACACCAGAATCGTACTTGAGTCGTCTTCGGGGGTGAATGGTGGTGATTGGGTGGATCTGTATTCCGGGACTGATCATCAGGTGGTCAAAGTGCTTGAGCTGAGAAAGGGACTGGCGGATACCTTGGTGCTGGACGGCAGTGCGGGGCTGGATGTCGCCGCCGGGTCTTATATAGGACGTGCTGAGCAGATGCGCTATTTTATCGGCGACGATGGAGGGCTGTATAAAAACAAGAAGGGTAAGAACGTTCTGTTGAGTGAAAATATCAACACACTTGACTGTGCGGCGTTTGACAAGGATGGAACGGAATTGGGCGGATCCCTGTCGGATGCGGTAAGTGTAAGGTTTACCCTGAGTGGCAGTGTCGGGGAGGGTAAAGCTGCATATCAATCACAAGAAAATACTCAGGTGTATATGCGGAATGCGGGGAACTGAAAGGTAAAGGATGGGCTGTATGTTTGAATCATTCAGAAGTCGTGAGGGTGGTGCTATAGTTGCCGTTCTCTTAGTGGCGGTGTTGCTCAATATCACTTTGGCAATTATTTATTTCACAGTGAATTCCTCTATTAAAAAAAGTGGTGACCGTAGAGCTGAAACGGCGACTCTGAATGCGGCGGAAGCTGCCAAGGAAAAGTTATATGCAATGATTCGTAAAGGTGAATTCGTTCCGGTACCTGAAACCCGAATTACTGCTTTTTCCAATGTTTCTTTTGGAAATGGCACTTACTCCGTTTCCTGCAGTACCGATGCGACCGGGGATACGCTGCATATTCTTGCTACCGGACAGGAAAAGGGAGCCAGCAAAAAACTGGAGATAATCGGTGTTCTGGAACCCCCCATCGATTTTCCTGTTCCCAGTGTGACCGGTGCAGTTACGGCCAGAAATCATATCGAGGTCAATGGCAATATAGTGGTGGATGGAAGGGATTATGATTCCATCTGGAGTGGTTCCATACTGAATTCCGGGGTTTTTGGTGTGAGTACCTGCAGTACACTTACTCTCAAAGGGGCTTCCGCTGTGGGGGGTAATGGGCTCGCTCCGGAATCAAAGAAAGATTTTAAAGATATCAGACACACTGTGACTGAAGAAAATGTGGATGTGACAGATAAGTACAATTCCCCGGAGTCCTTTTTAGGAGTGTCTTCTGGATCACTGGATCCATACAAGGTAAGTGACCTTCCACCAGCTCCGTTTCACGGAATTTACTATGTCCAGAAAGATGTGGGACCGCTTCATTTCGATACATTCTCCAGTGGTATACTTATTGTGAACAATTCAACCAAAACGGCAGAACTCAGAGCTAATACCGGTATGTTCAAGGGGATTATCATAGTGGATAAGACGGCTAAACTGAATGGAAACGCCAAGATTTTGGGAGCAGTAGTGACTCTGACTGATGGTGTTGTTGAGTATGTAAAAGATCCCACCTCTTATTTCACAGGAACCGCCGACATACGGTATTCCTCGCGGGTTCTGAAAAACTTGGAAAAATACTGCAGTAATCTGCTCAAGGATGTGAGGGAGATATCCTGGAGAGAGTTGGAGTAGAGTCATATAACCTGGTGCCGCAAGCGCGGACACCGGGTTATGAATCTTCCTCTTCAAAGAACATGTTCGCAGGATCAAGAGCATCGGGAATGAACGTCCCGAAAATTTCATCTTTGTCAGTTTCTTCCGGGACTATAAGATTCCCGTTCTCATCTTCCAGAATCGAAGCCCCCACGTAGTTGTTGTCTTTTGTGAGTTCATCGATATCCGGGTCGAATGCTTCGGGGGTAAGCATCCAGCCCTGAGCACCGTAACCGCTTTCATTCGAGTAGTTGTCGTTCTGAATTTCCTTGAAGGATACCTCTGAAATGGAAATACCGTTCAACTCACTGGCACCGCCTGAACCCAGATTGTCTGCTATCACAAACTGCAACTCGCTGGAACGCTTCCTGTCCTGATTTTCAGTCCGGTATGCTTCCCCTTCGCCGAAAAACAGGTTTTTCTGTACGATTCCCGACGTACCCTGCTGCAGAAGAAGGCCGCAGGCTTTTTCGTTGTCGTTGGAGATAATCGTGTTTTCCTGAATGAAGAGGTTGCTTGCTGGCTGCAGCTTTTCTCTGGAACGGCAGGCGGTTACTGCCGAATCGGTGCATCTCACGATACAGTTGTTTACCACTGTATGTCCGGGACCGTTCACGGTGATTCCCCGTCCGCTGTCCACCACGCGGTTGTTTTCCACGGTGGAGCAGTGTCCACTAAGCAGAAAAATTGAATCCTGCCGGCATTTTCTTATGAGGTTGCCTCTGATTTGAGTATCACCGCATTTTACTGCAATACCCGCAGATGAACATCTGTCGATTTTGTTGTATTCCACTATGTGACCGCTTTCAAGTTCGCACATATCGCAGCTGCCCAGCAGAATCGCGCAATCGTAGTTGTTGAAGAGATTGCGTCTGAATATGTGGTTTTTAAGCGGGGTGCCGCCCTCGGTGTCTCCTTCCGATACCATAAGGGCCACTGTGGCATTTTCGGGTGAAACCTGTTCCTGAGGGCTATCTTTGTGTATGAACTGACAGTTCTCAACCAGATTGAACCTGCCTCCGGCTCCTCCGAAATAGAGAGTGCAGGATGCTTTTTCATTTAAACCGCAGTCTACGAATTTCAGAGAGTGAAAGCGGTTTCTCAAACACTTTCCCACAACAGATACGGCTCCAAGTGGAGCGTTTTTGAATACCAGGCCGGAAATCACCAGATCGGATGTGTCGTAAAAATACCAGCAGGATGATTCGATTATCGCCTCACCCTCTGTTTCCGCACAGATGTGGATAGGCTGTTCTGCGTTTCCGGAGATTTCTATAGTCTGGTCTTCACTGTAAATACCGCGCTTGAGCACAACCGTACCGGCAGGTTGTACCCTTTCAAGAGCAGCAGAAAGCGAAGAAAACGGTTTTTCGTAGGTTCCTACTGGTTCTGAGGAATCCGGTGAAACCCATAAGATTTTCGGATCTTCTCTATCGAGCATGTGACTGATTCCTTGCAAATAAAAACTCTATTCTTCCTCGTCCGAAGACATTTCGTCCTTTTTCTTTATATATTTGGATATTTTTTTGTACAGATCCGGGGCCAGGGAAAGGAGCTGACTGAAGGATGGTTCTGCAGGATTGAGAGAATGAACATTGACGCCTTCCGGGCTTATGGAGATGAATGCGATGGGGGTAACGTTGATGCCTCCTCCTGTTCCCGCACCCGATCCGCTGCTTTCATCCTTGCCGCCTCCGCCTGCGGCAAAACCGACCGATACCTTGGAAACGGGAATGAGAGTGGTTTCACCGGCTTTGATGGGTTCACCGACTACTGTTTCGGTTTTGGCGATGTACTGTATATGGTCGAGAGCAGTTTTTATAACGTCGGAAAGAGCCATGTGTTAGGACCTCCTCACCTCTGAATGTGCCGGCAGCGGCAACCTGAAAAAAAAGAGTATTCACAGTAATATACATTTTCGGTTTTGAATCCGACACATCTGAGTTCCAATCTGGCTAAAGGTTTGGAGGAGGTCTCCTGGAGGGAACTGAATTAGCCTTAGTCAGCTTCGTATCCGAACTTTTCCTTCAGTACTCGCGATGCGGTGCGTGCCGCATGCCCGTTTTCGCTGTGTTCAATGAGTGCCGGCACGGCCCGTCTGTCTCCTATGACTCCCAGGTTTTCCACAGCACTGACCTTTGTTCTTCTGCTTCCCGAATAGGTGAGATCCAGAATGTATACCGGTACCAGATCAACCTCTTTTCCTGCGTTCTGGAGGATACGGACAGCGTTCCAGCGTACCCAGTAGTGCTTGTCTTCGGTCCATGCCTCAAGCTTGGGGTTTTGAGCCAGTCCAAGTTGATGTGCATACAGACTGACAAGGGGAGGCGGGAGTTCTGTTTCCATTTTTTCCTGAAGAAAAGAGAGCAGAAAGGGGTGCTCCTGGGTTATAGCTTTTACTCCAGATCTGTGTGCTTTCAGTTCGGAAAAAAGCTCGGTGGCTTCCATATAGTTGCTTTTCTGTATTGCCAGTATTCCCTGGAAAACCCGGGCCTGTACAGAGCTTACCTTGTGTGAATCCAGTATTCCCGCGAGTTTCTTTGCCTTTTCCAGCTCATCTCTCAGAATGAAAGCCCTGCAGCTGTCCACAAGATACTTCGCATGACTGACGGAAAACCCGTTCTCCTCCGCTCTGATTTTCAGATTCTCGTAATCGTTGCTGCGGCTGCGGATTGTAAATACAAGTATCAGTGTGATAATCACTGCCCCACCCGAGGGGATTGCTATTGCTGTGGTTTTTATCTGCCTAGGCGAAAACCGCTGTCGTAAAAAAGAATAAAATCTAATCATAAAAACGCACAGGAGGGGGTAGACCTGATCTCTGCAGAACCTTGCGAAGATGATCACACCCTTCTTTATCAGAGGATAGAGAATTTCAAAGCTTTTTCTGGCAAAAAGAGCGCTGTACTTGAAAACAACTTTTGCGGCTTTCTGCGCATATTGGAAATATGTGATGTATTTGGGTTGCTCTCCGCTCCTTTCACTTTTTTTTCCCAGCATGGCGCAGAGCTTTTCGGCACTCTGGATACGCTCCTCTTTGCGGGGCAGGAGAGTTTTTTTGACTATCTGTTCAAAATTTTCCGGGATGTTGTGTCTCAATTCCCTGACAGGTGTGTAGTTGCAGTTGAGAGTAGCGTAGAATGTGGTGGGGATGGTTTCCCGCAGAAAAGGATGTACACCTGAAAGCATTTCATAGAGAACTATACCCAGAGAGAATATATCCGAACGGGAATCAACTTCAGTGCCGTCGATCTGTTCAGGTGACATGTATCCGGGGGACCCTACAGCCGAACCGTCCTGGGTCACTGCACTGCAGGGTGATTTGACCACTCCGAAATCGGTAAGTTTTGCGGTTCCTGTCTTGTTGTCTATCAGAATATTGGCCGGTTTGACATCCCTGTGAACGATCTCCAGACTGTGCGCATGGGATACTGCTGATGCTATGTCCCTGATTATGGCAGAAGCTTTTTCAAAGGAAAGGCGCTTTTCGTTTTTGATCAGTTGATCAAGCCGTTCACCGTCCACGTATTCAAATGCTATCCAGGGAACACCGTCTTCCTCCCCGGCGTCATAGATGGATACGATGGAGGGGTGATTGAGTTTGGCGCAGGCCTGCGCTTCAAGGGAAAATCTCTCGAGGTATTCTTTGAGAGTCGCATTATCGAGGTGTCTGTCCATGGCGATCACTTTGACCGCCACCTGCCGCTTGAGAATCGGGTCCTGGGAAAGGTATACCCTGCCCATAGCTCCCTCACCCAGAAGCTTAAGAACTCTGTAACGACCGTAAGTTTCTCTTTCATACGGATTGTCAGGCAATGTATCCTCCAGTTCTGCGTGTATGAAAACTACATTTTGCAGTGGTGTTTGGGTATGATTTGCTGCAAAAAGGAAGTCTGAGAGATAATCGGAGCAAAAATGCATATTTCTGAAAAAAAATCCCACTGATGGTCAGTGCTGTTTTATTTTCTCTTTAATATCTTTCCGAAGCCAGTTCTTACTTTTCCCACAATTACTACATTGAAGGAATCGCTATGATTCACCGGGTTATGGTGTGTATCACAGCTGTTTTCATCCAGGTACAAGCCCTTGGTGTGGTAATAACCGAGGTTCACAGAGATCCTCTGGGCAGGGAGTCGGATCTTCCCGGGGGGCGCAGTCACGAATTTGTGGAAATCACCAATCTGGGGAAAGCTGCGTTCTGCATCGATCGGTTGTTTCTGACCGACGGAATGGATGCAGACAGTGTGATTCCTTTCGGTGAACCTCTTGAGGAACACGAAAACTGCCGATTCAATGCACGATGCATACCTCCCGGGAAAGTGGCGGTTGTACTGGATCGCGATTACAGAGTCGCATTGGATAATGACCCCGGGTGTGCGTTGCCCATTGATTCCGGAGCACTGCTTTTTACCGTGGCGGACGGAGATCTGGGAAACGGGCTTGCCGGTGATGATGGAGTGATGCTTTATAAGGGGACTGCTTCTTTGGTGGATTCGGTAGTGGATATCGCTTCAGATATGGAAAATTCTTCGGCTTCCCCTGTTTCAGGCAAAATATTTTGTTCACCCCGGAAATCGCCTGAGGGATTTTCTGTTATTCCCAATTCTTTCTTTTTTGATACCGGGGAATATGTATTGTGTGCCGATTCTCTTTCTCCCGGCCGCTGTGAGAAGCTGAACAAAGGAGCATTTGTCGATTATAAAATCGAGAATGTAGACGGTGCCGCACTCTGTTCTTTGGTGGTGCTTCGTTTGTTCGAATCAAAAGAATGTGCCTTTAGATTGTTTGCCCTTCTGGATAACGGTTTAGAAAAGGTTATTGACGAGGGTGTTCTTGCTTCAGATTACAAAAACGTTCTTTCGTTTAATTTGGAATTCAAGCCGGTGATGTATCGTTTCGAGCTTCTGCTGAACTCCGAGAAGATCGTGTGCGATCTGGATATCTCCTCTTTATGGGTACCGGAAGGGGCTGTGAAAATAACAGAACTTTTCCCTCGGGCTACAGCAGAGGAACCTGAATGGATTGAGCTGGTCAACACCTCTTCCATGGATATAAATCTCAAAGATTGGTCTTTCGGCAATTCGGAAGATACTGCAGTGATAAGCGTTACTGATTTCATTCTGGCCTCAGGGGGATTTTTGGTCTTGACCAGAAATACTGCGTCGATGAAGAGCAGGCACTTTGCTCTGAGTCAGATTCTTCAGACCGCACGGTGGCATGCGCTGAATAACTACAATGATACAGTCTGTGTCTGGTCACCGGAAGGTCAGATGGTGGACCGTATCTGCTACCATAATGAATGGTTTTCCGGCTGGAAAGGTCAGTCTCTGGAGAAAGTTGAAACATCCCTTTCAGGTTTGGAGGCGACATCATGGGTTTTGAATCCCCGGCCAACTCCCGGTCTGCCGGGAAGATCCACAGTGTGGCGTTCGACTGTTTCTCCCTCTCTTGACATTGGTCCCGTTCCCTTCACTCCAAACGGGGATGGAAGGGATGATTTCCTTTCAATACAGATGAAAGTCCCGGTCGGTTATAAGGCTCGGGTGAGTATTTTCGGGTTTGATGGAAGAGAGCTGGTTGAATTTTCCCGCATGCGGGAAGTGATACTGTGGGATGGCAGCTATGATGGCGCAAGAAGTGCGCCTCCCGGTGTGTTTCTGGTGGTGGCCGAGTTCACGTCTGAAGAAAAACGCGTTGTGATCCGTAAAAAAGGTGTGCTATGGCGCTGAGAAACAAAGCAGTGATGTGTTGCCTTCTGGTGTTTGCAGGAATTTCGGATGCGGGAATGCGGGATCCGTTTCCTCTGGGGTATTCGATGGCAACTCAGGAAGGTCTTATGGATGCTCAGGGCCCGGGAGGGCGTCAGCCGTGGATGCCTGCAGCATATCTGCAGGATACTGTGAAGTACGGAGCAGCCGTTTTGGGGACGGCATACTATGGGGATTTTGAAAAGAACGCCTCGATCTTTCAATATGGTGCCGGAGCATGGTTCACAACAGATTTCATGACCTGCAAGCTTGCTCTTGTTCAGCTGAGTGCCTTAGAGGTCTATTATGAGCAGACAGCGTACTTGTCTTTGGGAACCTCCTTGAGCTTTCTTGGGTTGAGTGTGGATCTGAAACCATGCAGAACGGGGCTGGTGAACAGCAGTGAGGTCAAAGCGCTTCTTCTGGCGGGAATATCGGGCTTAGTACAGACCAGATTATTGAATATGAGATTTTCTGTTGATGATTTGGTGATTGAGAGCAGTGATGTCGAGGGAACTGATCCTGAATATGTGCTTGAAATCGGTCTCAGCAGCAGAAAGAATCGGTATGGTATTCAGGGTGTTCTTATACAGGTAAGGCCAGGGATGTCGGAACCGGTGAGGTTCACTCTGGCACAAAAATACCGGATCGGAAACAGTTTTTCCATAGCTGCGGCTTTGGGTTCAAATCCCACTATGATTAGTTTCGGGATCGGTGTAAACTTGAAATCTGTCGGCGGCTCGGCAGCAATGGTAAATCATCCTGTTCTCGGGTGGTCCAAGGGCTTTTTCGTTGATTTTTTCAGATAAACAAAAAAGCGGCACGCATTCCGGAGCGCACCGCTTTGTTTGAAGGAGACAGGTCTGCGGTGAATTTGTCTCCATAGCCGACGAAGACATCCTCTATGTTAATCCGCCCCTTCTCCTTCACGGGTCTCTTCAGAGACCCATCTTCGGGATTGCCAATAAGAGGTGTTTTAAAACCTCTCACTGTTGAATTAACCCCCTGTATCCCGTCGATTCATTTTTTTCCGTTGCCCACTAATATTACGGTTACTGACGGATATATTTTCAAAAAAATGTTTTTCATCAGTGATGACCGTCATGGCGGACAAGAATGCATTGAGTCCCTCGGTTACCCCCGGGTGTTTTCTGTTAAACTGATCTCGAGTCATAATATCACTCCTTTCCGCATCTTAGCACTATTGACTACCATAATATTACGTTTCATCCGCTTTTGATATATGTGCTTAATGAATCGTTGAAGACAGGCACGACGATTGTAGGCATATGTCCGGGGACGGTACACGGGGCTTGTCTGTCCGGTGTTCGGGAGGCGCAGAGGATACTTCAGAAATGAAAAACGGTTGTGGAATCAATATTTATGTTCCGCAAGGAACGGCTGCACCTATATTATGACTGGTTAAATAGATCAACTATCAAACAGAAGGGTGGGTTTATGAAAGTGGTGATTACTGTGACTGCGGTGTATGATCTTCCGGACGATATCGATGTCACCGAAGTAACCGAGGAGGGGGTTACCTACGGGCAGCATCTGGACCTGAACGGTCACAAGCTTCAGCCGGTGATTGAGTTTCTGGAGTATGAGGGCAAGAAGAATGACACTCACAGCTGGGGTGAGCCTCAGGAGGATGTGGATGTGGTCTACGACAGTATTGAAAGTGAGGAGTATACGGTCATTGCTCTGGAGGAGCAGGAGGAGAAGTAGATCTTGTAAACGGCTGTTCGATGATTCGAACAGCCGTTTGAAAGAGATCAGAAACGCACTGTAACCGGCACCGAAACCGAATCCGAGAAATTGTCGGATACGCTTCCGCCGATACCCCCGGACATTCCTGCTCCGCCCGTTCCTCCTGTGGCAGTGTTCCCTGAAACTCCGCCACCCAGGCCCGTTCCGCCAGTGGCTGTTCCGTTTGCATCCCCGCCTGAACCTCCGAACTGACGGCTGAACCATCCACCGCCCTGTCCGCCTTGACCGGCAAACGAAGCCTGA
Organism: Chitinispirillaceae bacterium; assembly: GCA_046546375.1. GTDB lineage: Bacteria > Fibrobacterota > Chitinivibrionia > Chitinivibrionales > Chitinispirillaceae > JAEZKC01. Next base: position 3,309 of record JBKGXV010000044.1, on the reverse strand, counting down.
TGACCGCCACCACCGTGACCGCTGCCGCCGTCACCATAATTTCTGTTGTATCCGCCATGTCCTCCAGACCCGCTGCCGCCTGCAGCAATGCCGAAATTCGTATTCCGTCCGTCACCACCGGTTTTGGTGCCGGCTTTGTTTCCCATTCCACCGGTTACCTTTTTCAGTGCTGCAGAATCAAGCTGCTCGTTGACTTCAAGATCTTCGATTTTCAGTTTTGCCATTCTAGGTCCTCCCTTGATTTAGATAATTGAAAAGGTTCATAAGTTCGTCGGATTTTCAGAATCGCACCGTTACCGGAACGGAAACAGAATCCGAAAAGTTATCAGACACACTTCCTCCGATTCCGCCTGACATTCCGGCACCACCGACTCCGCCGGTGGCCGTATTTCCAGACACGCCACCACCCATACCGGTGCCGCCGGTAGCAGTTCCGTCAGCATCTCCACCACTGCCGCCGAAACGAGAGCCGAACCAACCTCCGCCTCTGGACCCCGAACCGGCATATGACCTTTGGCTGCCTCCAGTGCCGATCCCAGTGCCTCCATCACCGGTGTTTAGGCTGCCTCCACCATAACCACCTGTGCCCCGGCCACCGATGGCTCTTCCGAAGTTGGTGTTTCTTCCATCACCGCCGCTTTTGTTTCCGGCCTTGTTTCCCATGCCGCCGGTTACTTTTTTCAATGCTGCACTGTCGAGCTGTTCGTTTACTTCCAGATCTTCGATTTTCAGCTTGCCCATTTTCATCTCCTCTTAATTAAGGTGAAAGTGAAAAGAACGGGAATACAACGCAAGTCGTGCGCCAAACAAAAAGGCTTCATAAATGGCTGATTTGAAGCTTATATAGTGGTCTGCATAGAAACTCAATGATGATTTTACAATATTTTGCACTGAATGGAACACTTTCCTGCACGTTTTTTGATTTCTCTTCAGATGCGTATTCTCAAACCCTTTCGGTAATCCGGGGTATAATCGTGAACAAGACTTTGGCAATTGACCCATACGTTAGTGAATTCCGGATCGGGTATCTTCATCGAAGCAGAATTCTGTTGTATGCTTTTTCCGTCATTGTAGATACGGATAAACCGAGCCAGGGCTGACATCACAAAACGGGTGAAATAGACACCTGTCCACCCTATATAGGGCCCGGGATTGAAATCCAGAAGGTGAAATCGACCCTTCTCGTCCATCATGACATCCCATGCGGAATAGTAGCTTTCATACATGTTGTTGACGGTACCTATTTCATGCTCGATTTCCGCAGGCAGTTCAATGACCGAGAATCCTGCAGTGTCACTACGGCTGTCAACACCTTCGGAGTGGATCTTCAGACTCAGAACGGCTCTGGATCCCACCGTATGGATTCTGATTGTGTCACCATTCACTTTTTTCTGAAACAGGGCGGGAGTTTTGTTCAGACCGCATCCGGGAAAAAGTGACTCCTCGTTAACTGCCCGGGTGGCACCTACACCGTAAGCGGACTTGCTGACACAAGTCGTTTCTTTGCAGAAACTGCGGGCTGACTGGTGATCGTTGGTGGAGATTAATCCGGGAACGGAAAAACCTTTGTTGCGCAGCAGGCTGAAAAACTGTGCTTTACTATTGTGCTGAAAGTATGCACGGGGATGATTTATGATCAGAACCCCTCGGTGTTTCAGTATGTTCAGCATGGAGAAAAGAGATGAAAAGCGAATGTTTTCCTGTATGTATTTCGCCCGCCAGATTGCCTGTTCGCTTCTGCTGAGATATGCTGGCAGGTTGGCAGGTACAGAAAATGCCAGCGCCCGTATGAAAACAGCTTTGAGATCTCTCAGATCATGGCCTAAATACCTGATTTCACCGTTATCAAAACAGAACCCCCTGCTGCACGTCTCTTCGTCATCACAGCGAAACGGCAGATAGAGAACCTCCATTCCCAATTTCAGAAGCTCTTCATATAGCATTAACGATTGAGTATCACCCCTGTGAGGATAAAGAATCAATACTTTGTTTTTCAATTCAGTCATCGAAACGCTTCCATTTGACGGTGACGCCCTTGTCATTCAGTATCGGAATGTGTTCGTGTTTTGCACTGTTTGACAGAGGGTTGTCGTATAGATTGAGTTGATCGCCGTAATCCAGCCCCGGATTCCCCAGAAGCGCAGTGATTTCCACTATATTGTTTCCATTAAGCGACAGATACTCTATAGAAAAATTGTTGCCCAGAGAAACAAGCTCGCTCACATTGTTTGTATCGAGATCAAGATGTCTCAATTCCATCATATGATCGAAACAGCGGATATCTGCAATGTTGTTATGGCGGGCGGATACAAACTGCAGCTGAGGCAAGTACCCCAAAGAGCTTATATCCGTGAGGCTGTTCGAATCCAGGGAGATTGTCAAGAGGTTTTCCATACCCTGAAGATTGCCAAGTTTGTCAAAATCGTTTTTGTCCATATAAAGGGCAGTCAGTTCTTTGAGATGAGGAAGTTCTTCCAGATCTTCAGTATTCAGATCATTGCCCACCAAACTGAGTGTTTTCAAATTGGTCAGTGAGCTAAGAGACAGAGGAACACTCAATCGGTTGTCGTCCAGATCCAGAACTTCCAGGCTGCATAATGGTGACAGATTGTCTATGTCGGTCAGTTTATTGTCCATAAGTGCAAGGGAACGGAGGTTTTTCATACCGTTGAGTACATCAATGGAGCTGATGTTGTTGTGTTTCACACTGAGAGACCTGAGTCTGTCCAGGCCGGATAAGTCGGGGAAGTGACTGATATCACAGGAGTCAAGGGATAAGGATTGAAGGTGCGGCAGATCGGAGAATCTGTCCGGGTCGGAAACCGGATTGTTGCTTAAATTCACTGATACAAGAGAATCGAAAGTATGCAGGGAGGGGATCTGGGAGATATTGTTGTGATCGGCCAATATACCGGTTACGAGATTGAGATTAACAAGAGGGCTCAGGTCGGAAATTTTATTGTTGTAAAGAGAGATGTTTCTGACTTTGTCCAGAGATGAAAGCGGCCTCAGATCTTCAATGGAGTTGCAGCTCAGACCAATTCCTTCCAGTGCGGAAAGTTTGCTCAAGGGTGACAAATCACTGATTTTGTTGTTGTCGAGTGCAATGGTTTTAAGTCTTTTCAGATTCGCAAGAGGGGAAAGATCGGAAATCTGGTTTTCATTCAGTGCCGCAACTTCCAGATTGCGGCATTCTGAAAGCGGCTCCAATGAAAAAATGCTGTTTTCTGAAGCATCGAGTTTGGTCAGATTGTGCAGATGCCCGATTCCGGTCAAATCGGTAATGCCGTAATCGGCAGCATCCAGGCC
>JBKGXV010000043.1:0-25199 GCA_046546375.1 Chitinispirillaceae bacterium | reverse complement strand
CAAAAAAAACCTCCGCCCAAAAGAACGGAGGTCTGATACCTGAAATGTTGAAGCCGGATTATCTGCCGAATGCAACAATGATCGGCGCAATAACCAGCGAAACAACACTGATCAGCTTGATAAGGATGTTAAGCGAAGGACCTGCAGTATCCTTGAAAGGATCACCTACAGTATCGCCGATAACAGCAGCCTTGTGAGCTTCACTTCCTTTACCGCCGTGTGTTCCACCTTCAATGTGCTTTTTGGCATTGTCCCATGCACCACCGGCATTGGACATGAAAAGAGCCATCATAACACCGGCCACAGTCACACCGGCAAGAACACCGCCGAGCATTTCGGCACCGCCTGCAAGTCCAACCACAACAGGAGTAAGCACTGCGATAAGTCCGGGCACAACCATTTCCTTGATTGCCGCCTTGGTGGAGATATCAACACAACGGGCATAATCAGCCTTTGCTTTACCTTCAAGAAGCCCGGGAATGGAACGGAACTGGCGACGCACCTCTTCGATCATAGAGAAAGCGGCGCGACCAACTGCCCCCATTGCAAATGAGGAAAACAGAAAAGGCAGCATGGCACCGAGAAACAAACCTGACATTACCAGAGGATCTGTAACGTCGATGGAGACAAACGCCTCGGCTTCCGTATCACCTCTGATCAGACGTGCAGCTCTGACACTCTCGCGGAATGCGGAAAAAAGAGCAAGTGCGGTAAGTGCAGCTGAACCGATAGCGAAGCCCTTACCGATAGCAGCTGTAGTGTTTCCGACCGCATCCAGTTTATCTGTACGTTTACGAACTTCCTTCTCCAACTCAGCCATCTCGGCCAGACCACCGGCGTTATCCGCAATGGGACCATAAGCATCCACCGCCAGCTGTATACCGGTAGTAACCAGCATACCGAGAGCGGCGATGGCTATACCATAGAGACCAGCGAAGAAATAAGCTATGAGAATCGCTGCACCGATTGCAATGGTGGGAAGAGCTGTTGAAAGCATACCTGTGCTGAGACCGGCAATGATGTTCGTGGCAGCACCGGTTTCAGATGCATTGGCGATTTTTGAAACAGGTTTCTTGCTTTCAGCTGTGTAGTATTCGGTCAGCATTCCGATAGCGACACCCGCTAAAAGGCCACCAAGAGTTGCCCAGAAAATACCTATTGACGAGTATTCCTGACCGCCCTGAGTGTAGGTTGCAGGTGCAAGCCACTGGACGATGGGATAGGTGGCGACGGCCATGGCGATTGCGGCCCCGAATGTTCCGGTATTGAGTGCGGCCTGAGGATTACCGCCCTCTTTTGTACGCACAAAGAAAGTTCCGATAATGGAAATAATTATACCGGTACCGGCCAGAATAAGAGGTACAAGAGCCAGCTGAACTTCACCAGCTGCAGCACCCAATACCATCGCACCGATGATGGCACCGACAAAAGATTCAAAAAGATCAGCTCCCATACCGGCAACATCACCCACATTGTCACCCACATTATCGGCGATAGTCGCAGGGTTGCGCGGATCATCTTCAGGAATACCCGCTTCGACCTTACCAACCAGATCAGCACCGACATCCGCCGCTTTGGTGTAAATTCCACCACCCACACGGGCGAAAAGTGCGATTGAGGATGCACCCATGGCGAAGCCATTGACAATAGGAAGCACTGTCACTGAAAGCAGTTCTGCAGGATTCTCCGCACCCGCAACATTGAAATATGTGGAATAGATCCACAGCAGAGCGGAAAGTCCCACAACACCCAGACCTACAACACACATTCCCATGACTGTACCACCGGCAAATGCAACGGACAGTGCCTGAGGTAATCCTTTACGGGCACCGTTCGTGGTACGCACATTGGCAGAAGTGGCCACGCGCATTCCGAAAAATCCTGCCAATCCGGAACACAACGCACCAACGATGAAAGAAACCGCCACTAAACGAATGTTGCCCTGGTTTCCAATCGCAAGCAGAATGGCTACTGCAACCACAAAAATCGCAAGCACCCTGTACTCACGTGACAGAAACGCCATAGCACCCTCTCGGATAGCCGCACCGATCTCCTTCATCTTATCAGTTCCGGCCTCCTGTTTGTTGATCCAAGACGCTTTCCATAAAGCAAACAGCAAGGCAACTACACCTGCACCAAATGACAGATACAGTAGACTAGTGTCCATACATCCTCCTAAAGGAAAATAAGGGATAAAAATTGCACAACCTTTCGGCTGTTGTTCCGGGGAATCAATTCAAAGCAGATCACGGCAAATGTCTTCCCGAAATTCATTTTAACGCACATACCAAAAAGGTATACAATATAATTAACCCTTCCACTCAGAGCAAAGGCCTTTAGAGCAAATATTCCGCTGAATCGGTATGGAGAGATAAAAAAGAAGGATTTGAGGGTGGGATGAAGCGGTCTATTTGTCACCTTCAGAGTCAGAGGTAACAAACTCTTCTCTGGAGATTCTTTTTTCAGGAACAGTAATGACCCGCTTGCCTGAAACCGCATCGTTTTGATTTCTTACTTTTTCAGTCTGGTTCAGCAGTTTTCTGAGGACTTCCGATGCGGTGAAGGCCACAGCCTCGTCAGCATCGGTCATCAGTTTCCGAAGTACATCTGCAGCTTGTGTCTCTTTCATTCTTCCAAGAGCTATAATGGCTTCGATTTTGATGGAAGGATCACCCGGTCTGTCCAACATCGCGATAAGAATGCCGGATGCTTTCCTGTCCCCTATCTGTCCGATCAGAGTTGCCGTCAGTGCCCTGATTCTCGCCTCCACATTGACATCAGTCACTATCACACGAAGATGAGGTGCGAACTGTTCCCTCCGGCTTACGATGAAATCAAGAGCAGCCTGAACCTCTTTGGGATCGAACGGTTCTCTTTCATACAGATTTGCAAGCTTTTTCAATTCATCAAGAACAGAGGCTCTCTGCTCCAGATATTTTTCCGGGTATCCCGACCGTTGTGAAATAAGCTTTGAATTCCAGGAGACTTCTTTTTTCAGACTGTCGACCCGGGTATCAATAGAGCTCAACCTGTCATTCTGTCTGTCGATTCTATCCTCGAGTCCCAACAGACCATCCATCGTATTCAGGCCACTGCCCAGATTGACTCTGATACCAGCCCTGAGTCCGGGTTTAACTACTGACCTTTCATAAGAATCGGCAAACGCATTTTCCAGATCCACTATTCCGAAATTGATTTCAAGCCTGTCCTTAACAGTACGCCATGATGTGAACAGAGAGAAAAACATATGCCTGTCTCTCATCTGTCCCTCAAAACTCATGTAGAAACCCACACCGAAGTATTTCTCAAAGCCGAAAAAGGGATTGAAAAGGTTATCCTCTGAAGAAGGGGCACTGAGAGCACCGGCGTGAACACGCATCTTGATCACTTCCATACTCTTTGCAAGTGCAAGGAAAATCTCATTTTCCGGATATTCGCGATCTCTCCCGAAATACCCCGTTTCCTTGTTGGTGAAAAGATTCTGGACACCAAGAGTCATCGAAGGAATATACCCTGAAGTTTCCCTGAGAAAGCAGGTTTTGAACCCCATGGTGAAACCTTCCGTATAGCCGATATCCAGATTAAGCCATTCGGATACTCCAAACTCCACTGACTGCAGGGCAACCGGAGAGGAGAAAGTGAATGTATCCATCGCCCAGAAAAGGGAGGCATCCACCATAAACCTGCCACTCGGTATCAGATCGGCATGTGGAATGAACTGAAGTGAACTCCATCGGGTCTTTGCAGAAACAGATGAAGCACAACAGATAAACAGCACTAAAATCCAAAACCGATAATTGCAGTTTTTCCTTCTCCGCATGCGTGCAGCCTTTCGGGCTTTGAGAGATCAGCTAATCAACGATTGAAGTTTTCCTCATCCTCTTCTTCCTTATCAATTGATTCAGCCTTGTTCGAATCAGCATTCTCCTGTTTATCTGATACCGAGCTGACTGATTCCTCCTTGGGAGAATCTTCTTTTGAATCTGACTGCTCAGGTGGCGGAGGAAGGCGGTCGCGTATTTCTTTCAACAACCTGATTATCAGATCATTTTGTCTGATAATTCGGTCATTGTTGCCTCCTGATGAATTCCGTTTGGGATTGCGGCGCTGATTCTGGTGCTGATTTTTATAATTTCCGTAAGAAGAATTATATGACTGATTCTTGTCATTATACTTAGGCAAAGGCCTGCGGTTAAGATGATACCCAACACCCCGATGAGAATCCTCATGATTCATGCGGAAAAACTCCTTTCAAAACAACCATAACTGTGAAACTGATCTGATTTGTAATCTGTACACATTCGGCAGAACAACATCGGTTCCCACAAGCCGATATGAAGTCACATTGTTTTTTCATTATACCATTGTTGATAAGGCATTACAAGTTTGCAGTATATGTTTTCATTTTTTCAAAGCGCAGGCAAACTCACTTAAAAAGCATTCTCCACCACTGGTGATATCCACATGAAGACCGCGAGTTTTGTTACGAAACCAAGTCATCTGCCTTTTGGCATAACGGCGGGAATTCTGTTTTATCAGTTCCGATGCTTCCTGCAGACTCTTTTCATTTCTTTCAACAGCGAAAAGTTCCCTGTACCCCACACATACCATTCCGGGACTTTTTTCCTGAAATCCCATATGCCTCAGTTTCCCGAACTCTTCCCGCAAACCGTTTCCCATCATCGAATCCACCCGCCTGTTGATTCTTTCATACAACCGATCCCTCTCACGGGAAAGCACAAATATCTGAAATTCGATATCCTCCGGCGGATTACTTGATCTTTGCAGTGAGGAAATAGGTGTCCCGGTCTGATAAAAAATGCCCAGAGCCCTTATGATTCTCTGATGATCGTTCGCATGGATTTTCAAAGCTGCCTCAGGATCCACCCTCCCGAGCTCTTCATGCAGTTTTTCCGTCCCCTCAAGAGTTACTCTTTTCTGCAGTTCAGATCTAATCTCCGAATCGGCAACAGAACACATACCCATACCGCGGGAAAGAGTATGAAAATAAAGGCCGGTACCTCCGCAGATCAAAATATTTTTACCCTTTTTATACCTGTCTCTGATTATTTCCAGAGCATCTTGGGCAAAATTGAAGGCTGAGTAGGGTTGATCAGGCGATATGATATCAAGAAGCCAATGTTTCACCCTCTTTTTTTCCGATTCTGACGGTTTAGCGGTACCGATATCCATGAACCGATAAATCTGACGAGAGTCACAGGAAAGAATCTCGTAGCCGAAGTGCTCAGCGAGCTGAATCGACAGTTCAGTTTTTCCTACCGCGGTCGGTCCCAGAATCACAGGAACCTTTATTTTCTGCATTCAAACATCCTGCTATTTTCAATCTTTTGAGATAACGATGACTTGGAAAAAATAGCATCTGGGCATTCACCCTCTCCAATTACTGCGCTTGCAGAAATTTCACTTCTTAGGTATTTTCTAGAAAAATGCGTTTTTCATCAGGAATACACTCATTTCCCGGCTCCTTTTCCGAAAACAGTACTATAATGAAACAAAAAATCACACCTGTCCTGATCATCGGTCTTCTGCTCCTTTTAGCAGGACTGATGTCGATTCCCCAAACAAGAACCATTCTCCTGTCCCCCTTTTCGGATCAGGACTTCACTACTCAAAACAAAAAACAAAACAGAACCGGAACGCATGTTTTTCCGGTCACATCTGCAGTGGAAGACAGACTGGTTGAAAAATTCACGGAACTCGAACTTTACGAAGAAGACTACTCCATTCGTTCCGGGGATTCCATTGTTCGTATAGAAGCATCTATTCCGAAAGGGAAACCCATGGAATGGATAGTGTGGAATCTGGTAAACACGGTGAAGGGAACTTCCTACAGTGTGGAGGACTGTATTTGCCGCAACTCCGAGCGCTGCATCATAGAATTCAAAAGCAGTGATCCTCGATTACCACTGATTGTGCTCAAAACCAGACGGTTGAACCGCTATTTCTCCACTACCGCCAAAATGGCAGTTCTTATTGAGGATTTCGGATTCGAAGCTGACAGGACCACAGTCGAATATCTTTCTTTTTCAGAACCACTGACAGTGTCACTCGTTCCCTCTCAACGGCTCTCCTCCTGGACGGCTACAATTGCGGATGAATACAAAAAAGAAGTCGTGATACTTCTTCCCATGGAACCCATACCTTCTGAATATGACAAATACCGTCAATCCACGGTAATGATTCATTTCTCCGAAGAAAAAATCCGCAGACAGTTTGAAAGATCCATCGCGGCCATACCCAATTTTTCCGGAGTGTGCAACTTTTACGGAGCCCGGGCAATGGAGGACTCCCGTATCATGGAGATAATTCTCTCGAAAATCAAAAAAAGCAACGGCTATTTTCTCTATTCCCAGGTCTCACGGAAATCCGTTGCCCGATCCATGGCCAAGAGATTGAAAGTCCCCCATTTGCCTGTTCAGGGTACAATCGAAGCGGATGACCCTCCTGAAAAAATCAAGGAAAAACTCAATAAATATGCCTTTGCAGCTCAGAAAACCGGCCGGATACTAGTAAAAAGCCCTCCCACTTCTGAGTTCATGGACGTTCTCAAAATGCAGCTTGACAATTTTCGTTTCAATGGTATCAGACTGGTTTACGTTTCCGAGCTGATTTCTGATTACAAGGAGTGAATTTGCCTTCCTGTATCATTGACCTTGACGGTGAATGGCAGTTTTCGAAAGCAGCTGCGGGTTCACCGACCTACAAAGCCCGAGTCCCCGGATGTGTGCATCTGGATCTTTACGATAACAGAGTCATTCCATCCCCGTTCTATGGAACAAATGAACTTGACCTGCAGTGGATTGAGGAGGAGAACTGGGAATACAGAAAATGGTTTTGTTTACCGGGATATGCAGACTGGGAAGAAATCACTCTCGTGGCCCAGGGACTGGACACTTCAGCAAGTGTATATATAAACGATCTGTTCGTTTCCCGAAGCGAAAACATGTTCTCGGAAATACGGTTGGACATAAAACCTTTTGTGAAAAAGGGCACAAACGGCATAATGATCATCTTTGAAAGCCCTGGCGCATACATAAGAGAACGAAAACACCTTCACTGGTTCGACCAGCCCAATGACCCGGTTGGCGGCTCCTCAAATATGCGCAAACAGCAGTGCTCCTTTGGCTGGGACTGGGCACCCCGGTTTGCCACCTGCGGCATCTACAAATCCATTCATGTTGAAATCCGTTCTGCTCCGCGTCTGGACTGGGTCCGAATAGAGCAGATCCACAGTGAAAATGAAGTTGAGCTCAGATTTGATCCCGTTTTAAACGGCCCCGGAGAAAAGAAAACTTTCATTACAGAATATTCCCTGTTTTTGAATGAAGAGCTGATTGGTTCCACCAGAAAAAACACTATGAAAATCCGCGACCCTGAACTTTGGTGGCCACACGGCAAAGGAAAGCAGCCGTTATACAGATTGGAAGCTGCTCTAAGAGATCAGAAAAACAGAATAGTGGATCTGAAATTATATCATGTGGGTCTCCGCACGATCGAACTCGAACGTAAACCGGACAGGTGGGGAGAATCATTCCGGTTCAAAGTCAACGGACTGCCGATCTACTGCAAAGGCGCCTGCTGGATTCCCGCCAACAGCTTTGTCACAGCCGGAGAAAAACTTATCGAGCAACTCATCGATTCAGCTGTCAAAGCGAATATGAACATGATCCGGGTCTGGGGAGGCGGAATTTATGAAGCAGACCGCTTCTACGATCTCTGCGACAGAGCAGGCCTTCTTGTCTGGCAGGATTTCATGTTTGCCTGCTCTCTCTATCCCGGCTACGATTCCTTTTTTGAATCAGTTCGCGATGAAGCGCGATTTCAGGTAAAAAGACTTCATCATCACCCATGCATGGCCCTGTGGTGCGGAAACAATGAAGGCGAAATGCTTTCAGCCGGGCAACTTCACCACCACGACAGGAAAAAAGCATACAAGATACTCTTTCATAATATCCTCCCCGAAGCCGTTAAAAACTACAGTCCCCAGATACCCTACTGGCCCTCGACTCCCCACAATCCTTCGCAACCTTTAAGCGGATATGCAAGTGAGAAGGCGGGTGATGCCCATTACTGGGATGTATGGCACGGACGTCAGCCCTATAACGCCGTGCAGAAACATGCATACCGTTTCTGGTCCGAATTCGGCATGCAGTCCTATCCGAGCAGAAAAACAGCTCTGAGCTTCTGTGGAGAAAATGACCTCAACATCTTCGGTCCGGTTATGGAGAACCACCAGAAATGCCCCGTCGGCAACAGCCTCATCCTTTTCTATATTTCTCAGAACTATTTCTTTCCCAGTACTTATGATCAGCTGGCCTATCTGTCCCAGATAAACCAGGCTGTCAGCATCGGTGCGGCCATAGAACATCAAAGACGCAGTATGCCCCGTACTATGGGCTCCCTTTACTGGCAACTCAATGACTGCTGGCCCGCCATTTCCTGGTCCAGTATCGAATTCGGAGGCAGATGGAAAGCTCTCCACTTCATGGCAAAACGACTTTTTGCTCCTGCGCTGGTATCCTGCAGGTTATTGGGTGAGGAAAAAGTGGGGAAAATAAACCGACTGGTGAACACGGTCACCGGAGCAGAAATCCATGTGTCTTATGATGGAGCCGAAACCTCTGAAGCTACTCTGAGATGGCGTCTGTACCATCTGGACAGCAGAGTTCCAATCGATGAGGAAAAGAAAGTCCTGCTTACCTGCAACAACTCCTCTTGTGAACAGATTCTCGATCTGGGCGAATATTTCCACACATATGGAAAAAACAAACTACTGCTGCGTCTGACCCTTTCTGGACCGGAAAACGAACTGCTTTCAGAGACAACCGCTCTGTTCACCGCTCCAAAGCATATCAGTTTTCCAGAAAAGCCTATAAAGACAGAACTGCGCAAAACAGAAAACCAGTCATGCGAACTGCTGCTGAGTTCCGAGACGTATCACCACTTTGTCTGTATAGATTTCAAGGATATTGCCTTCGAAACCGAAGACAATTTCTTTGACATCTACCCCTCATGCCCGCGCAGAGTGAACGTGGTATTCAGACAAGAACATTCCCTTGAAGAACTCCGCAATGCACTCTCATGCTGTTCCTACAACACGCTTTCCGCTATTCAGTGAAGATAACGGATAAACCAGTCCACCGCCAGACGGGACACTTCATCAAGAGCTCCGGGCTCTTCGAAAAGATGAGTTGCCCCTTCCACCACGGCAATCTCTTTTGCGGCCGTCCCCAGCTCCTCCAGAGCTCTGCGGTTCAGGTCGATTATGGGGTAATCCTCCCCTCCCACTATAAGAAGCGAGGGTGCAGCCACCTCTCTGAGCCGTGAACCGGCCATATCGGCCCTTCCTCCTCTGGACACAATCGCCCTGATCTCCGGCCTGCCCACTGATGCCACCAGTGCCGCAGCAGCACCGGTGCTTGCCCCGAAATAACCGATTCCGTAGTCCCGCAGACCCGATTGCTGAAGAACCCAGTCGGTAGCCCCCCAAAGACGACGGGAAAGAAGATCTATATCGAACCGCAAGTTAGCAGTTATCAGATCGGTAGCCTCCTCCGAGCGGGTCAGAAGATCGAAAAGAAGAGTGGCATAGGCACCCCGGTTGAGAAACTGAGCCACGAAACGATTGCGGGGACTGTGACGGCTGCTGCCGCTACCGTGAGCAAAAAGGACCAGCCCCTGTGCATTGTCAGGAATGTACAGAGTACCATCCAGAACCACATTCTCCTGGGGGAGCTCCATACGGATTTCCTGCTCGGTATTGAGTTGGTACTGCATAATAATCTCCTTGGTTTCGATCATTTCAACTGCTCATCTCTGCAGCCGACTGGGATCCACAACAAAAAGAGCCGTCAAAATCCGTGCCTGAAATCCTGTAGTGATTCAACCCGTCACCTAAATGTCCAGAACCACTGTACAATGCCACGAATCCTGCTTGCGGTACAATCTGAAAAGGTGCATGGTGACCGCCTTCACATCAATGGACATGCGATGCCTCTCGATATCAATCTCCTCCCCGGAAGCCGTTCCTTCAAAGAAGAGCTTATCGCCTCTGCTCTCTATCGCCCCCCCATCAAGACGCAGAAGAAGACTCTGAGCGTCTTTATAATAGATCAGTTCCTCCAGTACGGAGTGCAGAAGCATCTCCTCACTCTCCTCCTCGACGGCTATTGTGCGCTCAAGCAGAGGATTCACCGAAGAGGGTTCCTCCACCATGACATCAAGCATGGCATCCGCAGCTGCGGAAAAGAGACCATAAAGCGTTTTGCCCCAGGCATGAAAAGCAACGTCGGCCATCGCAACCTCCTCCAGAAATTCATAAGGCATACCACCCTCCACGGCAACCGGATCACAGCTTCTTACCACCTTTTAAACACATTCAAAAAGCCTGCCAAATCGAAACCGTTCAATTTTTCGACCAACGCAACTCAGGCAGATTGTAGTTTACACTTCAACCCTGAAAGTACATGCAAGCAGGAGAGGATTGTTATTATGGCTACTTTAGGAGTCAACATCGACCACATCGCCACCATACGCCAAGCCCGAGGCGGCAAAGAACCGGATCCGATCCACGCCGCAGTTCTGGCTGAACTCGCCGGAGCCAACGGTATTACCGCCCACCTGAGAGAAGACAGAAGACACATCCAGGACAGAGATATCTACATTCTCAAACAAACCGTCTCCACCCACCTCAACATGGAAATGGCTCCCACCACCGAAATGGTCAAAATAGCCGTGGATGTTCTCCCCTATATGGTTACCCTGGTTCCGGAAAAACGCCAGGAGAGAACTACCGAAGGCGGATACCCTGTGAGAGAAAAGGAACGCGAACTGGCTGGTGTCATAAGAAACTTCAGGGAAAATCACATTCTGGTCAGCCTTTTTGTGAACCCCGATATAAACGAAATAAAAGCAGCGGCCAAACTGGGAGCAACTCATGTGGAACTCCACACCGGCACCTACTCCAATGCCGCAAACCGACAAGCTGCAATGGATGAGCTGGACACACTCAGAAACTGCGCAATGGCTGCCCACAAACTGGGCCTTCACGTAAACGCAGGACACGGCCTGGATTTCCAGAACGCCTCCGAAGTAGCGCAGATCGATCATATGGAAGAACTCAACATCGGGCACTCCATCATCTCCAGAGCATCCATGGTGGGAATGGACACCGCAGTCAGGGACATGATCGCCCTCATCTGAATTCACACACTCCTGACGGCAGCTTCAGCCGTCAGGACCTACCCGCAATATCTTATCAGATCCGTTTTCATTTCCCGACATTCAGCAGACTTCAAGGATTCGCAAGGGAGGACAGAGGCCCAAACGGAAGCATACGGGCAATTTATTATTTATCAATAAACCATTTTGAGCTTTTTGCAATTTTTGCTTTGAGTTGTCCCCCATTGAAATTATATTCTTGGATGCGTTAACAAAGAAATCGGAGTGTGGATAACTCATTGTTGATAACCGGTGGAAAGCATGTTGACAACTCGTTGAAATCTTCCCCGGCATGCTCGTGACCGGCTGCTACAAAGGGACCTAAAGGCCGCAAAATCAACATCATACAAGCTGGACCACTCCGAATCAGCAAGCGCACCAATCAGCAGAAGCAAAATTTTTCACATTTTTTATAGTCAAGAAGAGGGTGTGTGGACAACATGTTGGCAAACAGCCTATCTCACAATTTTTCAATAGCTTCAAACTGGCAGTCCTGCCTCGAACGCATACAGGAGAAGATCGGACCTGCCAGTTTCGAAACCTGGTTCAGAACCACCGAACTCTCTTTAGATAAAAACGGTCTGGCCCGCGTTCAGGTTCCAAACCAGTTCTTTGCCGACTTCATCGAAGAGCACTTCTCCACACTGATCAAAGAGATACTCACTGAAGCATCCATCCCCTACACCAAACTCTCCTTCGAACCGATACAGAAAGACTGGAACATCATCGAGCCTCTCACAGAAGAAATCACCGAAGCACAGGCTCGCAAAGTGCCCCAGACAGTAAAGGAAAAAGGGCAGTTCCACCCCAATTACATGTTCGAATCCTTTGTGGTCGGAGACAGCAACCGAATGGCTCATGCCGCCGCTCTCGCTGTTGCCGAAGCCCCCGGGAAAACCACCTTCAATCCGCTTATCATCTACGGCGGAACCGGGCTGGGGAAAACTCATCTGCTTCAGGCCATAGGCCACTTTGCTCAAAATGAGGGTACGGCGGAAAATGTGGTCTACATGACCAGTGAAGAGTTCACCAATCAATACATCAGTTATGTGATCAACAAAAAGGATTCCACCTCCTTTTACAGAAAATTCAATGATGTGGACCTGCTCCTTATTGACGACATCCAGTTCTTTGGAGGAAAGCCCGGCACACAGAAAGAGTTTTTCAGAATTTTCAACAAGCTGCTTCTGGAAAACAAACAGATCGTTCTCTCCTCAGACCGTCAGCCGGACAAAATTCCCGATATGATGGAGCACATCATCAACCGCTTCATGGGAGGACTGAACACAGACATTCAGCCGCCCAATCTGGAAACACGAATGGCGATTCTGCGAAAAAAAGCGGAAATAGACGGTCTTGCACTTCCCGAGGAGGTAATCCAGTTCATTGCTGGTCATATCACTTCAAATGTGAGAGAACTGGAAGGAACTCTGATCAAACTCATCGCCTCCTCATCATTCACAGGCAAGGATATCACCCTGGAGATCGCCAGAGAACTGTGTGGTGATGCAATAACCAGCAAAGAGGAGAAACTTTCGGTCAGATTCATTCAGAGAAAAACGGCTGAAATTTTCGACATAGGAATCAATCAGCTTTCAGCACATACCCGCAAAAGAGAAGTAGCCCTCCCCCGTTCCGTGGCAATGTATCTGTGCAAAAAGTGGACCCGACAGTCTCTGCGAAGCATAGGGCTTGAATTCGGCGGAAGAGATTACTCGACTGTGATTCATGCGGCTAAAAAGATCGGCGCCGATATCAAAGTGAATGAAGTGCTGCGGAAAAAAGTAGAGGATATCGAAAAACTGCTGGAAATCAAATCACTTTAGAATTCACCAGTGTGCTTTCCAGTCTCCACCGGCTACTCTTGTACTTATACTCTAAGCATCCCCCCCCGAAATGCGCCTGATTAACCGAACCGGTTCATCAGTTCAAACATCTTTCTTAAACCGCCGCTCAATCACCTCTTGAAAAAAATGATGATTCCCGGTATAATTGAAAATTAGGAGAACCAATTATGATCTCATTCAATGCACCTGTTTTTGGACTGAGAGCCGCCCAGACCAATCTTGACAACACGGCCCACTCCGTAGCCAATGTCAACACATCCGGTTTTGCGCCGGAAAATCTTCACCAGAGCGAAATGCAACCTTCAGAAACTGCCATAACCGGAGCAAAGCCGGATACACCGGACCCTGCCCGGGATATGGCTGATCTGAAAGTAAGCAAAAATGCCTATTCGGCAAATCTCAAAATGATTAGAGTGCAGAACAATACGCTCGGTGAACTTATCGATCTTGTGGGATAAGAGATTCACTCCGAGGAAAACAGCACCGCACCCGGAAAATCTCCGAAAACCTCTCCCACCGATACCGAACCATCATTCGCTACCGTTTTCTTACCTGTCAGAAGATGGGTATAACGCTCCCCCATGCCGTCCCGAAGTTTGACGACGCTGTCACGCCACACCTCTGTGCCCAGAGGCAATCTTCCCTGAGCGGCTACTTCACTGAGAAACCTGGGAACAATCACCACAAGCTGCTTGTCCTTGTAATGCCTCCTGAATGCAAACAGATTTCTCTTAAACCGACCTTCTGTCCTGAGAACTTCATAGTGAGCACATTCATAGAACTCGCTGTTTTCGTTTCTGTGATTCAAAAGAGTGTGTATGATAAACATTTTTATTCTGGCATCGTGAGAATTCTCAAGTGCTTCGGAAATGAAATCCGGAAAATCAGATGAAGTCAACTCGGATACCTGTGACAGAAGTATTCTCCTCAGATCAAAATCAACCGGACGGCGATTATCGGGATCAACAAGACTGAAATCCCAAAGTTCTGTTCCCCGATAGTAATCCGGTACTCCGGGCGCACAGTTTTTAAGAATCTGCAGTGAAAGAGAGTTAAACACGCCATACCAGGCAATTTTACTCTGCAACCCCTTGAACTCATCAAAGAATCTGGCGTTCTTATCTTTATCCAGGATATTGTTTATGAAATCATGAAGAACCCCTTCATATTCGGTATCCGGTGTGATCCACCCTGTATGAAATTTTGCTTCCCGAACCGCCTTGAGCATATACTGCTGAATACGATTCACATAAATTGCGAAACTATCCTCGGAAAACGGCCATGTGCCCAGCAGGGTCTGGTAGAGAAAATATTCATCATTATTGTCCGGGAGGTTGAAATGATCCCCCCTCTTTTTAAACACCCTGTTTATATGCGACCAGTCATTGAGAGCTTTTTCCCACTCTTTGGGAAACTCAGAAAGCACAGATATACGCATACGGGTATCCTCACCCCGCTTAGTATCGTGAGTTGAAGAGGCATTCAGAGTAAGCGGTGTCTGATGCTGTCGTTTTGAGGCAAAAGTGTGGAACGTTCCCGATTCTACACCCATGATTTCAGGATATCCTCCGACCTCGTTAAGAGAAGTCATTCTGTTATAGTTGTAAAGTGTGGTGTCTTCAAACCCCTTTGCCATCAGGGGGCCGGTGAACTGCTGAAAGCGCATCAGAACATTGAGCCACTGCTGTCTGGTCTGCTCGGAGGCGTAGTCATCATAACGGAGAAAAAGAAATTTTTCTATGAATTCAATCTCTCTTATATGAGCCGGACTCTGCCTTCTGACCTCTGCAAAAGTCTTTTTGAGAACATCGGTATCCTCTCTGCTCATGTATTCAGAATTTATATAGGTCCGGTATACGGGAAACGCTGCCAGAAGCTCCACAAGTGCACTGCGCAGACCGTAAAGGGTCATATCGGTTCCCCTGCGGTCCCGTCTGCTGCTTTTCTTTATCAGCAACGCAAGATTGTCTATATCTCCGGCCATATGTCTCCGTATGATCAGCCTCTTTTTCTCCAAAAGCAGCTCTTCAACATCCAGTTTCATTCCTGTGAACTGCTGATAGATTTTCTGAAACCTGAGCCCGTAATCCGAAAGGCAGAAAAGCTCCCCTGCCATATTCAGAAAATCATACCCGGTGGTCCCCTGAACAGGCCAGTCTTCACGTATATATTCCTCAAAACCCAGTATCTTCTCCACAATAATGTAAAGGTCGGGTGAATGCTCCCTTAACCTGTTCAGATATTCCACGGGATTATAGAGTCCGTCAATGTGATCGATTCTCAACCCGGTGAACAGCCCGTTTTTGACACAATCCAGAATGAAGGCGTGAGAATCGGCAAATACTCCCTCATCCTCCACCCGGACGGATATGAGATCGTTTACCGTGAAGAAACGCCTGTAGTTGAGCTCCTCGGTGGCGACTTTCCAATAGGAAAGCTTGAAAAACTGCTCGGAGTGAAGGTTGTCCAGAAGTTCGAAACTCTCCGGGTCCCCTCTCACTCCGTTGAACTTTTTTATATTCTCCTCTATGAAAGCGTGAATAGTTGTATCACCACTGTAAAGCTCCCACAGCATGGCCTTGGCGAAAGACACCTGACCTTTTCTGTCTTCATAGTCCATTTCAGTATGAATGGTTTTTACAATGTATAATATTCCCAGAAGCTTTATGAGTCCCGAATGAGTGGTTCCCAGATCAGCCTTGAGCCGTTCGAGATTATGACCCAGCACGGAAGCATAGGTTTCCATGCGCAGCGGGAAACGGTGTTCGTAATAGGTGAAGAAAAAACCGTCCCGGTCATATGAAAGCTGTATCTCCTGACGCTCAAGACAGTCACCATAAATATCTCCCAGTATGGGAACCAGAAGTTTGTTTCTGAGAGCCTCGTAGGGATGATTCCACTCGATATCGAAATAGGTGTAAAGCGGAGATCCCGGACCGTTTTCAAGAAGCTCCATGAGAAACACGTTACCGCTGTCAATGGCCATGTGATTGGGAACGATATCCTGTATCCATCCAAGCCCGTTCTGTTTCACAGCATCCATCAGATGATCGAATTCTATTCTGCTGCCGATTTCGGGGTTGAGCTGCTGGGGATTCACCACATCATAGCCGTGAGTACTCCCCTTTCTGGCCCTGAATACGGGAGAGGCATAGATGTGGGTTATCCCCAGCCTGGAAAGATAATCCAGAATATCTCCCGCGTCTTCAAAAGTGAAATCCGAGTTGAGCTGAATCCTATAGGTTGAAACAGGTAAATTCATATCGCCTTTTCCATCTGGTTCGGGGTGAGAAAAACATCTCAGTTGAAGCAAAAAGGAGGCCAAAGGCCGGCACAATCGACTCCGAGACTCTTGAACTCTCGGCATGCTTCTCCTATTTTACCTCTTTATCATCACCGGAAAACTGAACAACAAAGGGATTCAAAATGAAGGAGATGCAGATCGCACCCGATACCTACTGGGTTGGCGTAAATGACCGTACCACCGACCTCTTCGAGGGCTTGTGGCCTATAAAGGGAGTGGGGATCTCTTATAACTCCTACATAATTAAAGATGAAAAAAACGTGCTCATCGACCTGTCCTCCAGCATGAAAACCGATGAGTACCTGGAGCAGATATCCCGCATCGTGGAAATCGAGAAACTCGACTATGTGGTCATCAATCATATGGAACCGGATCATACAGGAATTCTGAAAACCTTACGCATGATTTCAAACGATTTCGAAATCATCTGCAGTCCCAAAGCGGTTCAGATGCTTCAGAACTATTATGGTGTGTCCGGTAAAATTACTGCCGTCAAGAGCGGAGAAACACTCTCCCTGGGCAAACGAAAACTGCAGTTTCACCATGTGCCATTTGTTCATTGGCCGGAAACGATGGTCACCTATGATCCTCTAAGCAGAACTCTTTTCTCCTGTGATGCGTTCGGAGGATACGGCACTATAGAAGGAATACTTTTCGATGACGAGTGCAGCAGTATCAGTTATTATGAAAATGAATCTCTGCGCTATTACACCAACATTGTAGCCAAATTCTCCAACAATGTGCTCAATGCGATATCCAAACTTGGTGGCCTCGATATAGGAATCATAGCCCCTTCACACGGACTTATATGGAGAAAGAATCCCCAGAGAATTATCGAGCTTTACAAGGAATGGGCGGGATACGGCAAGAACGGTGGAAAAAAGGGGGTCACCCTTCTCTACGGGTCGATGTACGGCAACACGGAAACCATGATGGGTGCTGTAGCGCGCGGCCTTTCAGAGGGTGGCATTCAACCGGAAATTTTCGATGTGGCCCGCACCCATACCAGCCATATCCTCCCTTCGCTGTGGAAAAACAAAGGCGTGATTATCGGTGCGCCCACCTATGAAGTGTCTCTTTTTCCCTATATGCAGCAGGCTCTGCAAAAAGCGGTGATAAAGAATGTGAAACACAAAAGGGCTGCTTATTTCGGCAGTTACGGCTGGAGCAAGGGAGCACTCAAGAAGGTAACGGATATGACCAGCAGTCTTGATTGGGATATCCTTGAAGGTTTTGAGTTTGCAGGAGGGGTCACTCCTGAACTGTACGAAGAGGGATTTCAGCTGGGAAAACGGTTCGCAGATGCACTAAACCAGCTCTGATTCAGCACGGGGTCTTCTCGGCCCCGATCTTCTTTTTTGCGACGCCCTGTTTTATATTTCTTCTCCCCTTTGCTGGGATCGCTCTAACCTTCTCACAATATCAGGGGATCTCCGACGAACTATTCAGATGTTCTTTTTCCGGGATATTGCAGATGAAAAATCCGATTCAAACCGTTACTGCCTCCATAGCTCTCGTTTTTATTGCTTTCTTTGCCTCTTTTGCAGAAAACTCCAAACTCGAAGTGTACTTCTTCGGCTCAAAAACATGCGGCGAATGCCTTGAGATCAAACAGAAACTTCTGAAACCGCTGGAAGAGGAATTCAAAGACAAACTGAAGATCCACTATCATGATTTCGAAAACACCAGCAGTTTTGAACTCATGCTGGAAATGGAAGAGATCTACGATGTATCGGAAGGTGAAGCACAGGAACTTTTCCTCCCCGATACTTTTCTTCTGGGGTATTCCGATATCATGGCAAAAGGCCACGAAATGATAATAGAACGCCTTGAGAATCCCCAGATCTGGAAAACAGTTCAGCAGAAAACTGCTGTTTCCAAGGACAGTTCGAGTTTTGAAAAGGATCTGAAAGGAAAAGCGGTGGACTGGAGTTTTCTCTTCGGAACCATCGGTGCGGGTCTTGCTGACGGTGTGAATCCATGCGCCATTGCCACCATGATTTTTCTCATCTCATTTCTAAGCACTCGTAAAAAGAAGCGAAGTGAAATCCTCAGTATCGGTCTTGCCTACACCTTCACCGTTTTCATCACTTACTTTGCCATGGGGCTGGGCCTCAAAGGCATTTTGGAAAAAATGCAGGGATATCATTATGTATCTCTGATTATAAGGTGGGGAGCATTCTCCTTGGCAGCCGGGGTGGCTTTTTTCAGCTTCAGAGATGCTTTTGTGTTCAGAAAAACCAAGGACACACACGATATTAAACTTCAATTGCCCACTTCGGTGAAACTCCGCATACACAAAGTTATCTCAGGGAATCTCAGCGGTACCAGCCTGGTTATAGGAGCAGTCATAACGGGTTTTCTGGTCACTTTGCTGGAAGCAATCTGCACCGGACAGATGTATGTGCCCTATATGGTGGCCATGACCCAGAAAGCCTCACTCAAACTTCACGGCTATTTCTATCTGGCACTTTACAACTTTCTTTTTGTTCTGCCCCTGCTTATCGTTATGATCCTGGCCTATTTCGGACTGAAGTGGACTGATCTGGCAAAAAAGACCCAGAAAAACATGGTGACAATTAAGATCGTGCTTGGTCTGGTAATGACCGGATTGGCAGCTTACATAGGGAAAGATCTACTTCTGAAGTAGTGCAATGAAGAATTGAGCAAAAAGGCGCGAATCCGACCGATTCACGCCTTTTTGCTTCTACTGAAGCCCATATTTCTGCATAAGGTAACGTTCCACATCACCCCAATCAGAATCAGACAGTTGCCCTTTGTAATAAAGAATTTCCGCCATATCTCCTCTCCAATGATATTTTCCATAGCTACCGGAGCAGGAACCCACGTATAGATCGTTACGAGCACTTACACTGGTCAGCGTTACTCCATTCTCCTGAGCACCGCTCATTCTCATGTCCACGGTCCAATCGTGATTGACAATACCATCTGAGCGGTAGGAGAACACATACCATTTTCCGACCTCTGCCTGTAAACTGGAACTTGAAATCGGTGAGGAGAAGTCAATTTCATCATCGACAATACTCATTTTACCATCAGGTGTTAACCCAAAAGCAGCCCCTCCCCCGGATTCCTCAGTAGAGGCAACAAGAGTCATAAATGGTTCCTGCAGACCGCTGCACATGGCCACCACGAAAATGGTGAAAGTGGAATCGATCCATGCACCAGAATTTTCAGAAGCACTGTAGAGGTAGTCATTATTTCTGAACCGGCTCACATCATAACCGTTCAGAGCCTCTCTGAGAAGCGTTGGACGAAGATAAACTCTGGAAAAACTGTTATATACTGATCCTGCTACCAAATTGAATCTCTCATCACTGCTCGCCCACCCCTCCACATGCTCCCTTGAAGGTGAAGCCTGAATAGATAAAGGATCATAAACTGAATGAATCAGTGTATCAAAAGGATTCTCTTCAAACATGAAAAGCACCGGAATCTTCAGCGAAGCACTCTTTTCAGGATATGGCCGCATGGTATTATCCACCACTGATATCCTAATGGTGTCACTTGCTCTTACCAGTGTCGGAGTTATCTTTAAATCGAAACTCATACTGTCAGCTTCAAATTCTGTTGTTTTTTCTGCCGTTTCCACTCCCACTGTGTACCGCTCGGTAAGAATATGATCCTTATCCTCGATTTTGATCTTGATACTGACCGGTTCTGTAGTTCTTCTCAAGTCGATTCCACCGTCTGCTGTTTTGAATTCTGC
Source organism: Chitinispirillaceae bacterium (assembly GCA_046546375.1). Lineage (GTDB taxonomy): Bacteria > Fibrobacterota > Chitinivibrionia > Chitinivibrionales > Chitinispirillaceae > JAEZKC01. The sequence continues at coordinate 5,077 of JBKGXV010000043.1, read as the reverse complement.
TGGAATAACCGGATTGAGCTCACAGGTATGTTTGTTCTCGGGCACAACTTGAAAGCTATGGTAAAGCGTATCCGTATCCTGAAGATTATCACTGACGTTCAAACGCACATAAACTATACCTGTATCCTGGGTCTGAGGTGCCCATGTGACCTCATTAAACAAGGTATCCCTCAGAAGCGTTGTATCCGGACCGATTATGCGGGCGGAATACCTGAAGGGCGCCTGACCGGTACCCTCCTTCACTCCCAGCTTGAGCTGGAGAGTATCCTTTCCAGACTCCAGATATGAGGGAATTTTAATCTCCGGGAATTCCACCTCCGGCTTGAGTGTTGCAGAATCCACCACCATAAAAGTCCAGGTTATCTGTTCAGTCCACTGACACTCATCCCAGAGCTGGATTTCAAGAGTATCCTCGCCCTTGTGTGTTTCATCAGGTGTCCATTTCATGCACCCGTTATCGTCAATTTCCATACCTTCGGGAACATCATTTTCAAGAATCGTGACCGGATCACCATCAGCATCAAATGTCATAATCGTGTCCAGATAGGTTTTCCCTATCTCTATTACATACGGCAATGACAGGCTGTTTGCAATCTCAGGTTTTCGATTATATGTGATTTTGATGGTATCTTCGGTCATGTTTCCGCTCCCGTCAGAAGCGGAGACAACAGCTTCGTTTACTTTTGGTACAAGCTCCTCCATTGTATAATGCCATTCATAATTGGAGACTGCATTCTCAAGTACTGTTCCATTCAATGATACGCTGCTGACCCCGCTTCCTTCGTCAAAAGCAATCACTTTGATGTCTGCAGTCCTCTCTGAAACATATACATTTTTTCCCTGCAGTGCCGAAACATTCACATCATCAACATAAACCGAGTAGATGACGGGAGAAACAGTATCGGGCGAACGTGGATCAAAGTAAATCGTAACCGCCTTTGAATTCTGAACTGTTCCCGCGGAGTCCAGAGCATCAACTTTGAATGTATTAAGTCCGTCACTGAGCTGGAAATTCCAGCTCCACACACCACGCCCACCGCTTATAAGCGTGTCGTCAAACTCCTGATCATTCAGCTGTGCTTTAAGCACCATGGAACGTCCTGCTGTATTATCAACAGTACCGAATATGGTGAAACTGTTTCGTATGGATGATACGGTATCACCGGAGATACTGGTTATCTCCAAGCTGGTGCTGTCCTTTATCACAGCCGTGGGATCGAAAAGCACCTTGAAAGTATCCCTGACCTCATTCATCAGTTCGTACTTATCAACAGCTCTTACGGCAATCCTGAGCGGATTTTCGGCATGATTGTGCATATTACCTACAAATTTAGTATAGATATTGAATGATGAGGGGTCCACCTTTTCACCATTGAACTCCACCGCTTCAACCGGTTGATCCCCTCTGTCAGTCACCCTAAGACGAAGGGTGAAAAAAGTGTCCGGGGTGGTGATTGTCTTAAGCTCTGGATCGTAAAGGTCGTTGAGGCACTGGATTACAGGAGGTGCAGTATCATAGAAAAAGAAGCTGAAGGGAACTGATGGTGAGGACTTGCTTCCATCGGTTACCCACAGTTTTCCGACCTTGTCAATAATGTTTGCATTGGAAACGACAGAGGTGCAAGCAGAAGCAAATGACCTCACAGTTGTATACCCCTCGCCACCGAAGCTCCAGTTGTATATGATTCCCTCTTCATCTCCCACCTCCGGTGTGGACAGTATTACAGAACTGCTGTATTCGGCAGAAGGGAGATCCTGCTGATGGAGCGGGTTCACTGCATACACTCTGATATCACGAGTGGTGTGATCTCCGTTCGAGCGGTAAGCCTTGACTGTCACTCGCTGAACGCCCGTATCGTAAAACGAAAGCCGGAACACGTACTGCTCTGTACCGGGAGAATGAATGGTAGTGTCGGTAAAGAACCTGTTTCCGCCTGCGCTGACAGTGAAGGAATCAAGGAGCTGCTGGACGGTTGTCGCCAGAACAAATCTCTGGGTTGAGAAAATCGGTACCGTATCCATCAGACCGGCATCCACACTGAACGACGTCTCCATGATGTGGACTGTCGCATTTGAATAATCGGTAAAAGGATTACTCGGATCCGAACAGAACGCCAGCAGCACCAAAAGGGGCCAGAGCAACTTTCTGATCTTCATTGTAAGCTCCTGCTGTATTCTAAAAAGTGAATGTCCAGTAAAAACCAAGCGCGGAAAGCAGAGAAACAAGTGCACTCCCACCAATATAGTAATAACTGCGGTCTCTTTGCTCTTTTGCTTTCCGGCGCTCCTCACTGTTTTGTACGCCCAATTGCAGATTTTCGAAATCTTCTTTGCTGAGGTCCTGAAATGTTTGATCCGAATCATAGGCATCATATCCGAAATAACCGCTCACTGCCAGAGATGCTGCTAAAAAGGCCACAGATGTGTACCTGGTGACATTGCGTTTGGTCGCAAGGGGATCTTTAAGAAGCTCCACGGGAACTCCATCCACCAAAGCATCCTTTTTCTCAAGTACATAGCTGAAAGGATTTTCTGCAGTAGGATGCTCAGTTTCCTCAATCTTCACGAATTCCTTCCCGTTGTCTTTGAAATGCATCGGCTGAATCCGGATGAACTTGGTTTCAGAATTAAGCGCATACACGGAATATTTCAGCTTGCAGAAAGAAAACTGAGTGCCGATCGCATCTGAATTGACATAGATTCCATCCCAATCGTAGGGATTGGCACCACGTTGAGCTCCGGGATTATACCGGCGATCATTCACTGAAGTGAAAACTATCGGTTTATCATTTTTCCCCAGAGCAAGCAGTTTTCCTCTCACATGCAGACCGGTAAAATTGCGGAACAGAAAAACTGTTCCAGGCTCGATTCTCACAGTCTTATCCGGTGAAACCTCCAGGTTGGAAACAACCAGATAGGGTTTCTTCTGCGCTTTCACCAGATTAGGCAGTGGTCCTGCAATCGTATCAAACTCCATTGCCCCCCCCGCTTCACCATCAGCAAAAGAAACTGCGGAAAGCAGGATAAGAACCACAGGTAAAAATTTCACATTACTCGCTAAGGTTTCTATACTTTTCACCGATACGGGCAACCTCACTTTCCGCTTTGCGGTAAAACCTATGCCCCGATTCATTACGCATCTCCCTTTTCACCAGATACCACGCTTCCAATGCATCCTTCCAGTTTTTTTCAACCGGTTCAGCATCAAAGGCCATCGTAGCACAAACGGCTTTATAAAAGAAAACATCTTTTGAAATCTTCTCATAACCAGCAAACTCAGCAGGTGTGCGGGAGGCTTTCTCCAGATACGTTTTTGCCTGATTGGCCCTCCCCTGACGAATAGCCGCTCTGGCTTTCGCAATGAAAACCTCTGCCTCCTGCACATCCGTTTCATTCAGAAATCTGTTCAGCTCAGAATACTTTTTCATTCTTTCAAGCGCTCTTGACTTAAGCACAACTGCGCGCTTGCTGCCTGCACTTTGCGGCGGAAGGCTGTCATAGAGTTTCAAAGCGCTTTCATAGTTGCTGTTGCGTACTTCCGCTGATAAGATCTGAAGCAGATCGTTTGTTGCGTATTTATCTTTGAGAGTTTCGACAAATAAACGTGTGGACACTGGTTTGGGTGCAGCAGAGGAAACGGATGCATCGGTACTGATTTCTGATCCGGGAGCCCTCTTCTTTCTGACAGCGGAAGTACTGTTTACCCTCTTTTTCACTTTCAGCGGTTTAGATTCTGAACTTTCAGTTGCGGGCTTGGATACTTTTTCAGAAACAGCATGTTCATCAGATCTCTCTTCTGAATCAATTTCAGTATCAGAAGTTTCAATTTTCCTTTTGGCAATTTTCTGTTGTCCTGCAGCAGGCTGATCATCTCTGTTCCCTTTACGGAGATTCATATCAGACAGAAAAGAAAACAACAGATAGGCTGAAAGCATTCCGATTATGCCCAGCAGGGAAATCTGCATTGTTTTTTTTGCAATGCGTGACTTTTTGGTACGGACGAAAACCTTATGGGGTTTGGGATCGGGGTTCTGAAGATATTTCAGCACAACCTTTTCAGGGGTATCATGAGTAAACCTGCACAGAATGTCTGTAAGCTCCGAAGAAAGTTTCGTGGCATCAGAAACACGACGGTTGGGATCCTGCTGCATACAATGTTCAATCGTCCGCGCAAGCTTTGCCGGAATCCTGAGGTCATATTCCTCCAGCGGCCGAAAACGGTTTTTAGCCTTATCAGAAAGCAGCCGCGACAGATTGGGTTCCGGAAATGCAAGATGACCTGTCAGCATCTCATACATGCATACACCGAAGGAATAGATATCGGTTCTCACATCGAGTTTTTTCCCCTCGAGCTGCTCAGGAGACAGATATTGGAGTGTACCGACCACGGTTCCATCAATAGTATGAAAAGAAGCATCTGTCGGCCTGGCGATACCGAAATCCATCAACTTGACCACACCATCGGTGCAGATCATTATGTTACCGGGTTTTAGATCACGATGAATGATGCCGTTATAGTGTTCGTTATAGATCTGGTATTCATGATTATGCGCATACTCAAGCGCGCGCGATACCATAAGCCCGATCGAAACTGCCACTGGAATGGGAACAGCCCCTCTGTCCAAAATGAGTTTTTCCTGGGTAATGCCATCAATTTTCTCCATTTCAATGAATGGAAGACCGTTCCAGGACCCAACTCCGTGAATTTCGATAATATTGGGATGGTGCAGTTTGGCGGTAATCTTGATCTCTGTATCGAAACGGTTAAGGGCCTCTTTACCGCAATTGGGGTGAACCAGTTTTACAGCCCTGTAGACCTCCAGCCGTTCATTCCAGATCTCGTAGACACTGGCCATTCCTCCCTGACCCAGCAGCGAATTGACGACTCCCGAACCCAGAGGAATCGGTTCTCTACCATTTGGAAGGGAAACCTGGGATTGATAAGGATTTGAAACATTTTCTCGATACTGAAGCATAATCTTCTATACCGGTAAGACAAGTGTAAGGATTTTAAGACATTATACTATGATATTGAGTCCCGTTCAATACTTGTCTTATTAAAAACACAGCTGATTTG
>JBKGXV010000042.1:0-25445 GCA_046546375.1 Chitinispirillaceae bacterium | reverse complement strand
TGTGAAAAAGATTCTGGTTGCAATGAGCGGAGGTGTTGACTCTTCCACCGTTGCCGCGCTTTTGAAATCCCAGGGGCATTCTGTGTGCGGAATCACCATGAAACTCATGGAGACAGAAGGTATCTGCTCAGAGGAGAGCAGGTCCTGCTGTGGTTTTGATGCCGCCAGAGATGCCAAAGTGGTAGCGGATATTCTGGCAATTCCTCATTATACAGTCAATGCGGTTGATGCGTTTGAGAAGTCGGTTGTGCAGAATTTCGTGGATGAGTATACCTCCGGGCGTACTCCCAATCCCTGCGTGAGGTGCAACTATCATCTGAAATTTGATTTCCTGATGAAAAAAGCACGGCAGCTTGGGTATGATTACCTGGCCACCGGTCATTATGCAGTGATTGAGAACGGGCAGTTGTGTCGGGGGAAGGATGCATTCAAGGACCAGTCCTATTTTCTCTATCCGGTGTTTGCGTCCTCTTTTGACCGGATTATGTTTCCTCTGGGAAGCTACAATAAGGATGAAGTCAGGGAGTTGGCGGCCGGTTTCAAACTACCCATAGCGGCGAAAAAGGAAAGCCAGGATATCTGTTTTATCCCGGATGGAGATTATACCGGATTTCTGAAAAGTAGAGGTGTCCATGATTTCTCTGACGGGCCGATTCTGGATGTGGAAGGGAATCAAATCGGTACGCATACTGGAGTACATAACTATACAGTGGGGCAGCGAAAAGGTCTGGGTGCACTGGGTCAGCGTATGTATGTGAAGGAGATCAGGGGGGAGGTTAATGCTCTGGTTGCAGCCACCGAGGAGCAGCTTTATTCTGATAAAATTACGGTGAGGGATATTTTGTGTGGTGATCGCAGGCCGGAAAAGGGAGAGAAATATCTGGTGCAGATCCGGTACAGGAGCAGGCCTGTTCTGGCCCGTGTGGATGAGTTTGACGGCAGTGTGATGACTCTGGGTTTTGATGTTCCGGTGAAAGCGGCAGCTCCTGGTCAGTCTGCGGTTCTGTATGATGAGGACAGGGTGATCGCCGGGGGAGTTATCTGTGAGGCGAGGTGAGCGGTGGGAGGGTATTTAGCCCTTCCGTACGGAAGGGCTACTTCCGGAGATACTGGCGAGTGTTGATGTGGATATCAAGTATTGTGCTGGTATCACATCCCGTGCGGACAGCCGCCTCCAGCTGAGCAGCAGGAGCCCGCATCCGAGCAACCTCCGCCTGTTGTGCAGGACGGTCCTGAAGAGCTTTTGCCCATGGAGATTCCGCCGACTGCGGACATCTGTTTAGTTGTGTTTTCCGAACCACAGGAGGGACATGAAATGGACTGATCACGGTTTGAGGAGATAAGCTCTTCGAATAAATGACTGCATTTTTCACAACGATATTCATATAAGGGCATAGATGATCCTTTCAATTTGTTTTTAAGATAAAGTACGTTTTGGAGAGAAGGGAATGGGCATAAAAAACGTGTGGGCGAATGAATAACAGTCATATCGGCGTAATCTATTTTCTTCATTATCGGGCAGGTGGATAATTGATAATTTTTCATAGCAGGTTGATTTGAAAGTATTGCAGCTGAATACAGAGAAGGGCTGGAGAGGTGGAGAGCGGCAGACATTGTTGACCAGTATCGGCTTGAAAAATCTCGGTCACCAAGTAGGTCTTCTCTGCCTTGAAGATCTTCCCGTGGCCAGAAATGCTAGAGCTCATATCGAAAATGTTCTGGAAGTGAAAAATCAGGCTGAGTGCACAAAACGGCTGGTATCTTTAGCAAAATACTACGATGTCATTCACGCACAGAGCTCTCGTGCATTCGGTTGCGCCGCACTGTCTTCTTTTCTGCATGAAACTCCTGTAATTTACACTCGCAGAGTGGATTTTGTTCCCAGGGGGAGCCTGACTCGACTGAAATACAGCAGGGCATCTGCGGTAGCGGCTATCAGTCCGGCAATTCAGAGAATACTTCTGCGCTTTGGATTAAAGAATGTACCTGTGATTAGTTCGATTGTAAGAGAAGTACGTCCCGATGTTTCCAGAGCGAAAGCCGTTTTGAGCGATAAGGGGATACCGGCAAATAAAAGAGTGATCGGAGTCGTTGGCGCTCTTGTCGGACACAAGGATCCTTTGACTATGATCAGGGCAGCAGGTGAACTGAAGAGTATGGGTGATGATTTTGTGGTTGTGCATTTCGGAGATGGTCCTCTTAAGAACGAGGCTGCAGAGCTGATAAAAGCCCTCAATTTGAAAAAAGAATATCGAATGATGGGTTATATGAAAAATGTCGAGGACTTTTTTTCATGCTTTGATGTTTTCGCAATGAGTTCCAATGAGGAAGGGTTGGGAAGCAGTGTCCTTGACGCTTTTTATAATCGGGTACCGGTTGCGAGCACATCGGCTGGGGGACTGAAGGAGTTGGTGCAGGGCCGGGGGGGGTTATGCAGACCTGAAGATCCAAAAGCGCTTGCAGAAAATATCAACTATCTTTTGAACAATCCTGAAAAAGCATCTGTTTTCGCTTCCAAGGCATATGAATATGTGATTTCTAATCATTCCATGCCCAGTATTGCGCAAGCCTATTCCGATTTGTACGAGAAGGTGGTTGGCACATGAAAAGCATCGCATTTGTGGGCGGTTACAACACGGCCTACCCCAGGGTCGATGTGGTGATTAGAGGATTGTGTGGGCAGGGATACAGAATCGAACATTTTCAAGTACCTTGGTCTTCGCCGTTCAGGCGTAAATTGTGGATGCGTAAACTTCTGAGGGAAAGGACCATAAATACTGATGTGGTGATCGTTCCCGCGTTCTGCCATCATGAAATGCCGGTTGTGAGAAAGTTCACTTCCAAGCCGATAATTTTCGATCCCCTGATTTCAAGGTATCTTACAAAAGTTCATGATCTGAAAAAAGTGTCGCCTTTTTCTTTACATGCGTGGATCAATTATAGAATAGATAGAGATTCCATGAAAGCGGCTGATATTGTTCTGGCTGATACAGAAGCTCACAAGGATTATTTCTGTTCCAGATTTGCAGTAGATCCTCGGAAAGTTGAAGTGGTGCCGGTTGGGTACAACAGCAATGATTTTTTCCCTGAACCGGGATTGTCGGGACGAGAGGGTCAGTTCACGGTGGGTTTCTATGGGAGTTTTCTGCCACTTCATGGTATTCAACACATTATTGACGCGGCTTCCCTACTGAGGGAATACAGTGGAATACGTTTCGAACTGATTGGTTCAGGACATACTTATCAGGTAATGAGAAATAAAGTTGAAACAATGGGGTTGGAAAATGTGCTCTTTTTGGGAAGAAAAAAATATGAGGAATTGAACGGGTACATTAACCGATGGGATATTTGCCTTGGAGTCTTCGGCAGTACTCTCAAAGCCGGGTTTGTCATACCGAACAAGGTGTTTCATTATGCTGGATGTCGCAAACCGATAATTACTATGAACAGTAAGGCAATAAAGGAGCTGTTCGAGGATAGGGAATCGGTTTTGTTGTGTGACTCGGATCCGGATGCGATAGCAGAAAAGATCCGGGATCTGTATGTTGATTCTGTGTTGCGGGAGAAGATAGCCGGCAATGCTTACAAAACTGTATGTCCCGGATATACCCATTTCGGAATAGGCAGTAAAATCGGCAGATTAATTGAAAATATCAGTTGAGGGCAATATATTTACAGCTTGGCTCTGAGGTGCAACCTTGAAATACTACGGAAAGAATCATATAATTACTCTGGCAGATCCTTTCAAAACATACCTTTGCATCTGGAGACGGATTATATGCTGATACCCAAAAAGGCCCGGAAAGCCAAGCCTGTTGAGAAGAAATGCGAATATCCCGGCTGTGAAAACCTTTTTTGGGGATCACACTCCGCCAAATACTGTACCGTTCACAGGGATCCTAAAAACAGGCCTAAAAAACAGGCCCAAATTGAAGATGTCACAAAAGACAATCAGATCATTGAACACGACAGAACAGAAGTGGAAATGATTCAGATGAAGTGCGCTTTGGAGGGGTGTGAAAACGAGTTTGAAATCAAACTTTACCCAAAACAGTACGTGTACCCTAAATTTTGTTCTGAACACCGAAACGAGCAGAAAAGGAAAAATTTTCTGAATGAACGCAGTCAGACCGTCTGACTGCGGATTCGACCTGCCTGTATGACTATGGAAAAAGAGCTTTTTGTTGAGTACTTGAAAAAAATCAGACCGGCCGATCATGAACTTCTTTTTAAAAAAATCGAGCAGTATTTCCATTGGCTGGTAAAAGAAAATGTAAAGCTCAACCTCATCTCCAGAAAAACCGATCCCAAAACTATCTGGACTCTTCATTTTCTCGATTCGCTGCTTGCGGTTCCGTTTGTGGATTTCAGCGGGAAGCGGATTCTGGATTTCGGAACAGGTGGAGGGTTTCCGGGAATTCCGCTGGCGATTCTGTTCGGAGATGCTCAAGTGACCCTTCTGGACTCGAGAAAAAAGAAGATTCAGGCAGTCAGATCAGCAGCAGAACTGCTTGAGTTGAAAAACTGCCATTTTCTGGATTCGAGAATAGAGGAGCTGCCTTCATCATCTGAAAATACCTTCGATATCGTGGTGAGCCGGTCTGTCCGCATCACTCCGCTCTACAAAAAAATGATTATGAAACTGCTGGCTTCTGACGGCAGTCTGGTTCTTTATAAAAGCAGAAATCTGGAGGATGTGAAGCTTTTTTCCGACTCAGTCATACATGACGTGAGCCGGCCGGAAATAGGCGAAAGAAAAATTATCGTGATCAGCAAAACTCAGCAGTAAAATGTTGCTCAATTGGGTGAAAAACACGGAAATGCACCCAAGAACCTCAACTTATACCGAATTTACCATTCCCCAAAAACGTATTTTATCCTACCGTTCAGTGGCAGAAGTGAGTAGTAGCCGCTGATTAGATTAGAAAATAGTTAGGATTTCCATGAACGAAAAGTGTCTTTACCTCATTGATGGCCATGCGCTTGTGTATCGAGCGTATTATGCTCTGATAAGAAATCCCCTCACCAATTCCAAGGGTCAGCCCACAGGCGCTGTTTACGGCTTTGCCAATTACCTTCTTAGGTTAATAGAAACATACTCCTGTCCCTATATGGCTGTGGTGATGGACAGCAGCAAGCCCACATTCAGACACGAGGCATATGAAAAATACAAAGCTCACCGCGAGGAGATGCCCGATGATCTGAAGGCGCAGATGCCTGTGATACAGGAGCTTATACAGGCATTCAACTTGCCGATCGTCAAACAGGACGGGCTCGAAGCTGATGATCTCATTGCCATCCTTACACATAAGGCTGTTGCTGAAGGTTATGAGGTTTTCCTGGTGACCAAGGATAAGGACCTTATGCAGCTTCTTGGTCCCAAGGTGAAGATGCTTGCCCCCGAGGGGACTGGAATTTTTCAGCAGCTCGGGCCTGATGAGGTTTTCAACAAGCTGGGGGTGAAACCAAAGCAGGTTGTGGATTATCTGGCTCTCATCGGTGATGCCTCCGATAACATTCCGGGTGTTCCGGGTATAGGTCCCAAAAACGCTGTCAAGATTCTGGAAAAGGCCGGTTCTGTGAAGAATGTGCTGGCGAACCCTTCTGTTCTTGAAGCCCCTAAACTCATTCAGAAAATCGAAGAAAACAGAGAGAGACTCGAGACTTCAAAAATGCTTGCCACGCTCAAGCTGGATGCCGATGCCGGTTTCGAACCGGAACATCTGCTTCGCAAGGAGGTTGATCGGGAGAAGTGTTTAACCCTGTTCAGAGAACTTGAGTTCACTTCGCTTTTAAAAAATCCTGTTTTCGGTAATGCTCCCAGGCTCAAGCCCAAAGTGAATGTGCTGAAGTCGCTTGAAGAGGTGAAGGGATTGGCTGAAAAGATTAGAGAGGCCGGAACTGTTTCGCTTGATGTCCAGGCTACAGGTCTTCTGCCCCGAGCGGCCGATTTGGTGGGGATATCGTTTGCAATTGATGCGGATGAAGCATTTTATATCCCTTTGGGGCACAAGGATGGGGATAATCTGGAGCTTGATCAGGTAATACCGGAGCTAAGAGAAGTACTGGAGAATCCGGATATCAGAAAAATCGGGCAGAATCTCAAGTATGACTGTCAGATTCTCAGAAATCATGATGTGGGTGTGGAGGGGATTTTCTTTGATTCCCTGCTTGCGGCGTATCTGATAGATCCCGGAAGGCGTCAGTATGATCTCGGTATTCTAGCTCAGGAGTGGATTGATCTGGAGGTGACTCCGGTTGAACAGGTCATTGCAAAGAAAACTGCTGCGGATGTGCCTGTGGACAAATTAGCACCTTACGCTGCTGAGGTGGTTTGCCTCCCCATCCTTCTGAAGGAGAGGCTGGAGCCGTTGCTTGTTGAAAGGAACTGCCGTGAACTTCTTGATGATATCGAGTTGCCGCTAGAGTTTGTGCTTGCTGATCTGGAATGGCAGGGAGTGCTGATGGATACTGCTCTTCTGCAGGCTCTTTCTGACGAGTATACAGCGGGAATTGCACAGGTTACTTCTGAAATTCACGAAATGGCCGGTGAGTCTTTCAATCTCAACTCCCCTAAACAGGTGGGAGAGGTTCTTTTCGGGCGAATGGGGCTCAAGGGGGGGAAGAAAACAAAAAATGGCGGATATTCAACCAATGTGACTGTTTTGGAAAAATTGGCGGATGATTATCCGGTTGTGCAGAAGATTCTCGAACACAGGGAAAAGCAGAAACTCCTGTCAACCTACATTGATGCTCTTCCTCTTCAGATACTCGAAAAAAGCGGAAGAGTGCACACGTCTTTCAATCAGGCGGTGACTGCAACTGGGCGTCTTTCAAGCACAAATCCCAATCTCCAGAATATCCCCATCAGAACAGAAAGCGGCAGAAAAATCAGAGAAGCATTCATCGCCGATGAGGGTAATGTACTGGTCGCAGCGGATTATTCCCAGATAGAGCTGCGTATTCTTGCGCATCTTTCCGATGATCCTCTTCTCATTCAGGCTTTTGTGGATGACAAGGATATTCACACTCAGACAGCATCAGCCATTTACGGCGTATTTCCTGAGCTTGTCACTTCGGATATGCGTCGGGCGGCAAAGACCATCAACTTCGGTCTGATGTACGGAATGGGGCCAATGAATCTCTCCCGCCAGCTCAAGATTCCCTTTGCGGAAGCGAAGCGCTTCATAGAATCCTATTTCACTCAGTTTCCCACTATCCGCACCTATATGGACTCCACTATCGACAAGGCGCGTGAGCTTGGATATACGGAAACACTTCTGGGGCGCAGGCGGTATCTTCCCGAAATCAGCGCATCCAACCGGGTGGTGAGGGAAGCTGCGGAGCGGACCGCGATCAACACTCCGGTGCAGGGTACGGCGGCGGATATTATAAAAATCGCCATGGTGAATATCCACCGCAAGCTTAGGGAGTGGTCCGGTACCAAGATGCTTCTACAGGTACATGATGAGCTCGTATTTGAAGTGCCGTCGGAAAAGGCAAAAACCTTTTCCGAATGGGTGACAGGGGAGATGAGCAAAGCATATCAACTCAAGGTTCCTCTGAAGGTGGAAGCGGGAATAGGCAAACACTGGGGCGAGGCGCATTGAGCTCCCAAAATAGAAAAGACATCCGTATGGAAAAAACGAACATTGTCATTACAGTGCCGAAGGGCTTGTGCAGATTTCTGCAGAATGAAGTTGAAGCATTGGGGCTGCCGGTGAAAAACACATCACCTACCAGTCTTCAGACAGAAGGTACCAGAACAGATGCCATGAGGCTGAATCTGCATATCCGTACCGGTCATCATGTGCTTTTAGAAGCGGCCAGGTTCAGGGCACGCAATGCAGATGAGCTCTACTCTAAAATTTCAAAAATTCCCTGGGAGACCATGATACCTTCTAACGAGTATCTTTCCGTGGTTTCCAATGTGCAGAACCCGACTATTCGTGATTCCCGTTTCGCGAATCTGCGATGCAAGGATGCTATTGTGGACAGGATATCTGCGCGAAAGGGAAGACGTCCCGATTCCGGTCCGGAAAGAACAGGGGCCGTGGTGAATCTCTTCTGGCGCGAGGACAGGTGTGTTGTGTACCTGGATACAAGCGGAGAGACGCTTTCCAAAAGGGGGTACAGGAAAATTCCGCTTGGCGCACCTATGCAGGAGACATTGGCAGCGGGAGTGGTAATGGCCAGTGGGTTTAAAAACGGAGAAACCTTTGTCAATCCCATGTGCGGAAGCGGGACGCTGGTGATAGAAGCTGCATTGGCTGCCAGTGAGAGAGTACCCGGTTTGACCCGGCAAAATTTCGGTTTTTTTCATCTGCTGGGATTTGATATGAAATTGTGGGATACTCTCAAACGGGAGGCCAGAAGCAGGGTTGTTAAAAACACTTCTTCACAGTTCATAGCTTCCGATATAAATGGAAAAGCTGTGGATGCCGCCCGCAGGAATGCTGAAACTGCGGGTGTGAGTCAGATGATCCGGTTTGAGGTATGCGATTATGCAGAAACTACCGTTCCCTCTGATCCCGGGGTGGTCATGGTGAACCCGGAATATGGAATGAGGTTGGGAAAGGAATCTGAACTGATTGACACGTACAGAGGTATGGGTTCCTTTTTCAAACACAAGTGTCAGGGATATAGGGGTTATGTGTTTACAGCTAATATGAAACTTTCAGGAAAAGTGGGTCTTAAATCCCGAAAAAAAATTCCTTTCAACAGCGGGAAAGTGGAATGCAGGCTGTATGAATATGATCTGTATTGAGGGCATCAACTTTAAGGTTTTTGCGTCAAAAAGAAGGAATAACTCTGGGGGGCAGTACAGTAAGCGGTGCGTCATGTCTTTTCAGTCCCAGAAATCTTCTTATGTGGTACCGTAGTAATTTCCCTCTGAAGTTTTTCCGGTGTTTGCCCAGCATGAAAAAACATTCATTGTCTCTTATGTTTCCGCTGATTAATGAAAAATCGAAGTTTTCCCTCCAGGCGGAATAATTGAAACTGAGCTGGTCTCTTTTGCTTCCGTTTTTCAGCTCATTCCACCACCGTTCCATTACGTCAATCACACGAGGGTTGTGATGTCGGCGAACAAGGACACCGCTGGTGATCAGACCGTTTATCTCAGGATAGTTTTCCTTTTTGTATCTTTCGATCTGGTTTTTCATTACAACCGGATCATCCTTGTATCTGCCGGTTTTTTCACCCAACGCCAGAATGGAATTATATTCCTCGTAAACGCATCCTTTCCCCTGTGCGGTTTTCGAATTGGGAAAAGCCGCCATAGGGGCATATTCGAAAGCTTTTTGCACAAGCTTTACCGCGTTCCCCACTACCAGGAAATTTCCATCCATGAAGATACTGGTTTCATAATCCTTCAGATATCTGTGGGGCAGAATTTTATAGTGTCGTGATGAGCGGGTAGGGTCGTCCGAAACAGGTTCAACAACACGGACATCCCAGGTGCGGGAGTGGTGAGGTCTGTCGCTGAAGCAGATGTAATCCACTCCGTCAATTTTCTTCTGAGGGAGCAGCCCGTCATAACCGCCGAATATGGATGTGTAGATTGCGATATTTTTTTTCATAGGCTGTTACAGCTTTTTACTCAATCGCAGAAACAGAATGAGTCCAATCAATGCGGTGAGGAATACGAGTGCGCCCTTGGTAATAGAGAAAGAGCGTTCTTTCTGATCTGGAACAGTTTGGGCGGCTGTATTTGTCTGTTCTTCTGGTTCAGAAAATGAGTGTTCGTTGTTTTCCTTTGAACGCGAAACGATTTTTTCCGCCAAAACATCATCTATGTTGGTGAATACCGGTTCGCCTTTGTTTTTATCATTCATTTCTTCACCTCGGCTTGTCTTTCATAATATCTCTGACGGGCTTCATCGCGAATGTGTTCTTTTCTCTTCTTGATTATGGATACCCGCAGCTCTTTCTCCTCAAAAGAGAACAGTTCGTGCACAAGTTTTATATAGATAGCGGCACCTTTGGAGTAGAGTCTGTGCAGGAAGAGAATTTTTCCTTCGGTTACCACTTCGTCAAACACCGAATCCATGGGAATGCAGGCGGAGGTCACTTTCCCGGGAAAAAGGGAATTGAGCGCGGCTATAAATGTGTTCTGCCTTTTGACATTGCGGTAGAAGTTGGGGATGATACGCGTGATTCTGGCCGCTTGAGGGTAGCGTGATTTGAGCACTTCATTCATTTCCACCAGGCCGTCCACCGCAAATTGTCTGAGTTCGGTGGGAACGAATATTTCATCACTGGCATTGATTGCTGCAGCCTGGAGCCGGTCCATGCCGGGAGCATTGTCTATGAGAATGTAATCATAGAAGCGCTCAAGTTGGCAGGCCTGTAAGCAGTCCCGGAGATGGAAAATGTCTGCTACTGTACTGTCCAGAAGCTCTCGGCTGGAGGTGATGATATGCAGTCCCGGGAGTTCTGTTTTCATAACGGATCTCAGAAACGCCTCGGGTGCCTCTTGGGAATCGGCCTGGTAGACATCAGAAATGTTGGGATGTTTCACCCCTACATTCAGAAGAGAGGAGAGGTTGTGCTGGCTGTCGTTGTCTATCGCCAGCACCTTGTGTCCGGTAAGTGCGAGTGCCTGTGCAGTGCTTGCCGTGAATGTGGTTTTCCCCACCCCGCCTTTGTGATTCAGTATTGAAATTATCTTCATATCTATAAAACTACTTCTTTGGGAGGCTCTGGGCCACCTCTGTGCATATTTCCTTGAGACCATAGCGGATACCCGCTTCGGTCAGCTTCTCCAGATCATCAGCAGTTTTGATTACGCCGTACATATGCGGATCAACTGTGAGTATGACCGGATTTGATCCCAGCGGCAGAATATCCGTTGCCGCATAACCCACCTTAGGCGACCTGGGCAGATCGGGAAGGATCTCCTTGGGGGGAGTGGCATAATCGGGCAGATCATGTTGTTTCAGAATGTTGCAGTCAAAGGCATAGAACCCGGTGTTGAAGGGAAGGTGAAACCTGTTGGCGGGATCCTTTACTTTAAGGGTCTGCTCGTTTCTGATGTCCTGTTCTATGATGCTTGTGAACTTCTGACCGTCCCGCTGCAGGGAAACGAATGTTCCGAAGGGGTCTTTGGGTTCAAAGGAGGTGCGCAGGATTCCCACGCCCAGGCAATCGCAGTTTTGTCCTGCCCGGGCCATTAAAGGCAGCATGTTCTGGTCGTAGAGTGCTGTGGCCTGCACGGTCAGTAGTTTGCTGCAGCCCAGTTCCGTGAGCCAGTCCAGGGCCGAACGTCCGTCTGTGATTGATTTTTGCTTTAGTTTCATCAGAGGACCGCCTGTTTCGTCCGGCTGGGTGATCGGATAGGGGAGGTTGTCATGGATCTGGCATGCAATCTTTTCCTTCAGAGTGAAATGCAGCCGTTCATCCTGGGCGACCAGGCGGATGTGTTTAAGCCCGAAATTGCTGTTTTCTTCGAGGATGCGGGGGATGACCCTATTGGTGATGGAACCTTCCGGGCCGGTAGTGATGATGACCGGGATATTGAGACCGGTTTCTCTGCACAGCCGGGAGGTCATTGCCAGGTTTACATGCAGGGTGCCGTAGTCTCTGAAGAAGTTTTTAAGGGGGTAGGTTGCTTTTGTGAAATCTTTGAGGTCATCGGCGGAGACGCCCCGGGCAAGGAGGCTGAGGCGCAGGCGCTCGCCTTCCCCGCCTGCGGTGAAAACTATGCCCCAGTTCTGAAGTGAGCGGGGAGAGGAGTCGAGCTGGTTGTGATCCAGAATGTCCGGGAAACTCTGGGATGTTCCTTCAAGCAGGTGTTTTGACTCCGCTGCGTTTTTCAGGGCGCGGCGGCGTTTTTCAAGTTGTGTTTCGAAGATGCGCGGGGGAAAGCGGCGGTTCATGTATTCGAGAAGAAATTCTGACTGAGCCGCGTTGAGATCGGGATCGTGGAGAACATCTTTGAGTGTCTGCAGATTCCAGTTGTTCATAAAAGGCGTTTCTCCCTGGTTTCGGGTGAATATTTGCGTTTTTATAAAATAAAAGTTTCGCACGGTGATGCACTGAAATACATTAATCTTTATTTCTGGCCGGGGTGACGGGAGGAAAAAATGGATCAGCAGGGTCAGGTACAGCCCGCCAGCGAGCGGGAGGCAGTCGGTTTCAGGGTGATACATCCGGTATTCAGGGCGGACAATTCGCTCACACCTTTCATTCACGCACTGAAGCTGGCGCAGGTGACATGTGGTGAACTGGAAATAGTGGATGTCAGAACCGAGGAAGAGGCACTTGAGCATCTGGGGGTGAGAGCTTTATTGGAAAAATGGGGTGTTTTGCCAAGGGGTGCTCACCGAAGTGATCTGGCTAAGATCGGACTCAATGTGAAAAAGGTGGTTAAGGGTGGCAACAAGCAAAGAGAGATACTCAGGCGTATCGATAAAAGACCGCATGATTTCATGGTGCTTGGGATGGGGCAGTCTGAGTTACAGAATTTTTTCGCGAACAAATTGTCCCGTTATCTTGCGGATTATTTTACCGATCCCACCTTTTTAATTCCGGACAACTGCAGAGGTTTTGTGGATGAGAATACGGGAAAGCTGTCACTGAACACCATTCTCCTTCCCGTGGCGGACACATCATCATATCAGTTCTGCATCCAGTTTCTCGAGCGTTTCCTCTCTTTTCTTCCCGGTTTCAGACCCACCGTGATAGGACTTCACGCCGGGACGGGTTTTCCCAAAGTCCAAAGGCCTTCAAAAGAGAAAGTCAAGTGGCTTGAAACGGTGAGGTCCGAATCGGTGGTGGATGCGATAACGCATGCGGCGGAGATCTACAATGCGGATCTGATTCTCATGTGTACAAAGGGAAGGTCCGGTCTGGTTCGGAAAATGAGAGGGACTGTTACAGAGAAGGTCGTGCGTTTTTCACCCTGTCCTCTTCTTTCGGTTCCTGTCACGGAATGAACAAGCCCGCTTGGAACAAACGGGCTTGTTTCTGAAGAACGGGCTAATGATTATTTGACAGGGCTGATTCTGGTGATCATCTCTCTCATACCGGTTCTGATTTTCATCAGATACATTCCGTTGGCAAGAGATGCTCTGTCGATTGTCACCGAATGCGTTCCTTTGTCCTTCACACCCAGAGACACATTGCGGACCAATATTCCCTGCATATCATAGAGCCTGATTCCGGCAGTGCCCTTGCGGTTCATGCTGAAAGACACTTTGATGGCATCACCGGTGATACGGGCTTTGATTGGTGCATGGGATGTGGTTATCCTTCTGCTTATTATCGGTGAGCCTGCATTGTCTCCCATTTCCGCATCCAGAGCTGCCAGAAGGAAGGTAAGGGGCGCATTCCAGTTTATGGCCACTTCGTTTGAAGCGTAGCTGTGGTCATCATCCACATATGCTCTGGCCGGTTCTGTATGAGGATATTCCAGTCGCCTGCTGGCGTCCTGCATACCTTCATTGGGACCTCCCGCGATCAGTCCCGGAACAGGTTCCTCCACATCGTCTGCACCGGAAGCTCTGTGGTGGACGTGCATGGGTGTTTTGGAGCCGTATCCGGTCACGAATGAATAAGAGGTGGCGTTTTTACCCAGAAGGTAATCGGCAATTTCCGAAGCGGCTTTGAGGTATCTTTCATCCTCGGTTGCTTTGTAGGCATAGATCATAGCCACACCTATATTTCCAAAGTTGGAGTTGGACCCCCAGTTGAAACTGACGTTGGGAATACGGTAGAGTGATGTATTGACGTTCACTCTCCAAATGTCGGCTTCATCAACAATTGAACTCCTGATTCTCCTCATGTTCAGATCAGTATCCCCCAGCTCATTTTCATGAGCGGCCAGAGAAAGAGCGGCGAGCCCCTGCACGTTCTGCCAGCTGGGGAGATCATAGGTGAGATCCTGGTCTGACATGAATGTCAGGTAATCCTGTTTCTGGGTAGTGATGAAAAGCTCTGTGGCTGCCCAGTTGAACTCATCACTGAAATCACCTTTGTCTTCGTATTCACCTGTTTTGATTTCTTCGGGGTTTGAAAAGCCTATACTGGGATTTTCAACTGCCCATTCCCAGGCTCTTTCTGCTCTTTCTATGCAGTCCTGGGCGTAATCGGCATCATAGTTCTGGAACGCCCGTCCTGCCATGGCCATCACCGCGGCGAAATCGAGAGCTGAAGTGGTGCTTTTGCCGATCGCAAACCGTTCGTCATCGTCTTCATCAGGCATGATGGTACCGGGGAATCCCGCGGTGGTGAGTTTGAAGAACACACCGCCATCCTCATCCTGCATCGCTTTCATCCAGTCGAGATTGAATTTGATTTCATCCAGAATGTCAGGCTTGCCGTTGCCTGATTCAGGTATTCCGGTATCATCACCGAAGTAGTCCGGATAGAGCTCATAGAGGGCGATGAGGGTACCTGTGGTGATTCCGGAATTCACTATGTATTTGCCGAAATCCCCCGCATCGTACCACCCGTAGGGAGCATCGATGGAGTCGGATTTTCCGGTGGATTCGTGAAGTGTGACGTCCTGGTCGGGGTGTCCTGCGGGTCTGGCCCATTCTCCCGCGTGTTCCGGAAGAAGCTCATAGGAGCAGCGCTGGAAGTAATAGGATTTAAGTGAGGCGAAGGCGGCTTTTCTGAGAACGTTTTCGGAAATGGTGAAGGGGTGGGAATCTCCCAGGTCTGAAACTCTCACTATGTATTCACCAGGTTCGCTTAAATCGGAAAAATCAGCCTGTTTTCCGGTTTCTCCCGATTCGTTGAAGCTGATTTCCTCTGAAAGGTCTCCGGAGTATACCACTTCATCACTGGACTGGTCGACTATTTCAAAAGTGGCGGCCTGGGTTGCGATCAGTACGGCCACTTTATTGTCCTGTGGGTAGTAGCCCAGCTGGTTGAGGCGGATGTCATCGGGGCCGGCCGCAAGCTTAAGCGGTAAAACAAGCAGCGCCACGGTGGTTGCTGCTCTGAGCAGTGTTCGTTTCATGAGAGAACTCCTTTGGAAAAGATTACAGTCGGGTCACTAATTGAAAATCTACTAGATAAAATGATGGGAGTCATGCTGCCCTGGGTGCAGTATTTAGACATCTCTTTTAACCGTTATAATCGTGATGTGCCTGTGTATTAAATAGTGATTAAAACATGGAGGAGCGTTGGTGGGAATTAGAGCATTTCATCTTTTTGGCCCCCTTTTCGCAGCTTCTGGAAAAACGTGCTCAGAAGTCCGCGGCTTTCCTGTTCCATCACTCCGCCGGAAACCTGGGGGAAGTAGCCGTAGGAGCGTTCGATCTCCTGGCGGTAGAAAAAGGAATCAACCGCCCCGGCGCGGGGGTCTTTTGCGGCGTAGACAATGGAATCGACCCGGGACTGCATCAGGGCTCCAAGGCACATGAGGCACGGTTCGAGGGTGACATAGAGTGTGCATCCGGACAGTCTCCAGTCAGAGATGCGGTTTGCGGCGGCGGTGATGGCGATTATTTCCGCATGGGCGGTGGCATCCTTTAAAGATTCCACCCGGTTGTAGCCTCTGCCCACGATGGTACCGTTTTTTTCCACCACGGCGCCTACCGGAACCTCGCCCTCATCCAGTGCTTTGAGGGCCTCTTGAAATGCTTTTGTCATGAAATAGTGGGGGTTCATAATCGAATTAAGTATAATTCTTGTGCTGTATATGTTCCAAAACGTAATTTCTGAAGATTCGGGTAGCTGTTTTTAGGACAGCTGCCATGTGAAAGTATTGTATATGTTTGAAGAATTATCCGACAGATTCGATTCGATATTCAAAAAGCTGCGCGGTCGCGGAAAGCTGAGTGAGGAAAACATTTCCGAAGCGGTTCGTGATGTGAAGCGGGCGCTGCTGGAGGCTGATGTTAACTACAAGGTGGTGAAAAGGTTCGCCACCGGGGTTAAAGAGAAGGCCTTGGGCAGTGACGTGTTGCAGAGCATCACTCCCGGGCAGCAGTTTGTGAAACTTGTGCACGATGAGCTTGCCTCTTTGATGGGGGGAGCTGCCCGGCAGATAAGGTTTCACACCAACCGGGTGAATGTGGTGGTGCTTGCCGGTCTTCAGGGATCGGGTAAGACCACGGCCTGTTCCAAGCTGGCCCTGCATTACAGAAAACAGGGGCACAGGCCTCTTCTGGTCGCCTGCGATACTTACAGGGCTGCTGCGATCGATCAGCTGGAGACACTGGGAAAATCTCTGAGTGTACCGGTGTATTCGGATCGGGAGGCCAAACCGGTACAGATTGCGAAAAGCGCCCTTGAGCAGGCCCGCAGGGATGATGCGTCGCTGGTCATAATCGATACGGCCGGACGGCTCCATATAGACAAAGACATGATGACGGAGCTCAGGGAGATCTGTTCTCTGGCCAAGCCCGATGAGATATTCTTTGTGGCTGATGCCATGACCGGTCAGGATGCGGTCAATGTGGCTACGGAGTTTCATAAAGAAATCGATTTTACCGGCGTGTTTCTCACCAAAATGGATGGTGATGCCAGAGGTGGTGCGGCTCTTTCGATTCTGGATGTGACCGGGGTTCCGGTACAGTTCATAGGTGTGAGTGAAAAACCCGACGGGCTGGAGCTTTTTCATCCCGAGAGAATGGCTTCCAGAATTCTGGGCATGGGTGATATTGTGTCCCTGGTGGAGAAGGCTCAGGAAACCGTCGATGTTGAGAAAAGCAGAAAGCTTGAGAAGAAGATCCGCAAGAACGCCTTTACGCTTCAGGATTTTCTCGATCAGCTGCGTCAGATAAAAAAAATGGGCCCCCTGGGAGATCTGCTTTCCATGATTCCCGGAGTGGGTTCGCAGGTCAAGGATGCCGACATAGATAACAGCGCGTTGGTGAGAATAGAGGCGATTATCTGTTCCATGACCCGCAAGGAGCGGGAGAAGCCGGTTATTATTGACGGCAGCCGGAAAAAAAGGATCGCTGCCGGAAGCGGCACTACTGTGCAGGATGTGAACAAGCTTCTCAAGCAGTTCGACAGTATGAAAACCATGATGAAGAGAATGAACAAGATCGCGGGCAAACGCGGACAGAATGCTGCGTTGCGAAACTTGTCCCCTTTCTGATAATAATGGAAAAACATAAACCTATCACTTGTGCAAGGAGAGAATCTTGCCGGTAAAACTCCGTCTGGCCCGTGTGGGCAGAAAAAAAGTTGCCAAATACCGTGTGGTTGCGGCCGACAGTAGAACTCAGCGTGACGGTCGCTTTCTGGAAATGATCGGAACGTATGATCCTCAGACTACTCCCAAAAGTTTTGACTTCAAAACTGATCGGGTGGCTTACTGGATCAAGCAGGGTGCCATTCCCACTCTGACTGTGAAGAATCTTCTGAAACAGGACCGTTTCTACGAGAAAATGGAAGGGCTTGAAAAGGGCTTGTCCGATGAGGAGATGAATATAGAGCGCAAGCCTGAACGCAAGCGCAAGCCGAAGCCCAAAAAGCAGAAAAGCGAATCCTGACTTTTCAGTGAAGTATGTCTCAGGAGCTTGTTGCCATAGCAATGATAAGAGGGGCGATAGGTCTTGAGGGATATTGCGCGGTCGAGACGTTTGGAGAGACGTTTGCATCGTTGAAACCGCCGGTTGCGGTTGTTATAGGGACTGATGCCGATTCGCGGGAAGTGGTTTTGGAAAAGATGCAGCTGCGTCCCAGGGGTTATGTGGCACTGTTCAGTGTGGCCCATGACCGTACCGGGGCGGAGATGCTCAACGGTGAGAGAATCTACATCGATCAGAAATCCCTTCCGCCGCTTGGTGAAGGTGAATTCTACCATTTCGAGCTGGAAGGTATGTCGGTAGTGGCCGACAGTACGGGTGAAACGGTCGGGGTGGTTAAAAATGTGGTGAATCTGCCCTCAACGGATGCCTTTGAGGTTACTTTGGATAACGGTCATGAAGTATTGATACCTTACATTGAAGATGCCGTGGTGAGGGTGGAAAACAAAACGGGCCGGATAATTGTACGGTGGTCCTATTTGGAGGAGCTGCTTTAGCAGCGTGTCTCCCTTTTGAGGTTGTAAAGGATGTTCTTTGATATACTGACACTCTTTCCGGATATGTTCAGGGGTGCGTTCTCCGACAGTATCATAAACAGGGCTGTGCGGAAGGGGCTTGTGTCGATTGATATACACAATATCCGGGATTTTTCCGAGGATGTGAAGCATCAGACGGTTGACGATTACCCTTACGGCGGTGATGCGGGAATGCTTATGAAGCCCGAGCCCCTTGCCGGGGCCATAAAAGCCTCCAGGGAAAGGTTGAAGGAACACGCTCCCTTGGTGGTCTACATGACCCCTCAGGGCAAACTTCTGAATCAGGATGTTGTCAACAGTCTTCTTGCACGGAAATCTCTGATACTTCTGTGCGGCAGGTATAAAGGCATAGATCAGCGTATTCAGGACAAGTATGTCGATATGGAGATTTCCATAGGCGATTATGTGCTTTCCGGAGGGGAGATACCGGCCATGGTGCTGGTTGATGCGGTTACCAGGCTTCTTCCGGGAGTTCTCAATAACAGAGACAGTGCGGAGGCCGATTCCTTTTATTCCGGACTGTTAAGTCATCCTCAGTACACCCGCCCCGAGGTTTTCGAGGGAGAGAGGGTGCCTGAAATTCTACTGAGTGGTCATCATGCCAATATAAGAAAGTGGCAGCAGCAGAGGGCTTTGGAGATAACGCGTCAGCGCAGGCCGGATCTGCTTGAAAAAGAGTGAAAGTTTTTGTCGGGTAATAATCATTAATAGTCATACGGTACAAAAATTGGAGGTGTCCGGTGCAGGATATCATTAAAGCGGTGGAAAAGAAACAGTTGACTGATCGTAAGCTTGACTTTGGTCCGGGTGATACGATCAACGTGTCCTTCAGAATCCGTGAGGGAGACAAAGAAAGAATCCAGAACTTCCAGGGTGTGGTCATTCAGACCAGCGGTTCCGGAATCGGCTACACGGTTACCGTGCGTAAATCATCCGGAAGTATCTACGTGGAGCGTGTTTTTCCGGCCCATTCTCCGCTGATTTCAGACATTAAAGTTGTCAAGCGCGGGCGCGTGCGCCGGGCGAAGCTTTATTATCTCCGCGGGCGTATCGGTAAAGCCACCCGAATCAAGGAAAAGAAAAAGCAGCGTTGATGGAGGTCTTTCAGTTTCTGTACATGGGTGAATTCAAGAGAGAAGTGCTGTCGGCCTTCTCTTTTTTTTAAGGTTTGACATATGTCCGATGACAGGGTGATAAAACCGCTTTCCTGGTATAAATCGTTATCGCTTTCCAAACACAGGCGTCGGTCCGGTTTTTTTCTGATAGAGGGAAAGCGGGCTGTCGAGCAGGTTCTCTCCTTCTCACAAAGCAGTGTGGATGAGCTTCTGTGTACGGAGGAACAGGCCGGTCTGGCTCAAAGCTATGCCGTTGCTTACCGTATCGTGTCATATCAGAAAATGAAATCCATATGCATCTCGCGTACTCCCCAGGGAGTGGCAGCTGTGGTGCGCTTGCCGCTTCATGTGTATTCCTCCGAGATGCCTTCCGAGCTGGGAGAGAAGATCCTCCTTTTGGAGGATCTTCAGGATCCGGGCAATGTGGGATCGCTTGTTCGCAGTGCCGCGGCATTGGGGTATGGCGGATGTATTCTCAGTGGCAAATGCGCCGATCCCTTTTCACCAAAATCGGTTCAGTCTACCGCCGGCTCGATTCTTTCTCTGTGGATACGACGAACCGAATCGTATCTGGAATTGTTCTCCAAGCTGAAAGCACAGGGTTACAAAGCCGTCTCTGCTGATATAGACGGCAGGGAACAGGTGGATTTCAGCGCAATTTCAAAGCATGTACTGGCTTTGGGCAGTGAGGGAAAGGGCTTAAGTGGGGAGCTGCTTTCCGATTCCGATTACGTTTACAGAATCCCGATTTCGGATTCTGCAGTGGAATCGCTCAACGTGGCGGCGAGCGGAGCTATCTGCATGTTCATGTGTTCCCAGCGTATGCGGCTGAGTCCCGATTCTGCTCAGCAAGGATGATTTTAGCTTTTCCCTGTTTTTTGGATTTGTACATTGCGAAATCGGCGCGCCGAACGAGCGTTTTTTCATCATCCTCCGGCAGAGCGTCCGCGATTCCGATAGATAGGCTGGTTTGTCCGAATCTGAATGCGCCGAACTGCTTCTGTATCCTCTTCGCGGCCACTTTGGCTTCGTGCATGTCGGTATCGGGAAGAATGATCACGAATTCGTCACCACCGTATCTGAATCCGGCATCAACATCTTTTCTGATACAGACGTCTATCACTTTTCCCAGAGATCTGAGTACATGATCCCCCATCTGGTGCCCTTCAGAATCATTGAACTCTTTGAAACGGTCCACATCGATATAGATCACCGCAAGTTTTCTTCCGGGATAACGCTTCAGGCGGGACAGCTCTCCCTTCATGGTGGTGTAGAAATGTCGGCAGTTGTACAGTCCGGTTAAATTGTCGGTAATGGCCAGTTTTTTGAGCTGTTCGTTTTTCTCCTTCAGCACTTCTTCCAGTTTTTTCTTTTCCGTGATGTCCTGTGCGGTGACAACGCATC
This sequence comes from Chitinispirillaceae bacterium, assembly GCA_046546375.1. Taxonomy (GTDB): domain Bacteria; phylum Fibrobacterota; class Chitinivibrionia; order Chitinivibrionales; family Chitinispirillaceae; genus JAEZKC01. Next base: position 4,898 of record JBKGXV010000042.1, on the reverse strand, counting down.
CTCCGTCTTTCATTTTGGATATGCACATGTTGACTATGATTTTCTGACCCGATTTGGTTTTCATGGGGACTTCGGCACTGATCGATTTGCATCCGCTGCTTATGGGTTTGTGAAATTTTTCTTTGTCTTCGGGGTTGATGAACAGGTTCTCAAACGGTACACCCAGTATTTCTTCCTGGCTGTATCCGAAGTGGTTTTGGGCGCCGTTGTTGAATTTGAAGATGAAGTTGTCTTTATCCAGAGAAATGATTATGTCTGTAGTATCCTGGAGGATGCTTTCGAAGTACTTTGCAGTATTCTGGAAACGCCTGAAGAGTGTTCCGTTTTTCCGGATGATTTTTTCATCCTTTTCCAGTTGCCTGTGAAAGGAGGCAAAAAGCAGCCAATTCCAGAATATGAGTGCTGAAAGGATGGGTGCTACTGTGTACCACTGGAGGGGTAATAGGAAAGCAGCGCACGTGATAACTGCATTGAATCCTGTAAGTATTGAGTTAAGAATGAGTTTCCGGTATGCGGGTTTATCTCTCCACCCAAAAGTGGTGACTATTTTTCTGAACTCTGGGATCTTCACGACGCGCACCGTTTCCGGAAAAAACACAGGTATTTTGTGATACCTGTATACATGGTCCCCATTTTATTATATATCATTTTCGGGGATATGACAATGAATTTAAAGAACTTACCTGTCACTGAACAGGCTGGTTCGATGCATTTTGGGAATCAGTATAGAGCAGATCAATATATAATTACCCGGTTGAAATGGAAACAGTCACTGTGGTTTTGGTGCTGAATCAGTGATGGGATGGGATAGTGTGTGGTGCAATCTATTGTTTACTGAATGCCTCCACAATTTATATTGTAAGTTTACTCGGGTTTTTTGGGGAAGTGTTCTTGGAAACTTGAGATGCTGTCGAGTCTGTCTGTTTAAAGAAGACGGTGATTTTTTAACTCCAATCCATTGGAGAACAGTGTATGCCTTGGTTTATCAAGACCAAATCTGAACGTGAGGCGAAACGAAAGTTTCAGGATGAAATATGGATCCGCTGCAAATCCTGCGGAGCTCATGTGTTCAAGGAGGATTTCAGCAATAACCTGAATGTCTGCCCCAAATGCGGCTGGCATGGCAAGCTGACTGCTTATGAGCGGATCGGTTTGACTCTGGATTCCGGAACCTTCAAGGAAATGTATGAGCAGATCCGCCCTTCAGACCCCCTCTCCTTTATTGATGGTAAAGGAAGTTATGTGGACAAGGTCGAAAAGGCAAGGGGGAAAACCAAACTCAATGAGTCCATAGTGACCGGAACGGGGAAGATAAACGGTCTTGATGTGGTTATCGGAGTGATGGATTTCCGTTTTCTGGGTGGAAGCCTGGGGTCGGGAACCGGAGAGAAGATACTGCTTGCAGCCAATTATGCCTACGATCATAAGATCCCCTATATCGTCTTTTCTGCCTCCGGGGGAGCGCGAATGCATGAGGGTATTCTGTCTCTTATGCAGATGGCAAAAACCTGTGCCGGAGTGTCCCGTTTGAATGATCGCAAGATTCCCTATATTTCTGTTCTTACCGATCCCACTACCGGAGGTGTTTCGGCATCTTACGCCATGGTGGGAGATGTCAATCTGGCCGAGCCGAAAGCGCTGGTGGGATTTGCCGGAAGGCGGGTGATTGAACAGACCATCAAACAGAAGCTCCCCGATGATTTTCAGACAGCGGAATTTGTGATGGAACACGGCTTCATCGATAAGGTCGTCCAACGCAAAGAGATGAAAAATACCCTTTACAGAATTCTTTCATTCTACAACCGGTAAGAGGCATCATGACACGTGAGCTTGATTTTGAAAAACCGATCACGGAAATGGAAAAGGCCATAGATAAGCTCAAGGCTCTTGCGGCTGAAAACAAAGGTGATTTCAGCACTCAGATTGAGGAGCTGGAGAGAAAATGCGAGGAGCGCAAAAAGGAGATTTACAACAGCCTTTCACCCTGGCAGACTGTTCAGGTGGCCCGACATCCCCGTCGCCCGGTTCTCCATGATTATATATCCCTGATGTTTTCTGATTTTGTTGAGCTTCATGGTGATCGCGCGTTTGGTGATGATCATGCCCTTGTCGGTGGGTTTGCTATGCTGGGAAGTCAGAAAGTGATGCTTATCGGGCACAGTAAAGGAAAGAATGTAGAGGAGAATATTGAACGTAATTTCGGAATGGCCCGGCCGGAGGGGTACCGCAAGGCACTCAGACTTATGCGTCTGGCTGAGAAGTTCAATATTCCCGTTGTGACTCTGATTGATACTCCCGGAGCCTATCCCGGTCTGGATGCCGAGGAGCGTGGTCAGGCCGAGGCCATCGCCCGTAACCTCACTGAAATGGCACGACTTGAGGTTCCTGTTGTTACTGTGGTTACCGGTGAGGGCGGAAGCGGAGGAGCACTGGGGATCGGGGTGGCTGATGCAGTGCTTATGCTTTCAAATGCCATCTATTCGGTTATTTCTCCGGAGGGATGTGCTTCTATTCTCTGGCGCGATGCATCCTTTTCACCTCAGGCCTCCGAGGCGCTCAAGGTGACAGCCAAATCCCTGCTATCTTTGAGAGTGATTGATGAAATCGTTCAGGAGCCTGCAGGCGGTGCGCATAATGATCATGAAGGTACAGCAGAAGAAATCAAAACCGCAGTTCTCAGATATCTCAAAAAGTTATCATCACTTTCGTCTTCAAAATTAATGGCAAAACGGTTTGAAAAGTTTGCGGCCATGGGAAAATTCACCAAATAACTTTCGCGAGGAATTCCCGCTATGACCAAAACAGTTAAAAAAAATGAAGATCAGCTGCACAAGATTCCTCTCAGGGTGACCGATACAACCCTGCGTGATGCTCATCAGTCTCTTTGGGCCACTCGGATGAGAACTGAGGATATCCTGAATATTATCGATACGATCGACAATGTGGGGTATTATTCTCTGGAAGTCTGGGGAGGGGCGACTTTTGACGTGTGTCTTCGGTATTTGCGGGAGAATCCCTGGGAACGTCTTCGTCTGATGAAATCGAAGGCGAAGCACACTCCTTTGCAGATGCTTCTGAGGGGACAGAATCTGGTTGGATACCGCAATTATGCCGACGATGTGGTGGATCGTTTTGTGTCTTTGGCCTGTGAGAACGGAATTGACATTTTCAGAGTTTTTGATGCGCTGAATGATTCAAGAAACCTGGAAGCCGCGATAAAGGCGGTAAAAAAACATGGAGGTCACGCTCAGGGTACTCTGGCGTACACATTGTCACCTGTGCATACAGTCGACAAGTATGTTCAGTATGCAAAGGAACAGGTGGCGCTGGGTATTGATTCTCTCTGCATAAAGGATATGGCCGGGATTCTTTCGCCCATTTCCGCAGAACGGCTTGTTTCGGCTCTTCTCAAGGAAGTGAATATACCGATTCAGCTGCACTGTCATGCTTCAAGCGGTATGGCTATCGCCACCTATGTTGAAGGTGTAAGAGCCGGCGCCGGTGCGATCGATTGTGCCATCTCTTCCATGTCCGGATTTTCCTCTCAGCCGCCGGTGGAAACCATGGCTGCTATTTTTTCGGAAACCAACTACTCGGCAGAGCTGGATGTGGAAGCTATGGAGAAAACTGCCAAATATTTCGAGAAATTAGCTCCCAAACGCAGAACAACATCCGCTCCGACTTCCTATATCGATCCGGAAATCCTCATTCATCAGATTCCCGGTGGTATGATTTCCAATTTCCGGTCCCAGTTGGAGGTGCAGCAGTCACTCGACAAACTTCCCGAGGTGCTGGATGAGGTGAGTGAAGTTCGTAAGGATCTGGGATATCCTCCCCTTGTTACTCCCACAAGTCAGATCGTTGGAACTCAGGCAGTGATGAATGTCATATCCCAGGAGAGATATAAGATAGTGCCCAATGAGGTCAAGGATTACGTGAAAGGTCTTTACGGCAGATCACCGGCTCCGATTTCCGACAAAATGCTTAAAAAAATACTGGGAGATGAGAAACCCATTACGAGTCGTCCCGCTGACAGGCTTGAACCGATGTTGCCTAAAGCAACTGATGGGGTGGAGCCCTCTCTTATTCAGCAGGAAGAGGATATCATCTCCTACATCCTGCTTCCGGAACCTGCGATTGAGTATTTCAAGTGGAGGGCTCTGCCTCCCGAAGAGCGTTCTGAAACCCCGGCTGATCTTGAACTGAAAAAGGTTAAAGAGCAGCAAAAGGCTGTCGAGGAGGTTATGAAGGGGGAAGTGAAAGCCGAAAAACAGTCAGAAGCTGCGCCTCCGCAAGCCGCACCCGCTCCCAACACATCTCTGCAGATCGAGGGTGTGGCGGGAGAACTGCTGCAGAAAATCGAGGGGCTTAAAATGGAGGAAGTGGTTTTCCGCAAAGGTGATTATCACTTATCTGTGCGCCCAGCTGGCAGTGCACCCGTGAGTTCAGGCGGGACTCGACCGGCTTTGGACATGAAGGCTGTGGAATCTGCTGCCACTCAGGATGAGTCTGCACCTGCGGCTGAAGCCGGCGCCTCCGAAGCTCAACCTCCGGAGGAGAAAAAGGAAGCATACAGCAGAACTATTAATGCACCGCTGGTAGGAACGTTTTATTCCTCTCCCGGGCCGGGCAAACCACCTTTTGTAAAAGAAGGCGATATTGTGGAAGCAGGTGCGAAAGTGTGTATAGTTGAAGCCATGAAGCTGTTCAATGAGATCTCTTCACCTGTCAAATGCAAGGTGGTCAAGATCCTGGTACAGGATGGAGACGCAGTGAGTAAGGACCAACCCTTGATAGGAATTGAGGAGATCTGATTTTTCGGGGGCCTTGAGCCCCTTTTTTATATGTCCGCCTCGAAATATCACATCGTTTTTCCAGGTTTATTCGAATACCAGATA
>JBKGXV010000041.1:0-25608 GCA_046546375.1 Chitinispirillaceae bacterium | reverse complement strand
CCTGCGGCAAACATGATCATGGAGATGATAACCGAAACCACATAGAAAAGAAGCGGAAAAAACAGCCAGGGAAGCTTTCTGATAAATCCCATACGCACTTCGGATCACTTCAGAGTGAAATAGAAGACTGCTCCCTTACCGGGCTCCGATTCGGTCCAGATCCGTCCTCCGTGACGGCGAATCACCCTCCCCACAATGGGCAGACCGATTCCGGTACCGGAGAATTCCTTATCCGTATGAAGACGCTGAAAGGGTTTGAACAACCTGTCGGCCAGATCCATGGAAAATCCCGCCCCGTTGTCTTTCACATAATACACTGTTTCGCGATTCCGGGAAAAACTGCCGATCTCAATGCGGGGATTGTCAGTTTTGGAGGTATATTTCCAGGCATTACCCAAGAGATTCGCGAATGCGATCTGGAGCAGGCGCTGATCCCCGAAAGCACTGAGCTCATCCTCTACTCTGACTTCCACCCGTCGCTCGGGGTCGTTCTGCTGAAGATTATTCACAACCGAACGGGCCAGAGCGGACAGATCAACTTCCTCGGTAACCATTTCCTGATTGGATACTCTGGACAGACTGAGCATGTCATCTATAAGCATACCCATCTGATCCACTCCACGGACAATGCGATCGAGAAAATCCTTACCGGTTTCATCCAGTATGTCGCTGTAATCCTCCTTTAGAAACGTGCTGAAACCTCTTACAGTACGGAGCGGCGAGCGGAGGTCGTGAGAAACAGAATAGGAAAAAGCCTGCAGTTCCTCATTGGCTGTTTTGAGCCCCTCCTCGGCCTTTCTGCGGGCCTGGAGCTCCTCTGCAACCCGGTACTGAGTAGCCCTTGAACGCAGAGTGGAACGGACGGCGGAAAAGAGTGTGCGGGCGAAAACAGGCCGTTCGAGCACATTTATGTTGAGAGCCTGACTTTTATCACCCAGAATCGCCCAGGCTGTATCGAGATTGGATTCCGCGCCCGCCATTATGATCAGAGGAAAATCGGACCATTCCGGCTGACGCTGAACAGCACCGGCAAGCAGCCTGACACTGTGCGGTGTGAGCACTTCTTCGGCTATGATTGCTGTACCGAATGTTTCATCCAGTTTTCTGCTTATATCCTCCATATCAGCACACCGACACGTCCTGATCCCCCCTTTTGAAAGTGTCCTGTTCAATACAGACGCATCCTCACCTGTGGGAGTCAGCAGCAGTACCGTATGACGATTACCGGAAGAATCATCCATTCACATCATCACCTTTGCCCAGTTTCGTTTCGGACCCCACATAACGTGGAACTCCTGAAACCAATCCTTCAAAATCATGAAGCACGGGCCCCACATGAAGCCCCCTGTCGTCCATTATCAACTCACGGATGGTGCGTTCGTGTTTGCCGCTTCGGCGTTTAAGTACAGAAAGAGCTTTGTGAACAGTTCCGCTGTATTCGAAGTACCCCAAATTAAGAACAGAATCGGAAATATAGGAAATCTCAAATGGTAGGGATGTCGCTTCGAGACCGAAACCGACACGCTGGGCCATGGTAAAAATGGACACCACTCCCTGAAGGTTGAGAAAGCTGGCCAGTTCGTGCAGATGCACCGAGAGAAAACGCTCATCCGGAAGGGCATAGGCATAGCCGTTAAGACTGTCGATCACCACAAGCGAAACACCCTTGTCCCTTACCAGCTCGGCGACTTCACTGCTGAATTCACCTGCAGAAACTTCGGCGGGATCAATCTGATTGACGATGATACGCCCGTCAGCCATATATGATTCCATATCCACGCCCAGGCTTTTAGCTCGTTTGATGAAAGTTGAGATCCGTTCATCGAAACAGAAAATCGCACAACGTTCATTTCTCTTTGCAGCGGCAACTGCAAACTGAGAGGCCAGGGCGGATTTCCCGGTGCCTGCAGCTCCCTGCAAAAGAGCACACGTACCCCGATCGAAACCTCCCCCCAGCAAATTGTCGAGTTCATCAATTCCGCTGCTGACCAACTCCTTGGGGAACTCTTTGAAATGTTCCGCAGATATCAGACGCGGAAACACCTTCACCCCGCCTTTATGAATGATGTAATCGTGATAACCGGAAATAAAGGAGAGGCCGCGAAGTTTTTCTATACGCAGACGACGCCGCTCCGGACCATATACCGGGTTGCTGCGCTGCATCTCGATTGCTCCGTGCACAATCGTCTGCAGGATGCCGTTCTCCTCTCCCAGAGTATCGGTGAGAAGTGTTGTACAGGCGCGCGATTCGAGAAACTGCTTGAGCATCATGAGCTGACGCTGATACCAGCTTCTCTGTCTGGCAAGCAACCGAATTTCACTCAACGAGTCGATCACTACCCGCTGAGGATTATATTTCTGTATTTTTTCGATAAGCGAGTCAACTATCTGAGGCAGTTCAATCTCTGCAGGATACAGCATGGTCTGCCCCGGACCGGACTTCTCACCCAGGTGGATTGAAAGGTGCTCAAGCTTTATTCCGCTTAAATCCCATCCGTGACTTTCAGAAACCCTCCTGATTTCACTTCCCGTTTCCGCAGTACCGATATAGAGAGACCGTTCCTTTTCCTTAACGCCCTGAAGAAGAAACTGAAAGCCGAAGGTGGTTTTACCGCTGCCGCTTGAGCCGTACACGGCATACATCTGATTTGCTGGCAGCCCTCCCCGGAGAATTTTGTCCATTCCCGGAATTCCGAACTGTAAGTATTTATCACTGTCATTCATGAACCTGAGAATCTCCTTTGAGAAACATTGCTTCTATAACATAAATAAAAATAATTTTCCATTCTTTGCAGAACAAATACCAGAGCTGCCCAGATACAATTGCATACCAATTCAAAGACTGAGCCAACTTCCAGGCAGAAAAGATCCAAGTGCACACAAAAAAGGTGCCGGCTGATGAAAACCGACACCTATGCTCGGAAATAATTCCTTCTGCGCCCTTATCTGCGAACAGGAAATTTTTTGAAATCCTCCTTCAGATCCTCATACACCGCATATCTGTCTTTGGAACCATCACTGACAGTGGAGTCATAAGGAGGTTTGATCTGCTTTTTCCATTTGCCGGTTTCAGGATTACGAGACCAGAATTTCTGTCGTACGCATTTCTCTTTTTCGATGTGGTGATGGGCCACGTCACCTTTCACATCCCATGTACCGGTTGAACGGAATTCCCAGTCATCCCTGGTGTTTTCACTGGTCTTTCCCTTCTTTTTCTCCACAATGAAGAGACTGCTGTCGGGGCGCATATGGATTTCGGTTCTCTCTACCACATTGAATTTTTTATCGGGAGATTCCTTCTCCAGAACCCAGCAACCCACGAAATCACCCCAGAGAGAATCGGCTGTTTTCTGTTCCTTGACCAGAGTATCGAGCTCGCCATCGAATTTCTCCAGACGATCCCGTGCCAGCAGGAGCTGCTTTGCCTTGATAAGAGAATCGATTTTTTGTGCAGTGGGCTCGGCGCTCTCCAGATGAAGTCTTTTGAGCTTGCCCATTTTCTCTTCAGTGACTTTCTTTAGAGAATCAACAATCGGCCCGGACTCTTGCAGTATTTTGGTCATTTTCGTTTCGAAGTTGGCCAGAGCATAATCCAGAGAATCCTGATAAGTCCTGAATGTTCCAGTATTGCCTGTTTTTTTGGCAGATTCCATCTGGTGAAGAAACATTCTCACATCCTGCATCTCCTCTTCGGGAACGCCCTTGTCGGCGAGTTTCTGGATTTTCGCTTTTGCCTCTTCTATGGAGATTTTACTGCTGCAGCCTGCGGAGAGCAAGAGGACCAGAGCCGTGACAGACAGGAAACAGGTCTTTTTCATGATCACACTCCTGAAAATGTTGTAGGGAAGGTCGGTATGTATTCAGGTAGAATATAATATATAGGGCGTTGGGGAGTGGGGATTGAGGCGGGGGGGGGAGCCCCGGAGGTGAATTTCACCTCCGGGGCTCCATCTGTCTCCCTTAGGAATCAACAACTTACGTACACATTCTCCCCCTGCTCGAAACCGGCCTGCTCTGCCATTGGGGAACAGCCTGGACTTTTTTTTCCTTTGAGGGGCTTGTATCCATCCTGCTGATTGCAGTATTTCCGTATCCGAGGTTTGTGGAATCGGACATGGGCGAAAGCTTGTCCCCGACAAAAACGCTCCTGGAAACAACCGCTCCGGCCACTACAGGTGCGGGCAGCCCCATTCCCTGTCCCACTCCGATAGTACCGGCAGTTGTCCAGGAGCTGCCGGTTATGACGGACATGACGCTGCAAATGATAACTATAATAGGCAGAAACCAGCTCGGCACCAGAATTTCAAAGCCGAAATACATAATGGCAGGGACGATTCCGCTTGCGATCCATACCCCGATGATCATCCCTATAACCAGCAGAATAATAAGCATCGGAACTGTTCTTGCAATACTTCTGATGAAACCTGACCTGATGGTCTCCCACTGATAGCCGTGAACCATTGCCGTCACCGCAGCTGCAACAGCCCCGAAAAACAGGGATATGTGCGGTTGGAGATCATAAACAAAAACTGAAAAAGAAAGTGATACACCGACAACCATAACCGGAATCAGTGAAAGCAGTGCTGAAGGCATTTTTATGTTGTTTTCGGGAGACAAAAAACCTCTTTCAAAATTTTGCAGAGTGATTTTCGGATTACAGCAAGTATGAGGCCAACAGGGGTATTCGGGGTTACTGCGAGGATTCCCCGGAGGTGAGATTCACCTCCGGGGGATTATGACAGGCAGAGAAGCTGCCTGTCATAGAATGGAGAATTGATTACCATAAATCTTTAAGCTTGTCTGCTGCTTTGTCTTTGAGTTCATCACCTTTTTTCTTAAGCTGATCAGCTTCCTTTTTGAGCTGTTTTTTCCTGGCTTGCTTCTCAGCCTCAAGCCTCTCGCGCTGTTTCTGTGCTTTCCTGCGCAGAGCTTCTTCAGCCTTTTTGCGCTTCTCTTCCAGTTTTTTCTCAAGCTGCGCCTTCTGCTGATCGACTTTCTGTTTCAGCTCTTCGGCTGCCTTGTCCTGCACACTTTCTTTCTTCTTGCCCCCCTCAGCGCTGCCAAAGCCGGAGAATGCCACTTTCGGATCGGAAAGAGATCCCTTGAGGGCGAGTTTGACCGTCACCCTGCCGTCCTGATCGGCTGGTACACCCAGATCATTCAAAAAGCTGGCAGTTCCGGAAAACTTTGTGCCTCCAAGAAGGCTGTTAAGTGTATTTTTTCCTTTCTGCTGAAGTGAGAGCAACGGAGTTGATGCTGCTTTGGGCAACCGATTTGAAACAGCCATGTCCAGACGGGAATTGAAACCTACAGTACCCTTTCCAATCCAGTCACCAGCAGTTTTCGAGAAAAACTTCAGATCATCAAAAATGGCATTACCATCATCAAAACGAAGCTGAGCTGATAAGTCTCTGAAATGAATCTCATCCAGTTTCAGAAATCTTTCAACCGCTCCCGCAACCCTCTTAGTGAGAAGTGAATTGGCAATTCTGCCTTCTTTCATTTTAAAATCCATGTTGCCGGAAAGCGTTTGAGTGAAATCCTCAGGTTTAGCCCCATTCCCGGACAGTACGCTTGAAACATTTACCTTTCCGAACAGATTCTGCGGAAGCTTTTTAAGTTCACGATTAAGTGCGGTAGTGGGTTTAATATACCTGCCGAAAGCAGCCATAAGCTCATTGACTTCCACTTTGGAAACGACAAGCCTGTTTCTGAAAGAAACATTTTTCACATTTCTAAGATCAGCGTTCAGATCATTTTTCATCCATCCTCCAGAAAGCCCTGTACTCATATTCACATCAGCGACATCATCCTTTACCGAAACATCCATTTTGAAATCATTCATAGGGATCTTCTCATAGACCACTTTTTTTGCGGAAATCCTTCCATCCACATCAACCCCGGGCAAAGGTGCAATCACAGGACCGCTCTTTTCAGTTTCCTTCTTCTGCGATTTCTTTTTCTCTGCAGGCATGAATTCATCCGTGTTGAGCAAAGAGGATGTAATACTGAACTGAATTCCAGGCCTGGGGAGAGATTTCTTTTTATCCTTGAGTATAAAGGAGAGATAGTTACGGGCTTCTGCATTGAGCTTGAGAGAGGACTGTCCGATTTGTACCGCAAGATTGTTTTTGACAGAAGAGGAAGTCAGAGTCATACTCCCGCGTGCCACGGCCGGTTTTGTCAGAGGCGGTATCTGTGCGGACACGTTCTGAAGAGCAATATCGCCTTTTACATCCAGCTTTGATGGATCTGCTGGATCGGCTTTGCCCTTGGCCCGGATATGTGCATTCAGATTTCCCGAAAGAGATGTTTTGGGAGGAAGTTCGGCCAGATTCTTCACATCCGCCAGATTGATGTCAGCATCAACTGTGACATCCACTTTCGGTTCTTTGAAATCGATCACAGAAGCCATTATACTCACCGGATTTTCACCGAATCTGAGAAGAAGCTTACGCACATCGAGGCTGTTGTCAGTGAATTCGATATCTCCGTTTATTGAATTAACAGATTCAGGTAAATCGGTGTACTTGACCATGCCCTTATTTATCACCAGTGAACCTTTCACCGGAAGCGGCTTGTCCTCCTCAAGAGCCCCCTTTAGGGCCACATCCATCTTGGCTGTTCCGGAGCCGGTCATCTTGGCGACATCCGGAACCAGTTCCACAGGAATTTCCTTTAAAATATCCTTAAGATCAAACGGGTCGGATTCGGCAGCAAGATCAAAAACCAAATTAGGACCATTAAGCCCGCTAACAGAACCGTTGAGGTTGAGAAATATCTTCTGAAGCGAAAGCCTTATCGATTCAACCTGTGCGGTTCCCTCGGTCAGATCGGCGCATATGTTATGTGAAAGAGTAAAGGTGAGATCAGAAAGAGGTTTTGTTATCTTCTTTGTCTCAAGACTGATGTCTGCCAGTTCAAGATTCCCGGTGGTTTTCACATTTTTCAGCTGTTTGTCCACCGAGAGGCGAATCTCCTGACTCAGATCACCAACTGAAACTACACGGCTTTCCTTCTGGTCACGATAGTTTATCTTTCCGTCCCTGATCTGGAATTTATTAAGAGTTAAAGGGACGGGTAGAGCCACAGCTCCTCCCTTCTTTTTTCCTTTTTTGGTTTTACTCTTTTCAAGTAGCGCCAGATCGTCGAAATTATACGCTCCTGCAGTATCCATCTCAATAAGCACATTCGGTTTCTGAAAAATGACCGCACTTATTTCGGGATACCCTTTAAATACAGATGCCACAGAGATCTGGACCAGGAATTTGTCCATTTTCACAAACGGTTCGTCTGAAGCGAAGCCGGGTCGCTGAGTGTTGGAAACCTCGAAGCCAGAAAGTGCGACACCCAGCACGGGAAAGATGCTCACAGTTGCATCATCGACTTTTATGTCCCTGCCCAGTACGGGTTCGAGCTGGGCGACGGCGAGGTCCTTAATTTTTTCTGGCGGGAACATTACAAAGAAGGTAACCAGTCCGGCGGTGATGAAGGTGATGAGGATAAGAGAGGCGATGATGGCGGATTTTAGGATTTTGTTCATGATGACCCCCTGTGATGGGATAAAGGGAACAGGAGAGGAAAATATAGTATATGAGATGCCCCGGAGGTGAAATTCACCTCCGGGGCATCTCCGGTCCGTAAATTGCTGCACTATGTCCACGCATCATCTTTCCCCAGCATACATTCACCCCGGAAAAGGATTTATCCATGAGCACAAAGCCCAGAATCATCGTCCCTCATGCCGTCTACCAGATCCGCTCGGAAATCACCCCCGGTCTCGACCTCTTCCCCACCAAAGACCACGAACTCTTCTTCCTCTCCAAACTCGACTCCATGCTGAAGTCTGCCAATTACGTTCTGGTTGATATGTGCCTTCAGCAGGATCATTATCACCTGGTAGTGAAAACCAGCGAGGAGACGGTGTCATGGTTCATACGCACCTTCAATTCCGTTATCGCCAAAAATATCAATAAATATTATGAACGCCACGGCACGGTGTTCCCCAAACGGTTCTCCTCAGCTATTCTTGATGAAAATCACAGTCTTAAGGATATCGCCTGCCATGTGCATCTTAACCCGCTGCGGTCTGAGAGAGTTGTTTCCGCCAAACGGGACGGCAGATGTCACTGTTGCAGCATAATCAAAGGATTCGGCCCGGAACACACCCGGAAACATCAAAACCACCTGGATCGTAATATAAACGTCCCCAGATACATGGAAAATATCGGCAGACTCCGTCATGCGAACAAACAGGGCCAAGACTACACTGATCCACATACCTGTATCATCGGGAAAGAAGATTTTGTGAACAGCGCCATATATGAACACAACCTGCTGTATGATCGGAAAAAAGCGGATCTCATGCGGGAACCCAAACCTCACCTCGAGGGGCTTCACAAGGATCTCAGCACACGGTTACCCCTGAAACAAAAAGAGCTCTTTTTAAGAGGGTACAACAACAATCGTTCAAAAAATAGGGAGATAATGGTTCTGCGGGGGATTTTTCAACTGCGCTTTTCAGGCGCCGATCTGGCGCGATACCTGGGAATCACCCGCTCAGCAGTTTCCAAAATTATTTCCAGAACAGCAGGGTGCCCGAGAAGATATTCCCGGATATGCGAAATGCTGAAAGCATTTTCCTGATCGGCATTTGCAGTTCTGAGAGATATAGTCTTCTGAAAATGAAGATTGTGCAGAGGTATATCCGGAAATGCGGATTCGATAATGATTAAGAAGAGATTTTTAGGAAACTAATAGGGAAAGGATTTTAAACAGGAGGAAAAATGGTGCGGAGCGGGTTCTGAGCCCGTGACAAATCGCAAGCCCCGGAGGTGAATTTCACCTCCGGGGCGGAAAACTCACAGCCTCCCCCTGTATCCCGAAAAATTCGCCTCGTAAAACAACTCCTCGCTCAGATTCTCTCCCTTTCTCTCAACCAGCCCCTTCACTCTTTCCACCCTCTTGCCGGTTTCAGGATGAGTGGAAAGAAACTGGAAAAATCCCCCATCCTCACTCTGCTCATCAAGCAAAGTCAGAAACGTTTCAATGCCCCGAGGATTATAACCGGCAAGAATGGAATATTCCACTGAGAGGCTGTCTGCTTCAAATTCATTTGCCCTGCCGTAATCAAGCAAAAGCAGATTGGTGGTCAAACCCGCCACTACCTGAGTCAATTTGCCTTCATCGCCCAAAAGTATATCCAGCAGAAACTGAGCTCCGTACAGCTGAACCATTTTCTGCATACTGTGGCGCTTGGTTATGTGCCCCACCTCATGTGCAATCACACCGGCAAGCTCCGCCTCGTTGCGGCAGGCTCTGATCAATCCCGCATACACGAATACATGCCCGCCGGGAATAGCAAATGCATTGATCACATCTTTATCAATCACAGTAAAAGTGTAATCAATGGTTCTGCGGTCCTGCTGGGAACTGGCGATCACCTGACCAATAGAGTCCACATAATTTTTTATGACCTGATCTCTGTGAACAGGAAACGAATCACGTTTGGCCAGAATCTCCGTTTTGAATTTGTTTCCAAGCTCCACCTCGTCCTCATCGGATATGATAAGATTGGTCACCCCGCTGGAAATGGAACTGCAGGAAAGAAAGGCTGAAAAGAAAAAAGACATCAAAATGACCGGACAAAAATTCACTGCCATTTTCAGCATTCAGACGTCCCTTCAGAGGAAAAATGAAGCAACGATCACAAACAACCGTTGCCTCGAAAGATACCTTAGAGAGCATATTTGATATTTGCTGTCCCGCCGTCATCAGCAGAAACAGTTACCATCTCAAGAAGAGCGTAGGCACCGGTATCGGTTTTCACTACAAACACATCTCCAGCCGCACATGTTACTCGTCCGGAAGAAGAAACCTGAGATGCATCAAACAGTTCCTCCACATCCGCCTTGGTTGTAACTGCATCGTAATCAGTACTTACCTTGTGGAACTCGGTGTCATTGGGATTATCCCAGCCGGAGAATGCACCTATATCGCTATCCTCTTTTGCATAAACAGGAGTCAAGAGAACGGGGCTGCGCCGTGAATTTGAATAGGTGTATACCAGATCGACTCCAGAACCTGCAACGGTAGCATCCGAGGACAAAAGTACCTCACCGTTATCAAGATCAAAGGAGCTACCCATGGTATTATGCCCATGTCCTGCCACAGTGATAGTTTGCTCTTCAAGATCGGAATCAGGATTGGTTGCACCATCATTGTTTTTCACCTGGAAGGAGATCGTTGTGGAACTGATCTCACCGTTCACATCGCCTGAAATCTCAAGCCGGTAGGTACCGCTGATAAGAGAACTGGTCTCTGTACCGATTCTTGCGTTCTGTTTTTCCAGATCAACTTTGGTTTCATTGCTGGGTGCATCAAAGGGTCTGCTGAAACTTGAAGTCACATCTTCTCTATCTGGGTTATATACTTCGAATCTGATATTACTGATTGTACTGTTGGCTTCAAGCTTTCCTTCAATTGCAACATTACCGCTCCCCACATAAACAGTATCAACAACCCTGATGCCGCTGAAACTGATATTGTTGTTCTCCTCCGAACCTGAATCAAGCAGACAGCCGTTAAACATGACAGTTGCCGCCAAACCCATTACAACCAGAAACTTCTTAAGCATGGAAAGCCTCCTTTTAAAGGGATATTTTGTGTGAGAAAACCTTGTTTACCGTTTAACAGAAAAGAGCGTTCGACTAATAATACAATCGTACGCGGCCAGAATGCAAGTATCAGGATCACCTTAATGAGTTATGAAATATGAATTTCTTCTCCCCGTTTTTCACTTCAACATTCTGATATTCACGCATCCCCATCTTCCTGTCTGAACGGTCGTACACATTCACCTTTATATCATGAACACCTGGGTTGACCGGAATACGCAGCATATGGATTTTCTGAGGAAGAAGAAAACAGCTTCGTATGTCTGCTCTCTCCAGCTGACCGGTGAGCACATCGGTGCCGAGATTGAGAAGCAGGTTGGCCACAGGGCTTTCAGTACGCATTCTGGACTTTGCCTGCTGAGCGGCAATTGTCCGAAGCACCACTCTTACAACGGTTCTGGTTATCAGAGTCCCCCAGACATCCTCAAGAGCTTTATGGGCCTGAAGATTCAGATTGTTTATCACTACCGATCTGGCTGATCCGGAAAATGATTTGCTCTGAGCGGTGAAATAGGCACTTTGAGAAGAAAACGACTGCACCTCCGGCAAAGCCACTTTCACATGAAAAGTCGTTCCGGATTTGGTCTTTTTTCCTTTTGCAGCCTTGGCGTATTCCGATGCAGGCAGAGACGGAGCGGGCATTCTCTCGACAATCGCATTCCCGTCCGGACCTCTGGTTTTAAGTAAAAGAATACCATCCTTGATATACGTCCCGGACCAGTTTTTTTCTCTGAGCACCGGCCCTTTTCCGGCGTAACCGATAAGCACGATTTCAGATGTCCCCTGATCGATGCTCCATCTGTTTTCCTCAGGTCTGCTGATCCCTAAAAGTGCAGTGTCAGTTTCCCGGTCACCCTCAACCAGACGCTTGTATGCAAAGCTTTCAACCTCCCTGGCAAGAGAAACCGGTCCTTGTTTATAGGCTTTCACCGAATTGAAAAGTGAAATGAGCGAATTATCCTCTTCCCCGACGATTTCATATACAAGCGAAGAGAGCAGATGAAACATTCCATCCGTATGAAACTTGCCTTTTTCACCGCCCGTGCGCTCCCATTCATTGAACATAAGCTGTGTTCTTCGGGTTTCGACCAGAGCTTCGTGATATTTACCCCTGGCAAGAAAGTTGAAAGCTATAAACTGGTGAAGCATCACAAGTTCATAGGGTTTGCTCCGATACGGCCTCACATTATCGTTTGTAAGAAAAGCCGCTGCTTCATTTGTAACAGATCTGGTATAGAGTTCGTCGTGGATTTCCGATGCTCTCAGAAGGTAGGTGTTGCTGGAATCGAAAAGACCCGCATAATGATAAAGGAGTCCGATATCCATATTGTAGAGAAATTCGGCATTCTTGTAGAGCTTTTTGTTTTTCTTAATGATTGAAACAGCGGATTTGAAATCGCGAGACGCAACTACCTCCCCGAGCTTTTCTCTGCGCAACAGACTGCGGCTTGCACACGACAAAAGCATGGCGCAAATTAAAACTATCAAGAGCAGCACGAATCCGCGCACTGCGGAACAGTTGGAAACACTGCTGCAGTTACGATACAATTGATGAATCCTTTACTGAGCTAAGGGCTGTTTCAGATTTTTCAAAACAAAAAATGTCGAGATCAGAATTTTGTTTTGGCCCTCTCCACGTACTTTTTTATCTTCTTCTCCCCTATCCACACTTTCATGTTGCTCTCCAACTCAACAAGTTCCATGTTGACCTGATAATACACAACAGCTTTGCTTCCCTCCTGGTCCACAATAGTATTGATCGAACCGATCATCATAAGATCCGCACCAGTTTCTTCACCCTGGGATTTGCGGGTATAAACAGAAGCATTCTCCTGCTGATCGGCACGCTCTTCCCGAAGCTGCTCCCGTTCACTCTTGGTGGCGACAAAATTCACTTTGCCGGAGTTGAGAAGCGCACGTTCCATGTTTTTGATGAAGGTTTCCACACTGATATGCTCATGGCCCTTGTTGACAACTTTACCCACAATAACGCTGGGTTTCCTGTTCTGCGATTCCCACTTATACAGCCAACGCTGATTGAGCGCATCCTCTATCATCTCCTCGGCAACCAGCCGGGAATCGGTATCGTTCCACCGGCCGGTGAGGTCGATAGTGGAATCGGGCCTGACGCGCGATACTTTCGTGGAACAACCGATAAAGACCACTGGTAAAAGCAGATATACCATAAAACCTGAAACTCTTCGCATACTTCCTCCTGATTCAATTTTTCATTGCAGTTCTGCAGCTCTTCGGAATCCCGAACGGATCGAGAACATCAAAAATAACTCTCGGACACACCGTTGTCCTCTTAATTGGAGCACACCACAGCTCTCTGCTGCTTCAGCCATACTGCTGCCCGCTTTTTCGCATCCTTGGCCGCCGCTTCAGGAGTTGAAAAGTAATATTTGCGGTTGGAACGGCCAGCATAGATATCCCCGCTGCCGGAATCCGAACTGAACTTCCTGCTCTGTTTCATTTTTCTTTCCACAACCTTCATCACCGGATCCTTACCCTGAACAGAACTGGTCGAGACCACCATCAGCACTTTCTGATGAAGCATATAATTGATCACCACCGAGGCGGAATAGGTTTTGACGAAATCGTTGTTGTCGGAATCGCCGTTGATCTCCTTGAGATACACGGATTTCGAAGTAACATCAGCTTCCAGCTCCGCAGGATTGGGAAGTGAAACGATACACTCCTCAAGAAGCCGTTCATTGAGCTCCGAACTGCCGTCCGCAGTTGACCTTCCGTGTATAATAGTTACATTCTTGTTTTCTGTCGTAGCAGCCTGATCATCCTGACCCGCAGCTGATCCGGCAAACAGTATGCAAGACAGGATTGAAATCACAAGTGTTCTTTTCATAATAATCTCCATGAAAAAACGGTGTCTTATATAGAGAGCCAATTACCCGTTGTAATCGAGTTTGCGTATTTTCCTCAGTTTATCAGTAAACATCACTCCCATATCGAAACCCACTCCGTGATCCCTTGACTCGTTGAGAATGACATTGTAGGGCACTCTGAATCTGACCTGAACCGCATCGGTTATGTCCAGCACGAAACCGATATGAGCTGATGCGGATGGTCCGAAGTTATGATTAAAACCCTCTCCCCGTTCCTCAAAATAGTGCCCCCCGATACCGAACCCGAAAAAAGGTCTGAAATCCGATGAGGAAAGAAGAAAATCGAAACCGGCTTGCACACCGAAGTTCTTTTCCGGAGCCAGCCAGTCTATATCCAGAAAAAGCGCCGTATACTCTCTGAACTGCCACATATTCATGAAAGACAGCTTGAGAAAACGCTCGGAATACTCCTCGAACTCCGGATTAAGGGGAAGCATAGCTCCTGCCCCCACACCGCCGCTGTAGATTTTCAGCGGCACGGTTTTCACTTCCTGTTCTGTCGTATCTCCCGCCATACCAGCTTGACTAACAGCTAAAAGCACCAGGCACATAACGATTTTCTCCATACCTTCCCTCACAAGAATATTATGATTGTATCAGTTTTCTGTATTTAAGACGCTCTCAATAAGAAATAAAGCTATTCTGAGAGAAACATATTCTTATCTTTATTTTCCGTTTCTGAAAATAAACCGCATCTCTATACCGGTCTGAAGTTCGCCTTGCTCGGCGAAAAGGAGCACAAGTGGTATCTGCGCCTGAAGCTCAAGAATTGAATTCACCCGTTTGCTGAATCCCACATGAGTTCTTACCCCCAAAGCACCCTCCGAAGCCACATTTCCCGAACCTGTATACCAGATTCCAGGCCCCGCCCCCGCATAAAGCTGAAAATCGTTAACAGGCCTTGATGCATTGACTCCTGCTTCCAGCCCAAAACTTCTGCTCAAGGGAAGCAGGTGCGCATTCACAAACATACCTATACTGTTCTGAAGTGCCAAATCGACTGCAGCCGTAAGCAGAAGTCCGCTCTCACTACCCTCTGAAACACGGGAAACAACACCCGTTCCCGGCCCGAAGCTCAAATCCCGCATTTGACCGAAAACTTCAGATGTGGTTTTTTCTTTTTTCCGCTCTCTTCCCTTTATCCGGGTTGCATCCACAAGCGGACGGTTCTTCAGCATGGCATGAGTGACATATTCCGAGCCACCCTTGCGCACATCCTTGTTCAGAGTGAAAACATCCCCATCCCGAGCGTTTATAATCCTGTAAGTCCCCGGACTGAGAGAAATAAAAAACTCCTGTCCGCTTTTTTTGGTGAAATCGGCAAAAACATCATTGTAATCGCTACTCAGAATAAGAAACGTACCCTCACTTGTTCTGTCAAACAATATCCCCTCAATGCGGGATTGACTCAGGTTGGTCAGACAGATATCACCTTCCCCATGGATATTGAAATTGTAGGAAGGGTGCTGTAATCCTCCTCCAGTCAAAGCAGATGTCTCCACAGTTTTGCGGTAGGCATACTGATACGCCTCGTGAAGAGTAATATGCCGGTCACCGGAATAATCCGCGCTTCCGTTAAGGCCATTAAGCCAGTGATGAGTGAATATGGAGCCCTTGAGAGTCTCGGATTCCTGAGCCTGCTGATGAGCAGCGGCAGATGCGATAATCACCTGCCCCTTGACTTTCTCACTCTGCCTGAAATAAAGCGGCCCGGATGATCGACCGCCCTTGAAAGCTATGACAGCTCCACTGTGACAGGCATCAAAAATACCGATCCTCACTCCCGCCCCGCAGGAATCCAGAAATTTCTTCACCCTATACAGGGAAACTTTTTCATCACCTAGAAGAAGGCTCTCTCCATCAGAATGACCTGAAAAATAGAAAAGAAAGTGACTGTTTTTTCTGTCGGATTCATTTTTCACCTTCCTGCTGACCCTTTTCATCTCCTTCCAGAATGCCTCGCGATCAGGGTGAAGCAGCACTTTTACTTGCCCGGAGGGAAAATCCCCAGTTTTTCGCAGAACGCTTCCGAAACGTTTGGCATCCTTTTCCGCATAGCGCAGATTTTCAAGATCGTGCCCTCCTTTATTGCAGCCCACGAGGACAGCATGTCTTGTTCCACCGAATGAAAAGGTGAAACAGAGAATGCATACCGTAAAGAAGAATGACACTTTGCACATATCAGTTATCCGGACAATGATTTATTTTTTTTTCTGATAATGAGAGTGGAAAGAGAATGCTTCGGTCGCAACTTCTTTTCGCTTAACTTCTTCTCAAGCTTTGACAAATCCGAAAAACTCTTTTGTGCCGACCTGCGGACCCATGCAATCACCTCATCTGTTTTAACCGGAGTTTCAGAAAGAAGAACCACAATAAGCTCCTCCCCTTCGGTTTCATCAAGCAGAATGCTCGCAGGGTAGGAAAGAGAATTTCCAGTGTCGGTGGGCATACTGCAGAAAGGAGAAAGCTGGTCAGGATGATAAAAAGAGACCGCTCCCTGATTGTCTACACTGAAAAGAGAAACAAACTGCTTGCTTTCCGATGAATACTGGATCTGAAGCTGATCTCCCTGCTGAAATGTATCGGAGGGGACTCCTTTGTGAACCAGACCATCTCTTTTGTAATGAAATGTGAGACTTGAGTTCCCCTTGTACCGATAAGAACTGCCGGGAGTGGCAAGATTGTATGTGATCAGCGCAATCGGTGCAAACAGCATCACAAAGGCAACAACCGCAGCCGGTGCATGAAGGGATTTGGGAATCCAGGATATGCTCACACCTTTTCGGGATGCAGCTTCTTCCTTTCCGGCAAACTCTTCAAAAGGGTGCAGATTCAGAAACCGGATCCGTTCCGCCTCCAGATTTTCCAGATAACGGCTGCATTCCGGACAACTCTGAGCATGTTTTCTTATCCTGGCGGCATGCTCCTCATCCAACTCACCCACAAAATAGCGTTCCAGTTCATTGCGCTCAGGTTCCCTGTTCATAACAACCCCTCTTTCCGAGCCGCTTCCGAATTTGCTCTGCGGAAACGGGTGAGATACTTGCGGATGGTTGATTCACCCAGCCCGGTCAGCCTGGCGATCTCCTCCTGCTTGTATCCATCTATATAGGTGTAGTAAATCACTTCTCTGACCTTCTTATCCCAGGGCAGAAGATACCGTCTCAGAAGCTCCTTCATGGCCAGTTTGCGCTCCTGAGGTGCAACACCACCCCGTTTAGAATGTATGGACTCATCAAAAACCTCCAGTTTCCTGCGCCTCAACATGGAAATGCAGTGATTCGTACTGGCACTCATAAGCCAGTAGTACATCGACTGCTTGTTGCGAATCCGGGACAAGGATCTGGATAATTTGATAAACACCTCCTGAGTTGCATCCCATGCATCATCTTCCGACTTCAATATGGATCTGCAACGGGCATGAACAATGGATGCGTACCGTTGGTAATACCCGCGCAACTCTGAAGAATCTCTGGATGATCCGGCCATCTTTCTTCCTTCGTTAATTTAGACGCGCACTGTTTTCAGAAACGCTACTTCTTTTTTTTGAATATGAGTGCAGAACTGATGAATATACTGTAATGAACAGTAAACAGAACAGGTGATTGTGATACTTTCAGATTTCTGGAACACTTGCCCAATCAGTTATTTCCGGATGAATCGGGTTCAGCCGAAGCGGGCGATTTCAACGTCTCGGAGTTGCTCTTATCACCGTTTTTTCTGTTTGGGGAAGCTGGATTTTCGGATCTGTTCCGAATCGCGGATTCAGCATCTTTTTTTACCGGGCGAACAGATTCCTTATTGCCGGAGTTACCTTGCCCCTCCTCCTTTGCAGCACGGATAGCCTCAAGAGTATCTTCAGCTACCGCCAGGCGGGGTTGAGCGTTTTTTGTGCAATAATCGGAATCGGGGTACTTTTCACAAAGCTCTTCATAGAGCTTCATGGCAACCCGGTTTTTCTCAAGATCAGTATCGGTATGCCACGCCGCGGCGTACAGACATTTCGGCGCGATCTCCAAGTCGCTGTATTTCTTGTAGATGTTATAATACTTTTTAACAGCTTCAACGGTATCACCCTCTTCATAAAAAAGCTTTTCAGCATTTCTGAAATCACGCTGAGCTTCTTCTTCACGAGTAATGACAGATACGGGAACATCCATCAGCTCCTGGGCTTTGCGGGCATATCCGGTATTTTCATACTCCTCAATCACCAACTCCAGAAGACTGTCCGAACGGAGAGTGTCTTTTAGATCGGTTCGCGCAATCAATGCAGCCATGGACAATGCACGAGGCCTAAGAGTCGTATCGGATGGCTGTTCTTGTGCCACTTCAGTATACTGATGAAACGCTGAATCCGGCTCCTCCAGATCAAACTGAAAAAGCTCTCCGATGATATACTTATCTTCTGCCGTTATGGTTTTATTGGAATCGGGATTACGCAGTTTTTTTAGTTTTTTTAAAGCCTGAACCCTCTTGGATGCAGTTTGTGCTATAAAAGAGTCCTCGGCCTTTTGAGCCTCTGAGTATGCCTCCTTTGCTTTTTCATAATCTCCTCTTTTCATCTGATGGAGAAGTGCAAGCTCAAAATATGCCTTTCCTCTGATATCCTTAAAATCGGTATATCTTTCGAGATCATAGGATTCAACCAACTTTTCAAACAGAGCCATCGCTTCAGCAATCCGCCCCATTTTGCGCAGAGTGATCCCTTTGTTGAAAAGGATTTCACCCTGATATTCCCGGTACGAACGATTCCTGTACATTTCATCAAGAAGCTCCAGAGCCTGAGGAAGAGAATCCAGGGCGTCGTAACAATGATATATGGAACGGTCCACTCGATACATCAAATAGGAGAACTTCCTGATCCTGGGAGCTTTTCGCAGAAGATTGTATGCTTTTTCATACTGTTTCAGTTCTATATGCAATTCCGCCATTCTCAGAAGGATATCAATCTGTCTGTTTTCATCCAAAACTGAAGACCTGATCTTCTGAAGCAGATTTATGGCCTGAGAACGCCCCCCACGCCGGATCGCTATTTCAACCGACAGAAGAGTCGCCTGATGGTCTTCATCCAGATGGGGATATTTAGTCAGTATCTGCATGATTATTTCCTCAGCCACACTCAAATTGCCATCCAGTATATGAGATTTCGCCATATACAGAAACGACTCCGGAACCAAAGGACTGGAAGGAAACTGTACCTGAAGCTCTCTCATATAGCCTATTGAAGCCCTGAAGTCATTTTTATAGAAGGCTGCCTTGCCCATCAGGAAATAAGCTTCATCCTGAAGTTTTTTCTTACGCGGATACACATCCAACATCTTGAGAGATTTTTCTATTGCCCGATCATATTGAGACTCGATTTCGGCAGAAGGAGCAACCACCAAACTGTCCGGGTACTTTTCCAGTATCTCGGAATGTTTTCTGAATGCGCTGTCAAATGCAGTTTCCGCATTGTAGAATGTATTGAAATAGGCACACTGAAATGTGATTAAAACCGAAACAGAAACCAGAAGTATTTTTGTTTTCAATTTATCAGACCAGGAAAAGGTGAACAGTTATCTGATTGAAATATACACAGTCTCTAATGGTTTTCTCAATTTTTACACTAAAATGCTTGTTATATTACTGAATAAAATACATTCAGATGTTTGACATCCAAAAAAAGTGCACATAAATGAAATAAACTACTGGAGTGAGCTCACGAACGTTGTATTTTTAAGTAATGCACTATTCCAAAGTTATTTCAGCTATTATTGCCATATCCATGCTGCTATACGTCTCTGTCTTCGGAAACCAGCAGCTTCCCGACTCTGATTCCACAGCTCAGCTGCGCAGAGATTCCCTTATCCGGCTTGAAGAACAGAGAAACCCTCTCCACCAGCACCCCAAACTGGACAGTACTGTCACCTACGACCCGGTTTCATCCAACTCTTCAGAAATATACCGAACAGATGGAACTGCCCCGTCTGAAATTCTCAGATACAAAGCTACTTCAGTCTCCGTCCCCTTCGCGCTCTCAAACAATATGAACCGCCTGCTCATGTACGGAAATACAGCCCCCATTACCAGGTTCAGCTCAACAGGCAGCCTGCTAGTGCCGTCCCGGTTCGAAGGCACGGATTATTTCTTCTCCACCCAGGCCAGAAAACTTCACCTCGGTCCCGGACCACAATTCACAGCTAAAACTCAACCCGATGCTCTTGTGGTGCCGGAAACAGTCATCTTCTGGGAAAACGGCGTTTTTAATCAGAACACCCTTAATCTGCGCTTCTCCCGACCACTGAGCCGTAACCTCATGTTCAATGCATTCTCCAACTACCGCCATTTCCAGGGCCAGAGATTTCATCATGAGCGCAACGATGTGCTCAAGTTCTACAGCACATTTGCATCCGACACATCAGTACTGATGAACCGAGGATATAACCCTCTGATCAATGAACATATCGTAGGGGGCACTCTTCAATGGGACCAAGAGGATGAAACCTCCTGGAGTGCTACCTTTTCCTACGGTGACATGAGCAATGAATATGCCCTTGATCTGCCAACCAGAAGTATCGACCGGCTTCACTGGGCGAAACTGAACCGTTATGTATACCGGGGTGATGCCTCTCTTTCCCAAAGCCGGATAGGGCCGTTCGATTTTGATATGAGAACCGGTATCAGCGATGAAACCTATCGGTACATATATCCGGCACTTACTATTGGCCAAAATGCCAGTAAGGAAAAAGCACACAAACGTGGTTTCTACTTGTCTGCCGAATCTTCCCTTCCCCTTGGCACTCAAAGCCACTTGGGTTTCAAACACAATCTGAATCTGAATAAAAGAGAATTCTTCGATCATTCAGAAAAACTTATACTCGAAAACACGCCGGAGCTGTTCTACAACCGTTCATTTGAGACAGGAGGTGTCAGGGGAGATCTGTACGGATCAGCAGGAGCTCTACTGCTGACCAGACATAATCTAACCAGCATCACACCAACAGCAGCCCTGAATGCTGATCTGGAAAAACAAAATCACAAGCTGAGCCTGTTTTTGAGACAGGGAGCCATTCCTGTCTATCCCAGTTTCGACTCCCGTTATTTTGATGCCTATACAGATGACTACAGAGTGCTGGGTACCGAACTGTTTCTGGATAATGAACTGTGGGGCATTCTATTCGGATATCAGTTCACCCAAGGGATAAGTGATCTGACAGTCTCGAATGCCTGGCCTGAAGGTAAAGCCCCCTACAAACAACCCCGCCATACATTCATAATCGCTCCCGGGACATCCCGCTGGAAAGGACTGTCATTTTCGGCCAAGGCTATGCTTTCGGACAGCCGTCCCTATGTGAAAGCCTCGGGAATTCTCTCCCACGTCGTACATCCTGCCGGTACAGCCGAATTTATAGAAACTCAACTGGCCCTGGACTACTGGAGTCAAAGAGATCCGGTTTCGTTCGCCGATTTCAGGAAATGGCACGACCCCATTTACGATCTTAATCTGAAAATTACCGCTCACATACGCTCATTCAGACTTTTCTACAAAGTCGACAACCTTCTGAACCGGCGCCATGCATATGTTCCGGGATACTTTTCTCCGGGTGTGACATTCAGATGGGGAATCAACTGGTTTATTCAGAGATAGATTCAATCATCAATAATCATGACTTTTCTTCTCTGAATACTGTTACCATATTTGAGAATAAAGAAATACAGCCCCGGAACAACTCTTCTCCCCCTGTTTTTACCATTCCAGGAGATGCGGGTCATTCCGTTTTCCTGCGGGTATTGGGAATGCTTCCATACTACATTACCATCCAAAGAACGAATTACGGCCTGAATAGAAGTGAAAGCATCAACACCCGACAAATCCGGGGTATACTCGACATTCAAAGTTCCACCTCTTTTCAGCACTGTAGGATATACTTTAAAGTAGGGACCCGACGGCCATCTCACATCCAGAACAACATCGTGCACTGAAGGTAGGACATTCACATCCATTGACCTCTTTGCCATTCCCCTGTAGTCGATATCCATAGCTAAGGGCAAAACGTCTGACCCAGCATCGATAACCGCAACACCGGATTCGTTTGTTTTGTATGTACGACTGCCCATTTTAATTTCCGCACCCTGCAGAACTGTTCCCGCACTGTCTTTGAGTTTCACAAAGATTTCGTTTTCATCCATACAGGCAGCCAGAGCATCGGGAATGCCGCGTCCGTATCTGTTATCAACGTCGGTCTGATATTCGGCGAATCTGCAGGATGAAAACAGTCTGTTGCGTACCTGCTCTGCCCAAGAATAATTCGAAGCCTGGGATATAAGGGCACAAATTCCACTCACAACAGGGGTAGAAAACGAAGTACCGTTCTGATAAGTATAGGAAGCAAGATCTGCGGAATAAGGTGCAGGTACCGGAACGTTTGTTCCCAAAGCCAACACATCGGGCTTGATTCGTCCATCAGAGGTAGGACCGGTACTGCTGAAAAATGCAATGTTTTCTGAACGATCAACTGCCCCCACGGAAATTACGCCCTCCACATCCGCCGGCGCGGTAAGAGTCCCGGAACTGTCAGCTCCCTCATTGCCCATGGAATTCACAATAAGCATCCCCCGTCTCACAGCCTGAGCTGCAGCCCTGCTTACTACAGTGGTGTTTCCGTCAATATCTTCATAGGTATAGTCTTCCTCAGGATCAGTGAAACCATCCCTGTAGCCGAGAGAACTGGACACGATGTCCACACCAAGGCTTTCAGCCCACACTACCGCTGCGGCCCAGTTGTCCTCCTCTATACGTTCCTCCAATTCATTTGGAGGGTTAGGAGAATTTTCCGTTCTTGCAAGCACGAACTGAGCTCCCCAGGCAATACTCATATAGTCGCCGGGACTGTACCCCGCCACCAATGCCAGAGTCTGAGTACCGTGGACATCATTCTGATAATAATCATGGGAATAGTCAGTTGCTACCGAATCGGGGTCATGCACGGTTTCATCCCCATCCACGAAATCCCGCACCGCAATCACGTTTTCCCTTGTATGAGAAAAAACCTTGTGGTCCAATCTGAATCCGCAGTCAAAAAATCCCATCAGAACCCCGCTTCCGGGATCGCCCATACCTTTGGCCTGAAGGTATTCATGAGCAGCAGGTATATTGCACATGCGCAGATGATAATCCAGTTCACCGTAAAGGGAATCTGCTGTCTTTTTGGACATCCTCATTTCAGGTCTGCGTCTCAGAAAAGATTTCACAGAACCCACGAATTCGACAAAGGGAAGTGACGTGATTTCCTGAAGAGAGGAGGAATGCACAGAAAAACTTGCAGCATTCTCCCACTTGAAAACGTGACGCAGCTTCCCTCCCCTTTTTTGAACTTCCCTTATATAGCTACTCTTTACCGGCAAGCAACTCTCATCTGCACGGAACGCAGCTTTCCTCCTTCTCTCGAGAGCTTTGGGGGAGACTTCTGAATTTTGGGAGCGGGAGTCTTTGTCTCTGAAAAACACCCACACATTACTGGTAGTATCTTTCTGAAGCGAACTACGGAGTGTTGTGCTCAACACGGAAGCATCAACAGAAACAAAGAGGGAAAATATAATAAGGAAAAGAAATATACGGAAGAGAATGACCGAAGCTGGTCCGGAGAATGGTTTAGTATTCATGGCTTCTGACCATTGCCGATCCTGACCCTTACACACCAGAAAACAGAACACATACATCACTCTCAGTTTATTTCAGACGGATCACTTCAACACGTCTGTTCTGAGCTCTACCTGCTGCAGTTTTGTTGTCCGCAACGGGTTCGGAGGCCCCCTTTCCCACGGCTTTTACCCGGTCGGAACTGACCCCCTTTGACAGAATATAACGACGGACAGCTTCAGCTCTGTCCTGAGACAACTGCAGATTCTTTGAAGCATCCCCCACGCCTTCCGTATGAGCCCTTATTTCGACTTCCACTTCGGGATGATGCTTGAGCGTACGGACGAGAGGATCTATGGCCTGATAGGAATCGAACGTCATCTCGGCAGTGCCACTTCTGAAAAGTATTCCATGAAGCAGCTGTTTTTCAGGCATGTTCACTTCCTGTTTCACTGTATCGGGACATCCGTCTTCATCTTCAAACCCATTGAACAGTTCAGGGTCATCGGGACAGGAATCGTTTACATCAAGTATTCCATCTTTATCGTTGTCAATATCGGGGCAACCATCCTCATCTTCAAAACCGTCCTTGTCTTCAGGCTGATTAGGACAGCGGTCATCTGTGTCAGGTACCCCATCACCATCATTATCAGGGTCTGGACATCCATCCTGATCCTCGAAACCGTCAAAATCCTCAGGCTCATCAGGACACCGATCTTTCTTATCCGCAATCCCATCACTGTCATTATCCAAATCGGGACACCCGTCCGAATCCTCAAACCCGTCCAAGTCTTCCGGCTCATCAGGACAGTTGTCCAATGAATCTGGTACTCCGTCCTCATCATTATCCGGGTCGGGACACCCATCCGAATCTTCAAAGCCATCAATATCTTCTGCCCTGTTCGGGCACTTGTCTTTACTGTTCCTGATCCCGTCTCCATCATCATCCTGTTCAGTTAAAAAACCTTTCCATCCGAACTGAAACTGAAAGGCATACCGGGGAATCACATCTGATGAATACCTGTAACCTGCAGCCTTGCCGTCAGTTGGTTGCCAGTTCAGACGATCACTGTCACTTCTTGAGGAAAGGGAAAAATCCATGGCCATTGTCAGATAACTTCCGTTGGGAGTCTTGAGTTTGATACCGGGAGTGATATAGAAAGGATCCTGGAAAAGATCACCACCGGAAGAAAAATTGCTGATTCTGCTTTCCCAATGAAGTTCAGTGAACACTGTCATGAAATCAACAGGGGTATACTCAGCGGATATACTTGCCATAGCCGTGTTACGCATATCCTCACTGAAAGTGGTGAGCACCCCACCTAAATTCATATGGCAGAGAAGAGGCAGTGAAGGTTGGACATGCTGAATATCGAAAGTCCAGAGCATCATTGCCTTGAACGCAGGATAGGGTGATGAGTAGAAATTTTTAGCGGGATTGGTACCCTTGTGATTCAGATAGTAAGTCTGACGGGGAAAAAGTCCCTGCTTTTTCATTCCCACAGGAATAGTGGAACTGAGAATGTAGGATTGATAGAACAGTCTTTCGGAAGGAGCGGGATAGAGAAGTTTTGTAGAGATCTCAAGATCCCCGAATCCCCCGTCCTGAATTTCATCAAACCCCAGCATATCGTAATACACAGGAAACGATACCGCAATATCCCAAAAGGAAAGGATACCCAGTCCCATGTGAATGTTTGCTGAAAGCTGCCTTCCCAAATCGCGGTAAGCCAGACTGATACGTTCACCCCGGTTATTATAGACATCGGAAGCAAGCTCATTGTTGTCCACAGGACCGGCCACATAATGATACGACTGTCCGACATTAATGCCTACCCCCACATCCATGGACAGCTTTCCTCTGGCTTTTGCGGAATAGGAACGCATTACTCCCTTCTGCCCGGCAGCATTGAAACCGGCCAGACAATGGAGGGCTGAAATGAGGACAAGTGCAAAGAAGGACGCTTTTTTCATCGGAGGTTTCTGACCTCTCAGGTTTGGACAAAAATGAGGAGATATACATTAAAGTGAGGAGATATCCTCACGAATGCAAAATAACATTTCCGAAGGTTTGCATGCAAACAGATTGGAGGAAGAGAGGAATGCCCCGGAGGTGATTCAATGACCAATTTTCGATTCACCTCCGGGGCGGTCCGGAAATTGCCCTCACAGAATACGATCATCCCTTCATACCAATTCCACCTTTAAAAGAATATACACACATGTGCACCAAACCAAAAATCATCGTTCCCGATGTATACTATCAGGTCTCCTCCAAAGGTGTTTTCGGCGAAAAAATCTTCTCCGATGATGAACTGAAACGTTTTTTCCTCAAGGAATTATCCAAAACTCTGGACAAGTTCTCCTACCGATGCTGCGGCTGGTCTGTTATGAACAACCACTATCA
>JBKGXV010000040.1:0-27005 GCA_046546375.1 Chitinispirillaceae bacterium | reverse complement strand
ATGGATCTTTTCGACACACATAAAGAAAAACTTCTCAGCTCCAACTCCCCCCTGGCCGACAGGATGAGACCCAGAACGCTCGATGAGTATATCGGACAGGAACACATCATAGGCGAGGGGAGGCTTCTGAGGCGGGCGATTCAGATCGACCAGCTCTCAAGTGTCATCTTCTACGGCCCCCCCGGAACGGGTAAAACCACTCTGGCCAGGATCATCGCCAACACCACCAAAGCCAGATTCATTTCCATCAATGCCGTGTTGGCAGGTGTGAAGGATATCCGTGAAGCGATCGACAATGCCCACAAAACGCTGTCACTGTATCAGCAAAGAACCATTCTTTTCATAGACGAAGTGCACCGGTTCAACAAATCCCAGCAGGATGCCCTTCTGCCTCATGTGGAAAACGGAGTGATCATTCTGATCGGAGCCACCACCGAAAATCCCTATTTCGAAGTGAACAAGGCTCTTGTTTCCCGATCCCGCATCTTTCAGCTCAAGGTACTCAACGAGAACGATCTCAGAAATGTTGCCATGCAGGCCCTGTCGGATAAGGAGAGGGGGTATGGTAAGCGGTCTGTAGAAATCGATGATGATGCGCTTGATCATCTGGTCAGTGTGGCAAACGGAGACGCCCGCGGAGTGCTCAACGCCTTGCAGCTTGCGGTGGAGACAACAGAAAAGGATGACAACGGGCTGATACGCATCACCAGGCCCATCGCCGAGGAATCAATCCAGCAGCGGGCGGTTCTTTACGACAGAGACGGTGATGCTCACTACGATACTATAAGTGCCTTTATCAAATCGATGCGGGGGTCTGATCCGGATGCCGCGCTTTACTGGATGGCCAAAATGGTTTATGCGGGAGAGGATCCACGGTTCATTTTCCGCCGCATGCTTATTTTTGCCTGTGAAGATATCGGAATGGCCGATCCCGACGCCCTCGCTGTAGTGGTGAATGCTGCCAAGGCGTTTGATTATGTGGGACTTCCCGAGGGACGGTTCCACCTCTCTCAGGCCTGTATCTATTGTGCGACAGCTCCCAAGAGCAACTCCAACATGGCCTTCTTTGACGCACTCAGCACGGTGAGCGAAAGTGCCAGTGATGATGTTCCGGATCACCTTAAAGACCCCTCTCGCGACAAAGAGGAGCTGGGGCACGGAGCCAACTACCTCTACCCGCATGCCTACAAGGATCACTGGGTCGCCCAGCAGTATCTTCCCGACCATCTGCAGGGAAAAGTGTTCTACCAGCCAAGCGAACTGGGATATGAAAAGCAGATCAAAAACAGGGTGGAGCAGTTCCGCGAAGCGCAGCTTGAAGCCATGATCGATGATGAACAGTCCGGGGTTCTTGACGGGGGTTCTTCCGGAAAGAAAAGTTCCGGTATGTGGACAGAAAGGACACTGGGCTCACGCGGCAAACTACTTCAGGAGGTGCGCACGCGGATGATGGAGCTTGCCTCCATTGAGAGATCTGATCTGGTTCTGGATCTTCACTCCCGTACCGGCCTTCTGTCATTTGAAGCCGCCAGGAAAGTGAATGAAGGAGCGGTGTGGGCTGTGGTATACGATACAAGGGAATATCAGACGGTGAGCAGCATGGCATCCCGTCTGGATCAGCTGTCAAGGCCGGTGCCGGTTCGTTCGCAACCGGATTCGCTTGTGAAGAATGTGATAAATGAAGCCGGAGAGAATGTCGCATTCGATGTGATTCTCGGCAGAAATGTCCTGCGCTCAATGCAGGACAAACACGGATACCTTGAAAACGTTGCATCTCTTCTGGCAAAAGAGGGGAGAATCGTTCTTTCCGAAATTGTTCCTTCCATGGGACAGAGAATTAGTGAACTGGCTTCAGATTTCTGCAAAGGTGAAATGTATGATCGCCTTCTGGAAGCGGAAAGAGCCCTCTTCGAGGATGAAACCGATCCCATGGTGAACTGGACTGCAGATACTCTGAAAAAGGACCTCTCCTCTCTGGACAGGTTTGATGTATCGAATTTTACTTTTACTGAAAAAACGTTCCGAAGAATCATCCCTCGGGAGATTGATCACTGGTTCAGAGCTACAAGCGGAGATGAACGGCCGTCACTTGGAGACAGACTGACTCAGCACTTCACAGTCGAAGAAAAGGAACAACTGCGTCAGCTGCTGCACAAAAAACTGGATTTCAAAGATGTGCAGTGGAAAACCACGGTTATGTTCATGAAGATTCAGCAAAAAGGCGGGTAGAGCTGATAAAAAAGCATCGTCAGTCAGCGATGACTGACGATGCTTGTATTTCAGATCAACACGTTGTTACCAACGGTTTCTGTTTCCGAACCCTCTGTTGTTGCCAAAAGAGCTTCGTTCTTTTCTGGGCTGACGCTCACGGGCGAAATCAACTTTGATCGGACGGCCTTCGAACTCTTTGTCGTTGAGAGCACTTGCAGCTTCATCTGCGTTTTCCATTTCCACGAAACAGAAACCGCGTGAACGTCCGCTCATGGGATCGGTGATGATTTTCACTTCTGATACTTCTCCGTGCTGGGAAAAGAGGTCTTTTACGGCTTCTTCTGTTGCTTTGAATGACAGATTGCCTACATAGAGTTTCTTTGGCATTGTATGCCCCTCCATAAAAAGTGTGATTGAAAATCCTTTCTGGTATAATCCAGATCGGAACAGGACAATGGATTTCAGGAAACCAACACTTCTTTTTAGGGAGGTGCCGATTTCAGGTCAAGAAATCTTCTTCGCAGGGTTTACGTTCTTGCCGTGAAATCGACTCATGTAGGCGTTAACTAGGCAATGACGAAACGCAAGTAAGATAAATCTAATAAGTAACGGGCAGCATGTGCAAAATATTTGTAAATTTTTTGAAATTTTCTGAACCGATTCAGAATTTGGGTTTCACGTGCAGATCCGTACCATAGGCTCGGAGTTCGCTGATTGCCTTGTTTACGGAAATGAGCTGAGTGCGGATTTCATTCAGATGGTTGCCCCAGAGCACCCTGTTGTCTTTATCGAATTTTGAAGCCACTTTCTGCGATTTGGTGACAAATGTGTCCATCACGGGAATGATTTTGCCTGTTTTGATAAGCAGAGAATCAACCATAAAGACCATTTGGGGAACTGTTTTGGATAGATCGGAGGTGAAAGCGGTTGATTTCTTTATCAGAACTGCGGCAGAATCCAAACTGGGATTGATGCTTTGATCTATTTCTGTGAAAACTTCCACTACCGATTCGGCCAG
This sequence comes from Chitinispirillaceae bacterium, assembly GCA_046546375.1. GTDB lineage: Bacteria > Fibrobacterota > Chitinivibrionia > Chitinivibrionales > Chitinispirillaceae > JAEZKC01. The sequence continues at coordinate 23,776 of JBKGXV010000040.1, read as the reverse complement.
GGAATCGAGGCTGACCGTCACATGACCGAACTGTTCAACAAGTGATGCCTGTGTTCCGGACCCTTTATGAAGCAGCACCATCAGATCTTTGAGATCGGTGACAGTTTTCCTGAGTATATCCAGATAGGCCAGAACTTCAGAAGGACCCATGACGAATTCGCCTGTTAAAATCTTGTTTTCATCCACCAGAGGATCGCCTATGTCTCCCGAGGTGATTTCTATAAAGCGATCGCCCATAATTCCTTTGACCACCAGTCTGATGTCGCTGCTGGTCCGTATGGGAAATGAATCTCTCGACTCGAGTTTCACATACACCTTGTTGTCCTTGTGTTTCATTGAGCGCACATGACCCATCAGAACACCGTTTATGCATACCGGATCTTCTATGGCAAGGTTTCCCACATTGTCAAACACAACGGTTCTGATATCTTTAGGCTCGTATTTCAGCCAGAGAAAATAAGAAGTGAAGCCGCTTGCAAGAGAAATCAGCAGCAGTAAAATAAGATAGCCTAGTTTTCGGTCATTCATATAGAGAAAGATAGCTGAACGTGAAAGTTAAAGTCAAACCTGTTTCAGTGCGGACAAAGTCCTTGAGCGATCGTCGTAACTATGGCAGTAGTATACATTAATGCATCAAAGCTGTTCATGATTTTTTATCTGCTTGAAGGCTGATTTCTCAGAGAAAGCAGATTTTATTATGTATTGCTGCAGTGAAAATGAGGTTATGTGAATGGCGTGAAAATTATTCAAGTTTTAATCAGCGGATTCCGATACAGTTAATGTGATGATTAAAAATGCCATGCTGCATCTGAGCGAACGAGGGAGGATTACATGAGACAGGGGTACAATGCCTACAGAACTGCCAGCATCGATACTACGGATCAAAGCAAACTGATTCTCATCACCTATGATGTGGCAATAAAGCATGCGAAACTGGCTCTTGAAAAATTTGATGATAAAAAGAAACTGGAACAGCGGGCAAAGCACATCTTCAAAATCCAGGATGCTCTGAGCGAGCTACGGGGTTCACTAAATCTCAGTACCGGAGAGATCGCCATGAATCTGTTCAGCCTCTACGGTTATATGTTTCAGGCCACGGTTGATGCCAATATCCAGAATAATAAAGAAAGACTTATTGAAGTTCTGGAGTTTCTTGATTCGCTTCGTTCAGCCTGGGCCGAGGCATCCCTGAAAGTGAAAACAGAATCTTCTCAAGCTCTGGATCTGGAGAATTCAGCGGTTTCGGGCTGAAATCATTCATCCGGAAAGATCAGCTCAAAACTTGAAGGGTGGGTGCTTAGCAGCATCCACCCTTGAGTTTTTTAAGCAGTATGTCAGATATTTCGTTTTCGGCAATGAGTTCTTCCTGACCGCTGCCGAGATCTTTCAGTTTCATTTTCCCCTGGATTGCCTCTTCACCGCCGATGAAAAGGGCGAATCTGGCACGGGCGGCGTTTGCGTTCTTGAGCTGTTTTCCGATATTGGTGCTCTTTTTTAGTGAGAATTCACAGGCGATTCCACTGCTTCTGAAATTTTGTGCGGTTTTGATGGTCTGCGGATAGGAGTCATTATCAATTGAAATCAGAAACAGATCACTTCTGGGTGGCCGGGGAGGGATGATTCCCTTTTTCTTAAGCAGTTCACCAAGCACCACATCCCCTGCTGCAAATCCCACCGCAGGTGTCGGAGGACCACCGTAAAGACTGACAAGTTTGTCATACCTGCCCCCTCCGGCAATAGCCCGTAAGCTCTGCTTCACATCGAACAGTTCGAAAACGATACCTGTGTAATAGGCGAGTCCCCTTACAATTCCAACATCAAAGAGGATGAAACGGCTTAAATTGTAGGTGTCCAGAAGAGAAAAAAGTTCCTTCAGTTCAACATAAGCAGGGAGATCCGCCCCTCCCAGTTTTTCGATATCCTCAAGGTTCTCAGCAGAGAAGACTCCGTTTACCTTTTCTCTTGTCTGTTCTGAGGGGATAAGATTCTCCATCTCCTGGGCAAACACATCTGGAGGCATTTTACTCTTTCTGTCCAGCAGCGTATAGAGTGAAGCCAGGGCCTCTTTGGTGACTCCGAAGCTCACAAAGAGCTCCTCAAGAAGTGTTCGGCTGGAGATACGTACTTTGAAATCATCCTCTGAAAAGCCCAGATCCTTCATCATTTCTATGGATGCTGCAATGAGTTCGGCATCCGCGCTCACGTTGTCTATACCGAGTATATCCATGTTCAGCTGAATGAATTCCCTCAGTCTTCCTTTCTGCATTCTCTCATAGCGGAAAAGCCTTGGTATGGAATACCAGCGTACCGGACGTTTCAGGTTTGTTCCCTTGGTAGCCACCATCCGGGCAAGGGTAGGGGTAAGTTCCGGCCGGAGAGCTATGTTTCTTCCCCCCTTGTCCTGAAAGGCATAGAGCTGCTTTTCTATTTCCTCTCCAGATTTCTGGGTATAAAGTTCCAGGTGCTCAAACATCGGGCCTTCATACTGTTCAAAACCGTACTTGCGGCATGTCCTGTGCCAGGAATCAAAGATAAACTGCTGAAATGCCATCTCTTCAGGGTACAGATCGCGGGTGCCTTTAGGGCCTTGAGGTACTGCCATTTGTGATATCCTCTGATAGTAGCTTGAAACAGATTCACCTATTCAACGGCAAAAAAACACCGGAGAAGCCATAAAATAGTAACTTTTTTAGGTAAAAAGTTGGATAATATGATTATGCATGTTTGAATCGGCTATAACTTATACTCAAAAAATTCGATAACTTTTACCCAAAGATGTTGCCAAAGTTTAATTTAATTATAATGTACTTTTTCGGTCTGCACGGAATTCACCAACTGTTGGGGGATTCCAGCGGGTCATTTCGGATTCTTACTGGGGATGTTTATGAAAGAGTGGTGTGGAAAAAACAGAAAACCAACCATCGGTTTCTTTATCTCTGAACTCGAGAATTCCTATACCCAGACACTCTGTCAGGGTATAACCGATTCTGCTGAGAAAGCCGGTGTGAATCTGATAATTTTTCCTGGTAAATCACCTAAAGCTCCCTATGAATATCAATATCAGTACAATGCTATTTATGAACTGCCTACCAGTGAAAATATTGACGCTCTGATACTGGCAACCGGAACCATGATAAACTTCCTCACCACCGAGGAGTTCAAAGCGTTCTATACCAGATACGGTAATATTCCCATGGTGAGCATTTCCATTCCTCTGGAAGGGGTACCAAGTGTCCTCATCGATAACAAGGTGGGACTGAAGAAGATATTCGAACATCTGATTGATCATCATAAGTTCAGTCGTATTGCGTATATCAGCGGTCCTGACAACAACACCGAAGCTCAGGAGCGGTTTTCTGTATACAGCCAGGTGCTGAAGGAAAACGGAATCGAGTTTGATCCCGAGCTGGTGTACAGTGGTGATTTCACTCAATATGCGGGAGTGCATGCAGTTAACGATTTTCTGGACAAGAGAAAAGTGAATTTTCAGGCACTTGCCGCTGCCAATGATGAAATGGCCTTGAGCGCCATGCAGGAATTGCAGAGACGGGGAGTCAGGGTTCCTGATGAAGTGGCGGTAGTGGGGTTCGACAATGTGGAGAGTGCCCGGTTCTGTTCTCCTTCGCTTACTACAGTTGCTCAACCTATTTATGAACAGGCCTGCAAAGCATTTGAAATGGCCTGTGATCTGGTTAAGCAGAAAAAAATGGGTGATATTACACTTCCCACCAGCGTTGTGATGAGGGAAAGTTGCGGATGTCTCTCTCCGGCTGTAAGCTCGATCAATGCTTATCAGAAACTGCAGGAAAAAAATGGATCCAGTTTTCAGGAAAAACTGCCGTCTTTAGAGGGGATAAAGGCTGATCCACAAATTATTGCCATATTTGAAAGAGTGAACAGAATCGCAGAAAAAGGATCGGTGGAGTATGAAGAAGGTCTGGAACTGATAAACGATTTCACTCAAATCGTTTTCTGCGAAGATACGGATGAAAACGCAATCCTCTCCTGGCAGAATGCCATAACCCAGATACGGACCAAGGCCTTGTGTTCTGCAAAAAGCACGGACGCGGTCATTCAGCTTGAGGATTTCTTTCATCGGGCCAGAGTTGTGCTCCTGGAGTCATCGCTGAAGATGAATGCTAATCGCTGGTCGATTCATCATAATGATATCCGGGGGCTGCGGGGAGTGCTCAGCCTGCTTATCAGCGATGTATACAACAGGGAGGAATCGCTTCGGGCTATCATTCCTACTTTAAAAGAGATGGGGATAAAGAGCTGTCAGGTATTTCTTTACGACAAAGCGAGTCTGCACAAGATTACGGATGAGTGGAGTTTTCCCAATAATATCAGGCTCTCCATGGCTTTCAGCGAAAGGAAGCTGGGTTTCAGCGATACATGTTCGACGATGAAGGTTAAGGAGGTGCTCAGCAAGGAACTTTTCCCTGAGGATGAGCGTTATACGTTGGTCATATCTCCCCTTTTCTATATGGATGAGCAGCTCGGTTTTCTCATCTGCGAAGTTGATCTTAATGACATATACCTTTTCGAGTCGCTGGTGGTGGAGATCAGCTGTGCTTTGAAACTTGCTTATCTTATCAAAACCCGGCAGAGTATTGAAGACAAGCTGCGCTTTGCACTCGAGGAGCTTGAACGCTACAACGAACAGCTCAGCAATATCTCTCAGACTGATGAGCTTACGGGACTGCTCAACAGACGCGGATTTCTCAATCAGGCCCGACATACCCTCAGTGTCTCAAGGCGACTCAAGAAAAACGGAATGCTTTTCTTTGCGGATCTGGACGGACTCAAGAAGATAAACGACACCTATGGACACGAAGAGGGGGACAGTGCGATACAAGCTGTGGCCTCCATACTTAAAAGAACATTTCGTGAATCGGATATAGTTGCCCGTCTGGGCGGAGATGAATTCACCATCTTCACCGTAAACACCACTCTGGAAATGCTTGAAAACTTCCAGAAGCGTATCGGAGCCTATGTGGACGACTACAATGCCTCTTCTGACAAACCCTACGATGTATCCATAAGCATCGGTGCGGTTCCCTTTTCCTACACCGATGTGAATGATATCGAATCGCTTATGAATCAGGCGGATATCCTTCTCTACAAGCAGAAAAAAGAAAAAAAGGCAGCTCAGGCGTCAGGGACCGGAAGCTGAATCGGTTAGTTTCAAATCCCTTATGCCCTCCCTGCTTACAAACAGCATGAAATGTTTCCGCTTAAAACGGTAAAACATCTCACGGAACAGTTATTGCACTCTTTGGCCAGTGAACACTGGATTCAGTCTCAAGCCAAGGAGATTCTATGAGTTTTTATACGAAAACGATGATATGGGCCACCTTTTATGCGTTTTTCGCTATAGCGGCCATTTTGATTTTCAAACACTTCGTCCCTGATTCTCCCGAGGACATATCTTTCAGGAACAACGCGGAGGTCGGGTCAGTAAGTGACGGGGAACTGCTCAGTTTTGCCCGGATAAACACTCAGCTTATGGAACTCAAGGAGGATGCATTGGAGCAAATGGAGGCCATCATTGCAGATAACGGTATGACCAAGAGCAGATACAATGAAATCGCCTCCATGGAAAACGATTCTGAGGCAGCTTCCGATGCGACTGAAGAAGAGCTTTCAAAGGCACGGGAAATATCCGACGGGCTTTCTCTGATGCAGAGCGAGATGCAGAGCGAAGCTTTGGAACTAATGGAAAGTGAAAATCTGACCCCTGAAAGATTTCAGGAATTGAGTATGGAACTGGAAACAAATATCGAGCTTCAGAACCGCTTCACGAAACTGACTGAGGAAAACAAGATCCAGTAGGACAAGAAAACAGTCAGGCAGAAGGTTTGGCAAAATCTTCCGCCCGACTGTTTTCTTACAGGTATCAGTTCTATTATTCTCAACAGTGCCGGACATCTCTGCATAATGTAATTTTCAATATTCTGAACATAATATCCAGATTATCCAATCATTCAGACTCATACAGGAATAACATGAAACACTTCTCATCTTTTTTAGTGATAACGGTCCTTGCCCTGCTCCTGTTCTGTTCCAAACAGGAAAAATCCGATACCGCTCTTATTGTAAACGGAGAAGAGATAAGCGGCTCTCTTGTGAGCGAAACAGTTGAATTCCTGCGCCGTCAGCAGCTTCAGCTCAGTCCGGAAAAAGCACTGGAGGAGGTTGGCGATGAGCTGAGACAGAGTGCTGCACGCCAGCTTGTCGCTCATAACCTGATGCTTGAGGATATCAAATCCAGGGGGTGGAGTGCAGATTCATCCGCTGTGGAGGCCAGTTTCAGCAAATTGAAATCAAAGTTCAATGATGAGGAGGAATTCAAAAAGAGCCTGGTGTCAATGGGGGAGAGTGAAGATTCTTTCAGGGATCAGCTTGCTCAGGATATACTGCTTGATTCTCTGCTCAAGGAGCTTATGGACAAAAGTGATACGGTGAGTGAAAAAGAGTGCAGAAAACATTATGAAGAGCATAAGAAGCGTTATGTCGGTGCTCCCCGTGTCAGAGCCAGTCAGATTCTTTTCCCTTTTGACAGCTCTGCAGATTCGGCTCAGGTTGAATCGATGAGAAGGAAAGCTCAAAAAGTACTGGGCAAAGCAAAATCGGGAGAGGATTTCGACAAACTGGCGAAATCCTATTCAACCATGCCCATGGCTGCAGATATCGGCTGGTTGAAAAAAGGGGATCTCATCCCTGATCTGGAAGAGGTGCTTTTTTCTCTTGAAATAGGGGAGGTCAGTGAGATTATGAAGAGCAACATGGGTTTTCATATACTCAAGAAAACAGATCAAGAGGCTGAACGGCCTCTGAAATACAGGGAAGTAAAAGACCTGATCAGAAAATCGATAGAGCTGTCCAGAAAAAGCAAAATGATAAGCAGTTATGTCGATGATCTGATATCCGATGCGGATATTGAATACATTGACACAACTCTGAATATCAAAGAAGCCAGCGCCGAAAAACTTTTGCTTGGCGAGTGAGTTTATGCTCAGCTTTGTTTCTCTGTCTTTCCCACACGGTATTTGGCATACTTGAGTTTGAGGTCATGAAGCTGGTATGAATCGCCATCCGGGGTCATGCCGGCACTGAACAGTGTATCAAGCATTTTGAGCTGTTCAAGAGTCTCTTTGAGCTTTTTTTCATCAGAGGTGAACACTTCGGCCAGACTTCGCTTCAGTGCCGGATTCTTTTCAGCTTTGTTGATGAGGCGTATGCCATAAGGCCCCGTGAGCTGCTTGAACTCCGGAGCGTGTTCATCATACAGCTGTTTCACTTTCCGGTCTTCGAAAAATCTTTCCAATCTGTACCACACGAATCTGATAAGCACTGCAATGGGTAACCAGATCCATACCGAATCCAGCAGGTAAGAAAAGGCAATTGATATCACAACAGATACGAAAAACCTGTAAAACTGCAGAATACCGCTGAAAAACGAAACAACACTTTTTTTACTCATCAGGATTCTTCCTGTTTGATGTAAGAAGGCGGAGCTATGAGTGCAGCATGTCTTTCAGAGCCTGTGCAATGAGCTTTGCAGCTTTGTCGCTGATCTGTTTAGTGGGTTCAGGCTTCCGGGGCTTGCGCTGCTGAACTATGAACTGAGAAAGAGTGGCAGGGGAGGAGGTATCCTCTACCTGCTTTTTGGGAGAGTCATTTTTCTTCTCGGTTTTGGGGAACTCTTTTCTGAACGGATTCAGAGGTAAACGCTTGAAACCATTTGGGGTCAGATACTGAGGTCTTTCATACATGGGGACTCCTCAGGCACGGAACTCACGTTCTATGATTTCGTTAATGAACCGGTCAATGGACACCGGATAATATCGGAAATTCGGGCTGGAGATAAGCCCCGTTCTCGTATCCTCTTTCTGCATGAGCTGATCCAGCACCCTGTCGAGATGTTCATTATGGCTCTCTTCAAAATGCTCCACGCGGAAGTGTTTGCTTTCGATTTTCATATTCTTGTTATTGGCGTAGGCGAAAGAGAAGAGCCGGCCTTCGATTTCCTTGTCAAACGTTTCCGGATCGAACACATCACCGAAACTTTCATTCAAGGCACTTGCAGATATGATAAACTTTGGGGATACGCTGATTCTTCCGTTCAACTCGAGTGAATGGGAGGGGTTTTCCTCCGAGGGTGCTACCAATATATAAGACAGATCATGGTAACCGGATACGATACCGCTAATGGGCTTGCGCATGATCTCTGTGCGGTTGTAGACTTCCCGCATCGCTTCATTTGCTCTTGGATCGTTATTCATCATAATTCTTCTGAATATAATACAATAATGGATTGATTGTAACCATATTTAGCTTAAAGGCTTCTGTTTATTGTATTATGAATCAACACTTTCGGGATCTTTTCCCGCAAGTTTCAGCAGTTCTTTTTCCATATTTCTGAACCGTTCTTTAGCCATCTGCAGAGATTCCAGTTTTTCTTTTTGGTTGCTTCGGCGCTTCTCGATTTCAGCCCATCGCTCCTCCATGCTTACCAGATGATCTTTGTATCTGCTGTCTGCATAAGCTACGATCTTGTTTTCGACCGAATGAGGTAATAAAGAGGGATCGTTTTTACCTCTCAGCAGAAATATTTCATAGATTGTCCCGTGGATTACCAGAGAAGCCAGTTCGTCCAGCCCCTCACGTTTGAGAATGATTACGGAGTTTATCTCGTGATCTCCCGGCTCTCCCCGGCCGATATCGTGAAGCAGTGCTGCCAGTCTGACCTTTTCCGGATTTATCCGGAGTTTGGGATTTCTTCGGGCAATCTTCTCTGCCAGAGAGTAGGCGAAGTAGGATACACCCCGGCAATGGGCGATTCTTGCGGAATCGATGTTGTATTTTCTGAGAAGTCTTAAAGCCTGTTCAGTTGTGATTTTCCAGTACATGGCTCAGCTATATTATGGAAGGTGGATTCAGATTCCAAGCAGATTCAGATAGGCATTCAGCAGCTGCTCGCCCCAAAAGATGGCTATAACAACTCCCGCTCCCAGAAATGGGCCGAACGGAATCCTATGGTCATCATCAAGCTTTCTGGAAAGCATCATGACCACTCCTGCGATTGAGCCCAGCAAAGCGCCGAACATGATACCCAAAAGGGCGATTTTCACTCCCCACAGTGCTCCCATGCACGCCATGAGTTTTACATCCCCCATACCCATGGCTTCACCCTTCTTTAGGATATATGTTCCGATAAGCCCCATAATCAGCAGTGCACCGCCTCCGCTCAGTGCTCCCAGAAAGGACTGCAGCGGGGAGAGGTGATGGGGAACAATCGAAAGGACAAGACCCAAACCCAGAAGGGGGAGTGTGAACCGGTCCGGAATAATATAATGGCGCAGATCGATAGCCGAAACGGGTATTAGCAGAATAAGCGAAGAGAGTCTGAGTGCCGGAATAATGTTGCGGTACCAGGGCATACTTGCGGAAAATTCCACTGTGTTCCAGAACAGGACAAATGCTGCTGCGGTCAGGAGTTCTACAATGGGGTAAACGGGGGAGATTTTCTCTTTACAAGACTTGCATTTTCCTTTCAGAAACAGATAGCTAAAAAGAGGGATGTTTTCTGCTGCACCCAGTTTGTGGCCGCACACAGTGCAGTGTGATGAAGGCCATACCACGGATTCCTCTCTGGGTATGCGCCATATGAGTACGTTAAAAAAGGAACCCAGGCACAAACCTGCCATCCCGATAAGTACGATATAAAACAGATCCATTTTGCTTTTTTACTTTCCTATTCAGTTTTCAGGGCTTTTGCAGAATCGACTTTTCGTTTGAGTTCGTTTATGGCATCGGCTGCATTTTTGGCCGGAGCGGAAGAATTGAAATCGAGTGTTTGGCGGATAGACTTTCTGGTTTTTTCCATACCGGAGAGATTAAGAGAGGTGGGGAGTTTCTGGTAACCCCTGTAGACATAGGATTTACCGAATTCCTGATGTACTTTCCTGGCCGGAAAAGAAGAGATGGAAAGGCAGACGACCCAGGCGATAACAGCTGTTTTCAGCATTCCGAGAATCACCCCCAGAAGGCGGTCAAGCCACCCGAACAGAGTAAAGTGGGCGATTTTTTTGACAAGCAGGCCGATTCCTAAAATGAGCAGTGCAATAGCAACAAAAAGCAGGATGAAAGCGAGGACGGAAGTTACGTGCTGATTGGAGGAAACCGGTTCAAGATAACCCTGCAGGTCCCTGTAGTAAAGAAATGATCCGAAAAAACCTCCGAGTAGAGCAAAGAGACGGAAGATTTCATGTATGAAACCGTTTTTTCCGCCGATAGCTGCGAGTATAAGAGCAATAGCCAGGATAAAAAGGTCAAATACAGTAGCCACGGCGTTCAGAATGCTCCTTCCGAATGAAAGAAAGGCGGAAAAACTGTTTTCCGCCTCGATCCTTCTTTGATCCGCTGCTCAGTTTTCGATTATTCCCACGACATGGTTGTCTTCCATTATGAAGACTTTTGCAGTACCTTTTTTGTAGGTCCAGTGTTCCTGAAGAGCCCAGGGCTGTTTTTTATTCTCGATCGATTTGGGTTCACCCAGCATGAATTTCACGGTTTTCTGAAGCATGCCTATTTCGAAACGTCCATCGTAAATACAGTCTTTGTCCAGTTGAGGCAGATCGGGATGAGCCTGAATATATGCATCCATTTCGGCCTGACTTGGCCTGATGAAATCTCTGGAAGTGCAACCGGCGAGCAGAACTGCCCCGAGCAGCAGGGTCGCACTAATTGTTCTTAACTTCATTTTCAAACTCCTCCTCTGTTGTGTATATAGTTACTAGCTTGTTAAGTCCGACCACTTCGAGCACATCCCGGACATACTCGTTGGGTTCAATCAGAACCAAAACACCCCCGTTTTTCTTAAGAGCATTCTGGCAATATATGAGAACATTCAAGGCGCCGCTGTCAAGATAGGTCACTTGGGCCAGATTCAAAGCCACATTGAGAACACCCTTTTCCAATAAAGAGTTTATGTAGGACTTGAGGACAATGGAGTCCTTGAGTCTGTCGATTTTCCCCACAACGTCGACGATATGAAATCCCAGTTTCTCTCTACCACCTATATCCATTTTTGAATTTCCTTTGCCCTGTTGTGCAGTGGTTTTATCATAATATAATAAAGTCTTAGGGAAAATGAATAAATTTGTTCGGGACTTCTGAATGTACTAAATGCCTTTTTTTATATAAAAATAATCCGCTCTACTTGGTGCAGGCAAAAAGTGTGAGGAAAAATATGGGGTTCAGAGCAATGCGGCCCGATTGACCTTTCAGGCGGGATGAACCGTGTTGCGTTTTTTCTTTTTTCCTTCAATGAGCGCATTTTCCAACTGTCTCATGAATCTCGAGGAGTTTGAATCTGCTGAGCTCTGCGCAACCGAAAGGGTAAGAGTGACACCTGTGGAGAGGCCCTCTATGCGGGTTGTGCGCTTGTTCACATTTCCCCGCAGCCTCTCCGCAAGCTCCAATGCTTCTCTGCGGTTTGTGTTGGGGAGAATGATAAGAAAACGGTCGCCCGAATAGCGGGTGAGGATATCCACGTTGCGGATGGTTTTGTTGATGATCTTAATAATGATGGTGAGAATTTTGTCTCCGGTCTGATAGGAGAGGGATTCATTAACCTTGTGGAATTCATCCACATCAAGCAGAATTGCCGAAAGGGCATGTTTGTAGCGCCGGCTGCGAAGCAGCTCCTCTTTGAGTTTCTCCATATGATATTCCGGGCTGTAAACCCGCTGAAGCCACTTTTCCTCTTTTACGGTTTCAGTTGAGCTGCTTTGAGCAATCTGGGTGAAATCAAGGGATTCAAAGTGCATTTCGGAATAATCAAGGGCGGCTGTCTGAATGCCTACTCTGCGGTTCAGTTTTTTTTCCATTTCGCTTTTATGCTCCAGAATTCTGTGCCAGAGCTTAAGCGCTTCCCGTTCGGGCATGCTGCGGCCTGTGATCCGCTGCACAAGAGTGCTGAACGGGGTGGGTTTTGACTGGGTAATATCGGAGAAAAAACTCATTACCTGTTTGACGGAGCGCTCATCTGAATGCACAAGCGGCTCCTGGACGTGTTCTTTAAATCCCTCAAACGGTTGTTCTATCGGCATAAGACTGTTTTCTTCAGTGGTTTTGTTCAAAATTGCTCAACGGAATCATAAAATAATTCCTCCTACGTATCCTATAATTAATAAAATATGCAAAAAGTGGTGCATACAGGTATCCACAACAGGCATAAAGTATCTTTTAATGATTTTTCCCGGTATTTTTCAGCGCCGAAAGGAGTGTTGCATGAGTCTTTTCGAAATCAAATGCCCGATGTGCAAAGGAAAACTGTGGATAGACCTCACCAGCGGCAAGGTTGTGGATCATCGCTCAGCGGATCATCAGAAAGCGGATTTCGAACAGTTTCTGAAAGACTCCCGGAAAGACAAGGCATGGGATGCTAAAATGAAGAAAGCCATGGAAGAGGAAGCACGGCGCAAGGCGGAGATTGAGCAGAAATTCAAGCAGGCCAAAGACAATATCGATGACGATTCTACCACACCCGATCTCAATTCGCCCTTTGATTGGGATTGATCATTTTGGAAAGGGCTAGAAATGAGGAGTATTTTGGCGTTAGGACTGGCGCTTTGCGCACTGGATGCATCGGCTACCGAAGGTAACGGACTGTATGCGGAGTTTGAAACATCAAAAGGCACCATAACAGTTGAGCTGGAGTTTGAAAAAGCACCTCTGACCGTGGCCAATTTCGTGGGTTTGGCTGAGGGCACCATCAAACACAACAGGGGAGAGGGAGTCAGGTTCTACGATGGATTGAATTTCCACAGAGTGGAGCCCGGATTTGTAATTCAGGGCGGGGATCCCAATGCAAACGGCACCGGTGGTCCCGGGTATCATTTCCCCGATGAATTCCACCCTGATCTCAGGCACGACTTTGAAGGTATCCTCTCCATGGCCAATGCGGGTCCGGGAACCAATGGAAGCCAGTTTTTCATCACTCTTGGCCCCACGCCTCACCTGGACGGCCGTCACGCGGTGTTCGGCAGGGTGATACGGGGAATGGATGTTGCAGAGAAGATCAGCAGAGGGGATGTGATCAAGAAGATCAATATCGTCAGAATGGGGAAAGAGGCGAAGGAATTCCAGACAGATCAGAAGGCATTTGAAGGATATGTCACCGAACTTGCCCAGAAGAAAGAGAGGGAGCACATGGCCTTTTTGGATGAGCAGAAAAGGATTCTCGAGGAGAAGTACGCATCGGCACAGAAATCCCCCAGCGGTATTCTATATACAATAGAACAGGAGGGAAGCGGGGAGAAGCCCTCAAAGGGTGATGTGGTGATTGTTCATTATACCGGATCTCTTCTTGATGGAAGCAAGTTCGATTCTTCCCGTGACCGCAACGAACCATTCGCCTTTCATGCAGGTAATGGTGAGGTGATTGCAGGCTGGGATGAAATGCTTCTGGATATGAAGCAGGGTGAACGAAGAACCGTAGTCCTGCCTCCCGAAATGGGTTACGGCAAGCGCGGAGCCGGAGGCGGAATCATTCCCCCCGATGCCTATCTGGTGTTTGACGTGGAGCTTCTGGGGATACAGAAGTAGGATCGTTCAACGTTAAATTGTTCAGAGTTGAAGAGCTCATCTGTAGAAGGATGGGCTTTTTTTATTCCATTATTACTGTGACCTTCAACATAAAGCGGGATTTCATCAATCTTACTGCAGCAGATTTCCTCTGTTGAGAAGTCCCTGAGGATCCAGCGCTCTTTTAATCTCTTTCATCTGATTCAGAGCATCGCTAGTGAACATGCAGCTCAGGAATTCACTTTTAAGTTTGCCTATTCCGTGTTCTGCGGAAATGCACCCTCCTTTTTTACATGCATCAACCATGAAATCATGATAAAGTGAAAGTGCATCGTCGAGTTCTTTTTCGGTGCCGGGGAGCATGTTTATGTGCAGATGATAATCCCCCAGATGACCGAATACCGCATACTGAATCCTTTTGTCTTCCATCCGCTTCATACACCGGTCAAACCAGTTCCGGAACTGGTTTGAAGGAAGAGCGGAGTCGGTGCCTATCTTGCGCATGGAGGAGTGTCGGCGTTTGTTCTGAGCCACCTTGCTGTTGACCAGCTCCGGTACAGCATGTCTGAATGTCCTGAGCTTCGATGATTCTGCAGGTTCGAAACCGCTCCAGGTGTCATCAAGCGAGGAACCGCATTCGTTGAGAATGTCTTCCCATTCTTCCAGGCGTTCTTCAAAAGAATCATCATCCGTTTCGATGTATTCCCAGTAAACAGCACAGTGCAGATGCGTGGGGATGGCGGGCAGATCATTGGAAGGACTTTCTCTGAAAAGATCGAATACGCTGGAGTCAAAATATTCAATCGCTGCGAGCTGTTTCTGATTTCTGAGGAAATCGGCAAAATCAAATGCTTTGTTTCTGTCGGGAAAAAAGGAGAGTCCGGAGAGAAACTCCGGCGTTTCCATAAGCCTGATTTCTACGGCACACACTACTCCGAGAATTCCCTCCGAACCGATAAAGAGATCTACCGGTTCCATATGAGGTGCGCTGAAGAATCCCGAAGCATTCTTCACACAGGGCCAGGAGTATGAGGGGAGGGGAATTTTCCTGCTGACGGTTTCGGTAGTAAGCTCCCACTCTTTCTGCGCCTTTTCACCTCGCCTGAGCTTCACCAGATCTCCCGTGGCAAGTATGATATCCAATGCTTCGATATGATTGCGGGTTGGACCGAAATGGAATGAACGGGCACCTGAGGCATTGTTGGCGACTGTTCCACCTAACTGAGCAGTCATTTCGGTAGGGTCGGGAGGGTAAAAAAAACGACCGGGTGAAAGCTGTTCAGAGCCTTCCACCGGTTGAGGCCAATCCTGCGGGTTCTGCAGAAAACGGGATATGGATTCCAGGGTGATTCCGGGTTCGCAGTACAGGATCGGATTACCACCGGGATCTGAAGTACATTCAAGAATGCGGTTCATACGGGAAAAAGAGATCAGCAGTCCGCCGTCTGAAGGCACAGCTCCCCCGGTGATTCCAGTTCTGGCTCCGCTGAAGGTGACGGGGATCTTTTCCCGGTGAGCGTTCCGGATCAACTCCTGAAGATCACTGCTGTTTTCGGGAAACCACACTTCATCGGGGACTCCCATTGAAAAGCGGGATTCATCACTGAGCATTTCAGGGCATTGTTCAAGAATTTTCTCTTTGCCTTGTATGCTTTTCATAAGCTTCTCCAATCAGCCGTTTCTTTTCATTTTCTGATCGAAAAGGAAAAAACCCAGTCTGACCTGAAGCGAAGTGGCCTGCTTTTCCGCTTCCTCCCGGGTCATCAATGCAGTTGAAATGAATTCGTGCTCATGGGCGCAACCTCCCTGTCGTCCGATGAATGAACGGAACTCATCATCACCCATCTCTTTTACTATACCGTAATAGAACACTGCTTCATCACAGGCACCAGCACTGCTGTAGAGCATTTTATCAGTGAGGGGTACCAATTCATCACGTGACGCTTCGAGTCCGGTTTCCTCCATAAGCTCCTGAATGGCCACATCTGATGCATCGCTGTTTTCATCCAACATACCCGCAGGGAATTCAAGACTCATGTGACCGTTACCGATTCTCCTCTGGTGCACCATGAGGTAGCGTTCTTCTCCTGTATCGCGGTTTAACAGAAGAGGCACGATTACGCACGCATGTCCACGGATGAACACCACATGAGGAAGTTTGTTGCCCTCGGGGGAAATTACGTCGGTATCGAGCAGGGCAAAAAGCAGTGATCCGTCACTTTTACGGATTTCGGATATGGGCTTTAGGGATCGTACCGTGCAGCCGGAGGACTCAACGGAGGACTTCCAGTTTCTGATTTTCTTTTCTTTTTGAAGGTTTTCTGCCATGAAGTGAAAATAATAGATGGCTCGGATTGAACTTGATTTCCTCTAAGCAGGTGGTGGGTGATATGGGGATAGTTTGTGCCCCGGATGATTTTATAATGTATAGGTATTTCACTTCCGGGGAAAGGAACATTTTAAATCATACTGAAAAAAACAGTCTTGAGAAAAACACTGCTGCCAGAACTCCTACTGCGTCGGCGAAAAGTGCAGCCGGGAGTGCATGGCGGGTTACTCTGATTCCCACAGCACCGAAATAGACCGCGAGTACGTAAAAGGTGGTTTCGGTGGATCCCTGAAGCACGGAAGAGATGAAAGCACTCAGGGAGTCGGGAGCGTTTTTAACCATTTCGGCCATATAGCCATAGGCTCCTGTGCCCGACAGGGGGCGCAGCAGAGCGTGAGGAAGCACATCGGGAGGCATTCCGATGAATTTGGTTACATTTTTCGCATAGTCGGTGAAAAGTTCCAAAGCACCGCTTGCTCTGAGCATTCCGATCCCTACAAAAATAGCAACCATAAAGGGGATGATACGGATGGCTACCTGGAATCCCTCTTTTGCTCCTTCGGTGAGAGTTTCGTACACTTTGACACCGGAAAGGTAACCGCCAAGAAGGAATGCACCCATGATGATGGGAATGAGCCATCCGGTGGCGCTTTCGAACATGCCGAAAAAGTCGGTTTGAGGAAGACCGTTTGTGATAAGTACATAAGGAATGGCGGCTGCAAACAGTGCCACTGTGGTCCAGGCCACTATTTTGCCCACTATTCCCGGAGGATTCAGGTCGGCTTTTTCCGAAGCCAGATCCATATCTTTCGCCTTTTCGTTCATTTCCTCGCTGACCGGATTAGGAACAATGGCTCTGGATGCAAGCAGTTTGGCCATGAAAACCGCGGCGATGGTCGAGCATGTGGTAGCCAGGATAGCGGGGATCAGAATCGCAGCTGGACTGGTTGCTCCAGAAGCGGAGCGTATGGCGATCACCCCCAGAGGGAGAATGGTGATACTTGAGGTGTTGATGGCCAGAAAAAGGCACATGGCATTGGTGGCGGTTCCTTTCTGGGGATTGATCTTGTCCAGTTCGGTCATGGCTTTTATACCCAGAGGAGTGGCGGCATTTCCCAGTCCGAGCATGTTTGCGGCCATATTCATGATAATGGCGCTCATGGCGGGGTGTTCCGCGGGCACATCGGGGAAAAGCCGTACCATTACAGGGCGGATAGCTCTGGCAATAGTCCGCATAAGTCCGGCTGCTTCTGCCACTTTCATGATTCCCAGCCACAGAGCCATGGCACCTATGAGGCTGATGGCCAGTTCAACTGCCCCCTTGGCCGAATCGAGAGAAGCCTTGCTTATTTTATCCATGTTGCCGGTGTAGGCGGCCACCACGATGCTGATCAGAATGATATACAGCCAGATGACATTGATAACGGCCGGTTTTTTCGAGCTGGACAATGTGGTTTTGCCGTCTGTATGAGAGGCGGAAGTTTCTTTTCTTTTTTGATCTGTTTTCTGCATGTGAAACTCGGGAGATTGAAAATGAGAGTGAAAGGGTCAGATTAGTAAAAATACGCTCACGTCCCGGTTGAGAGCAAGAAAGGCCCGGTTTAAATATCTAATTTGACTGTTTTTAGGATTTATTTGCTCTTTTTCTATATTAAACTCAAATAACTGATAGAGCTTTCGAGAAAAACTGAGTTGGGAGAAGACACATCATGCCAGGGGTATTCGGATTTGTTGGTGACAGTGATGATTCGGCGGTACTTGAATCAATGCAGGAACTGCTGCTGCATCGAAAGGAATATACATGCAGCCCGTTTTTCCATGATTCAGAACTACATGCAGGACAATGTGGGGCTCCGTACGAGAATGTCGGAGCTAACCCGTATCGGGACAGGGATTTATACTGCTGGATTGATGGCGAAGTATACAATTCGGGGCATCTTGCAGGCGAGTTTGAATTACTCAATGATATAACTTCTCCCGGACTGATGCTTCTAAAAGCGGTGCGTAATGGAACTCTTTTCAAACTGCTCAGTGCAATGGACGGTTACTTTGCAGCGGTTGTGTATGACAGCACTAACCGTACAATTCGATTAATAACAGACAGATACGGGTTTCGGCACCTGTATTGGTATAAGAAAAAGAATCTTTTCTGCTGGTCATCGGAATACAAAGCATTTTCGGCTGTTCCCGGTTTCGAAGCTGTTGTGGACAGCCAGTCGCTGGAGGAGTTTCTTCTTTACGGTTGTCTTTGTGAAAACAGAACCTGGTTCAGAGACGTTGACCTCTTAGGCCCCGGAAACGTGCTCACATTGTACCTTGAAAGTCTGGAACTTCACACGCGGACTTACTGGTCTCCTGAAAAGATTCGCACAATGAACAACTTTAATCTTTACGAATACTGTTTGGAATGGGGTGATTTATTCAGAAAATCGGTGAACAGCAGGTATGATGAAACTACCGGAATAACTCTGAGCGGGGGATTGGATTCACGAGCGATTCTTGCTGCCATGCCTGAAGTTGAAGGAATTCCGGCTGTTACTTTGGGAAGCAGAAATTCGGATGATGTAAGGTTTGCATCCAGAGCTGCATCACTTAAGAAATCTGATCACCATATTCTTGATCTGATTAAAATGGGATGGCTAAAAAGAGCTTTGCGTGGTGTTTGGGCCACTGATGGAGCATTGTGCATATCATCACAGCTTGGAATAGAGCATCTGGTCACCATTGGACGGCTTATGAGTGCGAGTATGAACGGGATCGGCGGAGGACGGATGCAGGGAGGAAAGGTAATCAGTGGGGGAAGGCACCATGAAGAGGATTGCATGGGCCCTGAAGGGCCGGGGCTGCAGATGATCCGGCGCCGGATGCTCGTTCAGGGATTCAGGCTGGATGAATCTTATTTCAGAACACGTATGCCTTTTTTCAGTAACGAGTTATATGAGTTGGTCATGTCGGTTCCCGATCAAATCAGGCAGAAAGGGACTCTTTACAGGGATGTTCTGCTTTTCAATTTTCCCTGTTTTTACCGCACTATTCCCTGGCAGCAGGCGGGAGTTCCCATAAGTCTGCCGGGTTATTTGTTCGATGCAGGTTCATTTGCGTTAAGAGTGCAGAAAAAGATTTCATCTGCTCTGGGGCGCCGGGGTTTTCCGATAAAAGGAAGGAAAAACTATTTTAGTGTTGAGGATATGCTACGTACGGAGGAGTCTCAAGATTTGATAGTGAAGCTGCTTGATAACGATAATGCCGTCTACCCGAATTTTCTATCCGGACGAAGGCTGAACAGATTACTGAAACCCAGGAGATTGGCGTACATCGGAACTGAAGAGTTGTGCAGGATACTTACTTTTGAAATCTGGATGCGGCAGTTTTTCAATAAAGAATTCAGACCGGAACGGACGGACTGACACTGTTTTACATTGAATCGGCCTGTCGGGTTTCACCTTCGGCTTGCGGTCGAAGATAGTTTATCAGTTGAAGGAATCTAGGTCTGAAGAAGAATATGAGACATCCGGCAAAAGCAGAAATGCTTACAAAAACACAGACTGAAAGTCTCAGTATGAAATGAACAGGGTGATAGGTTTTCAGCAGGTGGATGGTTAGAATGCATGCTCCGGCAGATACGGCTCCGCAGAAAAGAGATGGTGTCAGTGCCCTCAGATAGTTGAGCGGGGAAATACCAGAAGCCTTTTTCATAATCATCAGCAGAATTGGGAAGATGGTTACAGCTCTGATTAGAAGGGCTATACAGACTCCCGTTGGCCCGTACAAAGCTCCTACACCCACGAACACCATGGTAAGCAGTGTCATCGTTGTGGCCCAGATAATCTGAAGAGAAATTTTTCTTTTTGCAGCCCACAGGAGTCCCGGGTAACTTGCGAAGGAATAAATAAGACCCAGCGGAGCCAGAAACTGCAGGAAAGTGACAGTTTCGTTCCACGTATCACCCGCTCTGAAAAACGTAATGATTTTCATGAGGTCATCGGCGCAAAGGCCTATGATCAAAGCATATAGGGTGGCTCCGAGAGATGAATAGAGCAGGATTTTCAGATAAGCATCCGCGAGTCTCTTTTGGTCATCCTGCATGCGCGAGAATACCGAGATGGCAACGGGTCCCAACACCAGTCCAAACGCGATCTGGGGGATGGAGATTATTTCGAATGCGATACTGTAGGTTCCCAGAACGGAGGTCCCGAAAAAACGGCCGACCATCAGATTGTCCAGGTTGGCGTTGAAATATTCGATCACTTTCTGAAGGATCCATCCGGAGCTGAACCAGAAAAGGGGGAGCACTCTGGAGATCCCGCTGAAAGTGCACCCGACATTTCTCTGCAGCAGAAAGGCAAGCAGGGTTGAGCAGAGATGAAAGCTGATCAGGGAACCTACAAGTGCCCATACTCCATATCCCATAAAAGCCATTATTACTGCGGCAGCTGAGGAGAGAACAGCACTGCAGATTTCTATCAATGAATACTGTGAATACCTGAATTCCCGCTGCATGACCGCTCTGTGTACCACCGATACACCTCCCAGCGGAACAACCAGCGAACCGATCCTGATCAGCGTCGTCAGCTCAGGTGCTTTGAAAAGCACTGAAAGAAGCGGCGAAATGGCATAGATAATCAGATACAATCCGCAGCAGATAAACAGATTCAGCAGAAAAACCGGTCCCAGTTCCTCTTTCGAAAGCTCTTTTTTCTGAATGATTGCGGTGGTAAGTCCTGCAGTGGTGATCAGGTTGACTATTCCCAGAATGAATGTCACATACTTCATCAACCCGAATTCACCGGGGTTTAGAAGATTGATCAGAATAGCCTGGATCATGAATGTGAGCCCGAAACGCAGGACTTTGGCAACTGTGAGAGCCATACTGGAGCGGGCTGCCAGTGAACCATAGGAATTCGCAGGTTTTTTTGAAGAAAGAGATGTTGTTGCGGTGTTCTGATTCATGTACTCGGAAGTGTTTTCTTGCGGCAGAGAGAAGAATTTCTGATCATACCGTAAATATAGCTCTTTTCAGCTTGTTCGGGTTAGTATCAATACCGGAAAAATCAGTCAGATTTGTGACTGGTCCGATCTTCCGATTATTTTGAGATTCAAGTGATTGGCCTGACTCGGGTTTCTGATGTTGATTATTATCTTATACCCCTCATCTCCAACAGAATCAAGAGTTTCCTTCATCTGCTCAGTATGCATCCGGATTACATCGGCTCCTACCCGGCGTGTGCGTGAAAGATCCTGCCGGATCAGCTCTTTTTCGTCATAATCAAACAGCACAGCTGCTGTGGGAAGAATGTCGCGATTCAGATCCAGAATTGATTTTCTGGATGACTGCAGCACATTGGTAGCATCTATGACGGTAAGTTTTCTGCGTGCAAGTCTTTTCGAGGCAATAAGGTGCAGAATTTCGAAGGCATCGGCGCTTGCGCTCTGATCTTTCTGGTCATCACATACGGCAGCTCTGAGTTTATCCGAGGAAAGGATTTCGCTCTGGCGGAAATGTGTTCTGGCAAAAGTGGTTTTTCCGCTGGCAGCGGGACCTATGAGCAGAACAAGGCAGGGGTATGGGATAAGGATCATAAAGTTTCATTTCTGAACGGCATGTATGATGATGTTTTTTTAAAAATAGATAACGGTAGGAGAGTATATCGGATTGATTTCAGCCTGATGGCAGTGGAATTGCTCTTTTTTTACCAAAAAAAGAGCCGGTTGCAGCGTTGGTGGAACAGGAGTGCGGATGGATCTGAGAACAAAATATATGGGAATGGAATTGAAAAATCCGCTGGTGGGATCCGCGTCCCCGTACTGGAAGGATGTTGATAATGTCAGATTGCTTGAAGACAGCGGAGCTGCGGCTGTAGTCATGCATTCACTTTTTGAGGAACAGGTTCATCTCAGTGAGAGGGAACTTGATTCCTACATTGAACTGGGAGCAGAACAGTTTGCCGAGTCTCTGACTTACCTTCCGGAGGTGGGGAATTATGGGTTTGTCCCTGAGGAGTATCTTGATCTTGTACGCAGGGTGAAGGAGGTTGTGGATTTCCCGGTCATTGCCAGTTTGAGCGGAACAACTCCCGGAAGCTGGCTTCGATATGCCTTGGAGCTGGAGAAAGCGGGTGCGGACGGTCTGGAGCTCAATGTCTACAGCATTCCCGATGATGTTTCCAAAACCTCGGTGGAGGTTGAGCAGGGTTATCTGGAACTCATTAAAGCTGTCAGGAGCAGTATTGGCATCCCTGTATCGGTGAAACTCAGCACTTATCTCAGTTCGATTCCCAATATGCTGTCCAGGATTCGGGAACTGGGTGTTAATGCTGCGGTCATGTTCAACAGGTTTTATCAGCCGGATATAGATCTTCGCACTCTGGAGGTCACCCCCAATCTCCGTCTTAGCACTTCGGAGGAGCTTCGGGAGCGTCTTCGCTGGATCAGTATTCTATATGAGAAGATATCGCTTGATCTGGCTGTTTCCGGCGGAGTGCACAGCGGGGAGGATGTGCTCAAGGGGTTGGCTGCGGGGGCCAGAGCGGTAATGATGACCTCAGCGCTTCTACGCCACGGAATACCGCATGTGACCCTGGTTATCCGGCAGATGTCGGAATGGCTTGATCACTATGGTTATGATTCGGTGGATTCCATACAGGGTATAATGAGCAGACTTTCCGTGGCCACTCCGCAGTCTCAGGAAAGGGCACACTATATGCGTGTACTTGGTTCTTACGAATTCAGGAAAAGGTCTGAAAGGAAAGGGAAAGAAAATGGCCTACACGGATGAAGAGGTACGCAGACTGGTTATGGATCAGCTTGAGTGGGATGGTCGGCTGAGCAACTCCCAGGTGGATGTCAGAGTACAGAGCGGTCAGGTGACACTGGAAGGGAAGGTGAATTCTTTTACCGCCCGTCAGGCAGCGGAATCGGATGCGCTCCTGGTTCCAGAAGTGGTGAGAGTCATTGATCACACGGTGATCGAGTTTCCCGGTGGAGCTGAGGGGCTAACGGATGAGGATATCCGCTCATCTGTTCTCAACCGCTTTCTGTGGAACCCGAACATAAGCGTTTCCGATATAGATGTTAAGGTCGAGAACGGCAGTGTGACTCTTGAAGGTAGTGTGGACGGGTACTGGAAGAAGGTTCGAGCTGAGGAAGTTGCCTACGATATCAAGGGAGTTGTGAAGGTGCACAATGAATTGGCAGTGGTGCCCTCGCATGAATATGGTGACAGGGAAATAGCTGAAAGCATTGTGAATGCGCTCCACAGAGGGGGGAAGGTTGATGTGGAAGGGCTTGAGCTGCAGGTTGAGAACGGCATTGCAACTGTCGGAGGATCAATGGGTTCCATGGATGAGTACAATGAGGTGGTACACGCTGTCAAGTTTACCAGAGGAGTACGGGAGGTGAACAACATGCTTAAAGTGAGAAAAGGTACTGCCTGAGAAGTAGCGGGGGAGTGAGTTCATGCGTGTGGAGACTTACAGCGGATACAAAGCCGATGAGTATCCGGTCCGTTTTTGGATAGACCGGACCAAACCGAGAGAGGTGCTGGAGGTGGAGGATCGCTGGTATGGTCCGGGGCGCAGCTACTTTAAAGTTTTTGCTGACGATGCCGGACATTATCTTCTTGTGCATAATAATCAGTACGGAACATGGGAGGGGAGAAGAATTCAGATTTCTGGTGGAAGAGAGTTTTTTGAGTGAACTGGTTTCGTCCGGATGCTGTGGGATATATTTTGAGACTGTTTCGCTGGTGTTTTGTGAAGGTTAGCCCGGTTGAACCGGGCCGGTTTCAGTTTTTGCTCTCTTTGTAGACGGTATCTATAGCTATACCGGCAGCAAGAAGGAGCAGTTTCTGAG
>JBKGXV010000039.1:0-27427 GCA_046546375.1 Chitinispirillaceae bacterium | reverse complement strand
ATGCAAATTCCAGGGGGCTGCATATGAAATGTTGGATTTTGATCGTCACCATCTTTGCGGCTGTAATGACCGCACCTGCCGCGCTGGTAAAGTATAGCTTGACACGAGGGTTGTTTGTCAAAATGACATGAAAGATAGAAGATTTCCCATTGTCTTGTCACATAAAAACCTGGAGGTTTTGTGAAAATCACTGCATCTATAAGCTGTATGGCGTTGGTAATACACCTTTCCATGCATCATCTCGGATGTGCCCAATGCCACATCCACTATGATTGTCATAGCTGATGCTGCTTCCGGTGTTGATGTAAAAATCAACGGAATGCCACCTTCCGATCCTGTTCCGTTGAATGCAAGTGAGACTGACACTTATATCACTCTTGAAGACGCGGCCACGTGCGGGAAGACTGAGTAAACTGGAGGATGTGATGAGAAAATACAAAGAATTCAATATTTATTCATTTCTATTGGTATTTGCGTTGTTGGTATGTTTTGCAGGATGTGATCCAATGTGCGATGGGGTAAGTTCAGAAATATCAAAAGACACACTGTTCATTAAAGTAGTCGATTTGCTGAAAAATGTGCAGACAGACGAATCACTGATAGAATTGAATATTCCGAGTTCAGTCAGTTGGAAGGGTTCAGTGGATTACTTGAAAAGTCGAAAGTTGTTTTTGTCGGGTGATTACAATTCTGCAAAAGAAATTTTCATACATGCACTTGAAGACCCGCATGTAATTCCTGAATCATTGGCAGGACTCATAGAGTTGTATAATATTGCGGGGAAACGCGATTCCGCTGCTCTGATAACTGCCATACTAGGACAAGCTGTTCCATTGGGTCCTGTCGGTAGATTAAACAATATGGAAGAGATCAATAGGCGGTTTGGCAGTCTGCGTCAAGGTATGCATTGTAATACTTGGCCTAACATCGATAGGAGATTGTACAGATCCGTTGCGGATCGTTTATACGAGACTAAGGATTATAAACGTGCATCACAATATTATAAAGAGCTTTTATATTCAACATATATTCTGGAGAAAATCAAACCAGAAAGCTACGGAGAGGCTGAATCCTGGTATTCGTTATTTTCTGCGGATATATGGTTTAGAATAGCGTTATGTCATTATCATTTAGGGGAATTCGATCAGGCAAAGATTTATATTCTGAAAACCCTGTTTTGTGATTATGAGGGGTATATTGCTGAAGTAAGAATGCTGATAAATGAAACAAACGTAAACGAAACAGACCAACCGTTGCAATACGATTTCCACAAAATCAGCCTCATCTACAAGTCATTGAAAGCGATGTCTATCCATCCAAGAGTATTCGAGATCCATAATGCACTTCCAAAAATGGAAATTCCAGATTCAATCAAAACTTTACATAACAATATTGAGATGGATTGGCGTCAATACATAGAGAAGCTTTATCTGTGCACAGATAATAAAGTGATACTGTATGGTAGATTTTACGGAACGCCTAAAGAGGCCTTTGGTATTTCGGTGCCTTCGATCTGCAGTAAGCCTGCGATTGATTCCATCAGGGTTCTTAAGCAAAACCGTAGGTGAGAATTCTATACTTGTTTTTCAAATTTGATAATAGAGCAATATATTCGCTCCTGACATTGTTACGGAGCACACCCGTATCGAAGATGGCTCAGATCCGGTACTTTCGGCAATAATCGAGGACATCCGCAGGAGGGAGCTGGGGAAAACCGCTGAAACAGTTTATTGACAGAAGGATCATCGATGCAGGGTACGGACAATACTGTAGCGCTGAGATGTGTGATGGCCCTTTGGATCTCAGCAAAAATCTTTCGTTCTATTCCGACTCCCGGCGTTCTCAATTCTTTCTACACTATAGACCGGGACAACACCACAGACAACAGTTCCACAAGCGACGGCACCAAGCAGGAAATCGGTATCGAACTGCTGACAAAATCCTTCGGATCCGATTCAGGAGAAATTCACTTCGCCTTGCATGCATCAGACAAGGACAATCTAATAGCTGCAGACGATCGTGATTTCCGTTTCGGTAGTAGAGAATCAGAAGGATGGATGAAAGGCAATTCCCGACCCTCTCCATCACCCCCGATACAACTTTATCCTCTCCACCACGACCTTCAGATACCCGCGAGTCTCTCTGTAAGGAAGGCGCCTTAGAAGATGACGGTACACTTCGCCCGACTCCTTACGATTGATCACCTCAAAGGAGTTTTTCACCACGTTGCTTCCTGTGAAGGCGTATGCCACATTGCCCGGACCGGTATTGTATCCCGCTATGGAGCAGTAGCGTTTCCTGTCGCGGCCATTGACACCTCTGAAATATACCGTATTCAAGCGGTTCAGATACGCACATCCCAGACGGATGTTCAGCTTAGGATTCAGAAGCTCTTTTTCTGAGGGAAGCTCCGATCTGCCGAAAACCACCGAAAACGCATCCGCTCCCCCCTTATCAGCAACCAACTGCATAAGGCCCAGTGCATTCGCACCGGATCGGGCCATGGGGTTGAATGAGGATTCGGTATGAATAATGGCCAGCACCAGCTCCGGCTCCAGATCATAGTGCTTGCTGTATTTTCTCACCAAGGGGAGGTAGGGTTTCATTCTGCTCTGAATGTGATCCGGTGCTAACGGAAAAGTCAAAGACACTTTCTGATCTCCATCCTCTTTCACCGGCTCCGTTTTTTTACTAACCTCACCCCCCTTACCGTCCACAATCTCTTGTGCATCGTCTGCCGTGGCACGTTTACCTCCCTGAAGCACAACCTGATCCTGCAGCAGTGGTTTTTTCAGAACCCGCAGCTCCGGTTTCTGGGCTTCCACAGGCAGAAAACCGGAAGAACCTCTGCTGGACAATACCCTTTTTACCGCTCCGGTCAGCTTCCTTTTTGTTTCTCCTTCACTTTCTCCTCGTTTTTTAAGCACCTGAACAGTAACAGTACCCTTATCAAAGTTCACCTCGGAAAAACTCTCCCGGTCATTGGAATACTCCACCCAGCATTTCGTGCCGGGAGCAGTGTACTTCCCCCACTTTCTGCAGATTTCATCCCGGAAAGCCTGGTATTTGAGCTCCTGCTGCCTTTTCCACTTCCTATACTTCTGTCTTGATGAGACTATCTGTTTTCTGCGCTCCTTCTCATATTCGCGTCTTCCCTCTGACTGGCGCTCTCTGTATTCATTGAACTCATCCTCCTGACGCTTGCGGTATTCGGAAAAATCTCCGGCCCACAGCACTAAAGGAAGGAGAACAGTAACAATGAGATACTTTTTGTTCTTCAAAAAAACACCTCCTGAAGGATTTTCACACACCAGAATACCAGTGCAGTGCAATCTGAAGTCCAAAAGAAAACGCAATTCAACCAAACCTAAGCGGTAATGACCAGAAAAAATGTCCTTACATTGAAACCTGCACTGCAATAAACATTGTACAAACAACGAAATACATGTGAACTTTGGAGGTGACTGCATGGATAAAAGAATGATCGTCCCAGACGAAATCTCACTTGAGCTGTATTTAAAGGATATCAGCAAAAGTGTCACTCTTTCCCCGGAGGAAGAGTACAAACTAGCTGTACGAATCAAAAGGGGGGACAAAAAGGCCCTGGAAAGACTCATCAAGGCAAACCTGCGCTTCGTGGTTAGCGTAGCCCGTAATTACCAAAATCAGGGACTGCCACTGGGAGAACTGATCAGCGAGGGTAATCTTGGGCTGATACAGGCAGCGAAACGTTTTGATGAGAAACGGAATTTCAAATTCATTTCCTACGCTGTATGGTGGATCCGCCAAGCCATTCTACGGGCACTGGCAGACAGATCCCGTATCACTCGCGTACCGCTCAACCGCATAGGCATAATCCACAAGGTGGGGAAAACCCAGTGCCGACTGGAGCAGAAGCTGCGCCGTTTGCCATCCGTTGAGGAAATCGCCGATGAATTGGGGCTTCAGGAAAGCGAAGTACTGGCTATCCAGAAAATCGGGAACCGCTATCTGTCTCTGGACACTCCGGTACAAGCCGACGAGGGATCAATGCTCATCGATCTTCTTCAGGATGAAGAGCAGGAGTCTCCGGATCATAACCTTATAGAAATGTCTATGCAGGAAGGTGTAAACCGTATTCTTGACACTTTGAATGACCGGGAAAAGCGTGTTCTCAAACTCTATTTCGGTGTGGGTGAAGACACTCCCCATACTCTTGATGAAATAGGCAAGAGGCTACATCTGACAAGGGAGCGAGTACGCCAGATAAAAGAAAAAGCCATCCACAGGCTCAAAAATTCCTATCGCAACCGCACCCTGAAAGCATTCACGGATACCTAAAAGCCGTGCATGATTCACAAGCCGGCGGAATACTTCCCGGCTTGTTTTTCGTCATGCGCACGCATGCGAAGAAATGAACTCAACAGCCCTGAAAATCTCCCCCTGGTCCTGGAGTTGAATTCTGTACGACAGGTTGAGCCCTTGGGCCTGCTTCTCCCTGCAGAGCTCTCCTGTTGAATAACTTTGAATTCTCTCCAGGAGAACACCACCGAAACAACACTGAATACAACAAACAGCAGAATTGATGAATATGTCACAATTATCATTACTGTCATAATTACCCCCCCCCGTTAATCAAACTCTTCTAAATAGATGATAACTGTCACTTACCCATAAAATCAACAACCAAAACACGAGCATGTTTTTGTAAACCGATTTAAGTAATCCATCTCCGCTTTATTATATTACTATCTGATCACCCATCATCTTTGAAACAAATCAGGGAAACGTGGAGATATTATGACTGCAACCATTCCACCAAAACTCAAAGGTAATAAAAAACGACGCATGCTGGTGATATCAGCTGGCGGCATACAGAGCGGGATACAGGTGCTTTATCTTGGTCTGGAGGGAGAAAAATGGGAGATCTTCTCAAAAGCTTTTCTGCCTTATCCAAGAAAAGTAGGCTCCCTGATTGAGAAACTCAATGAAACCCAGGATCCTGTCAAACTCTCCGAACTGGGATGGCTTGAATACAAAGTGACAATGCTGTTTGTGGACTGTGCCAGAACCGCCCTTGCCCAAGCCCCGAAATCTGTCGGAACCCCCCAGCTTGCAATTCTCAATAAACCGAATCTGTGGAAAGGGTACACAGGAGAACAGCTTCAGCAAAGCAGCTGGAACCTGAGTATAGGGGATGAGCAGTTCGTCTCAAGTTCTCTTAATCTGCCTGTTCTCACCGACTTCATACGGCATAACATACTGGCTGGTGGTCCCGGTATTCTCCCCACCTTTCCAGGCAGTCTGAAAATTGCCGACGGAACCACGGGAATCGGGGCCTTTGTCAATATTGGACTGGTTTCGAGGATGACATTCATCGACAACAACACTTCGTCTCTTCTGCTTGAGTCCGATACCGGACCCGGTACCGTTCTCATGGACAAGTGCGCAAAGGATGCCGACTGTCCCGACGGGTTTGACCGCGATGGTAAACTTTCCTCTCAGGGAGAAGTCGATGCGGAATGTGTGGAAGAACTGGCTAAAGAGCCCTGGCTTCTCAAGCCTGCTCCCAAACAGGGCTCACCTGAAATTTTCACTCCGCTTCTCCAGCACCCCTGCCTTCTCCGACTCGGCCTTCTGGACAGAGTGGCAACCATCACGGCACTTACCGCCAAATCGATTTACGACTTTTACAGAAGAGAGTACACATCCAATTTTGCGCCTGAAGCGCTGTGGATTTCGGGCGGAGGAAGCAATAATCTCTCCCTTAGAGAGTATCTGAGTGCATATTTCGATCCGGTTCCGGTGCGCAGTATTGAAGATCTGAGCGTACCTGCTGATATGAAGGTTCCGCTAGCGCTCGGACTTACTGTGAATGCATTTCTCTGCGGACATTCGGTTCCGTGGGAAACGGGAAGTCATCCCCAGATGGACCCGTTGGCCAGATGGGTTCTGCCCTGAAAACCGCCCGGCGGTCAACTCATGCGCATGAGGCCTCTCTGACTTTCCTTCACGAAAGTTACTATACGGGCCACCTCGGCAGCTTCTGCATATGTTTCCTCAAGCTTGAGTAGCGCATCCTGGAGAGACAGGTTTTCTCTGAAAAGAATTTTGTAGGCCTGACGGATATTTCTTATCTGCTCTGCACTGAAACCGCGCCGTTCCAATCCGACTTTATTCACACCTGCAATCCTGGTCGGATCAGCACCCACCAGAGCATATGGCACCACATCGGTAAAAGGCCTTGAAACGGAGGCCACCATGGCGTAGTCACCAATGCGTGTAAACTGATGAATCGGAACTATACCTCCGATAGTGACATGATTCCCCACTGTCACATGTCCCGCCATGGCCAGACCATTGGAAATGGTGACATCGTCACCGATCACACAATCGTGCGCCACATGACAGTAGGCCATAATCCAGCAGTCGGAGCCGATTCTGGTTTCACCACTCGCACTCGTACCCCTGTTCACGGTTACGAATTCCCGTATGAGAGTGTTATCACCGATTATCGTAAAAGTCTTCTCACCAGCGTATTTTTTGTCCTGCGGTTCAAGTCCGATGCTTGCACTTTTGAAGATACGGCACTTTTTACCCAGCCTGGTTCCGGAACTGATAACCACGTGAGGGCCGATTTCACATCCCTCACCGATCTGCACATCCTCTTCAATAACAGCATAAGGACCGACACTCACATCGGCCCCTATACGAACATCTGGATCGATTATCGCTGTCGGGTGAATTTTCGATTTACCCCTGCACCCCGGACAACCTGTTGTCTTCTCTTCTTCTGTCATATAGTATCGAACACTCTCAATCTCGTATCAAAACGATTCAATTACCGCTCACAACCTCAGGAAAACATAGCAAGCCCGTCTGCTTCACAGACCAGCTTGTCATCCACAAAACACTTTCCACGGAACTTGCCGGTGCCGCGCCTGAACTGAAGCATCTTCACCTCGATGCGCAGATTATCCCCCGGCCTCACAATACCCCTGAACCGGGCATTATCAATCCCCATGAACAGAACCTGAGCATCAGGATCGGGCTCAGCATCTTTTTTGTACAGTCCCATTATTCCTGCAGCCTGAGCAATCGCCTCGATCTGCAGAACACCCGGCATGACGGGATTATTGGGGAAATGTCCCTGGAAGAAATTATCATTAAAGGAAACATTCTTCATCGCCACGATTTCTTTTCCCGGATCGATACTGATTACCTTATCGACCATGAGGAAAGGATAACGGTGAGGAAGAATTTTGAGGATATCTTCATAAGTAAGCTGAATCTTCTGTTCAGCAATTTTTTTCTCTTTCTGCTTAAGATGCTCTCTTATGCGTTTGGCCATTTCGATGTTTGCGGCATGGCCTGTGCGGGCCGCAAGTATATGAGCATTAAGAGGCTTGCCCAGAAGATACAGATCCCCGATCAGGTCAAGTGCTTTGTGACGGCAGGGCTCATTCCAGTATCGAAGCTCGGTGTTGTTGAGAAACCCGTTCTCCCCCGGCTCGACAGGCCCCTTATAATTGTTGAACAATTTGCGGATGTAAGCAATTTTCTCTTCGGTGAGCTCCACATCCTGAACCACAAGCGCACTGTCCAGACTTCCGCCTTTTATAAGCCCCAGCTCCCTCAATTTCTGGATTTCAGAAAGAAAACAGAACGTACGGGCCGATGCGAAATCCTTCACGTAATCATCAAGAGAAAAGAGCGTGGTGTACTGAGCACCCAGTGCGGGGTAGTTATAATCGATTTCGAGAGTGAGTCTGAAGTGATCCAGCGGAAACACACCGAGTGCCACATCACCTTTAACATACATGACAGTATCGTCAATGGAAAGATATTCCCTCTCAGCCTCCTGCTTCACCATACCGGCCTCCTGGACCAGTTTCACATACGGCATGGCACTTCCGTCCATGAGAGGGATTTCCTGAGCAGCGATTTCCACTCTGCAGTTATCAATCCCAAGCCCCGCAAAACAGGACATCACGTGTTCGATGGAGTAGACCTTCACTTCATCTTTACCGATTGTGGTACCGCGGGCAAGATCCACCACATAATCGATATCCGCAGGGATTTCGGGACTTCCGTCCAGATCCGTTCTGACAAAAACAATTCCGGAATTTTCCGGAGCCGGGTTGAGGGTCACCTTTGCAGGGACGCCGGTGTGAAGACCTGTACCGGTTAAGGAAACACTCTTGCCGATGGTATGCTGAAAGGCCATAACGCGAAAGAATCCTTTCTAAATGGAGTAACTGCGGCTACACCGACCCAGCCGCCTTTTTCAATGTATCAACTTCCTTGCGTAAACGCTTAAGTTCCTTCATCAATTGCGGCAGCTGCGCCTGAGCAGCCTCGATACGACGCATGGTCATGAGATCCCTGGCGGGATATCCCGTAATCTTGGCTGCCGGTTCAACACTCTTGGAAACACCTGCTTTTGCTCCCACAAAGGCATCATCCCCGATATCTATGTGCCCAACAAAACCGACCTGACCGGCTATTATCACCCTCTTACCTATACGGGTGGAACCGGATATGCCGGTCTGAGCCGCAATGGCAGTATTGTCGCCTATGGACACATTGTGAGCCACATGAATAAGATTATCCAGCTTTACCCCTCTGGAAATCACGGTCGGCTCGAAATTACCCCTGTCTATGGTAGTGCCGGCACCTATATCCGCATCATCCTCTATAATCACTACCCCGAAAGCAGGAATTCGAATAAACTCCCCCTTCTCCCGGGCATTGCCGAAACCGTCACTGCCTATTATGGCCCCCGACTGAACCGTCACCCGGGCACCTATCCTGCTTCCCCAACGGACAACAACACCGGAATCGATTCTGCTATGAGATCCGATCCGGCTGCCGCGCTCTATAACGCAGTTTGCCCCGATACGGCACTGCTCGGCAATGACCACATCGGGACCCACAACTGTACCCGGACCTATCGAACAGCAAGATTCGATGACAGCAGAAGAATCAACGGAAGCCTCAGGGGAGATACCTTCACCGAAAAGAGGCGATATATCTTCAAAAAGCTGAGCGGTCCGGGCATATCCCACATAAGGATCATCCACCTCGAGGCAGATTTTCCCCGGAATACACTCACCCTTTTTCACGATCACCGCCGCAGCGACTGATTCCTGTACCTTTTCCCTGTATTTGGGATTGGAAAGAAAGGTTATGTCACTGCTCGAGGCTTTTTCGGGAGAAGAGATCGCCTCGATGTCCCTGTCTTGCGCCCCTGAAGGCAAAGAGGTACCGATCCGGGAGGCAATTTCGGAAAGTTGCACTTACTTTTCCTTGGTAAGAAGTTTCATCACCCGGTCGGTAAGATCATATGTATCTTTTCCATAAACAAGACCGCCGGCCCGCGTGTCTAATATAAAATCATAATTCTCATCTTTGGCAATTTTTTCTATGATTTTATTGATTTTTCCGATGATCGGCTTTGTAAGCTCCTCGTTTTTGACCAACGCCTCACCTCTCTGACCGAACTTCTCCTGAACAAACTTCTCATGAGCCATGATTTTCTGACGAAGCGAGTCCTGCAGCTCCTTTTTGCGTTCATCGCTGAGAAGCAGACTCTGTTTTTCAAGCTGAGTCTTGAGCTCCTGGATCTCTTTCATATTTTTGGACGCCTTCTGCTCCCACTTGGCAACCTCTTTGTTGAATTTTTCCTGAGCCACCTTGGTCTCTTCATACTGAGAGAAAATCTTTTCGGAATTAACAAACCCGATTTTAAGATCCGCAGCCCAGCTGGTAGTCACTGCAGCAGCAGCAAAAAGTGCGAGACCAGCCATTTTCAAACCCTTCATCATCGTATCCTCCTTTGAAAAAAAAGCAAAGGAGCCCCTCGAGGGGCTCCAGGTTTAATTAACAGTTTAGAAATCTTTGTTCATTATGAAATGCCAGTTCCAACCTTCCGGCTTGTCGTCGAAACCGCTCTTCTTGATGGGATCCAGACCGTAGCCCACATCCAGCCCCATAACACCGATCATAGGCAGATTGATACGCATTCCGGCCCCGACACCTTTATAAAGATCCGTC
The DNA here is from genome assembly GCA_046546375.1 of Chitinispirillaceae bacterium. Lineage (GTDB taxonomy): Bacteria > Fibrobacterota > Chitinivibrionia > Chitinivibrionales > Chitinispirillaceae > JAEZKC01. The sequence continues at coordinate 17,392 of JBKGXV010000039.1, read as the reverse complement.
AGATCCATACCACCCACACGTGACCAGGTATTACCCATATCCGCAAAAAGAGCCAGATACATCTGCTGATCGATAACGGGATAGCGCAACTGAAGACTGGTCGAAAACAAAGACACACCATCTCCCCGCTCACCGTAACGTCCCCCGAAAGACCAGTCGGGATATCCCCTGATCATACCATCACCATAGGCCCCTCCTGCACTGAAAAGGTCCACTGCGGAAATGGTTATGTCATCACCCATACCGGATATCGCTCCCACCTGAGTCTTTGAGCCCAGAACCAGTTTCCATGGAAGCTGAAAGTAATGCTCATACGCCACTGTTCCCTTAAGATATCTGTAATCACCCCCCAAACCGGCGATTTCAGGGGTGATAGTCAGTTTGGACCCCTTGTTGGGGAAAAGTGGCATATCCAGATCATACCGTTCGATGTTGAAAGTAAGTCTGCTCAATGTTCCCGTTTCAATCAGATTCAGATGGCCCAGATCATATTCGGTATAATTGGTGTTTTCATGGCTGAGCTGGTATATGGCCTGAATGCGGAACTTGTCATCGGGCCAGTTGAGCTTTGAACGCCCCACACCAGCACGGAACCCGTAGCTCTCCGAAGTGTACTCATCCTCTTCCTCTTCGGTGGTGGAAACCGCTTTGTCATAGAAAACCTTTCCGGTTACCCACCATGGTGTATCAAACGCCCACGGTTCGGTGAATCCCAGATTGGCAGTCTGACGGAATTTTCCATACTGAAGATCAACCTTGAGCTCCTGCCCGGCACCGCGGAAATTGGGAATGGCGGTGGAGAAGGTACCGGTAAGCTTGTCCTGATCACTGTATGCGGCACCAACCGTAAGCTGCCCGATATTGTCCTTTTCGGTGATTTCGAAAATCAGATCTATGGTTCCGTCTTCATTGGGAACCAGATCCGGTACCACGTTGGCAAAGTAATTGAGACGATGAATATTCTGCTGACTTTCCGCCATAAGGGATTGTTTATACCTCTGACCAGGCAGAAGCTCGATTTCACGACGGATCACCTTCTCCATGGTTTTGGAATTTCCCTTCACGTGTATTTTACGGATGACTGCAGGTCTTCCCTCTTGTATTTCAAAAGTGAGGTCGACCGTATCCCCGTTCTCCCCTCTGTATTCGCGCTTGTCATTCACGCTTATCCACAGATGTCCCTCTTCGCGATATGCATTCTCGACAAGATACCTGGTCATCTCGAACTGACTCATTTTGAAGGGTTTACCCTTCTTCAACGCGACCTGGGAGACCAGCTCTTCGGTACCGATCACTTGATTACCCTCAAAAGACACATCCCCCGCATAATATTTCTGTCCCTCATCGACTGTAATCTCGATGTAGATGTCTTTTCTGTCTTCAGAATACCAGATACTGTCCTTTTCTATCGAAGCGTCAAGGAATCCCTTTTCATTGTATTCGAAGATGAGAGTGTCAAGATGAGCCTCGTAAAGCTCCCTGTCGAAGTCACCCGAACGCCACCAGCGTTTCTCTTTTGTCTTGAACTTGCCCTCAAGCCAGCCGTCCTTGACTTCTTCATTACCTTTGAACACGATGGATTTCACCCGGACTTTGGGACCTTCTTCTATGTCATATTTAACAATCACATTTCCGGGGATCCGGCTTTCGACAAGCTCCGCATTCACCTTGGCAAGATGATACCCCTCCTCGGCATACAGATCCCCGATCACAGTTTTGCTTTCGTGCAGCTGAGCATCGGTAAGTACCTGACGCTCGATAACCGCCGCCTCCTCCTCAAGCTTCTCGGTTTTGATCTTCTCGTTGCCGTGATACTCGATTTTCTCCACCCGCGGATATTCCTCAAGCTTCATCACAAGAGAAGCGCTGGAATCAGTTTCCTCCTGGATGAAAATATCAACCGAACGGAAATGTCCCAGCCTGTAGAGTCTGCGAATGGACTGCTGCACATCGGCAGCATTGAACGACTCGCCCTCTCTGAGAGTGATGGCATTTTCAACTATGACCGGCTGGTTTGTCACCAAACCCTTAATCCGGAGCGAATCCAGAACCCTGGCCTCGGCAAAGCCCCCGAACATGCACGCAATAAATAGAAGCATCAAGGAGATTTTTTTCATGAGCTGTCTGATCCTTAAGTAAAACTGTTTAGAAAGAGAGTTTCCTTACAGATAATATTACTGACTCCGACAGCGGGACAAAAGCGCCCAACTGCCTTCCGATTTCTGCTATTTTCTTCTGGTTTTTTCATTGATCTGCTGTGCACCAAAGGATGGATTTCCACTGCGCACCGGTACGTAATGCCAAACAGACAGATGGAAACATGTGCGGCCGAACAAAAGGTGCAGTCTCTTCACCCCGGTGACAATTTGGCCAAATTGACGATAATAAAGTCTATAAAAATAATTAGACGCAGCCGATGAAACAAAGTTTAACGCACCAGCCCGACTACCACCAGCCGAATCGAATCCTGAATCAAAAAACATCTATTCTCCATCTGTCGTATCGAATCCATCCCGATCTTTTCGGGAAACTGCGGTCACTACTGTTTTCGCTCGGGTAAGCGCAATATTGATCAGATCTGAATTAACTCTCAAATGGTCTATTAAAAAACCCCAAACCAGATACCGTTCGAGACCGGTTTCTGGCTCAGGGCACACCTTTTCACTCAAGACAGATGAATACCTGCCTATTCTTCCGTTTTCTGTTTCTTTTTGAAAGCGATATGATCCTTTTTTAGCTCCAGTTTTATAGTATCGCCGTCACCGAAATTCTCCTGCAGAAACTCCTCGGCCAGAGGGTCCTCCACCGAACGCTGGATGGAACGACGCAGAGGACGGGCTCCCAGAACAGGATCGTAGCCCTGATCCACCAGGAATTTCTTCACCTCAGGCGTGTACTCGAGCTTGATGTCACGGTCGGCAAGACGCTCCTGCACCTCGTTGAGCTGTATGTCCACAATCTGAGCGATCTCTTTTTTCCCCAGAGGCGCAAAAACTATAGTTTCGTCCACACGGTTGAGAAACTCGGGATTGAAAATACGCTTGAGCTCATCAAGAACTTTACCCTTCATGGACTCGTATTCGTTGGTGGCGCTCGGTTTGCCGAAACCGACCGTTCCGGCCTTTTTCACATCCCTGGTTCCCGCATTGGAGGTCATGATGATGATTGTGTTCTTGAAATTGACATGACGCCCGTAGGAATCGGTAAGAATACCGTCATCCAAAATCTGCAGAAGGATATTGAACACATCCGGATGAGCCTTTTCTATCTCATCGAGCAGGATGACCGAATAGGGCTTTTTGCGGATCTTCTCTGTGAGCTGCCCACCCTCTTCATATCCCACGTATCCGGGAGGCGCACCAACCAGACGTGACACGGCGAACTTCTCCATGTATTCGGACATATCAACCCGCACCAGCGCATCCTCGGTGTCGAAAAGCGACTGAGCCAAAGCCTTGGCAAGCTCGGTCTTACCCACTCCCGTGGGACCGAGAAAGATAAAGGAGGCGATAGGGCGTCTGATGTTGTGCAGTCCGGCACGGGAACGCCTTATCGCTCTGGAGACAGCACTGAGTGCGGTATCCTGGCCGATAACTCTGCGGCGCAGCTCATCTTCCAGATGTATGATTTTCTTTGTTTCCTCCTCTGCCAGCCGGGCCAGAGGTATACCAGTCATAGTGGCGATCACCTCGGTGACAGTGGACTCGTCCACTAAGAGCCGCTCCTCGGCCTTGGACTTGCGCCACAAAGCCTTCTTCTCAAGAAGAGTACCCTTGAGTTTCTCCTGTTTGTCCCTGAGCTTGGCAGCGCGCTCGAACTCCTGCTGCTCCACCGCACGCTCCTTTTCCTTGACCACATCCGCGATCTCTTTTTCCATATCACGGATTTCGGTGGGGATCTCCATGCTCGAAAGCCTCTTTCTGGCTCCCGCCTCATCAATGACATCTATGGCTTTGTCCGGAAGAAAACGGTCGGAAATGTAACGCTCGGAAAGCGTCACCGCCGACCCGATAGCTTTGTCTGTATAGGTTACCTTGTGATGATCCTCGTAGTTGTGCCGTAATCCGGAAAGAATCTGAACCGTCTCATCCACACTGGGCGGATCGACCATGATTGTCTGGAAACGGCGGGCAAGGGCCCCGTCTTTTTCTATGTATTTGCGGTACTCATCAAGTGTTGTGGCACCGATACACTGAATTTCACCCCGGGACAGAGCCGGTTTGAAAATATTGGAGGCATCCAGACTCCCCTCAGACCCCCCCGCTCCCACGATTGTGTGCAGCTCGTCTATGAAGATGATGATATTGTCGTTTTTCTGAAGCTCCACCATAAGCGCCTTGAGGCGTTCCTCGAACTGACCGCGGTACTTGGTGCCGGCCACCATGGATGCCATATCCAGATTGATCACCCTTTTATTCTCCAGAACCTGGGGGATGTTTTTCTCGATAATAGACTGGGCAAGCCCCTCCACAATGGCGGTTTTTCCGATACCGGGCTCTCCGATAAGTACCGGATTGTTTTTCTTGCGGCGGCTGAGAATCTGCACCACCCTCTCAATCTCCTTCTCTCTGCCGATAACCGGATCAAGCCTGTTCTCCCTTGCCATGGCGGTAAGGTCTCGACCGAAGTGATCCAGAAACGGGGTCTTGCTTTTTTCCTTTGTTCCACCCACTGATTCACCTCCGCGCAGAACACGGTTGATTTCCTCTTTCACCCGTTCGTACTCAAGACCCGCGGATGCAAGCGCATTGGCTGCAGCCGATTCGGTATCCTTCATGAGAGCCAGCAAAAGATGCTCCGTGCCGATATATTTATGAGACATGGAACGGGCCTCGTTGGCCGCGATCTCAAGGACCTTTTTCGCTCTGGGGGTAAAGGGCAACATCTGCCCGATGGTCATCATGCCACCGGTGGAGGTGATAGTTTTCTCAATGTTGGTGGTCAGCTCATCAAGATCCACCCCCATACTGCGCATGACCGCCACGGCCACACCATCGCCTTCTTTAATCAGACCAAGAAGAAGATGTTCAGTACCGACATAGTCATTTCCCAGCCTCACCGATTCCTCTCTGGCAATCTGCATCACTTTCTTGACCCGGTCTGTAAACATCCCATTCATCATCTATTCTTTCCTTCCAGATTTTGACGTCCTGAAAAACTGTTTAACCGCTCAATACCACACCTGCCTATACTGTCCCTCCAGGCTTTTTTCTTCTTCTCTTTTTTGTAAGCAATTCCCTTGCCAGCTGTGCCCTGGTCACCTCCAGATCCGTCTCCCCCATGGCCCTGGAGTGAAAAATCTGCAGATGCGCCGGCATGCTGGCCACTATCATCCTGTTGAGATCCTCCACTGTAGTACCCTCATACAAACCGCATTCCACCCCCAGCCGAAGCGCAGAGGAAAGATTGAGCAGCTCCGAAAGACTCAGCGTTCTTGCATGAGTGAGAATTCCCAGAGAACGGTATATCTTGTCACTGAGCTCAAGGGAGGCATCATTGACCAACCGCTCCCGCGCTCTGCGCTCATGCTCGGCAATCTCGGCAATGATCTTCTGAGTGGAATCAATAAACTCCTGCTCGTGAGCGCCCATGGTGGCCTGATTTGAAAGCTGGAAAAAGTTCCCCACCACATCGGAATGCTCCCCGAAAAAGCCTCTGGTGGAAATCCCCATCTGACTTGCTCCCTGAAGTACCGAATCGATCGCCTTGGTAAGCACCAGCCCCGGAAGATGCATCAGAAATGAAACCCTCAGCCCTGTCCCCGAATTGGTGGGACAACAGGTAAGGAATCCCCTTCTGCCGTCATACGCCAATTTCAGCTTACGACCCAGATTGTCATCCATCATATCCAGAATATCCCACATCTCCTGAGCCCTGAAGCCGGAATCCAGACACTGGAGACGAAGATGATCCTCCTCGTTCACCATCACATTCACTCTGCGGGAAATGTCGCATACAACACCCCTGTCCCCCTCGGCCTTGAGCAGGTCGAGACTGACCACCCGCTCCTCCACCAGAAACTGCTGATCCAGACTTCGCAGTCTTGCGAAATTGATCACCTCGAACTTTTTGAACTGGGCCGAAGACTGGAATGCCGAAGCAATGTCTCTGAAAATCGCTTTTCTCTCTTTGGGAGAAGCCTGCAGCGGAAACTTGCGGTCAGCCAGATTGCGGGCCAGGCGAATTCTTGTGGAAACCACCACATCGCACTCGGGTCCGCTGTTATCAAACCATACAGGTATCTTTCCGTATTTTGTAATACGGCTACGTCTCTGACTCATTCAACATCCTGCTTAAGATTGTAGATGGCATCCCTTATCTGAGCCGCCTCCTCGAACTGTTCATTTTTGATCGCCGCATCCAGATCGTGACGAAGCCGTTGAAGATCGATCTTCTCATGCTCCTCAACTGCACACACATACTTCTTGCCTTTATGAACAGACGAGCCGTGAACCTGCACCAGCAGCTTTTCTATCTGCTCGTCAAATTCATTGTAGCAGCGAGAACAACCCAGCCAGCCTTTCGAGCGGAATTCGGACAATTTCATTCCGCAGCCGGAACACACCTTCTCCTCTTCCACTATTTCTTCAGGACTCTCATCCTGCAAAGGCTCCCCGTTCACTGAAATCGAAATCCCCTTCTTACGAGCACACTCCTCACAGAGATGGAATACCTGGGTTTCATTCTGCATTATCTGTGTCAAATGAATATTGGCAGGATTCACCCCGCATTCATCACATGTTTTCATTGACATACCGATCCTTTGAACACCATCCCGTTACTATTTTTCATCCTTCATGTATAAAACTACTAAATGCTTAAGCCGGGAAGTAGTGTTTAAGCGATCAACGTTTCCGGACACACCTTTTGGCCCGTAAAAAAAACCGCGAGAAACTCTGAAACAGACCCGCGGCTTCTACCACTCATCTGTTACAGTAGTAGGTGATTCGGTATCCACTATTCTGCCGTCATCCATGTAGAGAACCCTGTTCATACCACGGCTGAGACGGCTGTTGTGCGTAGCTATGAGAAACGTCTGGTTCAGCTCCCTGTTGGCCTTGTCGAACAATTCCAGAAGACGCTCCCCGTTAGCCCGGTCAAGGTTGCCCGTGGGCTCATCGGCCAGTACCAAAGCCGGCTCGTTGAACAGTGCCCGTGCCAGTGCCACTCTCTGGCGCTCACCCCCGGAAAGTTCATTGGGGAAATGCCCCAGACGCCGGGAAAGCCCGAAGAGATCAAGCAGATCGGATGCACGTCTGATACACTCTTTTCTGCTTTTGCCGCTTATGAGCCCCGGAATGATCACATTTTCCACAGCAGTGAAATCGGGCAGCAAATGATGGAACTGATACACGAATCCAATCTGCCTGTTTCTGAAATAGGCCAGCTCTCTTGGAGACAGCGAGTCAATCCCCCTGCCCTCCACAGCCACCGAGCCTTTTGTTGCCTTGTCAAGACCGCCAAGGATCTGCAGAAGAGTGGTCTTCCCCGCTCCGGATATCCCCACCAGAGCCACCATCTCACCCCGGGTGATCTGAAAGGTGATATCCTTGAGCACATCAAGAACCCCCGCATCATCCCTGAACTGCTTGCGCACGTTCTTCACATCAACCATTATGTCCATTTTTTCCGTTTACCATTTGAGTGTTCAAAGTTCAGAATTGTCGGAGCAAACCGTTCATGCCAGTGTGTGCTTCATTCGCATACTGAAGCCTCTTTGCCGTTCTCCATAACAACCGTTATCATTTTCCCCTCTTACCGTGTCCTGTGCTATTCATACCGGATCGATTCCGCAGGAAGCATCCCCGCGGCCTGACGGGCCGGGTACAGCGTGGCAAGCCAGCAGATCAGGTTCGCAGTCACATACACCAGCAACACATCAAAGGGTCTGAGCAGCACCGGAAGCGTGTTTATGAAATACAGATCTCCGGGCAGAGGGATTATCTGGTAATGATACTGAACCAAAGCCAGCGCCGTGCCCAGAAATACCCCTATGGTGGAACCGAGAAAACCCACCACCACTCCATTGAGCATAAACACCCTCAGGATGGATCCGGACGTAGCCCCCATCCCCATGAGGATTCCGATTTCCCGACGTTTCTCAAGAATCATCATGATAAGAGAGGAGATGATATTGAACGCCGCCACTACCATAATAAGGGAGATCACTATGAAAATGATAAGCCGCTCCAGTTTCATCCACTGAAAAAGCGAACGGTTCTGCCCCTTCCAGTCAACAGCCCGATAAGGATAACCACCCAGGTATTCCTTTACGCTGGTGGAAATCTTGTCGGCCTTGAACAGGTCGTCGGTCCTGATCTGTATCCCCTCAACCCCGTCCATGTTAAAGAGCTTCTGCGCAGAGGCGATGGAGATATAAACCAGATTGAGATCATACTCATACATCCCTGTTTCGAAAATGCCTGCAACCGTGAACCGGGCCATTTTGGGCACAGGATCGACCTCACCCTCTTCGGCAGCCAGGCTGTAGAGCACAATTTCGGAGCCTTCCCGCGCAGTGAGCTTTTCAGAAAGGCCTTTACCTATAAGTATCCCCGGGAATTTTCTCCCCCGGTGAGAAATCAGCGTATCCAGATCAAATTCGCCGAAGACAATCGCTTCATGGAGTTCCGTAACACTCGTCTCCAGCTCCGGATCCACCCCGTTGATCATGACCCCTTCCTGGATCTGCTCATATTCTATACCGCCTTTACCGGTAATGAACGGAGCGGCTCCCTTCACCTTGGGATGTTCGAGAATGAGCGACCTGAGCTCCTTGTGTTCTTTGATGGGAGAGCTGTGATACTGGAGGATCTTGGCATGAGCAAGCGTGCCCACGATTCTGTCACGCACCTCTTTTTCAAAGCCGTTTGCAATTGAGAGCGCCATGACCAGAACGAACGTACCGAGAGCTACTCCGGCAGCAGAAACATAGGTGATCCAGGAGATAAAGCCGCTTTTGCGCTTCCCCTTGAAATACCTCAGAGCTACAAACCATTCCATTTTACCCACAAAAAACTCCAAAGGAGAATTGTTGATTATTCAAAGATGCTGCGGGCACACAAGGCAGCTTGCCCCGTTCATCATGTTTTGCAAATTTCAGTACGCCCCCCTGAGCGGATCATGCCGAAATCAGATACCCTCGGGACGAAGAAGCGGAAACAGAACCACATCGCGCAGCGTCCCGGCATTGCTCAGGAGTGCTACAATCCTATCAACACCCATGCCCCATCCGGAAATCGGCGGCATGCCATACTCCATGCACTGCAGAAAATCCTTGTCTATGTCCATGGTTTCCGTGTCACCGTGCGCCCGCGCCTCTGCCTGCTGACGGAACCGGGCGGCCTGATCAACCGGATCAACCAGCTCTGAATACGCGTTCACCACTTCCCAGCCGTTGACAACCAGCTGGAAACGATCCACTACAGAGGGGTTTTCATCGTTGCTGCGGGCAAGCGGCGAAAGATCCAGAGGGTGATGAGTGATGAACACCGGGTCTATCAGCTTGGGACGGGATACCTTTTTGTAGAGCAGATCTATGAGAGTACCCCTTCCGGCCTTCCCCACATCGACATCCGTCTCGAAAGTGATCCCCTGTCTGTCTATTTCGCTCTGGAGTTCCTCTTTAGTGGCATATTTATCTATATCTATGCCGCAATCCTTCAAAATCAGGTCCCTGAATGAAATTCTGGGCCAATCTCCGCCGAAATCGATTTTTGTTTCTTCATACGTGAGTTCGAGAGCGCCGTTGACATTCTGAAGAAGATCTTTGACCAGCTTTTCGGTAAAGTTCATGTTGTCTTCATAATTCCAGTAGGCGACATAGTACTCAAGCAGAGTGAAATCGGGAAGATGAGATGCATCCACCCCCTCGTTTCTGAAGGAGCGGGCAAATTCATAGACCCGGTTGAATCCTCCCGCAATAGCCCGCTTCAGATACGTCTCCGGTGCGATACGCAGATACACATCAATATCAAGAGCGTTATTGTGAGTTATGAACGGACGGGCAAGCGCACCGGTTGCCTTGTTGGTGAGAACCGGCGTGTCGATCTCCATAAAGTCGTTGTCATCCAGAAAACTTCTTATGGTACGGATGATTTTGGTGCGCATCTTGAACCGTTCCCGTGATTCCTCTGACATGATCAGATCCAGATAACGGCGGCGAAGACGCAGTTCGGGATCGGTCAGGCCGTGAAATTTTTCCGGCAGAGGTCTCAGACTCTTGCTCAGAAAAGTGAAAGACTCCACATCTATAGTCTTTTCACCCTTCCTGGTGGTCATCATCTGCCCCTCTATTCCGATGAAATCACCTATATCCACCAGATCTTTGAACTGCTTGAACTGTTCGCCAAGCTTGTTTTTCTGAAGTGCGAACTGAAGTTTTCCATTGATGTCGTATATATGTCCGAAGGCCAGCTTTCCGAAATAGCGAACGGCGACCACTCTTCCGGCAACTCTCACCCCCTTTGTGTCATCCGCAAGCTCTAGAGCTTCGTTCAGAGAATGAGTTTTTTCAAAACGTTCCGCATAGGGGTGCTGTCCAGCTTCCTGAATAGCGGAAACCTTTCTCATGCGAACCTGCATCTGTTCATTGATTTCTGACTGAGTATCCACATTTCTCTCCATATATAAACTTGAACTCTTCATTTTCAGAAAACGTGTGCGCCTTTGGATTCGTAGGCGATTACGACTCCGCAATTCCATTATTTGGCCGCAGAGTACAGCAAGCTTAAGAAAATAGTTGATAGTCGCTTCACATTCAATCGCCCGGCAGCACAGAGACGGTATGGGGGTTGCAGGGGGGTACAATAAGAGAGGAGGAGATTATGAACTATGCACGAGACATGATTTTCAGCCACCCCCGGTTTATTTCCGAACCGAAGAAGGATGTTCTGATCGGCTGTATTCAGGCCTGCTACGACTGTGCCCAGAGCTGCACCAGCTGTTCGGATGCCTGCCTGGGAGAGCGGGATATCGAGGATCTCAAGCCGGTGATCCGGCTGACGGAGGACTGTGCGGAGATCTGTAGTGCCACCGCACGGATTCTTTCACGCCTGAACAATCCCGACTACGAGGTGCTGGGAAACCAGGTACAGGCCTGCATCACCGCAGCCCGCCACACCGGAGCCTTGTGCACCGAACACGGACATCATCACGAACACTGCAGAATCAACGCCGAAAGCTGCCGCGCATGCGAAAATGCCTGCACGGAGTACTTTGCCTATATAGAGAACAAAAGGTGAGTACTCCGGGATAGTTTCTCTCACGCTCTCTCTTGGACCATGAAGAGAGAGCGTGAGTTCAATTTGCTTTTTTGCGGTACTGATTGGGGGTAACGCCTTCGGAGGATTTGAATATTCTGTTGAAATGGGCCACATTGTTGTAGCCCACTTTGCGGGAAATATCGGCAACCTGCCTGTCGGTAGCACGCAGCAGACGTTTCGCTTCAGTTATTCTTATGGTATTGAGGTATTGTCTGAAACTGCAGGACAGAGCAGTCTTAAACACACTTGAAACCTTGGCCTGTGACAATCCCACCTCCCGACCCACCTCCGCAACATCGAGGTCAGGGTTGCTGTAACTGCGGGCGATGAAGGAAACGATGCGTCTGGCATCCTCATCGGTGTAACTCTCAACCTCCAGCTGCTCGTAGCTCACCACCGGTCTGAGCTGTTTTTTTCTGCTGTTTCTAAAGATCAAAATTCCCGAAAACGAAAGCAGCAGGTAGCCGCCTGAAAAAGAAAGCCACCAGATGAGACGGGACAGAACGTCTTTTTCAAAACCGATATAATCCAGCTCAAGCCCGATTTTCTTATTCAGAGGAGTAGCTGTTGCGCTCTGAATGACCAGATCAACAACTTGATTGAAGGATTCTTTGGGAAAACTGTCGCTTTCCACCCGATGCCTGCTGTACCACCATTGAGGCGTTGAAAAGGAATGCAGGGGTATTCTGAAAAATTTTACAGAATCGGCAGAATGAATCTCCTTCACCAGAAAGCGGTAGGTCATTATATCTTCAGGATTCGTGAACTCCTCGACAAAGCTCCGTAAGTGAACAGAGAGTTCAAGGGGTGTGCTTCCTCTGATCTTCATGCACAGATAGTCGTAAGCTGAAAGATCAAGAAACTGCGAATCGGCTCCAAGGTGAAAGATCAATCCTGCATACGGGTGGCTGAAGCCCTCCTTAAGCTGCATTGCGACCTTTATGCCAGAACTGTCGTTTTCAATTTCCTGTATGATTGAATTGCCTTCATCCCCTCTGTCGTCAAAGGTTAATCCCCTATAAACTGTTCCGGGCAGAACCACCTGTTTTCTGTTCTGCGCAGAAAGCAAGAAGATGACCGCTCCAGCTATCAAAGGCATCATCCAAACAGTGAAGCGCAAAATTGTAGAGCGAAATGAAAGTTTCATATAGTATTCACATATAGGCTGTACTAAAGTGTCTATGAAAAATAAAGATGCCTGATTTGCTTGTCAATGCAAATCAATTACTTATGTTTCTGAAGAAAAACGGCAACTGAGTTTCTTCACTGCGAAAAACAGCTTAAAACTATCTTTTTCCCATGCTTTTGTTGATCTTTTTTTGCCTCACGGCGTACATCAAGAAATAGTCCCCGAAATGCAAAGCCCTCCCGGCCGACCGGCAGGAACAGCCCTATCCCATTTATTTTCACGGACTTAGTCTTTTGTTTACATCGGCAAAAAGGGAAAATGTCAATAGTAATCGAAAGATTTGTCTACCCAAAACAGGTTAGATTTTTATCAGATGCGCATCATTACGAATCCAGCAGTTCAAATTCAAAGACGGAGGTAAACCATGAGACACAAAAGACAAACCTTTGCTGCTCTTTTCCTTGCAGTACTACTTTTGCTGAATTGTGCAGTAGAGATGAAATCCACCAAACCCGCTTACAATGCCCCCCCGGAACATGACCCTTACAGTTTGGATCACGAGGAGTACTGGGATGAAAGAGAGATAAAGATTGAGGCTCCCCCCCGTTCAAAAAAACCATCCGTGGAGGAAACAAAGGTTCTTTATAAAGACAAGCTTCCGCCAAACGGTTTCACCTATGCATACGGAGGTAAGACAGCCAGCAAGTCCGAATCGGGTTTTCTGGTCTGCTACATGGACGGAGACGATTACTCGGGAGTCACTTATTGCATGGGGCGGGGAGAAAATCTGGATCTCAGCATGTACCGGGACAGCGGAACCGCTGCTCTGGCTTTCTGGGCCAAAGGCGGGCCTGGAGTGAAAAATGTATATATTGGATTCCTGGATGATGACAGCGATGAGAGAAAAGTGCAATCCAAGTTGAATCTGGGCGACTACGGCTCAATCGACACCACATGGAAATACTATATGGTTCCACTGAGACGGTTTTCCGACCAGGGGATGTTCTGGGATGATAACCGGCAGCAGGAAGCAAATTCTGTAATAGACTGGAAGAACATCAATGAAATCCGCATCTCGGTCAATAAAGATGCCAACCAGCTGCCCAAAGATGAACCGGCCATTCTGTATCTTACCGACATGTCCATCATTGAATCGACTCCCGGGTATGTGGACCCGGTGGATTACTGGAGGGAGTTTGAGTCTGATGAGCCGGAAGTGGTTTTGCATGATTTCGAAACAGATTCAAACGGCACATGGGAGAGCTCAGCCGGTCCTGAATCTCAGGTCGCTTTTTCAGTTGTTTCATCCGAAACCGAAGAGGCTTCCTCCAAATCACTTGAGATATCCTACAAACTGAATGACTGGTGCGATGTTGTTTATGACTATGGTCAGGATTCAAGAAGCACAGATGTACGCAACTGGACCAAACACTGGGGGATAAAGTTCGATATGTATACGGAGAAGCCATACCAACCGATTCATGTCCAGGTAGGCGACTCCGGAAAGGAGCTGTTCATTGCCAGTGTCGGAGGAACCAAAGGATGGACTGAAATACTCATTCCCTTCAGGGATTTCATGAAATTTCCCTATTACCAGCCCCCGGAGGCGGAACAGAACGGAAGGTTTGACCTCGAAAGCATTTCATCTCTGGATTTCAAGCCGTCCGGAGAAGGAAGTTCCGGCACATTCCGAATAGACAACGTGACGCTGACAAATTCCCGCGAAGCCAGAAAAAGTGAAATGCCGGAACAGATCAGTGTCACTGTCGGAGGAGACCTGAAGAAAACAGTTAATGCTAAAATAAACGAAGGTATCTTCGGAATTAACTCTGCGTTCTGGGATGCGGATCTCATTCTTCCCAAGACTGCCGAATATGTAAAAAAGGTCAAACACCACGTGATCCGCTATCCGGGAGGATTGAGCGCCGATGAGTACAGCTGGAAAGAGATACTGAGCAAAAAGGATCCTATGATCGACATTGATGAATTTCTGGATTTCTGTTCAAAAACCGGTACCACACCGATGATCACGGTCAATTTCGGCACGGGAACTGTTCAGGATGCTGCAGATTGGGTCAAATACTGCAATATCGAAAAAAAAGCCGACGTGAAATACTGGGAAGTGGGCAATGAATTATACGGTTCCTGGCATGCAAATCACTGCAGCGCCGAACACTACGGCAAACGTGCAAGAAAATACATTGAAGCCATGAAAGCAGTTGATCCGACCATTCAGGTCACAGTTGTCGGAGTGCTTGACGGAGAGTGGAACAAAACAGTACTTGAACACACAAAGGATGTAGCCGAGGGACTGAATGTGCACCACTACCCCCAGAACACGGGTGAGGAAAACGATGCGGGGCTTCTGGCATCACCTCAAACCCTCAATGATATCATACCCGGAGTCAGACGCCAGCTCAAAGAGTACGGTATCCCTGAAAAGGATTATCAGATCTGGCTTACAGAATGGAACTCGGTGAATTTCGACCCCGGCCCCCAGTCACTTTCAATTGTCAATGCAATTTTTGTCGCCGATTACCTGGGAATGCTTGCTGTGCAAAACATCGAACATGCATCCTACTGGAACATACACAATAATATATTCCCCCAGGGAGGAGATTACGGATATCTTTCGACGCGTATGAGTGATCCGAAACTCGATAATATCCCACGGCCCTCATACTGGGCATTTCTGATGGCGAGTCGGAGTCTTGGACGCGGAGCGCTTCACAAGAGCGGAACCGGAAACGATCACGTCACCAGTTATCTGACCAGCCATAATGGAAAAAGGTCGCTGATGCTTCTAAACAAGCACCCGGAAACAAAGGTGGATGCGGTTATTTCGATAGATGGCTTTTCAGGCAAAGCAACTATGAAGCAGCTTACACCTGAAAATGCCGATAAAGGACCGCAAAAGAGCAGTATAAATGTGAAAAATGATGAAAAAATCACCCTTGCGGCGTATTCTATCACCACCATCACACTCGACTAGTTCTTCTTGTCATCTCCCCCTGCAAAGGGGGAGAGATTATGTGAAGAGTCGATGGGAAAACTGAAAATGGTGACTCAGTAGATGAGCTGAATATCATCAACCCACAGTTCACCGCTGATAGAAAGCACTCCCGCGGAAGGTGAAGGTGAATGAACTCTCAAAGTATCAACCAGAACATTGCTCCCTTCAGATACCTGCGTTTCACTTTGAGCAATCACTACTCCCGCAGAAGCAGAAGGCCGGGTTCTGGCAATAACCAGAACCTTGTGATTTCCCGGAGGCACCGCCCTGAAAGAGAACTTTCCGGAAGAGTCAACCGGCACTGTGTAAGGGGTATTATGAAGCCAACCGAAACAGAGGCTGTTCTGCGAACAAAACGGCCTTAACAGTTGCAGAAACGGAACCTGACTTTGTCAGAGTGTCATAAAAATCGGGTGCAAGCGTGTCGGAAATTTTGACATTCCTGCGCAGTGCTACAGACGAGCTGTCATCCGCAAGCGCTTCTATCATGTAGGTTCCGCTGTCCATGCCGCTGAAACTGTATCGGCCGGAGGAATCGGTACGGGTGATATCCACAGTCTGCATCTCTTCGGCATCGGGAGCATGCCTTATAAGCGCAACACGGATATTTCCAGCCTTTTCTTCATTATGAGAAGAAATGATCTTTCCCGCCACCTGATTGGGCAGGTTGGTTCCGCCCGCCAGTTCCGGACCATTGCAGGACACAAAAAACTACAGGCACAGGCCTAGAACGGACACCAATGTGCTGCAGTGTGAGTTCATTTTATTCCAGTTGTTCAAAACCATCGAACATGCCTGATCACTTTTCACTTATTCCCCGGCTGCTTCTGTTTCCCAACCGATGACTCAGAGGGAAAAGCTGGAAATTGAGCTGATAGATCTTGTCAGCCTTCTGATCCTCCGAAGCCAAGACAAAGAGACACGCTCGAAAAAAGTGAGAGCAGTGCTGTTGTATTGAAATGTTGGGAGCCGGTGATGGAGCTGCAGTATTCCCCGGAGTGGCAGAAATCCACCCGATCAAATAGCTGCGGGACGATACACCCCCGAAGCCTTGAAGAAACGTCCCCTGCACAGACCGCAGCCCACATGCTCGTAGCCTCTTTGCTCGAGTATCTGCTTTATCATATTGTTGATGAACACCGACACTTCTTCTTTAGGGTAATCCTTTGAAGCAAGATGCTCCTCGTACTCTGATTCAATTGTGCCAAGCAGGGGTTTGATGGCCGGCTGTCCATTCTTCACCGCCTCTATCAATTCTTTTACCTGCGGCTCAGCAGAGAGATACTTCCAGAGACGCTCTCCGAAGGTTTTTTCGAAAAGGTATGAGAAACGTCCGGGTTCATATTTCAGTTCTCTTTCTGTTTGAGACATACTACCTCATAGGGGAAAAAACAAAACTGTTTCAGATACGATTTGCTGCGGTATTTAGTAACAGCTATTTTTCCTGCCCAAGCAGTTCCAGATATATTCTGTAGTCCTTTTCCGAAAAGCAGCAGAACAGAATATCGCATTCGTAGCTTGTCTGATCAAGATATTTTCTGCAGGTGTTCACCGCTACCGGCGCGGCCTTTTCTGATGGGTAACCGTACACGCCTGTCGATATGGAGGGGAAGGCCACACTTCTGCAGCTGTTCTGCTGAGCCAGTTTCAACGAATTTGTATAGCAGCTGGCAAGCAGATTCTGCTCTCCGGATTTTCCGCCTTTCCATACCGGGCCCACCGTATGAATCACATACCTTGCCTTGAGATTGTACCCTTCGGTAATTTTGGCATCTCCCGTGGGACAGCCGCCCAGAGTTCGGCATTCCTCCAGAAGTTTGGGGCCGGCTGCTCTGTGAATGGCGCCATCCACCCCGCCTCCGCCCAGAAGAGAGCTGTTAGCGGCATTGACAATGGCATCGACTGAAAGCTGAGTGATGTCGGAGAGGACGGTTTTCATGTTCATGATGTTCTGTCCTTTCAGTATTCATCGGGTATTCTTTTATA
>JBKGXV010000038.1:0-28072 GCA_046546375.1 Chitinispirillaceae bacterium | reverse complement strand
CACTTATCGGGGGGATATGCTGTCTGCCGGGGCCTTTCTGAAACGGTTAATCACGTTACCTGTCAATGGCATGCGGCGCGGGTGCTGATTCCCCCCGGGAACGGCTGTAACCCACCCGTGCCTGCGGCGGAAAAGAAATCTTTACAATGATTATGGTTAAGCGGTTCAAACCGGGCGGGCGGTCGAAAGCAACCGGTTGATTTCAAGACGGATGAGCGTGGTCCGACCCCCGATTGTTGACTGTTCATCCCCAAAAGATTATTTTACGATTACCTTTATTCTATCAATTCAGGTGCCAGGGAATTCCGGTGAAAATCCGGAGCGGACCTGCCACTGTAATCCCCTTGCCGATGTAATAAAGAATATTATATCGGCCTGTCCACCGACCTGTACACCATAGCTTGAAAAGCCACGGTGTAGGCGTCTGCGAAGGTGGAGAACTGTCATACAAGCCACTGTCTTTTCATGGACGGGAAGGCGGCAGTACCGGGAAAGCCAGGAGACCTGCCTGAATGCTGTTCATACTGCGAGTCTTCACGGTCTAAGACTCAGGGAGGTTTCTTGTTTTACCTTTTGTCCTCCAGAGGTGTGTTCCATCCTCTGTTCCTGTTTGTTTTCTGCAAGGTCGTTCTCGCAGGAACGGAAATTGTAAACGACACAGCTGCTGTATCTCCTGCACCCGGTGCGCCTTCTCTCAGTTCGGATCAGGCACTGGAAGATTATTCAGAAGAATATGTATATGCTGATACATCCGGGGCGGTTGAAGGTTTCTCGGTGGTTGTCACTGCCAGCAGACGGCAGCGCCTGCTTGAGGCATCTCAGTCGCTTTCGGTGATCAGGCCGGAAGAATGGGCCGGAACGGGCAAAAGTATTGCGGATGTGGTGGCGGAACAGACTGGGGTGCAGACTCGACGGTATGGTGGTACGGGAAGTTATCAGACTACAACGATCCGCGGTGTTCAGGGCGACAGGGTACTTGTGCTGCTGGATGGTATACCGCTTAATTCAGTCATGGGCGGAGCGGTTGATCTGGGAGCTATAAACGTAGACAGATTCTCCTCAATTGAAATCTACAAAGGGATCACTCCGGGCGAATTCGGTGGCAACTCTATCGGCGGGGTTGTCAATCTGAAAAGCAAAAGTGCATCCGATGCACAGACATCCAGTGTTCAAACCTCAGTCGGCGCCTACGGGTATAAAAAATTCGGGATGGAATCCAATCATCATTTTTCAGATCAGTTAAGTTTGTTCGGTTCACTCAACTATGTCGAATCTGACAATAACTGGCCTTACTGTGACAGGAACAAAACACCATACAATCTTCAGGACGATGTCATTCGGAAAGTAGAGAATCATTCATACAGTTTGATTGAAGCGCGGCTGCATCCTTCATTGAACCTGCCGGGAGGGAGAAAGCTTTTGGGGGGCGTCGCACTCACAAAGTCCCAGGTGGGTATTCCGGCATCGGAAGGCTCCGCAAACAGAACTGCCACTCACAGTCACGACGTTGTAAGTGCTACTTTGCGAATGTCTGAAGAAGAATCTTCGGACATTTCCATGCTTACGTTCACTCCTGAAATAGGCTATCTTCAATGGGCTGACAATACGTTCTGGACAAGTCTTGATCAAAATATGGGGACTTCTCACGGCCGCATAACAAGTGCTCCCAACTCCTTTGGCGAAATGAAGTCTGCCCTTTATGTTTCTCATGCTTCCGGCACCGCAGATATTTACCTGCTGGAAAATCTTGGCGGTCAGATCACTGTACAGGGCAGATACTCTGCAATTGCCACCCGGACTCGAGTTTCCGGTTTTCCTCATGGGGATTGGCCCGGTAACAGACAGGAAGCTGCTTTCACCGCTGATTTGAACAATTCGCTGCCTGTCGGCAGTTTAACCTTGGGGGCAACTGCGGGCGGATCATTGAAAGCGATCCGCAGTGCAACAAAGGGCGGCAGAAATGATGTTCTGGAAATTACTGTCAAGCCAACTGTTACTGTTGAGTTACCGTGGGCGGCGCATGCCGGCATTCGACTTGGCATGGATAATAGATTCAATTTATTCATGAATGCCGCTCGCTACAGCAATGTTCCCGGGCTGCGTGACAAATACGGGACGAAAGGCACTGTTACTCCCAATCCCGACCTGAAGGAGGAAACTGGAACTACAATAGAAACCGGATTGCGTCTGCTGCATGAAGACCTCTGGTTTGAAGCCACAGCATTCAGGACAAAGACTCATAACGGGATAATTATGTTATCGGATGGCAGTATGGCTAAACCGGTCAATCTTGCTGAGGCCCGGACCGTCGGGCTTGAAACTACTATTTCAACTAAACCCTGTAGGTACCTGAAGTCGGAAATACGTGCTACCCTTCAAGAGGCCGTCAATCTTTCAGGTCTATACAATTATAATGGAAAACAACTACCCAACGAACCCCGTTTTTCCATGCTGGCTAAAGTTGTTTTAGGACCTTTCTGGGGGATGGAACCTGAGTACTGGATTGATTATAAGTCCCATTTTTTCAGAGACTACGGTAATACACAGAGAGTGCCGGAAAAAACAGGTGAATACGGTTTGGCGTTTCATAATGCACGCATAACCTGGAAGCTTGGAGAATCATTCAATGCTGGTTTGTCCATAAGGAATTTCAACAGTCAGTCTTTGCGTTATGAGGAAATCACCAGATCGCCCGAGAGCGGGTATTCCTGGATTTTGTACCCTGCAAATGAATGGTCCATTACCACGGGGTATTCATTCTGATTAATCATAAAATAAAACAAAAAAGGAGTTAAGGAATGTCTTCAGTACGGAATTCAGTGTTGATCTGTGCAGCCGTAGTTGTAGCTGTACTGTTTACCCGTTGTTCAACTAACCTTGCCGGTGTCGATGATTACACCGGGGGACCGAAACTGTTCATCAGTGAATCCGGTTCCGAATCCGGCCTGCTGGAATGGGCATCTGTTGAAGATGACGAGGTGAAATCGGCAGGGCTTTCAATCTACAGTGATGCTGTACTGAAATCATTCGGCGGATATCTCTATATAATTGAACGCTTCGGCGCCGACAATATAATTAAATTCGACCCTTCCGAGAATGATCAGTCAGGTATCATATACCAGAAACACCTCGGTGACAACTGGAACCCCCAGGATATGGAGTTTGTGAGCGAAACGAAAGCTTATGTGTCAAACATGAATGAACCGAATATTACTGTTTTCAATCCGTCAACAGGAGAAATCATATCTCATATAGATATCTCAGCCTACACCTATATGCCGGACAGTAACTCAAGTCCATATGCAAATGATCTCCAGCTGGTAGGAGCAGACCTGTATGTCATGCTTCAGCGCAGAAACGGTTTCAATCCCGGGGCTGTCACTCTGCTGCTGAAAATCGATACCGCTGAGGATGAAGTTGCGGATACAATTCCTCTTCAGTTCAAGAATGGATATGAAATGGCGTATAATGATGGCGCACTTTATATCTGCAATCCGGGCAGTTCATTCTCTACCGGGGACGGTGCGGTCGAGAAGGTCGACCTGTCAACAAACAAGGTCAGCACGGTAATCGATGAAACAGCTCTCGGGGGTAATCCCAACCGGATTGTGCATAAATCGGGTTCCCGTTTCTACATTACCAACTACATCGACTGGAAGAATGTTTCCGTTGTGGAAATTGATGCTGAAAGCGGAACAGTTGTCACTGTTCTACCTAAAGTTAAAGATGCGTTCGGAGGAATTCATTACGACGCTGTTGATGAGAAACTGTATGTAGGTGAACGTGACACTGATGAGATGGGGGTTCGTGTATACCAGAACAATAAACAGGTCGGATCGACAATCAAAGGATCCAACTCCCTGCCGCCAACAGATATTACAGTAGTGCGTTAACATAAGTAAAATGGCGGCTTCTGCATTATGAAGCTGCCGCATTCAGGGAATAAATGTGAAAATCTGTTTTAAATCAGTTACACTCTGGGTATGGCTCTTTTTGTTTTCCATGCAGACAGCCTGCGGGAAAAAGGAGATCTCTTCTGAAACTGTTCCCGCACGCATCGTCTCGCTTGCTCCCAGTATCACTGAGACCCTTTTTGCTCTCGGTTTGGGAGACAGAGTCATTGGTGTCACAAAGCACTGCAGTTATCCTCCGGAAGTTTCTGCTGTCGAAAAAATCGGGGGGTACGCGGATGCCAACCTGGAACGCATCGTCTCACTGAGGCCCGATCTGGTCGTCCTTTCCGATATGCATGAAAAACAGCGCGTTTATCTTGAGCGCTTCGGGATCAGAACATTAACAGTCAATCATACCGGCTGGTCCTCGATCTGCACTTCGTTTGTGCTTATTGGTAAAGCCTGCGGCGCTTCTTCTGCTTCCGACAGTCTGGTAAGTGCATTCAACAATGGTCTGCAGAAAAACCAGAGGAATACAGAGGAAAAAGCCAGGGTGCTTTTCTGTGTAGGCCGTGATGCTCCCGGAACCGGATCGATTTCCAGCATTTTCGCTGCGGGCAGATCGACTTTCTATAATGATATTATCGAGGCGGCAGGGGGTGAAAATGCCTTCAGGGATTCCTTTCCAGCGTATTCCAAACTTTCCGCGGAGGGCATTTTTTCTCTGGCTCCAGACCTGATTATCGATGTGGCCCCGGCGATGGGCAGATATTCATGCAGTCTTCTGGTTCGCGACTGGCAGACTCTCACTCGTGTACCTGCAGTGAAGCATAAACAGGTTCATTGCATGTCGGGAGAGTATGTAACGATTCCCGGTCCTCGCCTGTTGATGCTTCTTGATGATCTGCAGCAGATACTTCAGTCGTATTATCAGAAAAGAAGTCATGAATAAGCGTACCCCCGTGATTGAACTTGAAAATGTGCATGCTGCGTATGAAGGCGAGGATGCACTTTCGGGTGTTTCTCTGACAGTTGAAAAAAGCAGCCGATGGGCTGTCATAGGGCCAAACGGAGCCGGGAAGTCGACGCTTGTCAAAGTCATTGCAGGATTTGAAAAAGCTACGTGCGGTTCGGTGCAGATAAACGGGCTGGACATCAATTGTTACTCCTCCCGCAAACGGGCACAGACTCTTGCCTATATGCCCCAGAAACCTGAAGGTGTCATACCTTATTCTGTGCACGATTTCATTATGCTGGGGCGATACTGCACCATGGGCCTGCTTGGTGTCCCTTCACCGGCAGATCGGCAGATCGTGGCTGAAGCCATGGACATATGCAATGTAGGGCATCTTGCAATGCGGCTCATGAGCACTCTTTCCGGTGGAGAACTGCAGCGGGTTCTTCTGGCCGGAGCGGTCGCTCAGGCTGCGCCGCTTCTGCTCCTTGACGAACCCACAACTTTCCTTGATCCGGCTCATGAACATCTTTTCTTCGAAGCGCTTTCCAGGCTTCATGCACGTAGAGATCTGACCATTGTCATGATTACCCATGACATCAATAATGCGCTGCTGCAGTGCACCCATGTCGCAGCTTTGCAGGCGGGTAAACTTCTCTACACTGGTACCAGCGGAGAACTCAGAGAGCAGTGTCCGGGTATTCTGAGAAACCTGTTTGGTGTGAATTTCAATGCCTTTTTCTGTCATGATCGCGAGCCGTCAGTTTACGGCACCTGGAGAAGGTATGATGAATGTAGATAAAAACATGGCAATGGGCGGATTCATACTGTTGTCTTTAGCAGCACTCGGCATCTGTCCGTTGATTGGAATAGTAAGCATTTCTCCTCAGCAGATTTTAACCGATGAAAATATGCGCCATGTTTTCCTTGCAATGCGTATGCCCCGGGTAATAACGGCTTTTCTTGCCGGAGGCGGTCTGGCTGTGGCAGGGATGGTGTATCAGGCGATTTTCCGCAATCCGCTTGCCGATCCCTATACGCTTGGTGTGTCAAGCGGGGCATCATTGGGAGCGGCGCTCTGCATCCTGGCTGGAGTGAGCGGATCTGTTTCAGGGATGTCGGTTATCACACTGGGGGCATTTGCCGGAGCTCTTGGTTCCGTCGCGATCATCTACTGCTTCGCATGGTCCCGGGAAGCGAATTCAAGTACGCTTCTGCTGGCGGGAGTCATAATTGCCACACTCTGTTCAGGCCTTATCATGTTTATCCATTTTGTGGCTGGATTTCAGAAATCATTCCAGATTCTTCATTGGATCATGGGCGGTGTTGACGGGGTGAGCTATTCGCTGATGCTCTATATGATTGCGCCCCTGGTTGTCTTTATGCTGGTCATGGGTATTATGATGCCGCAACTGGATCAGTTTCTTACCGGCGACAGCATCGCTCATTCGCGGGGTGTGAATGTACGGGCAAGCCGCAATCTGTTCATCTCCATTACCGCTGTGGCGGTGGGGGGAATCGTGGCAGTGTGCGGCCCGATCGGTTTTATCGGTATCATTGCCCCGCATGCCTGCCGCATACTGATTCCCGGGGCACGACACCGATATCTTGCGTTCAGTTCCTTTCTGCTCGGCGGCACTTTCCTGATAGTTGCCGATATGTTCGCTCGTTCAGTTGCACCACCGTCTGAAGTTCCTGTGGGCATCATTACAGCACTTCTGGGAGGACCGGTTTTTTTGCTTTTACTGTTCCGCAGAAAAAACAAGCTGCTTGTATGATTACAAAGAATAAAGCTTCTTGCGTAATGATTCAGGGTACTGCCAGTTCAAGCGGTAAGTCGCTTATTTGTGCTGCGTTGTGCCGTATCCTGCATCAGGACGGGTACAGGGTGGCGCCGTTCAAGGCCCAGAATATGTCGAACAATTCGTATGTCACTCATGACGGGCTGGAAATGGGGAGGGCACAGGTGGTTCAGGCATATGCCTGCGGGCTTGAGCCGGATGTGCGCATGAACCCGGTTCTTCTCAAGCCGTCATCCGACACCGGTTCACAGGTGATTATTAAAGGCAGGCCGTCTTTCAACATGAATGCCGCAGTCTGGCATGATACACGGGATTTGCTTCGTCTTTCCATACGGGAGTGCTATGAATCTCTCGCCGCAGAATATGACTGCATCGTTATCGAGGGGGCCGGCAGTCCCGCCGAGATCAATCTGAAAAAAAACGATATCGTAAATATGGGCATGGCGAAGATGGCCGATGCGCCGGTGATTATCGTGGGTGATATCGACAGGGGGGGAGTGTTTGCTTCGCTTGTGGGCACCATGCAGCTTTTAGAGCCCGATGAACGTGCCCGTGTCAAAGGGTTTATCATAAACAAATTCCGCGGTAATGTCGGTCTGCTTGAACCCGGTCTTGATGAACTCGAGCGGTTGACCGGTGTTGCAGTGCTGGGGGTTGTCCCCTGGATCAATCACACCATTGATGATGAGGATGGGGTGTCGGATCGGTTTGAAAAGAAAAGAAATTCACCTGCCGATATCGATATCTGCATACTGCGCCTGCCGCATATCTCCAACTTTACAGACTTCATCCCGCTTGAAACAGTTCCCGGTGTCCGGGTGCGCTGGTGTACCCGCGCAGACATGATCGGCACTCCCGATCTTCTGATTATTCCCGGAACCAAGGCCACCATAAGTGATCTTAAGATACTGAAAAAAACAGGCATAGCTGAGGCGGTCATCAACTATGCCCGAAGTGGAGGAACCGTGCTTGGTATCTGCGGAGGGTTTCAGATGCTGGGGATGGGAATATGTGATCCGCATCATGTGGAAAGTGCATCTGAATATGAGCAGGGACTCGGTCTGATCGACATGAAAACCATATTTCACAGTGATAAAAGTACAGCACAGTCAACCGTAAAAGTTCACGGAACCTTCGGGCTCTTCGCTGAACTGGATGGTTTCCAACTCAATGGATACGAAATTCACATGGGGCAAAGTGAATTCGGGAATTGTGTCCCTTTTACGAGTAGTTTGGATTCATCCGGTAATGAAACTGTAATCGGCGCAGCTGATAAATCCGGCCGTGTTGCAGGTACCTACTGTCACGGGCTTTTCGATTCCGATGTAGTTGCTCAAGCCATTGTCGGTGTTTTGAGAACTGCAAAGGGTTTGGCTCCGTTATCGGCCCGGTTTGTTGATAGAAGGTGCGCACTGGAGAAGGATCTTGATACTTTGGCTGCAGTTGTCAGAGAGCAGATCAGCATGGAGAATCTTTATCGATTGGTGCGAGTTCAGTATACTGAATCAACCCATAACACCGGAACCGAAGAGAAAAGTCAGATATGATGCCGTTGGCGCTGTTGTTTGCTGTTCTGCTTGATAGTGTACTGGGCGATCCCCGGTGGCTTCCTCATCCGATCCGCTGGATCGGACATCTGATCAGGTTTACAGAACGGTTTACCTATCCAAAACAGAGGGCTGTATCTGGAGAATTCGCCGCTGGGTGTTTTACGTCGGCTGTTGTTGCAGGGAGTTGTGCATTGTCTGTATATCTGATTCTTTCCATATGCAAACAAATTTCGGCAATTGCGTTTTTTTCGCTTCAGGTTATTATCGGGTTCTACTGTCTTTCTGCCCGTTCTCTCATAGATGAAGCAAACAGAGTGCGGATGTTTATTCAGGCTGACAATTTGCCGGCCGCCCGAGAAGCTCTTTCCATGATTGTGGGACGGGATACTGAAAACCTGGACGAGGCAGCTGTCATACGTGCGACAGTGGAAACCGTGGCCGAAAATATCAGTGACGGTATCACCTCGCCTCTTGTGTATATGGCTGTTGCGGGTCCGGTGGGAGCGGTAGTTTACAAAGCAGTCAGTACCATGGATTCGATGATTGGACACAGAAACAGCCGGTATCGCCATTTCGGCACCTGCGCTGCACGGCTTGATGATATTCTCAATTTCATTCCTGCGCGCATTACGGCTTTTTTTCTGATTCCGGCTGTGGCATTCCTCTTTGGGCTGAAGTGGAAAGAGTCTCTTTACGTGACAATTCGTGATCGGCTCAAGCATGAGAGTCCGAATTCCGCGCATGGTGAGGCGGCGATGGCCGGTGCTCTTGGTATATGTCTTGGCGGAGGGGCTTTCTATAATGGTGTTTTTTCATCCAGACCGTATCTGGGAAATGACATCAGGCCTGCTGCTGCGGCGGTCATCGTGCAGGCTGGTCATATCACCATGGGTGTTACTGCTATTGCGGCTGCAATTACTTTTGCAGCACTGTATTCAGTTTACGGCATACAATGACTGGTACAAGTGGAGAATTAAATGAGCATTTCACTATCCGACAGATTTTTCTTCTCATGGAGTGGCGGCAAAGATTCCTGTCTTTCGCTCTATCGTTTTTTGAATAATGGCTATTCGTGTGCATCGCTGTTTACGATAGTTGATGAGAGCGGAAGTAAGAGACCTCTCGAGTTAAAAAAACAGTCGGTTACCCGCAAAAACGAACATGTTTTTCTGTCTGTAGCTGCTACATTGACTTGAAATAAAGGGGGTGGGCTGATGAAGGGATATCTGCAGGTTTATACCGGAAATGGAAAAGGCAAGACAACAGCTGCCATCGGACTCGCTGTCAGGGCAGCCGGAGCCGGGTTGCGGGTGCTGTTTGCTCAGTTTGTCAAGGGTATGAAATACAGTGAGATCGGTGCACTTGACCGTTTTGATGACCTGATTGTTGTTCGTCAGTACGGGCGTGGATGCTTTATTGAGCGCAAGGCTGAGCAGGCGGATCGGGATGCCGCACAGAGAGGTCTTGAAGAGATCAGGACCTTTTTGGTAAATGATGCTTTTGATGTGGTGATACTTGATGAGGCGAACATCGCCATGTACTATTCTCTTTTCACGGTTGACGAACTGCTTGGTGTCATTCAACAGCGGCATTCATTCTGTGAAATGATTGTCACCGGTCGTTACGCACCTCAAAAGCTTATTGACAGGGCCGATCTTGTAACCGAGATGAGGGAAGTCAGGCACTATTATGCACACGGTGTTCAGGCCCGAACAGGAATCGAGCGATGACTATTGAGGTGCGGATTCATGGCAGCATTCCTTACGAGGAACTCAGGGAATCAGGCATATCTGTATCTTCGATCACCAATCTCAGTGCTACTGTAAACCCCGAAACTATGTCAGAAGTAATCTTGATATGAACTTATCCCAAAGGGAAGCAGGCGCTTCTTTGCATTGGCCTTACGTGCCTGCATAGAAATGGAGTGATAGATCCTATGACCGATTGCAAAACCTTTCCCTTCCTGCTGGGAACAACATCCTACATAATTCCCGATGATATCATCCCCAATGCGAGATTTCTTGCTCCTTTGGTGGATGATATTGAACTGGTTCTGTTTGAGTCCCCCGATATTTCCAACATCCCCTCCGAAGATGATGTTTGTACGCTTGCCGAAATTGCCGGGCAGAATTCGTCCGGTTATACGGTTCATCTGCCCATCGACCGTAAAGCCGGATCTGAGAAAACCAGCGACAGGGAACTGTTTTGTGACAGTGCAAAGAGAATCATCGACAGGTGCACTCTTCTGAACCCTCGTGCATGGGTTTTGCATCTTGAGGGGATAGATGCAAGCGCAGATATTTCTGATGTTGCTGCATGGAGAGAGCGCTGCTGTAAGGTAATTGAAAAGATACTCTCTGCAGTTGATGATCCTTCCACTGTTGCAGTTGAAAACCTGGGCTATCCCTGGGAATGGCACAAAGAACTGGTTGAAAAGTACAGAATGTCCTGCTGCTGCGATGTGGGGCATTTATGGTTGTACGCGCATCACAACTGGAAAGAGCACTTGAAGACAATGCTCCCGGGGACAAAAGTCATTCACCTGCATGGAGTAAAAGAGAAAAAAGACCATATTTCTCTTGAGGCCGGAGATATGTCGCGTATTCAGTCATTTTTCAACATCATCAAGTCAGAAGGCTACGATGGTGTCATTACGCTTGAAATTTTCAATGAATCGGATTTTAACGGATCGGTAGAGGTTGTAGAGAGTATATGGGATCAGTTACATTAGTTACAGGCGGTGTGCGCAGCGGGAAAAGTGCGTGGGCGATCAAGCGTGGAGAAGCGGTTAGGGCGGATCGCCGCATCTTTATTGCCACAGCAAGAGCTCTTGATGAAGAGATGAGGGAAAGAGTACGAAGTCACCGCCAGGAAAGGGGAGGGAGATGGGATACGGTGGAGGCGGAGTGTGATCTGGCCAATGTTGTCGATTCTCTTCCAGATGGAACAGTAGCGGTTATTGATTGCTGTACTGTGTGGCTTGGTAATGTGTGGCATCTGCATGGCAATAGCAACGAAAACCTGGAAAAACACGTGAAAGTCTTATGTGATGCTCTGGACAGGTGGAAAAGGTGCGGGACAGGTGAAATCATTATTGTGTCAAACGAAGTGGGGTGGGGCATAGTGCCTCTCGAGCCGGAGGTCAGGCGTTATCGGGATTGGGCCGGACGGCTTAATCAGAGAATCGCAGCTTTGGCCCAAAAAGTCTACTTGTCCGTTGCGGGGATACCTGTGAAGATAAAGGGCTGAAAGGAACAGTGAAATGAAAGCATTTGATGTGGAAGTGAAATCGGAAAAAGACGCGGATTTACTGGCCCAGATACAATCGCGGCTTGATAATCTCACCAAACCCCCGTCAAGCCTCGGACGTTTGGAGGATTTTGTCAGACAGTATTGTCTGTGCCGGGGGAATGCGGATGCCCGCATCCGGAAAAAGTCTCTGTTTGTGTTTGCAGGCGATCATGGTATAACTTCTGAAGGGGTAGCTCCGTTTCCCAGGGAGGTTACCGTGCAGATGGTGGAGAACATGCTTGCGGGAGGGGCTGCGGTGACTGTGATGGCCCGTATGGCTCACGTCGACTACCGGGTTGTGGATATGGGTGTCGACAGGCTGTTCTCGCCTCACGAGTACTTGATAGATAAAAAGGTGGCCTCTGGGACCCGCAGTTTTCTTGCGGGTTGTGCCATGGATGCTGATCTGTGTCAGTCTGCGGTAAGGAGAGGTGTGTCGCTCTGTGATGATTATGAATTCGACATTGCTGCAATCGGAGAAATGGGTATAGGAAATACTTCTTCAGCATCTGCGCTGTTCGCGCTTTTGCTTGATAAGAATGGGGAAGATACGGTTGGCAGAGGTACTGGTGCTGATGGCGAACTGCTTCGAAAGAAGAGGCGTGTGGTGGGGGAGGCTGTCCGGTTCCATAGATCGCATTGGGATGGAACAGCTCTCGATGCATTGCGGAGAGTTGGTGGATATGAAATCGCTGGGATGACCGGGTTCATTTTGGGGTGTGCCGAAAAGAGAGTCCCTGTTGTGGTTGACGGGTTTATCGCCACAGCGGCGTCTATCTGCGCTGTTTCAATGAATGCCGGCGTAAAGAAGTGTCTTTTTTTCGGGCATGTTTCAGACGAGCAGTTTCACCGGTTCGTGCTCGAGTATTTGGGGGTCAAGCCTGTTCTGGAGCTCGGTATGTGTCTTGGTGAGGGCACGGGAGCGGTTCTTGGCATGCAGATTATTGAACAGGCTCTTAATTGTTATCACAACATGGCCACCTTTTCTTCCGCAGGAGTATCGAACAGGGATGCTTAACGGGCTGGTAACCGCAGTAAGAACTTTGACCATATTTCCTGTGCCGGGACAGGAATGCGGCTTGAAACGTGATGCCCTGCCCTGGTTTGCTCTGGTGGGGCTGGTTATAGGCACACTACAGTTCATTTGTGGATCTTTGGTGCTCCATTATGCTTCCAGCCTGGCCGTTTTCATCGGACTTTTCCTTGCTGGCATCAATTATCTGATCACCGGAGCGCTGCATCTGGACGGTCTGGCAGACACAGCCGACGCTTTCGGTACGTTTCACACACGCGAAAAGACACTTGGCATCCTCAAAGATCCGCATATAGGCACCTTTGGAGTTTTGGCTCTCGTTTCAATTGTGATATGGCGGATTATCGCCTGTTATCAGCTTGGTATTGGAAACGGGTTGTATTGGCTGATCCTGTGCTGTGGTTCATCAAGGGCTATCCAGGCTGTTATATTGTCGATCATCCCCTACGCCAGGGGAAAAGAGGGAAAAGCTTTCGGATTCGGCGCTTCCGCGGCAATGGCTGTTTTTCTTTCGGGTCAATTTATCATGTTTCCGGCAGTTTCAGGCATTTCAGGCGAGCTTCTCATGTTCATTGTGCCCTTTTGTACAGGTGCTCTCATGACAGTACCTGTCCTCTGGATGTTTATCAAACGGATCGGGGGGATAACTGGCGATGGAATAGGAGCTGTCACGGAAGTGTATGAAGTATTCTTTCTGACTGCTGCGGTGATGGCAGGATAAAGGGGTCGGACCCCGCTTAACCCCCCACCCATCAAGGGGATATGCTGTTTGCCGGGGCCTTTTTGAAACGGTTAATCACGTTACCTGTCAATGGCATGCGGCGCGGGTGCTGATTTCCCCAAAACGGCTGTAACCATCCGTGCCGCTGCAGCGGCCGGCTGCTCCCTAACCCGCATGCCGTCGGCGACAGCCTGTTTGTGAAGCTTTCTGAGCGATTCCAGATCGGCACACCCCAGAAGCATCGCCAGCCGCCTCTTGTCGATCAGTCCATCACGAACCCGTTCGTTCTGTATTTCATTATATCCGCAGTCATGCCACTCTTCGGGGCGGTTCACCGCTCCGGCCCTGACCATGTTCAGATCTATGTACACAAGACAGCGCAGCAGATGGGTGCCGGATTCCACCGCGGTTGCATGATACCGGTCACCCCAGAACGCATTTCCGCGGCCGGTGTGTCTGTTGCATGCCTGGGCGGTCTGGCCCTGCACAAGCTGCATTCCGCGCGCGATGGCCAGTTTCTCTCCGGGGTCCTGGAGCAGAAGATGAATATGGTTGCAGGTGACGTTGTAGTTGAGAATGATCAGCTTGTAGCGTTTTTTCGCCTTCCGCAGCCATGACAGCCACAGAAACCGTTCATACTCGCCCTCGAGGAGAAATGCCCTGTCGTGACACCGGTGGGTGACATGCCAGATGTGGCCGGGGAGGTAGTGTCTGTGGGCTCTGGGCATGTGCAGTAATATAATATGAATCGCGGCGGAAGGTGATGATCTTTACAAAGATCATGGTTAAACGTTTCAGAACGGGCAGGCGATCGGGACTAACCGGTTGATTCCAGGACAAGTGGGCGTGGTCCGACCCCTTCTGCGCTGCACAGAACGTATTTTCCCAAAAAACGGCTCTGAGGCCTGATTCACCTCAATCCAGGGAATACCAATGGATAACATCAGTACACAGGACCTTCAAAGACATCTCAATGACACCTTCGGATTCTCCGAATTCAAACAGGGGCAGCAGCAGGTCATACAAAAAATCCTTTCCGGGGATTCTGTCGCAGCGATTTTTCCCACCGGTGCGGGCAAGTCTCTGTGCTATCAGCTGCCCGCGGTGCTTCTTCCCGGCATAACTCTGGTGGTGTCTCCGCTGCTGTCTTTGATGCACGATCAGCTGGAGTTTCTGCGCTCGCACGGTATTGCCGCCGCATCGCTTGACTCCACTCTCAGCCGCGAGCAGTATCATGATGTGCTGACCGGCGCGCAGCAGGGGACGCTCAAGGTGCTTATGATTTCGGTGGAGCGGTTTCGAAACGAGCGTTTCCGCAATCATCTCAGCAGGATGAAGATCTCTCTTATGGTTGTCGATGAGGCACACTGCATATCCGAATGGGGACATAATTTCAGACCGGAATATCTGAAACTTCCCCTGTACAAGAAGGAATTCTCGATTCGACAGTCACTTCTTCTGACCGCCACCGCAACGCAGACGGTGGCCGATGACATCTGCAGAAAATTCGAGATCGCGGCTGATAACTGTGTCCGCACCGGATTCTACCGCAGAAACCTGAAAATCAAGGTGCATCCCGTAAAAGAACACGAGAAACTCGATCATCTTGTCCGGATGATCCAAGAGAAACACAGCCGCCTTCCGGCAATCGTGTATGTGACTCTTCAGAAAAGTGCGGAACGTGTGGCCGCCGGACTGACAGCCGCGGGCATTCCGGCATCCGCTTATCATGGGGGTATGAGAAACGAACAGCGTGCGCAGGTGCAGAATGATTTTATGGCAGGGACCATAAACTGTGTGGTTGCGACAATCGCGTTTGGTATGGGTATAGACAAAAGCGACATCCGCTCTGTCATCCACTTTGATCTGCCCAAGTCGATCGAGGGGTACAGCCAGGAGATCGGCAGGGCTGGTCGCGACGGGAAAGAATCCACGTGTGTGCTTTTTGCCAACCAGAGCGGCACGGTGACGCTGCAGAATTTCGTGTACGGCGACACGCCTGAAAAGCAGTCATTGCGTATTCTGCTTGATCAGATATCGCAGGCGGGACCGGTCTGGGAAACTCAGCTGACCTCTCTGTCCAATACCACAAACATCCGTCAGCTGCCGCTGAAGACTGCACTGGTGTATCTGGAAATCGAAGGTGTCATCACACCCATGTACAGCTACTTTGCCGAATACCGGTTCAAGACCGAATTGACGGGTGCACAGATACTGTCCCGCTTTTCCGGTGAAAAGGCTGCGTTTCTTAAAAAACTTCTCAGCTACTCTCAACCCAGAAGAACATGGATAGATATCGACCTGATGCGTTTTGTGGAGGAAACCAACTCTGATCGTAAACGGGCGATCGCGGCTCTGGAGTATCTTGATGGCAGGGGACTTATTGAGCTGGCTGCAAAACAGGCCGTTGACGTATACCGGGTGATGAAACCCGGAGTCGGCACGGAGACGCTGGCCGAAAAGCTTCACCGCATGTTTCTGGAAAACGAGCGCTACCAGGTAAACAGAATCACGGAGATGGTCAATTTCTTTGAAAAAAGGGAATGCCTCCCGTATGCACTCGCGCGCTATTTCGGTGAAACCATCCCGGCGGAGGGCTGCGGCCACTGTTCGGTCTGCACCGGCGGCCCGGTGAGAATGGAGCCCGCCGCCCGGCTCAGCCCGCTTGAGTCATATGATATGCACAGTATAACCAGCCAGATTACAGAAGCAGCCGGAGACAAAGCGACACCTCTTTTGGTGGCGAAGTTTCTGTGTGGTATTTCCACGCCGCTTTTTACTAAAGTAAAAGCCGCTAAGATGAGCGGTTTCGGAAAGCTTGAGGCGTATCCGTTCGAGCACGTTTATTCTGTTGTGAATGAACGGAATGCCTAGGGATGCTTTAAAAGCGTTTCTGACACTGCGCAGGCGCATTCAGCAGCCGGCCGGTTTCACTAATTATCAATTTTGTTCATGGAAGCGGCCTCGGTTGTGTCCGTCTCATTTTAGAGCTGCCCGGAAGTGCCGATTTTCGCTTTTTTCATATGCAACAGATCCATAGTAGTGACACTCAAATCGTATGAATTCATTTTTCTGAAATTTTCTGAAATGGTAAGAGTAGGGATCGGTTCTCTGGTGCACTTTTCATTAATCAGCACAAGTCCCGCCTCTTCAAAAAGCTGCAGCCACTCCGGTCTCTGAAGCCGGTTTATATACTGCACCTCATTATGCAGAAATCTTCTCCAGTGGCCCTCCGAATAGCAGAGGTACTGTTTGCAGGAAACAGTTTTTGCGTATGCCCTTAAGTGATCCATCAGGTTTATATGGTGAATGGAGTTGCCTCCCGGCTTCAACACCCTTCTAATGTCCTTGAGCAGACGGGGCAGTGTGTCGACTTTTATATGCTCCATAACCCCGGCGCTTGTTACCACATCAAAGCATCCACTCCCCAGGCCATCCATTCTGCCTTCCGGGTCGATCACATAGGTAAACCCCAGCAGGTTGTAAAGTTCATCAAAGCTTTTGACCTTTTTTATGCATCCGATAAGTTCCTCCGCCCGCTTCATCTGCACTTTGCTTATTTCCAGATCAGAAAGATATCCCTGCAGTTGGCCGACATAGTTCTGCAGAGCGGAGAGCTGTCTGTTGTCCCACACATCAAAAAGAGTTGCTTTGATATCGTAGAAAAGCCGGGCTGTGACCGCCTCCCAGTGAACCCACCCTGTACCCAACTCAACAACGTTTGTTCCGTCTTTGAAAAAACCGTACCTTTCATTTTCCTCAAGCATTTGTTTGACTCGATTCACGTAGTATTTAGGAAGACGGCCCTTTTTTCTTTTTGACACTCCTAAAGTATTGCCCAGAAATCTGTAGACCTGTCGTGAAGAAGAACAGCAGGAGAAGAGTTTCAGTATCGTTCCGGTCAGGTAGTATCTCACCATTGGTGCCCCCCTTAATTTACTGTAGTGAAAAGGGAATATGTTTCTTTCTTATAACAGATGCAATTAAAATGCCATAGAAACACATCCCGCGGATAGCTGCTTGATGTCTTCTTTCAGATGTTTATAATCATGGCGTGTACTTGAAAAGCGGAATAGGGAATACAGCATCGGAAAAACGAGCGCTACCTGGTAAACAGAATCTCGGAGATGGTCAATTTCTTTGAAAACAAGGAATGCCTCCCGTATGCACTCGCACGCCATTTCGGTGAAACCATCTCGGCGGGGGGCTGCGGCCACTGTTCGGTGTGCACCGACAGCCCGGTGAGAATGGAGCCCGCCGCCCGGCTCAGCCCGCTCGAGTCATATGATATGCACAGCATAACCAGGCAGATTACAGAAGCAGCCCCGCGATCACCTCCCGCTGTGTATAGGATGATTTCGGGCGGCGTCGGGAGTTTGCCCGGTCACAGTTTTAAACTGTAGAAGGGTGCGGTTGCATGGAGCGGGACAGATGCTGGTCGTCTATGAGTGCATGGGCCCGGAATCAAAACTGCACCGGCGGGATATTCCGGACAGCAGGCCTTTGAATCCGGTTTCAAGGAGTAATGGTGATTATCACAATAGAATACAATAGCTGCATCCCGTTTTGTGGAAAGCATATTGGTAAAGGGGTGGGGTAAAAAAATGTTCGAATGAGTAAATCGGGGTAAATATTTGGTTGAAAGCAGCGAAATTATAAGAAGCGTTTGGGTGAGGAGAAATCGTCCGCATTGCTTTGAACTGTTTACCCGACCCTGGTCGCCTGTTGCCGTTTTACCCTATTCATCGGCATAACTAGGGGGGGCAAAGGCCCACGGCTTTGGAGAGAAAAATAACCGTTACTGAATCCCAAAGGAGGTTTGTGGCCATGGCCAGCAACCGCATCTATATTACTGAAAACGATTTGGACAGATTGAGAGCCCTGGTGCAGTCAGCGAAGGAATCGATGAGAAATGATCAATTGCTGAAATCGCTGGAGGGCGAACTGGACAGGGCTGAAGTTGTGAAACCTCAGGAGGTTCCTTCCGATGTCATTACCATGAATTCTGAAGTCAGTCTGATGGACATGGATACTGAGGAGGAGATGGTGTACCGGCTTGTGTTTCCTGATCAGGCCGATGTGGATAAGGGATATGTTTCCATTTTGGCACCCGTGGGTACGGCTCTTCTGGGATACAGAGTGGGGGACATTATCGAATGGAAGGTGCCTGCCGGCGTTGCGAAGTGGAAAGTCATGAAAATTGCCTACCAGCCTGAAGCTGCAGGTGATTATAACTTGTGATAACAACGCACGTGAAATGAGAAGACTATGAAAGTAGGTATTGTAATCTGCACTGATGACCGTAGCACCTGCTTTCCTGCCATTCGCTGCGCAACGTTCCATATGATGGAAAATAGCGAGGTCACGATCTACTTTGTCGGCTCCGGCTTTGAGTTTGACAAGGGAAACGATTCCGAATACGGTCTTTGCAGGATGCTTGCGGATTTCAGGAAAACGGGTGGAAAATGCATCGTGAGCAGGGATCGTGAAATTCTTGAAAATCGGCTTTCGGAGCAGTTTAAAGGTTTGGTGCAGTCAAAGCAGATTGAAAAAATTTCTCACGATGACAAAATCCGAAGCATTATGACAAAAGACGTTCTTATCCGGAAATTCATTGAAGACTCATGCGGTTCCTCCTGATCGGTCGCAGGGATCAAATTTTACGGAAATCCTCGTCCCGTTCACCCATTCCGGCGTTTCTTCCAATCTTTTCCACATCCATTGGTGCTCGGGGCAGGTGTAAACTGCTCTTTTCTATAAAACATAAGGTGCCCGGCATTCTTATTACTCGGCTGCAGTATGAGACTTCTTCCACCTAACAGTTAGGGGAGAATCGATGGCATGAGCTTTGAGGCTTGAAGTGATCACCACGTGCCTTCATCCTTATGTTTTTTTTGAAAGGAGTCTACCATGAACCGCCATTCTTCAATCCTGGTACTTGCTTCGTTTCTCACCGTTTTCGCTCACACAGCTCAGGATACAGCGCTGGAGATTACCCGTTACGAGGACACATGGATCAATGATAGCGCCTGGTATAACGTTTTCAAAACAGTAACGGGTTATGACGAACAGCACAGAGAAATGTTTTCCACCCTGCTTCCCGCCTACACGGAACCCCAGAGCAGTACATTGTGGTATTACAGAAGCGATTACGGATTCGACTTTATCGAAAAGGTCCATATCGAACTGGATGAGTTCACTGGAATCTGGAGTTCAACCTCCAAAGAAGTGATTTATGAACATCCTTCTGTCGACACATCCACTGTCCAAATTCGCCGCTTCGTGGAAACTGAGTGGGAAAACAGTGAGCGCACCATCACAGTTAAAAACCAGAACGGATTGCCGTCTCAGAAGACTTACTATAGTTGGGATGAGCAGTGGGTTAACGACAGAAGGGAAGAATACGATTATGACAGTGAAGGTAACCTGGTCATTCAGATTGAGCAGGAATGGGATTCGGCCGCTTCAGTATGGATAACCCGTTCCAGGGAGGAGTACTTTTATGACAATCAGGGAAGAAAAGAAGAGATGCACAGCTACTGGAGCAGTGGAAACTCTGATGAGCTTGTACCGAGCGACAAAACATTCTACTTTTATCAAAATGACAAACTTGTAGAAGAGGTTCGTTCGCGGTCCCGCATAGTGTACCATTATGATTCAAGGGGGAATATTGCAGAGGAGATATCACAGTATATGCGCAGCGGGGAATGGGAGAATGAAACAAGATTCCGCTATGAATATGCTTATTATCCCGGGACCTCTATTGCTGAAGAAAGGGTTGCCAACCGCACTAACAGTATCACACTGAGGCAATCCGATAATCGTATAGTAGTTTCAGGGTTTACCCGGACAGAAGAACCCCTCAGGTGTCTGCTGTTTGATCTGAGAGGCAGATTGGTGTACTCCGCGCAGTTCAATGGTGATCTGGTTATCGATAAAAGTAGAATCCGAGCCTCCGGACCGCTGATGGTGCAGATCAGAGGCAGAAAAGGCCGGACTGTCTGGAGTGATAAAATTTCGATTCTGCGGTAAGATTTTGTTTTTTTGAGAGGCGGATATTACCCGCCTCTCAAATATACAAATCAGAAAACGAATTGTTGGGTTGAGTAGATAATGGGGTCGGACTCGGTTTAAAACATTACCGGCCAGGGTGTTATGCTGTTTTCGGGGCCTTTTTGAAACGGTTAACCACGCTATATGTCAAATGGTTTGCAGCTTTACAAAGATGGTGGTTAAGCGTTTCAAATCGGGGAGTCGATCGGGAGTAACCGGTTTCAGGACAGGTGGGCGTGGTCCGATTTCGGGCCACCGACGGCCCCGGGAAATTTAACGCAGAGGTCGCTAAGGGCGCAGAGACTAAACGCTTCGCGTTTTAGGATGAAGCCGCTGCTTACATAATGGGGTCGGACCTGGGTTAAATCTTCACCGATCACAGGGTTATGCTGTTTTCGGAGGCCCGTTTGAAACGGTTAATCACGTTATCTGTCAAGGGTATAAGCAGCTTTACAAAGATGGAGATTAAGCGTTTCAAATCGGGGGGCGATCGGGAGTAACAGACTGATTTCAGGACAGGTAAGCGTGGTCCGACCCCGGGCCACCTTTCCAAAGCCGAATTGTTTTATCTTCGCTGCTACTGAGACATCAAGCCCAATCGGGGTGGCTTACTGACAATTTTAGATTTATATTGGTTTGGTAATTATCATTTAATAATGCTCGCCGCCGCTGACCCATATCAGAAGAGGACAAAATGTTTATAACCCAACATAACCTTGTGATAAAGGACTTGCTCTTTGCAGCCATCCTCTGCTTTGCCGCTTCAGGACCGGCCCTCGCAAAAGAATACGGAAAATCCACCTCGTCATTCCAGCTCGAGGATCTTCTTGAGGGGCTCGACCAGGAATTCGTTCCACCTTCCGGGCAGCAAACAGAACCCCCGTCTCCCTTGTCACCGGAAGACAGCCTGTACCGTTACCTGCTCTCCTCGAACTGGAATTACTGGATCGAAAGTGACTCTGTTAAATGGCGCACTCTATGCCGTGATTTCTTTGAATCGTATCCCATCCCTCTCCCTGGCGTTAAGGCCTGCAATGACACGGGGTGGAGCGTTCAGATCGGAGCGGGAGGCGTTCCGCTCGTGCGGCGCATTACGCATCCTGTCCATGGACCGTTGCTTGTTACTTTACATACCTGTGCAGATAATACCGCCCTCTCCTTCTGGGAAAAAACCGAAACCGGCTGGAAGCAGAAAGGAAAGTCCAAGATCTTCACTTCCAGATCAGAAAACTTGTTCCGGGCGGCTTTTATCGGCGATTCCGCTGCAACATGCCTTGGTGTCGCCGATAAATACAGGTCTTTCTCACTTTACCGGCTCGACCCCCTTAACCCCTCCCGCATCTACTGCGATACGGTCCCTTACAACGATCCCGACGAGGACGCCTACCAAATCTCGTTTCTTACTGGTAACGACGCGGCCCGGTTCGGTTGTTTCGGGGCGCAATCCGTTTTGTCAGGACATGGCGGATGGGAAAGGATGCGGTTTTATTTCTGGGATGGAAAGAGTTGCCGGACCATTCCGATTCCCGGGGTCGAAGACGGGGCGATTAGGACAAACCATATAAGCGACGCCCGATGGCTGCATAAAGAGGCTGGCCTCAAGGGAGCGGAACTTCTTATTGCCAAGCGCTATATAGACAGTTACTCGGTTTTCCCCGGCGTCTACCGATTTGACGGATCTTCATGGGCGCACGTATCCGCCGAGCGGGCGGGCGCAGTTACGCCGCTAATTAAGGACGACCGCTACCAGAGGAAGTTCCGCATTCTCTACGACTCCTCCTATGCCCGCTCGTACGATTCTACCATGGCCGACACTGTAGCCATGATCGAAATGGCGGCCCGCTTCAAGAAGAAGCCCTCCCATGGCAACATAATTTCCCGTATGTTCGATATCGCCGTTCACCGGTACGCGGTCGGCGATTACGCCGGAAGCGTCCAGATGCTGCGCTATCAGCGACTACCCTACGGGTCGGGGGACCGTTCCACACAGCTTTCGCTTTATGAGCTTGAAGCTCTCAAGGCTTTGTTCGTGAGCATGGGCGACTTGTCGTATGTTAAATTCGCCGACACGCTCTTTAATTACGCACGCTATATCCACACGAGCCCCGCCGGATCACCTATCGCCCCCCGGGCAATGCCGCAAACCCCGCCCCGTCACCCCGTCGAGGCGATCGACTGTTACATACGCGAGCTGTGGCCGGCAGCGATCGCCGAACTTGAAGTGAAACGGGTCAGGCAATCGGGAGGGAGGAAAACTGTCGCGCTGGAGAAGCTGCCCTATGACACGCTCCAGACACTTGTAGGAAAAGTAAACAAAAGCCTGAGCGCATCCTCTGTAGGCGAGGTGCTCAGCTATTTCCTAAGCCGTTTCCCGATCGATCATGCGGAATTTCTGCTTTTAGCCGCTAGGGGGATGCCGATCAACCGCCTGATGTCTGTCTATGCCGACACAGCGGTGCCTTCGCTCGTTAAGCGGCTGCATACGGGAGCTTTACCGCAAACAATTCCCGCCGCTGTTCTACTTAACTACTGCTTACCCAGGCATTCAGGAATCCTCAGGCAGGCAGGGTTGGAATGGGACACCACCGATTATGTGGGCACGCAATCGAAACTCGCCTACGGGCTTGCTCTGGGTGATTCGTCGGC
This sequence comes from Chitinispirillaceae bacterium, assembly GCA_046546375.1. Classification (GTDB taxonomy): domain Bacteria; phylum Fibrobacterota; class Chitinivibrionia; order Chitinivibrionales; family Chitinispirillaceae; genus JAEZKC01. The sequence continues at coordinate 5,128 of JBKGXV010000038.1, read as the reverse complement.
GCTTCAGGTTATGGCGGAGCTTCTGCCTGGCCGGGTTCGGATTGAAGGCCCTGCCTTTTCTGCTGCCGCTTTTGGGACGGATCGGCGGAAATCAGCACAAGGCCGCGGCGTTGGTCGACACGGGCAAAAAAAGCTTCCCTCTGCCGCGTGATATCGTCGCAAGAATTATCGTAAGGATCGGCTCACCCGCACTGCCCTCCTTAAGGGAGGTGCTGCGGTCAGGCGACCGGACGTCTCTGCTGGAGGCGATCGATGCAGTCGGCCATATCGCGATTGGTGCGCAGCTTTCAGGCATTCGGTTCTGCGGAAGTGAAAAGTATACTGAGAGAAATTGTCGAATCCGTTGCGTCAAAAGCTGTTTTCAAGGCTGAGGCGCAGAGGAGCTTGAAAAGGATAGGGGAGAGGGAAGGCCAAGCTACTAATAACGGCGACACCTCTTTTGGCGGCGAAGTTTCTGTGTGGTATTTCCACGCCACTTTTTACTGAAGTAAGAGCCGCTAAGATGAGCGTTTTCGGAAAGCTTGAGGCGTATCCGTTCGAGCACGTTTATTCTGTTGTGAATGATCTTTACAATGATGATGGTTAAGCGTTTGAGACCGGGCGGGTGGTCGGGAGCAACATATTGATTTCAGGACGGGTGGGCGTGGTCCGACCCTGGATTTCTCCGGCGGAAGGGGATGATCTTTACAATGATAATGATTAAGCGTTTCAAACCGGGGGGGCGATCGGGAGCAACCGGTTGATTTCAGGACGGGTGGGCGTGGTCCGACCCCGTGATGACATCTTTGACCGCATCGAGAATCATTTCGTTTTCTGCCTTTGTTCTTGCTGCGATTCGCACGAATTCACCAGCCAGTCCTTTTTTGTCCGAACACGTTCGTGTATAGATACCGTGCGCGGTCAGCATTTTAGCGACAAAATCAGATGAACGGCTTCCATCCAGCAATTCAATCAGAGCAAAATTCGCCTTGCTGGGATAAGTCTTTATTTCCCGAATATCAGAAAGTCCGCGAAAAAAACTCTGAACTTCACTGATATATTTTTTCCTGACGAGGTCATATTTCCGGTGAAATTCTGGTTTGGAATATAACTTGAAGAAAAATTCAGAAATTCCGTTGGAATTCCACAAATAGCCATTTTTTAAAAGTGATGAAACACGGTTTTTGTTCATTACCGCATACCCGGCTCTGATTCCCGCCACTCCGAAGTCTTTCGACATGCTTTTTATGACTATCAAATTGGGAAATTCTCTGACAAGATCAACCGCTGATTTCACATTGCACTGTTCATCCTCAAAGGCAAAATGAATAAAGCTTTCATCAATGATAATGGATTGAACCTCCCGTAAACTACTGATGATATGATGCAGATCTTCATATCTGATATATCCACCATCGGGATTGTTCGGATTAATCAATACAATGCTATCCGGTTTCTTTTCTTTCACATAGCGTGTGTATTCCCGGGGAACAAGGACAAAATCATTCTTTTTTTCGAGTTGATAGTACAAAACTCTGGTGCTGCTTTTACAGAATTCGTAATATGATGAAAATGAAGGTATGTTTATCAGAGTTTTCTGTCCGGCAAAGTTATGCATTACAGCCTGTATCGCTTCAATTGCACCATTAGCAATAAAGATATAGTCTCTGCCGAGGTTTAAAACGGTGCTGAGATAATCTGCTATCATACTGTTCTGTGACGGGTAAAATTCCAGGACGCGGCGTATTCTATCACTCTGAAACAGTTCTTGTCTGAAATGATCAAGGAAAAGATCTGTGGCATAAGGGTTTGAAAGAAAACAAGCATCTGTAGTAATATGCAATTCGGGCAGCATTTTGCTGACAGTAAAGATGCTTGGACTATGGCTTCCTGCACTTTTTTTCAAATATCTGATTTTTGCAGCAAGTATCTGCTCTTTTGCAGTAAGTCGAATCAATCATACCTCTCTATAGCTATAATGCTTTTCAGAAAATTTTCCTGCGCATTTTCGGTTCCGGAAACTGAACCATACAGGGAGCCTTTATCGACTCAGGTATATCTGTCAATTAAAGGGTCGAGTCTTCTAATATGTTCCGTTCTGAGGAACATGGGCTGATATAAAGCATTTTCTTTCCCCACTTTGTATGCAAACGGCTGAAATCCCATGTGGGTGTACAACTTCATTTTTTTTTCATATCCGGAAATGAGTATCACATCGTACTTTTCTTTTACAATGGGCCTCAGGGCTTTAAAAAGTCCAAGAAGTATCATACTGTAACGGTATCTGTCTACTATCGAAAGCATTCGTATCTCACATGGCTTGATATCAGAGGGTAAGTAACGGTCCAGATCGGCAATTTTTTTATCCAACGAAAATGGCCGTTGACCCCGCAGTGCCAACATACCGATCAGCTCCCTGCCTGTCTTGCAAATAAAATATGTGTTTTCCTTGTGAAACTCATCAATCAGAATTCTGTCTTTATTTCTATCTTTCTGTGGGATTTCTTCCACAAAGGTTTTGTAGTTGAGTTTATGTATTTGAGAAAATTCCTCTTCTGTATCCGCAATTTTGAAAATGTAGGCGCTAGAGGTTTGTTTCATATCCTTGTTCCCGAGAAATATTGTTTTTCCTTAAATTGCTTATTGCCATCACCTGCATGAAAAGGGCAATGCAAACCCCGCTTGCAAGATCAATAAGGTTGATGGTGTTTTTATTGTTTATATAGTAATAGCTTGTCAGGGACATCAACACACTTAGATTGATTAGTGATTTGGAAGCATACAGCTTCCACTGGGAATGCATTATTTGATTATTGTCGATTCTGCTTAAAAAAAAATTCTTCTGCGTGAAATATCCGTTTATGATGAAATCCACGGATGCCACTATGATACCGGGCCAAAAAACACCGTGGGATACCGGTGTCAAAAAGCGCGTTATACTCAAAAAAACAACGACAAGAGAGGAGATGATCAGAGCGCATGAGACAATGATGCTGTTTACCTTTTCTACTTTCTGCGCATAAAGCATATCAGGCATTCGGTTGATCTTCCTTATACCTTTCCAGGAGAAAAAGATCGAAAATGTTTCAATGCCGCGCCGGATGAGATCTGCGAATTGCACTGAGGATCTGCCGAGAAAAAAGGCCGTACTGGCGGGAAACATCGCCCATAATCCGATTATCCATCCGGCTCTCAGAGTTTTTTCTCTTTGGGGAAAGTGGATTCTGTTCATGCTTGTTGGCTGTACCGGATTGAAATGCATAGGCGCCGGATTTTGATTGTTTTTTACTTAACCGGTTTTTGTACTCCTTAAAATAATTACCGCATTTGTTTTTGCACAGTAATAATTTGTTGTTAACCGTCATCGGGAAATCCGGGCATAAGGTGGTGTACTTGTGCATCGGGATCGTAAAAAAGACGTTTTCCGTTTTTCTCAGTTTTTTATTGTAAACTAGAGTGAACATGCCCCACGGCATTCAGTCATTCGAATCGAGTGAAGTGAAAGATATACAGAGGGGAGGCTCAGCTCAATCATGACAACATCGCTTCACCTCCCTCGGGATTGCCTCAGAAACACGTCTTTACCTCCACCGTTTCAGCTTCGGAAGCAGAGTTTGAAAAGGCGGTAATCGTTTCGAAGGCGGCAGTAAGCGAAAAGGTACCAGGAAAATGATTTGCACAGAACAGTGACTGGTTCCACCGTGCGGGTGCTTGAATTGCCGGAAGGGGCATGGTAGGTGAACCGTACCGCGCGGTTGTCCACCGTTGCGGTGTAGAGTTCACGCATGCATTCGTTGAGTTGGTTATCCGGAGGTCCCCAGGGGTTTATGTCGAAGGCGAGCGGGTCACTGCGCTTCCGCAGTCCGTTTTTCTTGTCAGGGGGGATAAGGCTGTCGATCTTCTCGATCAGCTGTTCGAAATGCTCATGGGAGAGGGTGGCGTTGAGTCACTTGAACGCGGCGACAATCGACAGCATGTCATCGAGTGAAAACACCTGCCGGTCGATTCGGTAGTTTTTCATCAGGCAGTACCCTCCGCCCGCACCCTGATAGGAGACTACCGGGATACCTGCCGCGTTCAGAGCTTCAATATCGCGGTAAACAGTTCTGACTGTCACATCGAAATGCACGGCAAGCTGCTGGGCGGTGACGCTTCGGCGGCTCAGGAGCATCATCGTGATTGAAAGGAGGCGGTCTATGCGCACGTGTCGGTTCCTTTGGTAATCAAATCAGGAAGAATGCAGCTGTGATGTTTTTAAAATAGAAAACCGCAAAGGCGGGAATCGTGTTTATTCCGGATGAAGAAGATATGGCGGAAGGGTAAAATCTTTACAAAGATTATGGTTAACCGTTTCAAACCGTGGGGACGGTCGGGGCTAACCGGCTGATTTCAGGACGTGAGGGCGTGGTCCGACCCCCGGGGTTAAAACCAGCCCAGCCGGAGATTCAAAAGCACCACAAACGCCACCACCGCAACCGAGGGAAGCAGATTCACCACGTTTATCTTCCTTATCTCCAGAATGTTGATCCCTATCCCCGCTATGAGCACTCCGCCCACCGCGGTCACCTCCGTGATGATCGCATTGAGATCGGGGGTGCTCAGAAGAGAGGTGAGCAGAGTCGCGCTCAGGGCTATGGCGCCCTGGTAGAGAAAAACCGAAACTGCCGAAAAAATCACTCCTATTCCCAGAGTCGATGCAAAGAGGATGGCGGACACCCCGTCCAGAAGAGACTTGGTGTAGAGCACGGTGTGATCCTGGCGCAGACCGCTGTCGATCGCTCCAAGAATCGCCATGGCGCCGATACAGTAGACCAGGGTGGCAGTGATGAACCCTTCGGCGATGCTTCCCTTTTCATCCTTCGCGTCTTTGTCCTTTCTGACTGCTCTTTCAAGCCACCTTCCCACAGTTTTGAGTTTCAGGTCAAGCCTGAACAGCTCTCCGATAATTCCGCCCGCCACAAGGCTTATAATCACAAAGAGGAAGTTTTCACCTTTGAGCCCCATGGAGATCCCCAGGATCACTATCCCCAGCCCCAGTCCCTGAATCACCACATTGCGGATCCCTTCGGACATCCGTGGCAGCACCACTCCGGAGATGCTTCCTAAAATGATGGCGATCACATTCACCACCGTTCCCCACAAAACCATG
>JBKGXV010000037.1:0-28841 GCA_046546375.1 Chitinispirillaceae bacterium | reverse complement strand
CAAGTCGAAGGGCATGTCCTGAGAAATCGAAGGGGGCATGAGCTTCTGGAAATCACCCTTCCCACGCTCGGGATACTGCATGGGTTCATTCCGAATCCTCCAATCACAATTCGAAAGCCCTGTAAAAAGTTTGTACATGTGTATTTCTTTTCCACTATGGATATCCTTTTAGAAATCAATCACTTGAATCCGGTACCAATATCCGGGTGGAAAAGACTTTTCCACCCCTATCGGGAACACGTTATGATCTTATGGTGTTCTTCTTTAGCAAGTAATGAGTGGTTGTGTGAATTTTTCCGGTTCTGTAATTGCTGTTGTTTCAGGGGTTTGCTGTGATTGACTTTAAAACAGAAGGGGCGGTTTAGTAAATTGCCGGAAGGCTGTGCGATTTCTGGCAAACTAATTGCGTTCTCACTCCCTCTCTCTTTGATGTGTGCGTTGTCAGTTCAGTAAAGAGCATAGGTTTCGCATGAAATGTCATCACATAAGGATTTCGGAAAAATGAATGTTGAGCAATGGTTGAATAAAGCGATGTCCCATCTTCCTCTGGTGGATAATCAGGATCTGTCTGTTCTTGCATCTGTAGTAAGCGATCTGGAGCAGGCAGGTGAATGCCCCGACTCCACTCCTGCTCTCAGGGGACAGCTTAAAAAGACATGCGCTCTTGCGGAAAACATGATTCTGGGCGAAGCTGATTTCGACTCGGGAATAGAGCGCCTTTTTCAAAGTGTATCGAAAATGCTTGAAACCTCTGAAGCTGGATCGGAAGAAAACGGAACAGGTGAACCGGAATCAGAGGAAATAAACTCGGAGCTTAAGGAGTTACGGAAAAGATTTGCAGAGTCTCAGGAACAGACCCTCGAGGATTTCGAAGCGGTTGTTCTGAATATCGACAAAGATACTGGTACCGAAAGCGAGACTATCAAGCGGATGCTTCATACCTGGAAAGGTGAATTCGGAGTTATTGAATGTGCGCAGGTGTCATCTCTCATCCATGATCTCGAGGAGAAGATAGATGACGGTGTTGTGCAGATTGATGCACTCCTGCGGTTCAAAGACTTTATTCACGATCAATTGGCAGTGCTCTCACAAGGTGAGGAGGTATTCGTTCCAGAAGAGGTGGAATTATCTGTTCTGTCCCTTAACTCCCAAGAGCAAGAACAGGCCACAGATAACACATGCAGCCAGGCAAGGTGTATCGAAGCCGATCCCTCTCTTCTCAATGATTTCGTGGTCGAATCAAGAGATCACATTCAGGAAGCTGAATCGGTACTGCTTGAACTTGAATCCGATTCACGCAATTCAGATCATCTCAACAGTGTTTTCAGAGCTTGTCATACTATAAAGGGGGTGGCCGGCTTTATCGGTCTGAATGAAATAGCCGATCTGTCCCACAGTGTGGAGAATCTGATGGATCAGGCCCGAAAAGGGGAACTGCTGATTACCGCCGATCACATTGATGTGATTTTTCAGGCGTTGGACAGCCTCAAGGAGTGCATAGCCGCTGTGGAGGAGTGTATCGGCGGAGCGGATTTTGTTGGTCCCGAGAGTTATCCATCTGTTATGAAACTGCTTTCTTCGCCCATTGCAAATAAAAAGGAAAAAAATGATGAAGAAGAGGGGAAGAAGGTCGGAGAGATACTTGTCGAGCAGGGGTCGGCAACAAATGAGGATGTTGATTCTGCCCTTGAATTGCAGGCGCAGGGAGATAACCGAAAAGTGGGTGAAATCCTGCACAGTGAAAAGAAGGTGGCGGCCCGGGACATTAAAGAGGCTCTCACAGCTCAGTCCAGTGCAAAAAATTACCATGTGGAAGACACCATTCGTGTTCCGGTCAACAGGCTGGATCAGCTTATAGATGCCACTGGTGAAGCGGTGATAGCTCAGTCAATGATAACGGCTGATCCGACCATACAGACAGCCGGAGATCAGATGCTCAACACGAAACTGACCCGGACCAACCTTATCATGCGCAAGGTGCAGGAGCTGTCGATGTCTCTGCGTATGATTTCGGTCAAACCCGTGTTTCAGAAAATGGTCCGTCTGGTCCGTGATCTTTCAAAGAAATCTAAAAAGCAGGTGGATCTGGTTCTGGAGGGTGAGGATACGGAGATCGATAAATCGGTGGTGGAGAACATCGGAGATCCTCTTATGCACATGATACGAAATTCGGTTGATCACGGAATCGAAACTCCTCAGGAAAGAAAAGAGAAAGGAAAGCCGGAAAAGGGAACAGTAGTTCTCAGAGCATATCATAAAGCCGGGAATGTTTTCATAGAAATAGAAGACGATGGAAAGGGGTTGGACAGGGATGTCATTGTGGAGAAGGCGATTTCCAAAGGAATATGCACTTCTGCTGATAACCTGTCCGATGCGGAGGTGTATCAGTTCATTTTCCAGCCCGGATTCTCCACCGCCAAGGCTGTGACCGATATATCCGGTCGGGGCGTGGGGATGGATGTGGTGAAGAAGAATATCGAAAGCCTCAGAGGAGCTGTTGAGATTAGCTCCAGGCCGGGGAAAGGAACCACATTCACCATCCGTCTGCCTTTGACCTTGGCAATCATTGACGGAATGGTGGTCCGGTCCGGAGAAAGCAAGTATATAGTACCCACGCTTTCGATTCTTGAAACCATGGCAATTGATGATGACAACATGGTTTCTGTTCTGAATAAAAAAGAGATGGTCAAAGTAAGGGAGAACTTCATACCCGTTGTGAGGCTTTCTTCTGTCTTTGATGAGAGAGAAACGAAGGATTCGGGTTTCATAGCGATCATTCTGGAAGATATGATGAATCATCAGATGGGTTTGATCGTCAACGAAATCATAGGCCAGCAGCAGGTGGTTATAAAAAGTCTGGGTAGTGGAATAGGAGAAATTCCCGGTGTTTCCGGAGGGGCTATACTCAGTGATGGAAACGTGAGTCTTATTCTGGATGTCGGTGGTTTGATAAAGGTGGCTCAGAACAATTCATAGATATTCGATGAAAAACATCATCATCTTGCAAAGGAGCAATTATGGATGAAAACAGAGAGATAAGCTCGGAAATGACTGATTTGGAAGGGAAGTATCTCACTTTCAGATTGGCGGATGAGGGATATGGACTTGAAATCCTCAAGGTGCAGGAGATTATCGGAATGATGAGTATCACCCGTATTCCCCGCACACCGGAATTCATCCGCGGAGTGATCAATCTGCGGGGAAAAGTGATTCCGGTCGTTGATCTAAGACTCAAATTCGGACTTGATAAAAAGAATGATACGCAGAAGACCTGCATTATCGTGGTGCAGGTTACAAAAGATGAGCAGGAAGTCACTATGGGTATCATTGTGGATGAGGTCTCCGAAGTTCTTGATATTGAGGCAAAACAGATAGAACCCCCGCCCTCTTTCGGGGCAACTGTGGATACCGATTTCATTCTGGGGATGGGAAAGGCTTCCCAGAAAGTGGTAATGCTTCTGGATGTGGATAAGGTTTTATCCAAAAATGAAATTGAAAAACTGAGTATGGCTCAATAGTAGTAAGGTTGGTGAAATATGAATATGAAACTGAGTACTAAATTGATTGGAAGCTTTGCAATTGTGGCAGTGATCACGCTGATAGTTGGTGGAATCGGAATCAGCGGATTGCGCACAACCGAAAAAAAATTGGTCACGCTGGGGGATATAACCCAGCCATCGATAAGAGCGCTGCTTCAGATCAGTAAGGCACAGTCCGATATACTGCTGGGTGAGAGAGGGTTGACAAGTTCGAGAATCGTTCAGGACCCTTCTCTTCGGAATGCTCAGTACGACTGGATTGAAAAAGCTTGGAGTAGACTGAATGAGGGGTGGGAAGAATATGCACCTATTCCTCAAACTGATCAGGAAGCAATCATCTGGCAGGATTTCGAAAGAGATTTTGAAAAGTGGAAAAAAGAACATGAGAAGTTCATTGACTTGTGTCGCCGGCGGGACAGGCTGATCAATGAGACTGCTGACAGCACAAAATTGGCCCAAATGGAAGATAATGTGTATGCACAGAATTTAGCATCCCGCAGTTTGTTTTTGAAAACCGGTGAAAATATGGAACCACTGATCGATATCAACAGAAAAAGAGGTCAGGATGCTGCAGAGGGTGGGGAATCTGCAGCGGCAGCAGCAAATGCAATGGCTGTGGCAGGAATGGTGATAGGTTTCATTCTTGCTCTTGCACTGGGAATTTTTCTCAGCACTTCTGTATCCAGACAGCTTAACAGTATAATAAGCGGGCTCAGCGGCGGTTCCCAACAGGTCGCTTCCGCATCGAATCAGGTGTCCGGATCAAGTCAGCAGCTTGCGGAAGGTGCAAACGAGCAGGCCTCAAGTCTGGAGGAGATCTCCAGCACACTGGAAGAGTCATCTTCAACCATCAAACAGAGTGCCGATAATGCCGGCCGGGCCAATACTCTCATGGAGGAAACCAAAAACCTGGTCTCGAGAGGTGAGCAGTCAATAAACAAAGTCAATTCCGCCATTGATGAAATAAAAAAATCATCAGATCAGACAGCCAAGATAGTGAAAACTATTGATGAAATCGCATTCCAGACAAACCTTCTGGCCCTTAATGCTGCTGTGGAGGCGGCACGGGCGGGAGACGCCGGAAAGGGTTTTGCCGTAGTTGCCGAAGAGGTGCGCAGTCTTGCCCAGCGCAGTGCGGAAGCGGCCAAAGATACAGCGCAGCTGATAGAGGGTTCACAGAAACATTCGGAAAAAGGTGTCAGTGTTTCCGCTGGAGCTGCCGAGGCAGTCAAAGCAATCTCGGAAGCATCGATGAAAGTGGCCAATATCGTTACCGAAATTGCAGCAGCAAGTAAAGAACAGGCAACTGGTGTGGACCAGATCAACACTGCAGTGGCTCAGATGGACAAGGTGACACAGGCAAATGCGGCAAATGCGGAAGAATCCGCATCCGCCAGTGAAGAACTCTCCGCCCAGGCAAAAGAGCTCAACGATATGGTCGAGGCGCTTGTATCGGTTGTGGGAGGAAAAAGTTCTGATAAAGAATTCAGAAAGGCGGATTCTTCACGCAGCGGTGCTGCCAGAATCGGTAATTCTTCCGCAAACAGACCTGCTTTACCTCGGGGAGCTGGGAGCCGAAGCGGAAAAAACAGTTCCTCGATTACTCAAAAAACAACCGTTTCAAATGTATCCGCACACGGTGAACAGCAGCAGGTCAGTCCTAAAGAGGTGATTCCTTTCGATGACGATGACCTGAGTCAGTTTTAAGTAAAGTAGTAAACATTTGCCCGGCTGTGGTCCGGGCAAATGCTTGGGATTCAGCTCAGAAAGAAAACATGTTCATCTCTTATAGAAATGACGGTTCCCGGGGGGCAGATGAGCATTATAACAATCGGAAAAACCTTTCTGCTTATTTGTCTGGATCGCAAATAAAGAATGAATTTCAGAAACATCAGGTAAAACGACCAAGTCAGGTAATTTTTAATGACAACAATGATCTTCAGAATTTATGATTTCAACCATATTCTTCTGTCTTCGGGTTTCGGAGATGGATCGTACAGATACTTAAAAAAGGAGCAGTATCGTGAATCTTAAGCTCAGTACCAAACTGATCGGAAGCTTTGTGATCGTTGCCGGTGTGACGCTTGCAGTCGGAATTGTCGGATGGAACGGAAGCACCCGTCTAAAAGGAAATATTGAAGAGGTGGGTGTGGTGAGGTTCCCCTCCGTTCGTGGTCTGATGATGATGGAGAAGGGATTTGAAGGAATGCAGGCTTCTCAAAGAACACTTCTGAACCCGAATCTGACCATGGAGCAAAGAGAAGAGCAGTACCGCAGGATTGATAAGGCTATGGGGGTTTATGAGGAGGGAAGAGAAATTTACGAATCCCTGCCTCAAACAGATGAAGAGGCGCTTTTGTGGAAAAAATTTGTTGCGGTTGTTGATGAATGGCAGAAGAAAAACGAATCCTTTTTAACTGCTTCCGAAGAACTGGACAAAGTAGATATAGCCAATCCCAACAGACTTCTTTCTTCTGTCGAGACGTTTATTGGAGATCACCGCAGGCTGGAGGCCCAGATCGGAGCACTTTTTATGGACGGGGCACAATTTTCCGGCGGCGAAGACCATACTGCCTGCAATTACGGAAAATGGCTGTCAACTTTTAAAACGACAAACCCTGAAATCAACAGAGCGATTGATCAATCCCGTCAATCCCACAAGGAATTTCATGAATTGGTGGGCAGGATAAAACAGAGACTTTCTGCCGGGAACCGCTCCGGAGCCACTCAGGATTTCAGAAGCATGCAGCAGAGTGCCACAGAAGTTTTCAATAGCTTTGATGAAATCAAAAATCAGGTTGCAGAGGCAGTCGAGCAGTATGACAGAATGAATGAATATGCCATGGTTGAATTGAGGAAAGCGCAGGACGAGGCTATGGGTATTGCAGATGAGATGGTGAGCCTGAATACGAACATAGCCAACAGAGAAGTGGATAGAGCCGTGAAAAATGCGAATTCTGTGGTTGCCATGGTTATAGCTGCCATAATCATTGGTGTCCTTCTGGCTCTGGGATTCGGTATTTTCCTGAGTTCATCCATTTCCAAAGCCCTTAACAGAATAATATCCAGTCTTAAAAGCGGCTCCGAGCAGGTGTCTTCCGCTGCCAGCCAGGTAAGTGCTTCAAGCCAGCAGATGGCGGAGGGCGCAAATGAGCAGGCATCAAGTCTTGAGGAGGTGTCAAGCAGCCTTGAGGAATCATCCTCTATGGTGAAGCAGAACGCTGACAATGCAATGCAGGCAAACAGCCTGATGGAGGATACAAAGAAGCGCGTGGAACAGGGGAATGCATCAATAGGCAACGTGACCTCAGCTATTCAGGAAATAAAGAAATCTTCAGATCAGACAGCAAAGATCATTAACACAATAGACGAAATCGCATTCCAGACGAATCTGCTGGCGCTTAATGCTGCGGTGGAGGCTGCACGCGCCGGAGATGCAGGAAAGGGTTTTGCCGTCGTGGCTGAGGAAGTGAGAAATCTTGCACAACGGAGTGCCGAAGCGGCTAAAAACACTGCCGCTCTGATAGAGGAATCTCAGAAAAACGCCACAAAAGGGGTGACAGTGAGCAGTGACGCCTCCGAGGCCATAAAGGGAATTTCAGAGAGTGCAATGAAAGTTGCGGGGCTGATAAGTGAAATCAGTGCCGCAAGCAAAGAACAGTCCGAGGGAATCGATCAGATCAATACCGCTGTTGCTCAGATGGATAAAGTCACCCAGAGCAATGCCTCGAGTTCGGAGGAATCCGCTTCTGCAAGCGAAGAGCTTTCAGCTCAGGCCAATGAACTTGGCGACATGGTTAAAAAACTGGTTTCTATTGTCGAAGGAAACAGTTCCGGTGACAGTTATGCTTCCTTTTCCGGAGAAAGAAGCAGAAAAATATCCGGAAACGGTCTCGCTGTGAAGCACAATGAAACTGGAGCAACGAAAGGATATCTGGCTCAGAGCAAACCGGAAAATCGCGAACAGCAGCAGGTTGTGAAATCCAGCCAGGTGATTCCTTTTGACGATGATGAACTGAGTCAATTCTAAAATGTTGGACTCTCCCCGGGGTTTTGCCCGGGGAGATCTCTTGCTGATGCCGACTTATGAATGAATTTGTGAAATCAACTTACTATCTCGATCCGGGATGCATGGTTTTGAATAAAACCCCATTGGTCATCCAGACTGTTCTGGGAAATTGTGTGTCAGTCTGTTTGTGGGACAAATCTCTGGCTATCGGATCGATGAATCATTTCCGTTATCCCCGTACCGGGGACAAATCCAGTGCGACTACAGAATACGGTAATGTGGCAACACTTGCACTCATTCGTATGATGGAGGAAGCCGGGTGCAGCAGAGAAAATATCGTGGCGCATGTCCTTGGAGGAGCCCGGCCCTCCGAAAACAGTGTTCAGACCATCGGAGACGAAAACATTCAGGTCGCCCGTAAAGTGCTTGATAAAAAGGATGTAAAAATCATAAGCGAGGACACAGGCGGTACTATTGGCAGAAAAGTGGTTTTCGATACAGCTACGGGGCATGTGGCGGTGCTCAAGGTGCATAACCTGAGAAAAAGCGACTGGATTACAGATTAGGGGCGGGGAGCAGGGGAAATGGAAAGAAGAATCTACAGCGAGTTCAAAAGCATTGTCTATGAAAAAGCCGGTATCCAGCTTGGAGACAAAAAGGAATCACTGGTTGCGGCCAGGGTAAGCAAGCGGTTAAGAGAGCTGGGTATGGCGGATTTCAACGAATACCTTTCCTTTCTCAAAAAGGACAAAACAGGTGAGGAACTGGTGCATCTGATTGATGTGATATCAACCAATGTCACTTCTTTTTTCAGAGAATCTCCTCATTTCGATCATCTCAAAAAACAGATGACCGTGTGGCTTGATCAGGGAATCAGACGTTTCAGATTCTGGTCGGCTGCCTGCTCCAGTGGTGAGGAACCCTATACCATGGCGATGGTTCTTCACGAATGTACCGCCGGGTACAATGCCGATATCAGAATACTGGCAACAGACATATCCACCAGAATTCTCCAGAGAGCACAGCAGGGAGTGTACAGCGAGGAAAAGGTGAAGGGGATACCCGATTATCTTTTGAGAAAATATTTCAAGAAGGAAAAGATGAATAACAGGGTGCAGTACTCTGTATCCGATGAGCTTAAAAACATGATACTTTTCAGAAGACTCAATCTTTCCGTCACACCGTTTCCCATGCGCGGGCCGATGGATGGGGTCTTCTGCAGAAATGTGATGATCTATTTCGACAGCGTTGTCCGCAGAAAGCTCCTGGCTGAGATCGAAAGACTCCTCAAACATGAAGGAGTTCTGTTTGTGGGACATGCCGAGAGTCTTTCCGGGCAGCTCTGTTCTCTTAAAAGCGTCAAACCGTCAATTTATATAAAGTAAAACAGAGGTGATATATGCGTATTCTGGTGGTCGAGGATGATATGGTCAGTGTCAAAATAATGACCAAAATGCTCCAGCCCTACGGGGAAATCGATGTCGTGGTGAATGGTGCTCAAGCTGTCAGGATGTTTGAATCAAGCCTGAATGATGAACCCTATGATGTTGTTTTTCTGGATATCATGCTTCCCGAAATGGACGGTCAGGAAGTTTTGAAATCGATACGGAAAAAAGAGGAGAAGCTCGGCATTTACGGTCTGGACGGGGTCAAGGTGATCATGACTACAGCTCTGGATGACAGCAGAAATGTCATGCAGGCTTTCAAATCACAGTGCGAAGGATACATTGTAAAACCGATATCAAAAAGTAAGATTGTTGAACAGTTCCGAAAACTGAATCTGCTGTGATATCATGGAACTTTTGACTGGAGAGAAAATGCGGAAGGTAGTGGGCGTGGCCGATATGTGTGTGTCCGGTAATCCCGGGGATCTGATTGTCACACACGCTCTGGGTTCCTGTATCGGAGTCGCCATTTACGATAAAGTGACCGGGGTGGGCGGAATCCTTCACTATATGCTGCCGTTTTCCAAAGCCGATCCTCAGAAAGCGTCAACAAAACCGCTGATGTTCGGTGATACGGGAATCCCGGCTCTTTTTCAGAAAGCTTACGCCCTGGGAGCGAAAAAAGAGAATCTCAGGGTGGTGATAGCCGGGGGGGCGGAGGTGATACCTGTTGGAAATTATTTTGACATCGGCAACAGAAACATTCTGATTGCCCGCAAGATCTTCTGGAAAAACAGAATAATGATCTCTTCGGAGCAGGTGGGAGGCAGGGTGTCCAGGACTCTCTATGTGGAATTGGCTACCGGCAGCATCTGGATGGTTTCCGGCGGAGTCAGAACTGATCTGTAAAGCCTGTTTGATACGGGAAAGGAGAATCACATGGGATATACGGTTATGATCATCGATGACTCGGAAATCATCAGGTCGGTTCTGGAGCGGGCAGTGAATCTCTCGGGTCTTCCGGTAAGTGAAATTATCACCGCCAGAGATGGTCTGGAGGGGCTGGAGAAGCTTGAAAAAAACTGGGTTGATATTGTTTTTACAGATATAAACATGCCGCGGATGAACGGAGTTGAACTCTTTGATGAAATGCGGCAGAGAACTGATCTGAAGGATGTACCGGTGGTGGTGGTTTCCACCGAGGGAAGCAGTTTGAGAATCGATGAATTGAGAAGCAAGGGGATAAAGGGATATCTCAGAAAACCCTGTACTCCCGAGAGTATAAGGGATATGATAATCGGTATATTGGGGGATTGGAAATGAGTGCGAACAAAATGAATGAGATGATCGCCTGTGAGGTGAGGCGGGTTCTGGAGCAGACTGCATTTTTATTCACATGTGAACAAGCCGAGCAGCCTTCCTTCGAGGGCTGGGCAGATGCGGGAGTCTTTCTGACCTTTTCAGGAACCCCAAGCGGATATATTCACATGTGGACCACTGATGCTCTTATGGAAGAAGCGGCAATGAATATGCTGGGGATGGATTCAGCTGATTCTCTTACAAAGAAAAATAAACTTGATGTGTTGAAAGAGCTGCTCAATATCTCCGCGGGCCATATTCTCACCAATATCTATGGGAAAAATGTTTTGTTCGAACTGGGCATACCCGAAAAACTTGAAATGGGTCTGCTGGATGGAGATATAAAAGATACCCGCAGTGTGTGGATCAATGCGGAAGATGAACCTCTTCTCGTGGTGTTCAGGACTGTATGATAAAAGTACTTGTAGTGGATGATTCAGCTGTCGTGAGGCAGGTTCTCAGCCGGGAACTTTCCAAGGCGTCCGATATCCAGGTGGTGGCTGCGGCTGTGGATCCTTACGATGCCAGAGAAAAGATTGTCAGATACAAGCCGGATGTTCTCACTCTCGATATCGAGATGCCTCGTATGGACGGACTTGCTTTTCTGAGAAAACTCATGCAGCATTATCCCGTACCGGCCATAATCGTCTCCTCGCTTACCCCCAGAGGCGGTCAGGTGGCGATGGAGGCTCTGGATATTGGAGCCGTGGATGTGATCTGCAAGCCCGGTTCCTCCTATACGGTGGGTGATATCACCTACAATCTCGCTCAGATGATCCGTGCAGCATCGAAAGTGGATCCCTCCAGTCTGAAAAGAGTCGTTTCAGGTACAGTAAAAGCCCCGGTGCACCATTCACTTACCTCAACAACTTCGAAAATAATCGCTATCGGTGCTTCCACTGGGGGAACCCGTGCTCTGGAGCAGCTTCTTGTAACTCTGCCCGCCAATGCCCCCGGGATTGTAATCGTGCAGCATATGCCTGAACATTTCACCAAATCCTTTGCTGAAAGGCTCAATTCCATCAGTCAGATACAGGTCAAGGAGGCGAATTCGGGAGATTCGGTCGTCAACGGCACCGCCTTGATCGCACCGGGAAATCTGCATACGATTGTCAAACGCAGCGGAGCCCGTTACATCGTACAGAACGTGAATGCGCCCAGAGTATTCCATCAGCGGCCGAGTGTGGAAGTCATGTTCAATTCCGCTGCCAAATATGTGGGGAAAAATGCGGTGGGAGTTCTGTTGACCGGTATGGGGGCGGATGGAGCTAGAGGGCTCCTTGAGATGAAAAACGCGGGAGCCCCCACTATAGCCCAGGATGAGGCCACAAGCGTTGTGTGGGGTATGCCGGGAGAAGCGGTGAAACAGGGAGCTGCGCAGTATGTACTGCCCCTGCAGCAGATCGCTCAGAAAATGCTTTCTCTCACAACATAGTCCGATTGAAGGGTGGATCGTGATGATTTCGGAAGTGGTTCTGGTGGTGGATGATGATCCGGTGAGCAGAGAATATCATTCTGCTTTGCTTAAAAAACTGGGCTTTTCTCCGCTGTGTCTGGAAGACGGGGTGAAGTTGACGTTTTCATGTTCCTATTTCGCTCACGTCAAAGCAGTGCTCATGGATATGAACATGCCCAAACTTGACGGATACAAGGCGGTGAAAAGGATAAGAAAACTGGATCGGGAAAACAAGGGATTCGATCATCTTCCGATAATCGCCGTATCGGGAGTTGAGGGTAACGAAAAGAAATGTTTTCGCTGCGGATGTGATTTCCATCTGAAAAAACCGATCACTTTAGCCATGCTGTCCGAGACTATGCGGAAACTGGGAGTTCTGGAGACCGGTTTGTGATTTGATACACCCCGGGGGAACTTTTTTGTATCCCGGTGCTTGTGCCGGGGTACGGTTCCCTTTTTTGAAGAAATCATGCTTAGATCCCCGCCGAATTTAGAAAGCCGGATATCAGATTCGGAAAGGTCGAAATTGTTTTTACATTTGCGAGTCCTCGAATTCCTCGGCCTGATCACTGGTATGACAGCGGCTGTCCTCCTTCAAAATGAGGTGCTTTTCAAAATTCAGAATGCACAACGCATTTTCATCATCAGTTCTGGACAGTTCTTTTGTGCACCTCTCATCAGCTTCATCGAACACTTTCATGCGTCTGAGTATGTCTATGAGAAGGATTTCTTCCTCGGTATGCGAATCGGCGAAAGAAAAACTGTGTTCCCTGGTCTTCAAAAACAGCTCGTAAGCCTTTTTTCTGCAGCTTCCGGCTCCGTTTTTAAAGGAGTTGTCATCACAGATCCATGCTGCGTGAAGCGCGCACCATCCTGCTTCAGCCCACTCACCTTTGTTCTCAACAAGCTGGGTATAGCAGAGAAACGCATTGGCAGTTTCGGGGTATTCAGGGCTGTTGAGCTGTGAAGCGTATTCAGAGCTCTTCACTTTTTCTTTGAATGATTCGTGTCCTGAAGACACATCGGGAGAACAGTATCCGCAGTGAATGCAGCGCTGGATACTCATGTAGATATTGGATCTGCCCATATGGGACGGTCTTCCATCCAGATCCCGCGAGGAATCCATGGAAAAAGCCGGACCGGATTCGGGAAAACGGTTCTTCTCTCCACAGACGAAACATGTTTTTTCAATAAGAAAAACTGTAGTCATCAATTATCCTTTTGATATTCCTGATGATGGACTTTGATTCTAACATTATTAACCCTTCAATATCAACAGAATATAGTCTCAAGACCCCAAACGACCAAGTGCATTCAAGAATTCCATGCATTTTGAGACAGATGATTGCCTCATTGGTATTTTGATCTTATATTAAATAGGTTTCTGGACCGCTTTCCTTTAATTTCTATTCCCGATGAAATTGTCTGATATATGAAAAACAATGTATCAATATCCATAATTATACTCTCATTTATTGCTGCTTCAGCAGTTCTTTTCCTGATGAGTCGGAGTAATTATCTTCTGTTTCATTCATTGGTGGAATCCTCCTCGGTTGCTATTGCTTTCGGTATTTTCATTGTTACCTGGCATACCAGAAAGGTGACTTCCACACCTTTTTTCCTTGTTCTGGGAATAGGATATCTGTTTGTGGGAGGGTTGGACTTTTTCCATCTGCTTGCATACCGGGGGATGGGCGTTTTTCCCCATTTTTCCGATAACGAGCCTACACAGTTCTGGATAGCTGCAAGGACTTTTGAAACTCTTACCATTCTGCTCTCCACTTTTTTTATCAGAAAGCAGCTTTTTGATCATAAATTTCTGTTTATTACTTACGGTTTCTGTTTTTTGGCGATTTCAGCTTCAATACTACACTTCAAAACCTTCCCTGCCTGTTATACATCCGATGGAATGACCACCTTCAAAGTAGCAGCGCAATATGCCTTGGTGGCTTTATTGATGGTGAATCTATACAGGTTTTATCATTTCAGAGCTCATTTTCAGAATACGGTTCTGAAAGTACTGTGTCTTTCATTGTTGATGACCGCATTAGCTGAAATATGCTTTACTTTTTATGCAGATCCTTACGGGCTTTTCAATATGCTGGGCCATTTTTTCAGAATCGGAAGCTTCGGACTGGTGTACCGGGCCGTAATCATCAAACGTCTTGAAGAGCCTTACGATGTTCTGCTCGGGAAATTCAGAAAAAGCCAGGAGGAGCTTTTTGAGTCAAAACGTCTTTTTGAAAGCAGGGTTCAGCAGCGCACCTCGCAGCTGGAAGCTACAAATGAGGAGCTCATAAAGCAGAATTCAGAAAAGGTCGAGCAGAGCAGAGCATTGCGGGAAAGCCAAGAGCGGTTCAGGGTTGCACTGAAAAATTCAAGAATTGTGATGGCGCATTGTGATGAAAATATGCGGTATACTTGGATTCATAGCGATTATCCTGATTTCGGTGATGAGAGATTCATAGGAAAAAACGATCTGGAGCTTGGAGACAGGGAAATATTCAAAGATTTGTGGGATATTAAAGCGGAGGTGATGAAAAAGGGCTCCGGAGTGGTGAGGGAGGTGTATCTCAAAAGTGATGATGCAGTTACTTTTTTCGAGGTCACGGCTGAACCTCTTATAAACGAGCACTGCGGTAAGAAGGGAGTCACGATTGCGCTTCTGGACATAACAGAAAGAAAAAAGGCGGATGAGCGGCTGAGAGTCAGGCACAACACCCTTGAGGCAGTGTATGCTATCGCCACCTCTTTCAGTTCTTCAAAAGAAACGCTGTATGATCAGATTATCTTGAGTATCTCATCTGTACTTGACTCGGATTTCGTGGCTATAGGCCGAATCAACGGAGACCGGGTGGAAACGGTCAGTTTGTATTTCGAAGGGGAGTTCAGGTATGATAACGAGGTCAATCTGGACTGCACTCTCCGCATAAAGGTGTTTACACAAAAGCAGGCGGTACAGACAAGTGGTGATCTGGAAAAAACCGATCCTCAATGTGTCTGTTTTCAGCTGACCGGGGCCAGATCATATCTTGGAGTACCGATCATGAACTGTGACGGAAATGTTCTCGGGTTCATATGTGTTCTGGACAAAAATGAAAAAACCTTCACTTCCGAGGAAGTGCACTGTGTGGAGATATTCGCGGGTTATGTGGCTCAGGAGTTTGAAAGGGATCATATCCAGAAGGAGCTTTTTCACTCGAAGGAAATGCAGCTTCTGGGACGTCTTACCTCCGGTGTCGCTCATGAGGTGAGAAATCCCCTCAACGCGCTGACCGCAGTCACAGAGGCTCTTTTTCAGGATCTGGAAGACACAGAAGAGTTTATGATCTATAAAGAGCATATCAGCTCCCAGGTGGATAGGCTCAGCCGCCTTATGCAGGATCTGCTTGAGATGGGAAAACCTTTTGATGAAAGCAGGCGAACCTCGATCAATTGCTTTGAGCTGATACGCTCCACTGTGAATTACTGGAAAAGCTCGGCCCGCAGGAAGCACTCTGTCAGTATGATGATAGATGACGGCTCGCAAGAGGCTTTCATAAGCGGAGATCACATTAAACTGCAGCAGGTAATGATAAATTTACTGGATAATGCTTCCCAGCACAGTCCTGAAGGCAGCGACATACAGATCTTTTTGGAAACAGGACATTATGAAAAAATACATATCAGAATAGCGGATCAGGGAAAGGGAGTCGAGCAGAACGTGCTTGAACGCATCTTTGAACCCTTCTATACTACTCGAAAAAAGGGAACGGGGCTGGGCTTATCTATAGTCAAGCAGGTTGTTGAGTTTCACGGTGGTGAAATCGAAGTTTTCAACAATGATCCGCAGCCCGGACTCACCGTTTCTCTCAGCTTTCCCTACACCAAATACGACTCCGAACAAGAGACAAAAGACTTTCAGAAGGAACATGTATGAGCGGCGAAAAGACAGTGATCGGTGTGGTATCCGATACCCACGGGCTTTTCAGACCCGAGCTCGAAAGTTTGCTCAAGGGCGCGGATCTGATTATTCATGCCGGCGATGTGGGGAGCACATCTGTGTTTGGGCAGCTTGAAATGATTGCTCCTGTAAAAGCTGTCCGGGGGAACACGGACAGAATGCCACCTCTGGTTGATTTTCCTGAAACGGAAATAGTACAGGCAGGGGATACACTGATTTACCTGTTGCATGATATTTCCCGGCTTGATCTTGATCCCTCAGCAGCTTCCATGGACGTGGTGGTTTACGGACACAGTCACAAAGCGCATATCGAAAAGAAAAACGGGGTATTGTATTTCAATCCGGGAAGTGCGGGACCCAGGCGGTTCAGAACCACTCCAAGCTGCGGGGTGCTTGAGATAGAAGGAAAAGAGATAACGCCAACTGTTTACAATATCGGCTAAAGCTCGAGGGCGTCTTCTATATGCCAGGTATAAAATCCCTTTCGTCCACGTCCTATATCCGAGGATTCCAGCATCTTTTTGGCCTGATGTCCTTTTTCCTTGATGTACTGCATTCTTTTCTGGTAATCATCTCCTTTGGATGATGTGTTGTCTTTCAGCAGAAGTTTCTCCTTGAGAGCCTGGAGAAAAACCGGATAGAAGGAGAACTCTTTAAGGTCAACGGAAATGTTCGCTTCGAGATCCTGGGGAGGTAACGGTTTGATCATTCTGTATTGAAGCTTGACCAAGGTGGAATATTTGCGGAGACTGTGATTTTCGGTGGAGAAGTTTCTGATTTTCTGCTTGTAATGCTCTCCTGTGGCGAAAAGAGTGAGTCGGTCCGGATGAAAGCAAAGCGTTTCATCCAGTTCAAGGAAAACATAGTACGGATTTGTGGGAAAGCGTTTCTGGAGACTGGAAAAAATATTCGATTTCTCCTCCACCATGTGGCCTTGATAGGGAGAAAGGAACTGAATCAGATACATCTGGGCTATGCCGTAAGTATAGTGACCCTCGTAGGCTGCTTTTCTCAGATACCCAAGCCCCTTTTCCAGGCTTATCTTTCTGCCGGTCATATTCACCGCAGCACGAACCAGAGTGGGAGCTTTGGAAATCGCACAGTAAAAAATGCCTAGTCCCAGATAACCATCTTTTATCGAAGGGTCTTCTTCAACCTGCTTCTCAAGGAGTTTGAGAGCACCCATACCTTCCATTGCTGATTCTATGGGGTTTTGGGCCATTTTCAGTGTGGCTCTGAACCCTTTGATTCCCGCATGAATCAGCATATACGTCTCCTTCAGGGAATCGGGGGCAGATTCAGAACGGGAGAGATCGAGACCTTTTTTGGACATTTTTTTGATCTCTTTAATAAGCTTTTTTTGAGTGCGTTTATCTGGATACTCGTTGTTCTGAACTCGCAGAATTTTCATGGATGCAAGCAGCAGATAGCTCAGAGGCGCCAGGTCGTGCTTTCTTTCGAGCCGCTGCAGTTCTCTGCCGGTCTTCTCTGCGTCTTTCCATCTGAAAGAGTATACCTGCTTCACCATGGCGAGCGCAATCTTGTCCTGTTCCCGAGAAATGCCCGGATACAGCTCTTTTGGCTTCGAGCTTTGGGATATCTCGCTTTCACTCTGTGCTGAATCGATTCTGGAAGAATCAGTGGTAAGTGAATCCGCTGAAACATCCGAAGAATCATCAGGAGATGTTTTATGAGCCGCGATGCTGTCTTGTATGATGCTGTCAGCTTGTGCGAGAGAATCTTCAGATATGGCAGTGGTACTATCTGCAGTGAGACTTATATCGGCTTCAACGTCGGAAATGTTCTCCTCTGCAACTGCATGGAATGCGAGGATGGCTACAAAGACAGCAATTATGGGTAGTTTTTTCTCACACATATCACATTATTTCCCTAGAGATTATACTACAAAAATACTCCCGGGTCTAGTCGGAGGCTAATAAAGGGCATGCTTTTTTGATACAAGGGATTTTTCAGGGGGGAGTTGGGCTGTGTTCATATGCACCTCCGGGGAATCGACGCCAAATGAAACGAATCGGCCTCCTGGCTTTTGGGCAAAAATGTTTCCAGCTCACACGCTCAGTCTCTAAGCTCCTCGTAGGCTTCTTTGAATTGTCTGTCCAGAGAGAGAAAACTGCGTACCAGAAGCGGATCGAACTGGGTTCCTGCGTTCTTGGCGATTTCCTCCCTGGCCCGTTCATGGGACCACTCTTCCTTGTACGGTCTCTTGCTTCTCAAGGCATCGTACACATCGGCGATGGCGGTGATACGTGCACTCAGGGGAATGTCTTCCCCTTTAAGATTGTGAGGGTATCCCTTTCCATCAAATCGTTCGTGATGGTGAAGGGTGATCAGGGCAACGAGTTCAAGTTCCTTGTTTCCTTTAACGATGTTGTGGCCAAGGAGGGTGTGTTTCTTCATTTCCTGGAACTCTTCGTTGGTAAGTCTGCGTTCTGCAAGCAGAATAGAGTCCAGTATCCCCACTTTGCCTATATCATGCATGGGAGTGAAGATCTCGATGTCTTCACAATATTTTTCAGGCATCTCAAGGCTCTTGGCCAGCAGTTTGGAAAATATGCCCACCCGGCGCATATGGTATCCGGTTTCGTTATCGCGAAGTTCCGCCAGATCGGCCATTGTTCTATACAGTTGTACTCGTGAAACTTTCTCTTTTTCCCGGATATTTGAAATGTCTATAGGAAGACCGATGAAGTTTTTAACCTCCTGGTTTTCATCAAAGACGGCATTTATAAGAAGTCTCACCCACATCAGTGAGCCGTCTTTTCTTTTATTCACAATCACATCTTCCCAGGTTCCTATTTCTGGATTCCTGATGCAGTGCCAAAGACTTTTGAACAGTTCATTATACTCTCTTTCTGTATATCCCAGATTATTGTAGACCTTCTTTCCGGGGTTCAGAACCTTTGGATCCTTGCCGATAACTTCCTCTTTGGAGTATCCGTACATCTCGGAGAATGCCCGGTTGAGTTCCAGAATTTCGCCTTGAGTATCAGTGATTACCATAGGTTGGGATACGGATTGAATCGCATTGTAGTAGAGTGCTTTTTCCATTTCAGTGCGCTGCCGATCGCTTATGTCCCTGAAAAAAGCCATGTAATCCCCATTTGGGAGTTTTACCGAGGAAACCATCGCCGGCAGGTGGGAGCCGTCTTTTCTAAGCAGAACGAGATTCCCCTCCTGAGAGCCTTTCTGAATCAATTCATCAAACAAATCAGCACTGTTCATTTTTGGGGGAATCAGCTCCTGCACCGACAATTGAAGAAGCTCTTCTTTGGAATAGCCCAGCATCTTGCATGCTGGCTCATTCACTTCCTTGTACTGCCCCGACCTATCAACCACAGTGATACCGTCCGGAGCATGATCCATATAAAGACGCAGCGTTGCTTCGTTGTTTCTTGAAGCGATTTGTGACTCTATGTTTTCTATGGCAGATCCCAGTAGGCCGGTCAGAAAATACAGAAGCTCATACTCTTCATCGATTTCTATGGGAGTTTGATTCTCCAGGGAAAACACTTCGATAGATCCCGCAGTTTCTTCAAATACTCGGATATCGCAGCGTAGCTCCAAACCCTTTTTTTCAAAGTGTCTGGAGCAGAATTCCTCTCCGTTATAAGTAATTCGTACCGAGGTCTGATCCGGATTCTTCCAAACGGAAGGAATCAGTCTCACCGCTTCCTGAAGCAAGTCAGAAACTGTTGATTCGTTGTGTGTCATCTTGGAAAGGTAGAGAAGAAGTGTCATCCCTTTTACTCTTCTACCCAACGCATCAGCTTTTGTCTGCAGAGCAAGTTGAGAGATCTTTTTTTCAGTGATATCGAATAAAAGAGTAATGACAAAAGGAGCTCTGGGCGAATATGCCTGTATTCTGAACCATTTTTGGGTCTTTCCCGAATATTGTTCGATCTCCTGATGGCTCTCCCTTTTGGTGGCTTCGCCATACAATTGAAGCCATTTGGCAAAGTTCAGAGCCTCTTTAGGGAAAATTTCCGAAGCATTCCGGCCTGCCAAATTCTCTTTTTCCAGACCTGTAAGGTCCTCGAAACCATGGTTTGCTTCAATTACTTCGAAATCCTGGGCTATTCCCCGTTCATCCAGAATAACCCTGCTGCAGATATAACCGAAGGGAGCGTCGGCCAAAGTGTCTCTGGAGAATAGATCCGTTAGCTCTGATAGTGTGTTCTGCTGAGTGGAATTCATGTGCTTTGCCGTACTGATGGATATTGCTTTTTTTCAGATGATTGCAGGTGACCTGCAGGTGTAAAGTATAGACAGACAGTGAGCATAGGTGTTTTAAATAATAGCATTAATGGAGTTGAGTGGCAAGGTGAAAATTCCCGTTCTGTACATGGGTTTCCCGACAGGTATGGGAAGAACATCTCTCCATACATTATTTTTCGATTCAATTTGAATCTTCAGAAACGTAAGGAGATTGTTTTACCATGGAAAAATTAACTTCCCGTCAGCGGCAGTATCTCAAAGGGCTGGGACACGGTCTGAAGCCATATGTTCAGGTAGGCAAGGAGGGGATTGCTGATAACGTTCTTGAAAGTATCTCCAAAGCTCTCGATGATCACGAGTTGGTGAAGGTGGGGCTTTTGGATTCTGCCGGTCTTGACCGCAAAAGTGCGGCTCAGGAAATGGCCGATGCTCTGAATGCTGAACTGGTGCAGGTTGTCGGGCTGAAGATTCTTCTTTTTCGTCGTAATCCGGAAGATCCCAGGGTGAAGCTACCGGAAGCATAATACAGATGAACAGCCCCAAGCGTTTGATTTTCCATATAGATATGGACGCCTTTTTCGCCTCCGTGGAGCAGAGGGATTTTCCTCAATACAGAGGCAGGCCGGTAATAGTGGGGGCAAAGCCGGGTACCAGGGGTGTGGTGTCCGCTTCCAGTTATGAAGCGAGGCGGTTCGGGGTACGTTCCGCCATGCCCATAGCCGAGGCTTACAGGCGCTGCCCCCAGGGAGTGTTTGTCGAACCCAGAATGGATGCCTATTCAAGTGCATCCGCAGAGATTATGTCTATTCTGGGCTCCTTTTCACCTCAGCTCGAACAGATTTCCGTTGATGAAGCATTTCTGGATATGTCCGGCAGTGAACGTCTTTTCGGTTCGCCTCTGGAGACTGCCCGATTGATTTCCGATGCTGTCAGAAAAGAGCAGAAACTTACCGCTTCGATCGGGATCGCACCGAATAAGTTTCTGGCCAAAATAGCGTCTGATTTCAAAAAGCCTGATGGAATAACTTTAACCCCTTTTGATCAGCAGGGGATTTGTGAGTGGCTTGCTCCCCTGGGAGTGGGAAAGCTTTGGGGAGTTGGAAAAAAGAGTCTGGAAACGTTTCATTCCATGGGGATAAGAACTGTGTGCGATCTTCAGCAGCTTTCCCTTGATCTGCTCGCCTCACGGTTCGGCAAAAACGGTGCAGGACTTTATTACTTATGCCGAGGTATTGATGAGCGCCCGGTGGCAGGAGGCGAAGCAGCAAAGTCAATTTCACGGGAACATACGTTCAATACCGACAGCAGAGATAAAGATGAATGGAAACGGGTCCTGCTCAGTCTTTCCCAGGATGTGGCACGGCGGGCACGCAAGGCAGGGGTTAAGGGATCCACTGTCGTACTGACCTACAGGCGTCCCGATTTCAGCCGTCATTCAAAAAGATTGAAACTTCCCTTTTCTACTGATCTGTCCAAAATCATTTATGAACATGGAATTCACATTCTCGACCAGCTTCAGGAGGATTGTCTCCGTTTGATAGGAATCGGTATAGTCGATTTCCGGGAAAACCAGCAGATCGATCTTTTCAGCTCAACGGAGGATACTCAGGCACTGGAAGCAACAGAGAGGGCCGTGGATAAAGTGATTTCCCGTTTCGGGAAGAAGTGTATTCTGAAGGGTGCAGAGGCGTCTGATAGAAAACGCGGAGATTCTTAGCTGCCCAGGGTGAAGTACTGATACTGCACTGTATCACCGCCGGGGAATTCGGCCGCTCTCTGGCTCTTTTCTGGCGCCCGTTTTATTTTTCCGATTCTGGGGTGCAGGTGAGGATGAATGCTTCTCATTTTCTGCACCACCAAATCGCTGTTTCTACTTCGGTACTGTAGCCGAGGCGCAAAGGATGTGTTATGATCAGTGTTGTGATTTCTGCCAGAAACCCCGTTCCTCAATCCACCCTTGAGAGAAATATCAGAAAAACCATCGGAAGTCCCCTCGAGCTGCTGATGATCAATAACTCTGCCGGTACCAACGGGTTAGCCGCTGTCTACAACTTCGGCGCAAGCCGTTCCCGCGGGGATATACTGGTGTTTATGCATGATGATGCCTATTTCATGAACGAAAACTGGGGGCCAGTGCTGGAACAGCTTTTTGCTGCTGATCCTTACCTGGGAATTGTGGGTGTGGCGGGTACTCAGTATCTGTTCAGTAATAATTGTTCCTGGACAGCTGCGGGTCGTCCCTTTGTGAAAGGGCGTATCGTTCACGATCTTCAGAATAGCGACTTTTTCGCCACCATGTTTTCTCCTCAGAAGGAAACTGCAGAAGTTGTTGCCCTAAACGGGGTGTTTTTTGCTGTAAGGCGCACGCTTCTAAGCCAGTTCGGTTTTGATCAGCAGACGTTTGATTCGTTCTTTTTCCATGATCTGGACTTTTGCATGCAGGCCAGAAGGCAGTGGAGAATGATCGTCACCGGCGATGTTGTGGTAAAACACAGATCAACAGGCACTTATGACAAAAGCTGGCAGTTTTACGGCCAGCGCTTTCTTCAGAAATGGAATTCGGAATTACCCGCAGCGTGTGTGAATTTCGCTCCCGATCCTCAGCGTAAAGTGCCCGTTCATTGCGTGAATCTCAAGGGCAGGGTCAGTCAGCGTACTATTGCCTGATACAAACACAACAGTTTGATTTTTCGATGATTAGGGCCGATTCCTACTTTCTGTCCTCGAACAGATCCAAAAAGCGGTCTTCGTACAGTTCAAAGAGATTCCACCGGTCCAGTTCCTCTTTCAGCCTCGAAGCTTTTTCGATATCATGTGAGGCCTCCTGGAAAAGCTTTTCGATTCTGTCCATCACGAAATGGGGCACTTTGTCCTCATGCAGCTGGCCGATCTCAAAATCCTCATCCTTGTTTATCGAAGGGAAAAACTCTCTTATCCTCTCTTCGATATTCAGAAACTGCTGCTCCATCTGCAGTATGTTCTCTTCAAGCTGGGTGGTATCCGGTTTCAAATCGAGAAGATCTGAGGTCTTTTGTATAATCTCCAGTGATGCCTTGGGATAGTGAAGGTTGGCTGCGTAATTGGGGATAGTGCCCAGCAGGCATGCAGCATCCATGCCCCGGGAAGCTGCGACACCCAGCAAGAGACCATTCATTCCCGCGATGTGACCGTCGGGCATCGGAGCCACTCCTAATCGACTAACTCTGGTGAACATGTCGGGATTGTTGCAGGTCATCAGTACCTCAGACCGGTCCTGATAGCTCATGGGAAGGGAAAACGCGGCAAAGGTGTATAACTCCTTGGCATTTATATCGCCTACCAGATCCAGAAGCATCTTTATTATCTGAATACCGTCTCTTCCGCCGAACTGGGCATTGCTTTCAAATATCACCAGATCGGGATCTTTGCAGTGATAGAGCACACTGCTTGGAATTTCGGGAAATTGAGCGATTCCCTGTTTGACCACTATCGATTCGGGAATGAAGTAGGGACTCATGTCTATTTCAGCGAATGGAACAGCATTCATACCTCTGCGCAGATAATCCACAGTGATCAGTCCTACATTCCCCATGCCGGGCCATGCAGCGAGTACGGTTGGCCGATTGCTGAAGCTGACGTGCTCAAGAATTTTCATTTTCCCATTCCCGTTGCAGTATTGTGACTCCTTCTGCCAAACTTCATCCGGACAGTGATGTATTTTAAAACAGAAGAAATTCAAAAAAGTATCAGTGATAAACCAAACAGCTAGAGTGTAGATTATATAATGCTTTCGTTCAAAAACAAACTAATTCTTGCACCTATGGCCGGAGTGGCCGATACCGTATTCCGTCGTTTATGCAAAAAAAACGGCGCGGACATCGTGGTTTCCGAAATGGTGTCCGCTGAAGGGCTTCACTACAACTCCTCCAGTACAGAGGCATTGATGATGTTCGATGCATGCGAACGTCCTGTCGGTGTACAGCTTTTCGGAGCCAATCCAGAGCGGCTTGCCCAGGCTGCCCGCATTGTTGAAGAAAAGGTCGGTCCCGAATTCATTGATCTGAATTGCGGGTGCCCCGTATCCAAAGTGGTGAAACGCAACGGTGGTTCCGCATTGCTTAAAGAACCCAAACTTTTTGAACAGATAGTAAAAGCTCTCACTGCTGCCGTTTCCACACCGGTTACGGTTAAAATCCGTTCGGGGTGGAATAAGCATGAATGGGTGGATGAAGAGTTCGCGCGCATTGCGGAAGCAAACGGGGCGGCTGCCATTGCGGTTCATCCCAGATCCCAGACCATGATCTTTTCAGGTCACTCTTTGTGGGAACGTATAGAGATTGTGAAAAAGGCGGTATCCATTCCGGTAATTGGAAATGGTGACATCCTGAGCGGAGAGGATGCGGTGAGAATGTTTTCCCGGACAGGATGCGATGCGGTCATGATCGGAAGGGGATCCTACGGTAACCCATGGATTTTCAGTGAGATAAGGGCTGCGATTGAGGGGCGTTCCTATGAGAAACCGACCTGGGAGGAGCGTTGCGCCACGGTTCTTGAACACATTGGGCTTTTCCGCAAAGTTCATGGTGAACAGCGGGCTCGCGGCGAGATGAAAAAGCATGCTGCCTGGTATCTCAAGGGAACTCCGGGAGCTTCTGCCGCAAGAAACAGAATATGTCAGGCGCGTGATTCCCATGAGTTGGAGGAGATCGTACAAAACCTATTTTCAGTAATGGAAAGAACAGGGTAAGTGTATGGACAAGAACAGGTTGGATGAAATACTGGAATCTCTGTACAACAGAACTTTCGATCCGAAGCAGGCTTCGGAACTTCTCAGAAATCTGCCGTTTGAAGATCTGGGTTTCGCCAAGGTGGATCATCACCGCGCCCTCAGAAAGGGGTTTCCGGAGGTGATTTTCTGCCAGAGCAAAACCCCCGGGCAGGTGGTGTCGATCGTGCAGTCTCAGATAGATCACGATGAAACGGTATTCGGTACCAGGGCGGATCCCGAAGTGCTCAGGGCTCTCGGAGAGAAATTCCCTGAAACGGAGATCGATGAATCATCACGCTGCTTCTGGAAAAAAAGCAGTTTCTGGAAAAAAAAGGAGCGGGTGCGGGGAAGGGTGCTGGTAGTTTCGGCGGGGACATCGGACTGTTCTGTGGCTTCAGAAGCCAAAGTGACACTGGATATCCTGGGACATCCCTGCAAGATGATCGGAGATGTGGGGGTGGCCGGCATTCACAGGCTTTTTGCTCATAAGGAACTGCTAGAAGATGCATCGGTCATAGTTGTGGTGGCAGGTATGGAGGGTGCGCTTCCTTCGGTTGTGGCGGGCTTGGTCTCCTGTCCTGTGATCGGTGTCCCCACCAGTGTCGGCTACGGATCTCACCTGAACGGGCTTGTTCCGCTTTTCGCCATGCTCAATTCCTGCAGTTCGGGTCTCACGGTGGTGAATATCGACAACGGATTCGGGGCAGGGTGTGCAGCGGCTGCCATGAACAGTCTGGAATAGCTTTTCCGCGCAGCTTCCGGATTGACTTGCACTGCAGAACAGTTCTGTACAAAAGTACTCTGTCAGATGAAAATAAACCGATTCGGGATCTTTAGAAAAAACGCTTTACTCCTGCCGCTGCGGTCTATGCTGAGTTTTATTGAAAAATGAACAACCAGAATCTATACTTTCAATAAGCCGCCCTAATTCAAGATTCAGATTCTTCACAGGAGTGAGAAAATGGACAATCAAGTTGTATCGTTTAACCTGGTAATGGTGACATTGGCGGGTGTATTGGGTTTATCGCTGGTCGTGGAACGGGTTTTGGAGTTTCTGTCATATATTCATGATCACCATCTCGGGCCTGTCGGTTTGGTTAAGATCCCCGAATTGAAAGAAGTTTCCGCTTCCCTTGATAATGTCCAAAAAAATCTGGAAAGTGCATTGATTCGTGAAAAGAACGAAAATGAGGTTGAGGAACTGTCATCTGTGCTTGAGAAACTCGAATCCCCGAATTCTGAGGCTGATTCATCTGAAATAGAAATGCTTAGGACAAAACTGGCGGAGTTGAGGAAAAAAACGGAATGGGACGAAAGAGTCAAGCATCGTACAATAGTGATTAAAGATGCCGCACCGCTCGATGGATTTCAGATTAAAAAAGCTTTTGTGTGCCAGTTTTTCGGATGTGCTCTTGGTATCAGCCTTGCGCATTTATCAGGAATCGGTTTGTTTGGTAAGCTGATGGTGCACTCTGCAAAGAGTACGACTGTTCCGCTTTGGGCCGATATACTGTTTACCGGTATTCTTATCGGTGGAGGAAGCGGTCCTGTTCATGCCCTGATCAAATTCCTTTCTGCCAGGAAACAGAATAAAGCCGGGGGTGATAAAGTTGATCTGAAGATCGCAACAGCGGCCTCAGAAGCTCAAACCCTTGCTGCGCCGGCAATAACAAGAAAAGCTTCTCTTGATGATAAGGAATCGTGGGTGGAAATCCCGTATGATGGCGGGGTGGATAAAGACAAACTTGAACTGGCTCATCGCAGAAAAGCCAACCCCACCGGAATAATTTATCATCACACGGCAATGAACAGGTCCAGTTCTTTCGATGATGTTGTATCGGTTATCAAGGGCCGCAAACACAATGGTGTACCATGGTTGACCGGGTATAATTGTGTCATCACCCGGGAAGGCGGTATACATGCATTCTGCAGATGGGACCGTTACGGAAATCACGCCGCGGGATACAACATGTCGACTTTGGGTATCGCCTTAAACGGAAATTTCGAGACTGATTCCAAGGATTCCTACTCGAACAGTACAGGGAAATATGGAGAACCTCTGCCCACTTCCGATCAGATATGGGCTGCTGCGCGAGTGGTGACACTGTGGTGTTATCTGTACAATATACCGGTTGATTTTTCCAAGACTGTCATACCGCACTGCAGTATTGCACAGAAAGCCTGCCCGGGATCTGATTTTCCCTATGAATCGTTCAAAAAAACAATTGAGCAGCTGTATTCTGCCTGGGGCAGTTCAGAAACCATACAGGCCAAAATTGCTGATTTCAGAATCAAACCGTATTTGTTTGTAAAATAGTACTGGAGGTGATAATGGAAGTGGTAACTACTGTGTCGGTGTTCTTCACACTTATACTGGCTTTCGCACTGCTGATCGAGCGGGTGCTTGAAGTCATTAAAACCTCTGTTTCGTATATAGAGCTGAATTTCAATGCTCACAGGCTCTGGACGTCACTGGCTTGCAGGTTGGCAAAGAGGCTTGAACGGAGGTTGCGGCTTTTCGATTTTGTTGATCCGGCCGAAGCTCAGGCTGTTCTCAGAGGAAAAAAGCATCTGCTTTACGGTCATGGGTCGGATTCACCACAGGTAATTGTACTGTCTGCGGACCTTTACCGGAGGGCCTGTATTAAGATCATCATGGCAGTTATGGGGATTGTGCTCGGTATAATCATTGCCCACAATGCCGGTATAGATTTTTTCGAATTGTGTAAAGCTGTGACAGGTGAAAAGCTTGCCGGACCGGTCAGTGATGCGCCTCGCTGGGTAAGAGTATACATTTCAGGTGCAGCAATGGGTTTGGGCAGTAAGCCGGTACATAAAATCATTTCAGCCATTGAGGATAAGAAAAAGCTGAAGGAAGGGAAGATCTGATTATGCCGTACGAACTTATCTTTGCGCTTGGATTCGGTTTACTTGCGGTTTTGGGGGTCACTTTGTCTGGTTGGAAACCATCGGGAATTTCCAGCAAAGGCATAATATTCATCCTTGCCGGAGTCGCCGGAGCTGTCGGGTTAGCCGTTATCAAATCGAAACAGGTTGAGAAGCTTAAAAAGGAGAGGCATGAGCTTGAACTCCGTATAAAGGAGAGGGAAAAAGAGCTCAGGAATCTGGGAAAAAAGTGTGATCTTTCCGAGCAGGAGCTTTCAAAGGCACTTGAGAATCTTTCCAACCTGCGCTCTGCTTACGAAAAAGCGGTTCTTCAGATCGAGGCTGAAAGTAAAGATGAAAGGGAACGCATCGATACCATGAGTACACATGAATTATTCCTAGAATACGGAACTCGTCACGGGGTGGGAGGTTGAAATTGATATATTGTAAAATGGTGACAATGGTCATATGCTTTGTTTTCTGCGCATACAGTCAGACTTTACCTGAGAGCAGAGTGCTGTCCAAACATCCGTCAAACGACAGGATGTTTATAGTTGTGGTCGGTAACGATACTCTCATAGCAGTACCGTCTGATTCGCTCAAGGCAGAAATGAAACGCAGAGTGTCGCTTGACTCCGCCCGTGCGGTTCTGGTCAGAAAGGATTCCCTGATAGCCGGACTTGAGAAAGCCCAGCAATCTTATGCAAAGCTGGTGGAGGATCAGCGTTTCTATATTGCTCAGAGTGATTCCCTGGTTGCCGATTACAGAAAGCTTGTGGCAAATTACAAGAAGAGTTCTGTTAAGGAGTGGGTAAGTGTCGAGGTAAGTGCTGGAGCCACAACCAAAGCCTATAAGCCGGCACTTATGGCCGGACTTTCGGTTGCCGGCAGGTTCAGTACGCATTTTTTCATGCAGGAAAAAAACCCGGGGATACTGGTGGGATATTCCTTACCACTTTTCTGAGAGGAAGTGGTTTGTAACCTAAATGTAACAAAAAAAATCGGAAATTGCTTGTGTTTTGATATTGCTTGTTGCTAAATTCATTAAAGATGGTCAAATGCCATTCACAATTCGAATGCGGTTCTGCTTCACCGGACCTGCACTTTCTGACTGGCATCGATAGTTAAGCCGAGGGTACAATTCGGAAATAATATTCAACCGCTTTTTATGCGCTTAAGTCAGTTTACTTTATTGCGAGGGGTGTATTATGACAATACCTGATGTATGGACCATTACTGGTCTGGTGCTGGATACTGTAGGTGTACCATTTACACAAGGCA
>JBKGXV010000036.1:0-30129 GCA_046546375.1 Chitinispirillaceae bacterium | reverse complement strand
TTTCCTTCACCAGAAAAAAACGGTAGAAGAGGGTAGGGAACTCGGGGTATGAAAAACTACTCGTACATTCCCGAGGGAAACATATCCTGGGGGTTCTTGGGTTCCACCCGCACCGATTTGCACCTTTCGGCGATTACTTCTCCCGGAGGGGCGTGGCGGCGCTTGCGCACAAATCGGGCCTCGGTCACATGCACTTCGGCATAGGATGTGTGCCTGGCTTTGGAAAACCACACTGCCAGCTGAGCGGCTTTTCTGATTACCTCCGAGGGCGGGGGAGGACCGTTTTTCACCCGCTTGATCACCACATGGCTCCCCGCATGTCCCGCCACATGAAGCCAGGTGTCCCAGGGCTTTGCGAATTTGACTGACAGCTCATCGTTCTGGGTGCTGTTTTTGCCCAGATACACATCCCACCCATCAATGGTGAACTTTTTGTAGGGAACGGATTCTTTCTGCTCCTTTTTTGATGTTGTCTGCTGGCCTGGCTTGGAAAGAGTCAGTTCCGAGGCTTTTTCCTCCATGGATTCAGCTGCATTGTCGGTGATGGGGTCGGTTTCGCTGCTGTCTTTGAGCAGGGTATCCACCGAGGAGAGCAAATTCTCTATTTTCTGTATTGATTGAGATGTATGTTCGGCTTTTTCCACTGCGATATCGAATCCGCGCTTTCCTTTTTTGGCTTTCCGGTAGAGGAGGTCGGCATTTTTGAGTGCATCGAATTTGGGGTTAAGGGAAAGCTGTTCTGTTTTCTGTGTATGCACATTGACCAGTTCCACCTTGGAGGTTCCTTTGGGAGCTTCGTCGGGGTTGGCAAGAAGCGAATCGGCCATCTGGCTGTACCATTCGTGGCGGCTCGTTTCATCCAGCTCCATATTCTGCTTCTTGAGCTTTCTTTTCTGGTGTTTCAGCGCCGTTTTGAGCTCATGGCGTAGATGACGGATTCTCTCTTCGGGAGTAGCAGATTCTTCTTTCATCAAAGCATTCCTTGACGGCATTCGAACTTGGTGGTACAATAGTTAAAGATCAGACTGCAGTTTGCTTCTGAGCCGGAGTTTTTAGGTTGCAAAGTTTTAGGATGCTTGGTGGAGGAAACATGGTACAGACGCTTAGTATGAAATGCCCGCATTGTTCTCAGATATCTGATGTGTTCCTGAGTACGAATGCCAGCGTGATAATTCTCAACTGTCCTTTGTGCATGACCCCTATGCTGTATTTCGAAAAAAGAATTTTCCCCCTTTCCGATGAACAGATAGAGGATATCCGCACTTCACGTCAGGACCGGGCAGTTATGCGCATACTGCAGAATATCGTTCACAGCGACAGCCACTCCGGCCAGCTCGAGTCCGGCGGTACGGCAGTCAAGAATCAGTCCAAAGTGATTTCCTCCGCGGCTCCGGGAGGAAAATACATCACCGATGATGACATCACCAACCTGCGTATAGAGCTGGAGACGTGTCGGGATACACAGGAGTTTATTGATTCTCTGGAGTGATGCGCCTGGGGTAATGGATTTTCCTGCACAGGAAAAGTAAGTTTATGGGTGTCCCTTGTGAAAACAGGGGATCCTATTTTTTATGCTGATCTACAGACTCGTCATTTTGGATTTCAAGAACCTAACCCTGTATATGTGGAGACGATGTTCACACTTTGCTGTCCCGATCGGAAAATATCGGAACGGTGAACACTCTAAAAGTGTGGAACATTTCGAGACGCAAACGACATTTCGCATAAGCTATATTGAAAGTGATCGCTTGAAATAACATTCTCCTGAATCAGTAAGGAAGCGAATGAATATCAAGTTTCCCCAATTTTCCTTCAGCCGCATCCTGGGGTGGTCCATATCCCGCTACGAGGTTTTCGATAAGTGTAAACGGCAGTATTATTATACTTACTACTCCAAACACGTTCCCGATATTCCACATTACAAAATAACCAAACTTCGAGAACTTACCTCCATTCCACTGGAAGTGGGAAATGTGGTTCATGATGTGCTAG
Source organism: Chitinispirillaceae bacterium (assembly GCA_046546375.1). GTDB lineage: Bacteria > Fibrobacterota > Chitinivibrionia > Chitinivibrionales > Chitinispirillaceae > JAEZKC01. The sequence goes on along the minus strand of JBKGXV010000036.1, from coordinate 28,137 downwards.
AGCGGTTTCTCAGGCGGCTTCAGAAATCAGACAGCAAAATCGATGAAGACAGGTTTCTTGAATTTGCTGATCAGAAGGCAGTTGAATACTTCTCGCGCAAAACGTTTCTGGAAGTCTACTACAAGCAGTACAAGTCGGTGGACCTCGCGAGAGCTCAGGAGAAGATCCGAAAGTGTCTCGTTAACTTTCTGGACAGTCCCTGCTTCAGCTGGCTTTACATGAAAGCCATCACTAACCGTACCAACTGGCTTATTGAACCGCCCGGGTGCGGGGAGACCAGACTGAACGGACTCAAGGCCTACTGCAAAATGGATTTTCTCTTTCCGGTCGGAGATGAAATCTACATACTGGACTGGAAAACCGGATCAAAGGATCTGGTGAAACACTCCGCTCAGCTCATGGGCTACTCTGTTGCGGCAAACAGTAATTTCAAAATTCCCTGGAACCGAATCTATCCCAAAATCGTGTATCTCAACCCGGAATACGATGAACTTGAGATCTCTTTTAAGGAGCAGGAACTGAACGATTTTTTCGAAAAGATCCGGGTCCAGACAGAAGAGATGCAGTCTTACTGTAAAGATGTGGAAGAGAATATCCCTATTGATATGGAAGAGTTCCCCTCAAGTCCCTCCCCGGGGTTGTGCCGGTTCTGCAACTATCAGGAGATCTGCCTTCCTGAGGTGAAGCTGGAGGATCCGTTCTGAGATCCCAGTCGTACTTCTTCCAACTCGTTCTCGTACTCGAAATTCTGAATAACAGGAAATGGCACGCAGAGGCGCAGACAGGAGAGACGCGGAATAAATTATCAAGTGTAGGGAAACTCATGCTTCGACTCCCGCTAAGCGGGACAGCATGAGCTGAAGTCAAAGGTGGAGTAAACTCCCCCCCAAAAAAAAAGCTCATGCTTCGAAAAACTCAGCATGAGCGGAATTGATGATGTTTTCTTTTTCCTGAACGTTGAAAGTCCTACTCTGCGACCTTCTTACCCTGTCTCATCGTCTGACTCTGGATCTCCTCGATGCTGGTCATGGGTTCATTCAGGTGTAGCATCATGAACTCGGCATCGCTGGCAAGTTTGCAGTCAGGGTTGTCCTTGAGAATCAACTTGTAATTTTCTTCGGCAAGTTCGTAGTTGTTCAGGTGTTCATCAAAAGTAAAACCAATCATGAACAGACTGTTGCAGCTGTTCTCTCCGTCACTGTCCAGAAAGAGGCCTCTGCGGTAGAATTCAATCGCCGAGTAGAGCATGAATTTCTGGGCATTGGGCTTTGAATTATACTTGTCTATGAGAATTTTGGCAGCTTCGCCGAATGCCTTTTCCCCTTCGGCAGTAAAGGCGAAGTTGTCAGTCAGAGTTCTGTAGTTCTTTTCCGCCTTGTCCAGTAATTCAGAGGCCTTCTGGGGTTCCAGGTCGGGATCGGAGCTGGCTTCCTTGAGAGAGTCCGCTTGAGCCATGAGTGCTTTGTAGTCGGTGCTTCTGTTGTCATTGTAGTCGCTGTGAGAAAACTCGATGCCGGCCGATTCGCGGATAGTATGAAGAATACTGTCGAGATTGACATTGATTCTGAAATCCTCGATTCTTTTCAGCTGGGATTCCATTTCGGAGGAATCAAGTTCAGCCACCCGGCCGATTCTGTCGAAATAGGAAAGCTTGGCCAATGCAGTATCGTTTGAGCCCTTTCGGGGCAGTTGCGGGATCACTTTTTGAGACAGATATTCTTTGGCGTACTCGATTTTCAAAGCCCAGTCCATCATCTGATCGTAGAGGGGTCTCTCGGTCAGGTTCATCTTTACGGCCTGTTCAGAAAAGAGCTCCCATTTGAGAAGCCATCTGAGCAGTTCCTTTTTGTTCATGTGCTGTCTGTTCGGCCTGTCCGAGAGCCAGGAGTTGATAACTTCCAGGTCTTGGGCGGTTATGATCTTGCCCTCTCCGAAAAACTGATCTGTTGAATCACTAAGGGGTTTGCCGAATTTTTCCTTGTAGAGATGCGGCAGAAAGTAGTTGTCCGGCGGGTTTTTCCGCACATAATTAACCCAGTGATTTTTCAGTGCCGTGCTGTCCTTTGCCTTTTCTCCGATTCCGGCTATGAATTGGGAGTCAGGTTTTGTTTTTTCTCCGAAGAGCTGATTGGCAACCTGTCTTTTTGCCACATCGAAAGAGGGTATGAAGCTTGAATCCTTATCGTCCTCTGTTTTGATGTCTTTACGGAAGAGTTCTTTGTTGGTGTTATAGTATTCTTTCAGCTGCTTTTCTGTGAATCCGAGATTTTCAAAGAGGTCAAAAAATAGCGAGGAGGTATAGTATTTTTTCTTCCATTCCCAGTCCAGGCTGCCCGTTATCTCATTTTTCAGACTTTTTGACATGCATTCCTGGTGAATGGCTTCACATTCCACCATGTAGGTAACGCGTTTCCGTTTTCCGGGGAAATGGGATAGTGGTGTTGCAGGATAGATATCGGCAACTTTTTCAAATGCTTCGAAACTTTTTTGCCCTAGTAGGTTTTTCCCCACACTGACCATGGGATCTTCTACATTTTTCTGGCAGACCAGAAGAGACGAAGTGAGAAGTACTGCAATATGGAACTTTCTGATTTTCATCAATTGACCTCTGATTTTATTCATTAAAGACCTAAATCCTTAACTTAGTGCCGCGACCGCTTCGTCCAGCTCGTCATAGATCTCAAGAAGCGATGTGGCCCCGATAATTTCGATTATTTCGTATACATTTTCGTTCACATTGGCAATTTTGAAGCTGCCGCCTTTTTCTTTTGCCGATTTGCTGAAGTGAAGCAGAATGCCAAGCCCCGTACTGTTCACATAACGAAGTTTTTTGAAATCTGCAATAATGTGGACGAATCCGTCACTGAAATAGTTGCCTACCTGCTCCAGAACGGAATCCACGTTGGTGGCATCCAGATCACCTATGAACCGGATAAGCTTTGCATTGTCTTTTCCCGGTATGTTTTCGCAGGTGAGTTCGATCTGACTTTCCATACTATTCCTCTCTTAATTTAGTAACACGCACACTTGTTCCATTGTCATTAATATCAACTGCCATATCGTTGGACAGCATTCGGATCAGGGCCAGTCCGCGCCCGCGTTTCTGATCGCTCCCGCTGTGGACCGACTGAGCTGCTGGTTTCAGCAGTGCCCTGAGCGCGGAAACTTTGGAAGGATCGCTTACATTGGTCACATCCACTTCAACTTTGTCTTTGTCGATGATGACCTTCATGGAGACATCCAGTCCCTGACCGTCCTTGCCGTGCTCCACTGCATTGTTGCATATCTCATCGACAATAGTTTCGATGCGGAAGGCATCCCGGCCGCTGTAGCCTTTCTGTTTGGCAAGACGGCTTGCCAGCTGCCTGACCGGAGGTACCAGTTTGAGATTGGAGGGAAAGACCAACGATACCGTTTCACTCATGTTCTTGTACTGCCATTTGTAGGCGTGCATTGCAGAACGGACGTCCTGGTAAAACGAGAACACTTTGTTTGCCCCCATGAGAGTGAGTTTGGAGCGGATATCCCGGTTGAGGCCGGTTAATACCAGATCTCCTCCTCTGTCTGCAAGCCTCTTTCTGCAGCCCATGAATTCTCCCAGAGCTGCAGAACACATGGAAGTAGTCCCGGTCAGGTCTGCTATGACAAAACGTCTGTTTTCGGCTATAATCTTGTCGACAATGTCCGAAAGCATGATTGTGCTGGAAGAATCAAGGTCACCCTCGATTCTGAGTGTCATCACTTCAGAATCAATCGGGTCGGCCGCAGTTTCCATTCGCAAGGTTTTCTCTTCCATGTCTGTTTCCGTTTTTTCAGTTATGCTTCTATTTGGTCTTTTCACGCTTCCGTACCACATGAATGGACGTCACATTGTTTTCATCAATTTCCAGTTCCACTTTTTCTGAAAGCATTTTGATGATTTCCAAACCCAGCTGGTCATCTTTCTCCTTTGCTTCCTTGCTCTTTACCGCTTCCTTCAGACGGTCGGTGTGTAGGGGATTGCCACCCTGATCCTTCACCAAGAGTTCTATCCTGTCCTGATGAATTTCACAGATCAGTTCCACCTCTGTATCGGGTCTGCTTTCGTTGCCGTAGTTGATTGCGTTGTTGCAGATCTCATCGACGATGATTTCCGAACGGAACGCGAATTTCGAGCTGAACCCGGATACTTGCAGAACTTCTGAAACGAATTTGCGGATCGAAGGAATGTACTCAAGATCGCTGGGGAGCTTTACTTTGATTTTGTAAGGAAACTGTAGATCCATTTTTGGAGACTGCCCTTTCTAATAAACCACTCTTCTCACATTCAACCGGTTGAGTCAGCCGTCTCCGTGAAGTATGTAGGCTTCGTCATCGGAGCTGATAATTCCCTTCTTCACCATGGTTTCAACCAGCCGTGAGCTGATCGACAGCAGACTTGTGAAGGAAGGTGCTTCTGCAAGACCCTTGATACTTGTATGGGACTGGGCATCTTTCTCCGATGTTCCCCGCATGTTATCCAGTATGCATTCCATCACAAACATTATCTCGCCATAGGTGAGATTACCCTGACGGTAATCGGAAAACTCCTGAATAGCATTGAGAATCAGATCATTGAGTCTGTTGAATTCAGTCTGATCATCAAAAACGTTTCTATATGAGCCGAGTTCACCCATACTTTTATCTCCCGCTCTGTCGATCGTGTGGCTAAGAAAGTTAAACTACCAATATAAAATATATTGGTTTATCTTATAAAATATAATCCCAGAATTTATTCTGCACAACCAACTTCCCCACCTGTACAGAAACCTACTACTCAGCGGTGGGTGAATCCGTGATTTCCTCTCTACCCTCGGTGAGAGAATCCTTCGGAGTCTCCACTTCGGGAACAGAGTACACATCCTCCACCGAGGGAACTTTGTGCTTTTCTATTTCGGGATCATCTATCTTCTCCTCTGGAAACGAGGCAGATTTGGCAATTATGGAAATGAGAGAGGCCGATTTCTCAGAGATCTTTTTCTGCAGCTTTTCAAGAATCCATGTTCTGTCCAGGGCCGATATGTGTACTTCATTGTTCACTGAACGGAACAGTACAAACCCTTTCTTTTTCACAGCCTCCGCCTTCACTTCTCCACTGTAGGAATAGGACTTGTCAGCGAGGTTGTAAATGGTGAAATCTATGGTGATATTTCCTTTGACCTGTGCTCCCAGAAGAAAGTAACGCTCGGGGCGTATTCGGTAATCCTTCACTGTTCCCCATACAAAGAGGGTGGAATCGGGGGCAATCGCTTCCAGCTTCTCAACAAGCGTTCGTGACACCACAGGGTGGCCATCGAAGTTGATTTTTTCCCTGTAGCGTCGAGACTGGATAAAATCGCCTGTTTTGAACTCTTTCATGGCTGATAGCCGTTTCTGAATTCGGGGCTCCAGGCTTTTTCCCACTGATGCTCCATCAGGGCCGCTCAGACCCAAAAACACAACGTTTCGGGCTGACAGCTCTGCAGGGATCAGAAATGTAGCGGTCAGGGTGAAAGTAACGAGTATGCTGCGAAGTTTCATATCTACTCTTTCCGTTCTCCAATTGAACTGTTGGCCCTGTAGATCAGGGAGAGAACCTCGGCAACAGCGGAGTAGAGCTGCGGAGGAATTTCTCTGTCTATCTCGATCTGCGCCAGAAGTTCGACCAGATCATCATCTCTGGTAACGGGAATACCGCTGGCTTCTGCAACTTTTCTGATGTTTTCCGCAGTTACTCCGTAGCCCTTGGCAACCACCTTCGGCGCATTATCCTCACCATCTTTGTACCTCAGGGCAACTGCGGTATCTCGTGTTTTTTTCTTCTGCTTCATGTTATGCAACGTTCAAAGTTAAGCGTTGGACCCTGAACTCCAATCTCTTATCAACGCTGAACGTTGAACCTCCCAACCCCTATTATATCTTTAAATCAACATTCTGTTCCACGTTTTCCGCACTTTGTTTTATCTGTACCGATTCCTTAGTGCTGCTTTTTTCTGTTTTGGGTCGCTTCATATGGAATTCCAGGCCGGCGGGAGTCAAACCGATTTCTTCAATTGCCGCGCGAATCTGTTCTGACTGTTCCCTGAACCAGCTCTTCACCTGTGCCTTTTCAAATTGAAAGGATAGCTTCAGTGTTGAGGGAGGGCGGTAATCCAGATTTACAGAAACATCACCCAATGATGAGGGGGAGGTGTTCAGATACACGGAAATGTTCCTGTTTTCTCCCTTTTTGTTTTCCCCTTTTTTCCCTTTAACGAATTTAATCTGCATCTCGGTCCATTCCTGACCGATTTTCATCGGCAGCGAAATAACCTGATTGTCGCCGCTTCTGTTTTGAACCGAATTGGACAGAAGTTGAAGGCTTTCCAGACGGTTGAGCAGGTTCTGGGCACTCTGTTTCATCGATTCAAAAGAGTTGGGGGTGATGCTTACCCGCTCTTTCCCCATGTTTTTTTCAGCGTCCTGCAGTCCGCCTTTGCCCTCTTCCACCATGAGCTTGCTCAGTTCCAGAAGCATGTTTTTGAGTCTGTCCGCCACCCTGTTTCCGTTTTCCTGGGCATGTCTGCTCACTTGGGCTATATGTGAAATGAACTCATCCAGCTTGGGAAACCCGGAGGGCAGTTGCTGCAACGTTTTTTCCAGATTTTGTATGGAGGAAAATGTTTCATTCAGGGATTTTGTGATATGTATCAGCAGTTCGGAACGCAGGTTGTCTATCGTTTGACTGTTTGCTGCAGGGGAGGCGTTCACAGATTCCGTTGCCGGCTGGAAACGGGCTGAAAAGTCCATTCTGGTCAGTGCTTCCTGTAACGAAATACGGATCTTCTGAATCGATAACGAAACTCTATGTCCAGTTTGGAGCAACTGGTCGGTGTCACCTTCCGGGGCTGATATGCTGCTCAGGACTTTGGAAAAATCATGATCTATGACCTTTGTGGTGATTTCATTGAAGATGTTGTGGTCGGCTTCATGGAAAGGTGCGGATATGGAAAGAAGTTTCTGATAGGTGTTTCGGGAAAGTATCTGCGGCTCCACACTGGTTTGGCTTGAAATGTCACTCAGGGCCATAATGGGTTTCTGGATAATACTCATCACTTCGGCTTTGCGGGAATTATTCACCAATGTATTCTCGAACAAGTTCTGAACAATTTTTTCCAAACCGGAGAGCGCATCTGAAAGTTTTCCGCTGGTTGCGCTAAGCTGTTGTACAAGGTTTTTTATTTCCTGGCGTGTTTCATCTGAGAGCTGTTTTTGATTCAATGCTTTATGAATCGATGTTTCCAGTTCATTCAGGGTAGAAAACAGCTCCTTTTTGGGCATGTCGCTGCTGAACAGTGAATTCGGGGATCCTGACGACACAATTTCGGCATTCAGAATTTCCGGCAGTACAGGCTTATTCCCGTAAATACTTTCCAGCTCTGTCGGGGAGAGATTTTTAAGCTGCTGCAGAAGTGGTTTGAAATCGGTTTCAGGGCTAATGCTGCTCATGGGAATCGGCATTTTTTGCAGCAGATCGTTCAAAACCTGCTTCAGTCCGCTGTTTAGCGTATCCTTGCTGCTGAGTCCGGCTTGGGATAATAGCCGCATAAGCAGAGCGGTTTTGTCTTCACATCCCTCGATAATTTCGTTATACAGAAAGAATTGTTCGGGAGGCGGCAGAAGTGTTTCACCACCACTTGAGCGCATCTGAATCATCTCAATAGGAATCCGCTCGGCGCCTGAAAGGGGAATACGGTCAGCAAGAGACTGGGCCAGGTTTGGATTGTCCAGAACGAGATGAAACCACTGCGCCAGCTTTTCTGTCTGGATATGGGAAAGAGAGGCTTGAGAGGTTTTGGACTGTGCCAGGACGCTGTCGATTCTGTCGAGCGCATTGAGGTTCAGTTCGGAGCGCTCGGAGAGAATTCGGTCCAGAAACGCAGGGGGAAGAGATTTGAGAGTGGCGCTTTTGAAATTTCCGTGTACAGTTTGCAAAGCGGATGAAAGATCTTTCTGGTCGATTAAAGCCGCTTTCTGTGTGCCCCCGGAGGTAGCCAGAAGTAGCGTTTTGGAGCCTTTTTCACTGCGCAGGTTTTCATTTTCAGTACCAAGAAACTGATTCAGCTCCTTAGTGGAACTGAATTTATAAACGCCGTCCGGATAGGACTTGTTAGGGGCTATCTGAACCTGTTTGCCCTCTGAAACAAGTGCAGCCAATTTGTTTTTCTGCTCTGTGGAAATGAAACTGTCGGCCTGTTGCGCAGAGTCCGGAGTTTGTGATTTGGCGATGAGTATCTGCCCCTTGGATGGACTGACCAGAACTTTCTGTCCCACTTTCAGGCTTCCTTGGGCCAGTTTGATTTCCACTTCACCTTTATCCATACTGAGCAGATAAGCCCCTTTGCTTTCAAGTCTGCCGCTGACAGTGGCTCTGTAGACGGTTTTGTTGCGTTCAGCCTGGATACGGGGGTTGTGGGATACGGTATTCAGCATGTTGTATCGCATTCATGGTATGTTTCAAGGATATTATATATTATTGTATATCGGCAATGGATTCGGCAAACTTGATCGGTTTTGAAGCGTCTGGCAGGGTATGGATAGCAGAAATTGGTGGAAAGAAGCGTGCAGAGTTCTTAGATCATAAATTGAACAGAATCACTTTTTTGCCATTTTCAGAATAAGTGTGACCTGATCGATGCTGAGTTGGTATCTGCGCGATATATCCTGGACGCTGAGGCCCTCCTGTGCAGATTTAACCACAAGGTCATTGAACGACATGGAACTTTCTTGGGGAGTATGGGCGACAACCGGAGGTTCAGATCCGGTTTTCTCTTTGGACTCTTCCTGGGAGAGGCGGTCCCGAAGAGTGGAGATAAGATCCTCTTCTGAATGCTGCACCTCGGAGTCGGCTTTTCGTGCGGTTGGTGAAGGTTCGGGTGATTGGTGAAGGTTTGATGGCGGCATGATCGGTTTTTGTGCCTCGTCTTCAGTAGGGCTTGAGGATGCTTTTGCTGAAGGCTTGTTAACGGTTTCTAGCTTTCGGCTGTAGGTATAGGTCATTCTCTTTCTTTTTTCCCGGCGGTTACGCAGAATGCCTATTATGAGAATGATACCTGAAAGGGCGGCAATCAAACCTATTCCTATAATGATCCGATCGAAAGTATTGCGGGGTCTGAGGGAGAGCGGTGAAGATTTTGAAGCTGTTTTCGTTTCTGACGCGGGTACGCGGCGCAGTGCGGAAAGAGAATCCCGGAGGGAATCTGTTGCTCTTTCCAGAGTTGCGATGGCTCTGCCCTGCCTTTTAAGTTCCTGTTTCTCCACTTCCAGAGAATCAAGCTTCTGGCCCAATTCCAGCCGTTTTTCATACAAGCTGCCGCTCTGGCCGAACAACGATATTGCTCCACCGTGCAGAAACACTGCGAAAAACAGCGCAATCAGCGGTAATTTCGGTCTGGATAATGAGTTGGTGATCATAGTTTCTAAAGGTTAAGATATATCCTGAAACTGACTCTCTGCAAATTGCCGTTGACTTTGAGATGGCTTATATACCATACTATGTGCATGGGAGTGGTAAGTTATTGCCTTCATAAGTCACTTAGTTGTATATTTTTTGCTGGACCGCACCGAGCAAAAAGGCTTTCAATATGATGAGATATTCTGTTTACTACGATGGTGAACCGGTTAAAATCTACGAACTTGATGAGCCGGTGATCAGTATTGGCCGTCTCCCCGAGAATACTATTCCCATTTCCAATATGGGGGTTTCCAGGAGACATGTGAAAATCGAGCAGGATACGGACAAATCATATGTGCTGAGTGATCTCAATTCGCTTAACGGTACTTTCGTCAACGGCAAGAAGATAAAAAAAGTGACTCTGTGTCACGGGGACAAGATCTGTATTGGTAAGTATACCATCATCTATGAAACTGACCAAGGCCCCGGAAGTGAAAGCAATGACCAGGCTCAAAAAGCACCTGAGCCTATAGCGCGGATGCGGGAGCAGAAAAATCAGAGTGGCCCCACAGTCGTTCAGCCGGCGGTTGATGAAAAAAAGAGTGAGGGGTTTGAGTCGGAATCAGCCTCCTCCACTGCAGTGCTTATCGAAACCACAAAGCACATCGTGTACAAACTCGACCGTGCGTTTCTTACACTGGGATCAGATGAGGAAGATGACATCTTTGTGAATGGTTTCATGATCAACAAAGCACAGGCTGTTTTGGAACAGCGCGAAGATGGATTTTATATCATAGGCCAGAAACTCATGGCAAAAATTAAAGTAAATGGAAAAAGTGTTAGAACCCGCCGTCTTGAGCATAAGGACAGGATCGAAATTGGCTCGAGCACTTTTCGGTTTATGGAAAACGGGTAGAATTACATGAGATTCGCATTCATCTCGGATATCCATGCCAATTTGGAGGCGCTTGAGTCAGTTATCGAAGATATCGGTAAAAAGAATATCGATGAGATTATCTGTTTGGGTGATATCGTCGGATATGGCGCCAACCCTAACGAGTGCGTGGAGATGGTTAAGAAACACTGTCCCGTTATTCTCCTGGGAAATCATGATGCTGCGGCAGTGGAGCTTCTCACCACTCAGCATTTCAATATTCACGCAAAAATTGCCATTGAATGGACATCGGCTACACTAAACTCTGACAACCGTTCCTTTCTGGCTCAGCTTCCAGTCAAAAAAACTCAGGGAAATATGACTCTGGTTCATGCCACACCGTATGAACCGAATATGTGGTACTATATCACCTCTCTGGAAGAGGCGGCGTTCAATTTCCAGTTCTTCAACAATCGTATCTGTTTTGTCGGGCATACTCATATTCCTATGATCATTGTGCTTGAGGGTGAGGAGATTTTCGTTCATCAGGAAAAATCCATAGACTTTAAAAACAGAAACGGTCTTCGGTTGTTGGTGAATATAGGAAGTGTCGGTCAGCCCAGAGACAGAAATCCACGTTCCTCGTACGGAATTCTCGATACCGACGAGGGCGTATTCGAGCTGCAGAGAGTTACCTACGACTATGCCAAAACCCAGGCGAAGATGAAAAAGATCAGAATGCCGGAGTTTCTGGTCAACCGCCTGGCAGAGGGACGATAGTCAATTACGGATTACGAGTTAGTAATTACGACTTACGGATCAATCTCAAATCTCAAGTACCGAAAAATTCCTGTTGGTGAATGCCAAAGTAGAATTCCTTTTTCGGAATTGCTTTTTACAGTGTAGGGTGATGTTGATTTTCCCCCATACAGCTCATATACACACTATCTTGAAAACTGCTTGAGCAGGATCTCATGTGTTCGATATCAGAGTTTCACTTCTGAGATTCAAGGACTCGTGACGTAAAAAAACGCCCCTCCCCGTATTCGGATGCACTCTGTTCGGCAACGGGCACATCCTTTTGCTTACGATTGTGGAACATACCTCTTACAAAAACTGAACACTCGGCGGTTATTTTGTAGGCAACAGCCTAACGGGTGTTTTCTTCACAGTTTAATCTCTGCTAATAAAAAAACGAGGCGGTATGTACAATCGCAAACTCCATATGGTGGATTCCATAGCACCTTTTTTCATTCATGAGCACAAGAGCAAAGAACAGAACTGGTCCAAAGTGCCCTTTTCCCATCTGGAAGAAGAGGAGGGAATGTTGGACCGAAAAAAAGCAGGGGCGATCAGTGAGGCGTTTTCAGAATACTGTTCGGAAGTATCCGGGATAGGTTTTGATTCTCTCACGCTTGATGACCTGGCTCACATGACTCAGTACGGTTTTTACAGCCGGAAACAGAAGGTTAGGATTGAGCGTTACAGGCAGTTTTACAGATCGCTTCTGGAAAAAACGCGAAAATCCGGTTTGGGGGTGTTTGTAAACAGCGATGTCATGTTTTTCAATGATGAGATAGAAGCTGTGACTGAAATGAATTTCAACTCTGTTCTCAAACTGCTTGGGAAAGCTGTGAAGAACTGTTTCAACGATTTTCCCGAGGTGGAGGGGATCATATTCCGTTTCGGGGAGAGTGATGGAATTGACGTGAAGGGCGAATACACCAGCAGACTGATGGTGAAAACCGCAAAGCAGCTCAGAACGTTCATCCGTTTCATGCTTCCCGTTTTCGAGCGCCATGATAAACTACTGATAGTGAGAACCTGGTCTCTTGGGGCATTTCAGATCGGAGATCTGATCTGGAACCGAGACACCTACAATAAAGCATTCGGACGCATCTTCAGTGACCATCTGGTTGTATCATTCAAATATGGTGAAAGTGACTTTTTCAGGTATCTTAATTTCAACCGGCTTTTTTTCGACTCACCTTTGAACAAAATAATAGAAGTTCAGGCCAGGAGGGAATATGAGGGATTTGGAGAATTTCCCTCATTTGTAGGGTATGATTACGAAAAACTGTTTTCCTATCTTTCCATGTGTCAGAATGTGGTGGGAGTGACAGTGTGGTGCCAGACCGGAGGGTGGTCGCATTTTGGTGATCTGTCCTTTGTTCATCGCAACTTGTGGAACGAGGTTAATACATATGTGACAATCCGTCTGTTCAAAGACAGGGTGACTGTTGAGGACGCAGTAAGGGACTATGTATCTTCCAGGGCTCCGGACGTGAGTGCCAAACCCTTTCTCAGTCTCCTTCGCCTTTCAGACCGAGTTGTCAAGGAACTTTGGTACCTGCCTGAGTTTTCCTGTAGGCGCATGTATTTCAGAAGAAGCCGTGTCCCGCCGCTTTTGTGGGTGATCTGGGACACTATCATTATCAATCATACCATGCGCAAAATTCTCAGAAGATTGGTGCATGAAAGAAAAGAGGCGATTCACGATGGATACCGTGCGCTTTACAGAATAAAATATATGAAGAAACTCGCGGAAGAAGCGGGGATAGATGATCATAATCTGGACTTCATGTATGATACTTTCGAGATCGTAGCATCAGCGCGGGAATTTTTTCTTTCAAGCTGGAATCCTGACATTGTGGCCCGGCTGGAGAAACTGAAAAGAGAATATATGCAAAAACACCCTCTCGGTTTTCATGTGGAATGTGATTTTTCACCGGTGAAGGTGAACAAAAGAATAATCAAACTGCTGTTCAATCTTGCAGTCCGTTCCCAGCCTCAGTACAGAGTCGTTGACAGACTGTTTCTCCTTTGGGCGTCGAGTTTTGTCTACCCACTGTTGAATCTGTGGCGCAAAAAACACCTTCCGGACTTTGCAGGGAAAACCGCTATGGGTATCCAGGTGTTCTTCAAATAGATTATCTGCCCGGCAGAATGGGATAATATCCGTTGAAGCAGGCTGCGCAGAAATGTGACTGCGGCTCCGGCACAACAGACAGCATACCCTCGATGGACAAATACCCCATGGAATCAACTCCCAGAAATTTCCTGATCTGTTCGGGAGATTTTTCGCATGCGATAAGATCGTCTTTGTTGGGCATGTCAATGCCGTAATAGCAAGGCCCTTTGATGGGGGGTGAGGATATCCGGAGGTGGATTTCCGCTGGTTCGGCGGTACGGATGAGTCTGATGATTTTTTTCATGGTGGTTCCGCGCACCACCGAGTCATCCACTATCACAACTTTCTTTCCTTTGAGAACTCCCTTTACGGGGTTGAATTTGATTCTTACCCCGAAATCTCTTCCGGACTGAGCAGGATGTATGAACGTTCTGCCCACGTAGTGATTACGGATCAGACCTATATCGAAAGGGACTTTCGATTCTTCGGCAAATCCCAGAGCTGCCGTTGTGGCTGAATCGGGTACTCCGATCACCACATCGGCATCCGGAGCAGGGTGCTCCTTTGCCAGCTGATGACCCATTTTTCGTCTCACCCGGTCAACGTTTTTGCCGAATACAAAGGAATCCGGGCGAGAAAAATAGATGAACTCGAAAACACAGTGTGCAGGCTTGACCGACGTTTCGAATGTGGGAACCTGGTAGCTTTTGATGCCATCCTTGTCTATGCGCACCATTTCGCCCGGCTTCACCTCCCGGATCATTTTCGCTCCCACCAGATCGAACGCGCAGGTTTCAGAAGAGAGGAAGTAACTACCGTCGGCTTCTCCAAGAATAAGCGGACGAATCCCTCTGGGGTCGCGTGCCCCGTAAAGAGCATCGTTTGTGAGGAAAAGAACGGAGTATGCACCTTTGATTCCCGAGAGAGCATCCAGAATCATAGTGTCGAGCGATTCCCGCTTTGAACGGGCCAGAAGATGCATTATCACTTCTGTATCGGTGGAAGACATGAAAATGGAACCGTCATTGACCATCCATTCCCGGAGAGAGTCGGCGTTGGTGAGGTTGCCATTGTGAGCACCCGCAATCTGACCGGCTCTGCAGTTGATTATGATCGGCTGTGCATTGTCAATATGAGAGGAACCTGTGGTGGAATAGCGGTTGTGGCCGATAGACAGGTTTCCTTTCAGGTTATCAAGTATGCTTTGGCGCTTGAAAACGTGACTGACAAGCCCCATTCCTTTGTGAACGGAAATGGCTTGTGAGTCAGAGACTGCGATTCCCGAACTCTCCTGCCCCCGATGCTGGAGAGCATAGAGTCCAAGATAGCTCAGATGGGCGGCCTGGGGGTGATTGAACACCCCGAATACTCCGCATTCTTCATGTAGGTCTTCCAGCACTGTATTCTGTCCTTTCAGTTCACACACTTTCCAGAGCATCATTTTCTTCTGGAATATCCTCGAGTGATTTGTGATACTCCTGGAGCGAGCGGGTGGTTACTGTTTTTTTGATTCTGTCGGCGATACCGTTGGCTGCCGCCGCAGCTGCGGCCAGTGTGGTTATGTAGGGCAGCCTATGCTTTACAGCAGATTTACGTATATAGGAGTCGTCATACTGCCCTTTTTTGCCGATAGGGGTATTGATGATAAGTTGAATTTCCTGGTTGGCAATCAGATCGAGAATGTTCGGCCTGCCCTGATGAAGTTTGTTGACAAATCGGCTTGCAATGCCGTGCTGTTTAAGAAACTCGTGAGTTCCCCCGGTGGCAAATATTCCAAATCCCATCTGGAGAAATTTCCGTGCAATATCGGCCACGACTTCTTCGGCATTTGAAACACTGATCAGAACATTTCCTTTCATAGGAAGCGCCGAGCTTGTTCCTTCCTGTGCTTTGAAAAAAGCAAGACCGAAATCCTCAGCCATTCCAAGTACTTCACCGGTGGAACGCATCTCAGGTCCAAGTACCGGGTCGACTTCAGGGAACATGGGAAAGGGGAATACTGCTTCTTTCACCCCATAGTGCGGGATATCCTGATTCTCCAGGTTCAGTTCATCAAGCCTTTTGCCCATCATCAGTTCTGTTGCGGCTCGGGCCATGCGGATGTTGCATACTTTTGATACAAGCGGAACTGTCCGGGAGGCACGGGGGTTGGCTTCAAGGACGTACACTTTGCCGTCAGCAACAGCATACTGCATGTTCATCAGACCGACAACCTTCATGGTACGTGCGATTTCACGGGTATATTCGTTGATGGTTTCCACTATGTCCGGAGCAATATTCACCGGGGGAATCACACATGCCGAGTCTCCGGAGTGAACTCCCGCCTGTTCGATATGCTCCATAATGGCAGGTATGAACACCTCTTCGCCATCACTGAGGGCGTCAGCTTCCGCCTCGATAGCATTGACCAGAAATTTATCAATGAGAATAGGTTTCTCGGGGGTCACATCCACAGCCAGTTCCATATAGGTTTTAAGCATCTCATCATCATGAACCACTTCCATACCCCGTCCGCCCAAAACATAAGAGGGGCGGACCATTACCGGATATCCTATCTGGCGGGCGATTTCCAGAGCCTCTTTGTGGCTGACTGCCATTCCGGAGGGAGGCATGGGAATATTGAGCTCTTCCATTATTTTCCCGAATCGGTCCCGGTCTTCAGCCAGATCAATGACTTCAGGAGTGGTACCCAGAATCTTCACACCCGCCTCTTCAAGCTGGTTGGCCAGATTAAGAGGTGTCTGGCCACCGAACTGCACAATCACACCCTCGGGTTTTTCCTTGTTGTAGATACTGAGAACATTCTCCACAGTCAGCGGTTCAAAATAGAGCCTGTCGGATGTGTCATAATCGGTGGATACCGTTTCAGGATTGCAGTTTACCATGATTGTTTCAAATCCGGCATCTCTCAGAGCAAATGCTGCATGCACACAGCAGTAATCAAACTCGATACCCTGACCGATACGGTTCGGACCGCCTCCCAGTATCATTATTTTGCGGCCCTCTCCAGATTGCAAAGTACCTTTGCTGCTGAAAGAGGAGTAATAATAGCAGGCGTTTTCAACTCCGCTGACCTGAACAGGATCCCACCCTTCGACAATACCCAGTTCAATGCGTCTGTTTCTGATTTCTTTTTCAGGCAGGTCGAGAAGCATACCGATATAGCGGTCTGAAAATCCACACGTCTTTGCATTTTCAAGCAGATCCGAAGGTAGTTTATCACTTCCCTTATAGGTTATTATCTGCTCCTCCATGTCTACCAGTTCCTTCATTTGTTCAAGAAACCAGGCTTTGATTTTAGTAATGGAGTGAAGTTCTTCGATAGTAGCACCTTTTCTCAGTGCTTCATAGAGAATGAAGTGGCGTTCGCTTGTAGGTTCCTTAAGCAGATCAAGAAGTTCTCCTAGAGGGCGGGAGTTGAAGTCCTTGGCGAATCCTAAACCGAAACGTCCGGTTTCCAATGAACGGATCGCTTTCTGGAAGGCCTCCTTGTAGTTTTTGCCGATACTCATTACTTCCCCTACCGCTTTCATCTGAGTACCGAGTTTATCTTGTGATCTCTTGAATTTCTCAAACGCCCACTTGGCGAATTTCACTACCACATAATCTCCGGATGGTACATATTTGTCAAGAGTCCCTGATTTGTAATAGGGGATTTCATCCAGAGTCATCCCGGAGGCAAGTTTTGCAGAAATAAGTGCGATGGGAAATCCGGTGGCTTTGGAGGCCAGGGCGGATGAACGGGATGTGCGCGGGTTTATTTCGATAATGACCACACGTCCTGTTTTGGGATCGTGGGCAAGCTGGACATTTGTACCGCCGATGACTTTGACTGATTCAACTATGCTGTAGGCAATCTTCTGCAGTCTTTTCTGCAGTTCAGCAGAGATGGTAAGCATGGGAGCAGTGCAGAAAGAATCTCCGGTATGCACTCCCATGGGGTCCACATTTTCTATGAAGCATACCGTGATCATCTGGCCCTTGGAGTCCCTGACGATTTCGAGTTCGAGTTCCTCCCATCCCAGAACGGACTCTTCAATAAGCACCTGGTTTATGATACTTGCAGCCAGCCCCCGGCCTGCAACGGTTCTGAGTTCCTCCACATTGTAGACAAGGCCTCCTCCGGTGCCTCCCATAGTGTAAGCTGGACGGATGACGACGGGGTATCCCAGATCGGAAGCAATCTTTTCTGCATCTTCCAGATTGTAGACAGCCTTGCTTTTGGGCATTTCTATACCCAGTTCGGTCATGGTTTCTTTAAAAATGGTACGGTCTTCTCCCCGTTCAATCGCATCAATATCCACTCCGATGACTTTGACACCGAATTCGTCCAGAATACCCTCTCGGGCCATCTGGAGTGAAAGGTTGAGCCCGGTCTGACCTCCAAGGTTGGGGAGAAGAGCATCGGGGCGTTCTTTTTCGATGATACGGGTGAGAGTGGGAATGTTCAGCGGTTCGATATAAGTGATATCGGCCATCTCCGGATCCGTCATGATGGTTGCAGGATTTGAATTCACCAGAACGATTTGGTAGCCGAGTTCACGTAGAGCCTTGCAGGCCTGAGTCCCTGAATAGTCAAACTCACACGCCTGGCCAATTATAATTGGTCCGGATCCTATAATCATCACTTTGTGAATGTCGTTACGCTTGGGCATTTACATTTTCCTTCTCTGGTATGAGTGTTTTATCTTTGCAGTTTCCGTTGTTCTCACAGCCGTTCCAGCAATAGGTACAGAGTTTTTCCTTGGGAAGTCCGATCGCATCGATCATATCGTCAAGATATTGGTAGGAAAGGGAAGTCAGTCCCATTTTTTCTCTGATAGCTTCAATCATGGCATGGTAACGGTCCGATTTTTCATCCAGATAGTCCTCGACTCTGAAATCAGCATTTCCCTCCAGATCACGAATGACCCTGCGCGTTGCTAAATCCATCTCCGATTTGGAACGGGAAAAGTTCAGATACTTACAGCCGAACAGAAGTGGTGGACAGGCGGGGCGCATATGGATTTCCCTCGCTCCGTAGTCATAGATCCTCTGCAGTGTATCCTTAAGCTGAGTGCCTCTTACAATGGAGTCATCACAGAAAAGAATCCGTTTTCCCTGAGTAAGTTTTTTAATGGGAATGAGTTTCATCTTGGCAACCAGTTCCCGCATTTTCTGATTCTGAGGCATGAAGGAGCGGGCCCAGGTGGGGGTGTATTTAACAAATGGTCTGCTGAAAGCAATGTTGGCTTCGTGTGCATATCCCAGCGCATGAGCGATACCCGAGTCGGGGATTCCAGCTGCGAAGTCCACCTCGACGTTGTCTCTGAGGGCCAGTGCGGAGCCGCAACGGTAGCGCGAATGCTCAACGTTTATCCCTTCATAATCACTGGCCGGGTATCCATAATATATCCAGAGAAAAGAGCAGATCTGCATCTGGTCCCCCGGTGCAACGCGTTGCTCAACACCGTCCTGTGAAATGAAAACCACCTCTCCGGGTCCGAGCTCTCTTTCTATTTCGTAGCCCAGGTTTGAAAAGGCGCATGTTTCCATTGTAACTGCATAACCGTTTTCGCTTTTTCCGACTATCACAGGAGTTCTTCCCAGTCTGTCTCTTGCCGCGTAAATTCCTTTGGTGGTCAGTATGAGCATGGAGGAGGAACCTTCAATCAGCTGCTGGGCATTGCGGATACCATCTTCAAAGGACCCTTCTTCATTTATAAGGGTGGCTGTCAGTTCGGTGGGGTTCAGTTCGTTACCGCTCATTTCCGAAAAGTGAACTGAACGTTTGTTGAAGGCTTTCTGGGCAAGTGCGGGGGCATTCTGCACGTGACCCACGGTAACAATGGAGTAGACCCCAAGATGGGAACCTATGATAAGGGGCTGGTCTTCATAGTCACTTATGACACCAATACCCATTTTACCTTCCAGCTTTGGAAGGTCATCGTCAAACTTGCTTCTGAACTGTGCATTCGAGATATCGTGAATGACTCTGGAGAACCGTGACCCTTCAGCGGTGACCAGACCCCCGCGGCGCGTCCCCAAATGACAATGATAATCAGTGCCGTAGAATAGATGCGCCTTGCTTTCATCATTGTCGTTTGATATCACTCCGAAAAAACCGCCCATTCCCCAAACTCCTTACTCTGTTGTTGCAGCGCTGTTCAACTCTTCGCATCTGTTTGTATATGTCTGCTGATTTCTGTATTTAAGACCCGCACCGATAAAATCCCTGAAAAGCGGATGGACATCCACCGGCCGTGACTTGAATTCCGGGTGGAACTGAGTTGCAACAAACCAGGGGTGTTGCCGCAGTTCCACAATTTCCACCAGCATGCCGTTGGGTGACTGGCCGGATACTGTCATCCCAGCCTCCTCGAAACGTTCTTTGTAGTCATTGTTGAATTCGAAACGGTGACGATGCCGCTCTGAAATTTTTTCTTCTTTGTAGCTGGCCAGAGCCAACGATCCCTTTTTGAGAACGCAGGGGAATGCTCCCAAACGCATGGTACCGCCAAGGTCCATTATCTTTTTCTGCTCCTCCATCAGATGGATCACCGGATCGGGGCTGTTGGGGTTGTTTTCCGTACTGTCAGCGGTGTCGAGTCCGAGCACATTGCGGGCAAACTCTATTACCGCCATCTGCATGCCGAGACATATGCCCAAAAAGGGAACCTTTTTTTCTCTGGCGTGCTTTATGGCCAGAACCTTTCCCTCCAGGCCTCTTGAGCCGAAGCCTCCCGGAACCAATATGCCCGACACTCCGCAAAGAACTTTATCAGGTCCGTTTTCCTCGATTTCCTCTGCTGACACACTCCTGATAATGACTTTTGTACTGTGGAATGCCCCGGCGTGATTGATCGATTCGTGAATCGACTTGTATGCATCAAGCAGTTCACTGTATTTTCCCACCACCGCGATTTCAATCTCACGGTCGGCATGTTTGACATTTTCGATGTATTCGCGCCAGGCCCGGAGATTTCTCCTTCCGGCACGAAGCCCGAGTATATCAAGTATCACATTGTCCAGGTTCTGCTGTGCAAGATCCAGAGGAGCTTCATAGATGGTGTCCTTCACATCGAAGGCCTCGATCACCGCCTCCTTGTCCACATTGCAGAACAGGGAGATTTTCTGGCGCACATCCTGATCCAGATGCTTCTGTGTGCGGCAGATGAGAATGTCGGGGATGATTCCGATCTCGCGCAGCCTTCCCACGGAATGCTGAGTGGGTTTTGTTTTCACCTCACCGGCCTTGCTCAGATAGGGTATGAGAGTCACATGTATGAAAAGCACATTGCTTTTTCCCTCAAACTGCCTGAACTGTCTTAATGCCTCCAGAAAGGGGTGGCTTTCGATATCACCCACAGTTCCGCCTATTTCGCATATAACCACATCCACATCGGGCTTTGCTGCCGAGCGTATGGCGTCACAGATTTCGTTTGTCACATGAGGCACCACCTGCACAGTCCCTCCAAGGTAATCCCCTCTGCGCTCTTTAGTGATGATGTTGTTGTAGATTTTTCCGGTAGTGAAGTTGCTGTTGCGGGTGGTAGTGACTCCCGTGAACCTTTCGTAGTGACCCAGGTCAAGGTCGGTCTCCGTACCGTCATCGGTCACGTAGACCTCTCCGTGCTGGTAGGGATTCATGGTCCCCGGGTCCACATTGAGATAGGGGTCGAATTTCTGATGAACTACGTTGAGTCCCCGTGATTTGAGCAGCACTCCTATGGAGGAGGCTGTAATTCCCTTGCCCAGCGATGAAACTACTCCGCCTGTTACGAAAATATATTTTGTCATCTCAAGACTCCTCTTCGGCCGCGGAAACGGTCAATTGACAAAGAGTGATTTGGTGGAAAAGTCAGGGTCGCTCGTCAGATTGACTCCCAGTTTTCTCAGACCGGCTTCATCCCCGGGAGTCGGTATATGGGTCATATGCATTTCGCAGTTTTTCAGTTCCTTAAGCTTGCTAAGAGCCATTTCCGCCGCAGGATTGGAAATCGCACTGATCCCAAGTGCAATAAGTGTTTCATCCAGGTCAAGGCTTATCTTTTTACCCTCGAGAATCTCTTTTTTGAGATGGGTGAGGGATTCGGTGATATTGGGTGGAAGAAGATGCATCTCCTCCGGAATTCCCGCCAGGTGCTTGGTCGCATTGAGAATGAGGCTTGAAGCCGCATGCATCAGTTGTGAATTGGAACCGGTGATGATTGTCCCGTCATGAAGCAGAATGGCTGTGCCGCAGTATATGCCGTCATTGCCCTTGCCTTTTTCATGTGCCTCGATTGCTGCTTTGCGTGCGGGTTCAATCACAGACCGTTCATCGAAGGTTATGCCCATTTCCTGAACAAGAAGCTCGGCTCTCTGAAGAGTTGTTTTCTCCGTGACTCCCATGGCGTATTCGCATGCACAGCGGAAATATCTGCGCAGAATCTCCTGCCGGGCTGCTTCGCGTACAATCTTGTCGTTTATGATCCCGAACGCAGCCTGATTCACTCCCATATCGGTGGGTGATTTGTAGAACGACTCTTTACCGGTGATTTTTTCCAGAATTCTTTTGAGCAGCGGAAATGCTTCTATGTCCCGGTTGTAGTTGATCGTCTTCTCGTTGTAGGCATCAAGATGAAAATGATCGATCATGTTCACATCCTTAAGATCGGCCGTGGCGCTTTCGTAGGCCACATTCACCTCATGCTTGAGTGCCAGATTCCAGATGGGAAAGGTTTCGAATTTCGCATACCCGGACTGGATGCCGCGATTGTAGTCATGATACAGCTGGGAGAGACAGGTGGCGAGTTTGCCGCTTCCGGGGCCCGGACCGGTGACTACCACGATGGGTTTGGTGGTGGGGATGTAGGGGTTCGCTCCGTAGCCCTCTTTGGAAACGATCACATCCACATCTGTTGGGTAGCCTTTGGTGAACCCATGAGTGTAAACGTCTACTCCGCGTCTTTCCAGTTTGCTTTTGAATGCTCTGGCGGCAGGCTGGTTTTCATAGCGGGTGATAACCACTGCCGAAACGTTTACTTCCCAGTCGCCAAGGTCATCTATGAGCTTGAGCGCGTCGGAATCGTAGGTGATGCCGAAATCGGCTCTGATTTTTTTGCGTTCGATATCACCTGCATAAATACAGAGAATAACCTCCGCATCATCTTTGAGCTGCTGAAGCAGCCTCATTTTAACATTCGGATCGAAACCGGGGAGTACTCTGGAGGCGTGGTAGTCGAAAAGAAGTTTGCCTCCGAATTCTAGGTAGAGTTTGTTCTGGAAACGTTTGACTCGTTGGGCGATGGCTGTTGTCTGCTGTTTGAGGTAGAGTTCGTTGTCGAAACCGATCGCCATTGACATTAAAACCTGCTTTCTAGAGAAAATCACGTGTGCTTGTGTAAATGATGCTCCAGTAAATGAAACAGAGATGCGCACGGAAATCTGCCTCCGTTCCGCAACTCCTTCTTATTGTCATGAAATCTTCTGCTGTTCAAAAGCATTCAGCTCCACATCAGTTTCCGTGTTTCCAGATGACTTTTAAGATTCTGATTGGACGTTTTCTTCACTTCACCATACTCCTGTATGGATTTCACGGAAAACCCGGTGACTTCGCGCGAGTCCATACCGCTTATGGCAGCCTGGGCACCCTCCAGAGTGGTGATATAGGGAATACCCTGGGAAATAGCCGCGCTTCTGATAGGCTTGGAATCAATCTGGGATTTTTTGCCTGCAGGAACATTTATGATGAAATCAACGTCTCCGTTTTTGATCAGATCCACAATATCCGGTTTGCCTTCACCGATCTTGGGAACCATCTTGGTATTGATTCCGCTTGAACTCAGTACCCTCCAGGTACCCTCGGAAGCCAGAATCTTGAAACCCATGGAAGCAAGTGTCTTTACCATGAAGATGATGTTGCGGCGCATGCTGTTTTTGACACTGATGAACACCGAACCTCTGCGCGGAAGTTTGTTTCCGGCTGCTTCCTGGCTTTTGGCAAAGGCCAGACCGAAATCCTGATCGATTCCCATCACCTCACCGGTTGATTTCATCTCGGGGCCGAGAATGATATCCGCTCCGGCGAACTTGTTGAAGGGAAGTACCGATTCCTTTACAGCGAAATAGTCCATATTGCGTTCGTAGGCTTCGGGAAGTTCTGAAAGTTTCTTTCCGGTCATCACTTTGGCGGCAATTTTGGCCCAGGGCACCGCCTTGGCTTTCGATACGAATGGAACGGTACGGGACGCGCGGGGGTTCACCTCCAGCACATACACCAGGTCTTCCTTGACCGCAAACTGAATATTGAGAAGCCCTACGACCTGAAGCTCTTTTGCGATGTCTCTGGTGATCCTGCGGATTTCGGAGATGATATCCTCTGACAGGGTGTGGGGAGGAAGCACACAGGCGCTGTCTCCCGAATGAACTCCGGCTTCCTCGATATGCTCCATTATGCCGCAGATCATTGCACTTTCCCCATCGGAAACGGCATCCACATCCACCTCGATGGCATCACCGATGAATTTATCGATAAGAACCGGTTTGTTTTCAGCAGCAGCCTGAGCTTCCGCGATAAACGATTTCAGTTCGGCATCATCGTACACGATACGCATGGCCCGTCCGCCAAGCACGAATGAGGGGCGCAGAAGCACAGGGTAGCCGATGCCTCTGGCAATGTCAAGAGCCTCGTCTGTGGAACGGGCGATACCGTTGGCAGGCTGATCCACCTCGATTTTTCTGAGCATTGCAGAGAACTCATCCCGGTCCTCGGCGCGCTGAATCGACTCCACGCTGGTTCCGATAATGGGAGCACCGGCATCCTTGAGCCGCTGTGCGAGGTTAAGCGGTGTCTGTCCGCCGAACTGTACAATCACTCCCAAGGGTTGTTCCCGGTCGATTATGTTCATCACATCTTCAAATGTCAGAGGCTCGAAATATAGCTTGTCGGATGTATCGTAGTCCGTCGAAACCGTCTCAGGGTTTGAATTGACCATTATCGATTCGTACCCGAGCTCTTTCAGTGCAAATGAAGCCTGGCAGCAGCAGTAGTCAAACTCGATACCCTGACCGATTCTGTTGGGACCTCCGCCCAGAATCATGATTTTGCGTTTGTCGCTGGGCTTGCTTTCATCCTCTTTTTCATAAGTTGAGTAATAGTAGGGTGTGTACGCCTCGAACTCCGCCGCACAGGTATCCACCAGTTTGTAGGTGGGAAGGATCCCCAGGTCCTTGCGGAATTTTCTGAAATCCGTTTCCTCCATGCCCAGAGTATCCGCAAGCTGGGCATCTGAAAACCCTATCCGCTTTGCTTTTTTAACAAGCCTGACCTGTTCTTCCTTGCCGGCTTTGAGAAGAGCTGGAGTGATTTCCTTTTCGAATTCAACGATGTCTTTCATGTTATTGACAAACCAGGGGTCTATCCCTGAAGCCTTGCAGATCTCCTCCACACTCAGCTCAAGTTCGAGCGCCTGGCGAATCAGAAACAGTCTTTCACATGTGGGGATGGGCAGGGCTTTGAGCACGTCCTCTTTTGTGGAGTACTTTGTGGCAATCAGTTCAAACCCTCTTCTGCCGATTTCAAGACCGCGAAGCCCCTTCTGAAGCGATTCCTTGAGTGTGCGTCCGATTGCCATGGTTTCACCCACTGATTTCATCTGTATACCGAGAGTGGGATCCGATTCCGGGAACTTTTCAAAGGTGAATCTGGGAATTTTGGTGACACAGTAGTCGATGGTGGGTTCAAAGGAGGCCGGTGTTTCTTTGGTGATATCGTTTCTGATCTCATCCAGAGTGTAGCCGACCGCAAGCTTGGCTGCGAATTTGGCGATGGGAAAACCGGTGGCTTTAGATGCCAGAGCGGAACTTCTGCTCACCCTGGGATTCATCTCGATCACCACGATGCGTCCGTTCTGAGGATTCACCGCGAACTGTATATTCGATCCTCCCGTCTCCACTCCGATTTCACGGATAATGGCCAGCGCCGCATCCCTCATCTGCTGGTACTGCCTGTCGGTAAGGGTCTGTGCGGGCGCCACGGTGACGCTGTCGCCCGTATGAATTCCCATAGGGTCAAGGTTTTCGATAGAGCAGATAATCACCACATTATCAGCCTTGTCCCGCATGATTTCAAGTTCGTACTCTTTCCACCCGATGATCGATTCCTCGATAAGAATCTCGTTTATCCTGCTGCAGTGCAGTCCGTACCCGGCAATCCGTTCGAAATCGTCTTTGTCGAAAACCAGACCTCCGCCGGTACCGCCCATGGTGAAGCTGGGGCGGACGATGAGAGGAAAGCCGATGTCGTTTGCAATCTCCCAGGCCTCGTCCATGTTGTAGGCGAAAGCACTTTTGGGTAGATCGAGCCCGATTTTTCTGATGGCGTCTTTGAATTCGCTGCGGTCCTCGGCTTTTTTGATCGCTTTCTCGTTGGCGCCGATGAGCTGAACGTTGTAGCGTTCCAGTACGCCGTTTTCAGAAAGCTCCATTGCCGTGTTGAGTCCGGTCTGACCTCCCATGGTGGGCAGAATCGCATCGGGACGCTCCTTTGCGATGATTTTCTCCACGATTTCGGGAGTGATCGGTTCAATATAGGTCCGGTCGGCCACATTGGGATCGGTCATGATGGTGGCCGGGTTGGAATTCACCAGCACCACATCGAACCCCTCCTCCTTGAGAGCCTTGCACGCCTGGGTCCCGGAGTAGTCAAATTCGCAGGCCTGACCGATAATTATGGGGCCGCTTCCGATTATCAGGATCTTTCTAATGTCTTCTCTTTTCGGCATACTTTTCCTTCATCGACCCGCATTTATTCGGCGGGATTTGAAAGTTACTTATATATATGTATATAGTTGTGTCTGGTTTTAAACACCGACAGTATCTTTGTCTTCAGCTTCGACTCTGGACACTTTCTGTTCCATGGCTTGAATGAATCGTTCAAAAAGGTAGCCCGAATCGTGAGGTCCGGGGGATGCCTCGGGATGATACTGAACGCAGAACAGGTCCTTTTCGGGAAAGATCAGTCCCTC
This sequence comes from Chitinispirillaceae bacterium, assembly GCA_046546375.1. Lineage (GTDB taxonomy): Bacteria > Fibrobacterota > Chitinivibrionia > Chitinivibrionales > Chitinispirillaceae > JAEZKC01. The sequence continues at coordinate 1,933 of JBKGXV010000036.1, read as the reverse complement.
GCTGGTGTTGTCGTTCAGGTTCAAATGCGAGGTTTTGGCTCCGCTTGAGCGCAGAGATTCCACATCCACACAGAAGCCGTGATTCTGGCTTGAGATTTCTATCACCCCTGTTTTGAGATCCTTTACCGGATGATTGGAGCCGTGATGTCCGAATTTCAGCTTGAAAGTGGAACCGCCCAAAGCAAGGGATATGAGCTGATGTCCCAGGCAGATTCCGAACATGGGCTTTTTGCCGATAAGCTTGCGGATGGTTTCGACAGCATAGGTCACCGGGGCAGGGTCACCGGGGCCGTTTGACAGGAATATCCCGTCAGGCTTGTACGCCAGCACCTCTTCGGCGCTGGTGTCTGCAGGAACCACCGTCACTTTGCACCCCAGTCTGCTCAGAATTCTCAGTATATTGTATTTGACTCCGAAATCGAAGGCTACTACCGAAAAGCGCGGTTCGGCCTGAGTTTCCTCTTCCCATACATAGGGCTTTTTGCAGGTTACATTCTTCACCAGATCAGAGCCCTCAAGGCCTTTCCACTTTTTGGCTTTCTGCACCAGTTCATCGGTGGACACAGGTTCATCACCTGCCCAGATTACCGCCTTGAGCGCACCCTTGGTGCGGATATGTTTGGTAAGAGCACGTGTATCCACATCCTCAACCCCCACAATTCCGTATTCCTTCAGATATTCCGAAAGGCTTCTGCGTGAAGTATGGTTGGAGGGATAGGGGCAGGCTTCTTTGACCACGAAGCCGGATACCTGAACCCGGGATGATTCGATGTCTTTTTCATTCACCCCGTAGTTGCCGATGAGCGGATAGGTCATGGTGACGATCTGAGAGGAGTAGGAGGGATCGGTGAGGACTTCCTGATAGCCGGTCATTCCGGTGTTGAACACCACTTCTCCGACCGCTTCACCCGGTGCTCCGAAGGATTCTCCTTCAAAGATAGTCCCGTCTTCCAGTGCTACATAACCTTTCAAGGAAACCTCGCTTTATGAATATTGGTTTGAAACCGATTTCTAGCTACTGCTTGAGTACGAAAAGGGTACCATGATAATGCTGTTTAGTCCAAAAAAAAAAGATATCCTCCCCTGTACACTCGAGGAGGATATCTTCTGAACAAAACGTAAGATCATCAGATTTCAGACTTCGGAAATAGGCGGATTTCGCTGCCGCCGTGTAACTTCATTTTTGCCCACAACAAAATAATGTTTTGGGTTGGGGGAGTCAATGGGAATGTGCGGGGGTAGTGAATTGGTCGGAGTGGGGTGCTTGGGGCATGGAGTGAGAGAGAACAGGGATCTCAGTTAAGAGCTTTGAGTGTTGGTGCTCAGGCTCTCCTTTATAGTGTTCATCAACAGTTTCATTTCGTCTTTGGGATAGATTCCCTTAGCGCCCGCAGCATGCGCATATCTTTCATACTGTTTAAGATCATGACAGGTAACGATATAAACAATCAGTTGCGGATAGTAACTTATCGCATGTCGAGTAAGTTCTATGCCGTCCATTTCGGCAAGGGAGAGGTCGGTAAGCAGCAGATCCGGTTTGAAATCGGAAAGCAGTCCGAGTGCTTTTTCCGCAGAATCACAATCTTTTATATGTGTGATGGCGGGACAGCTGATTTCGAGCAGGTGCTTAAGGATGAACCGCATTGAGTCATTGTCTTCCACGATGAGGGCTTTCATATACTTTCACTCTGATCGGTTGATGAATGTTGCCTTTGAAAATGTCGCGGTAGTATGTGGCCTTAATAAATAGTAGTGATTTTTGGGATAGGTGAGGTTCAGTCCGGTATGTAACTCACACGCATGGTCGAAGATGCGAAATCATTTCTGTTTGACGGCTCTCCAATGTGAAAAACGGCAGTGTCTGCATTTCCTCACCCCACAGCCGCCTTCAACTGCCCATATGCATCTCTTCCATGTCTATCTCGCCTGACCG
>JBKGXV010000035.1:0-31575 GCA_046546375.1 Chitinispirillaceae bacterium | reverse complement strand
TCCGATAATTCTTTCTTCGCTGTGCGCTAATCGTCATTCGCAGTTCAATTTGGTCGGACTGAAGGGTGAGGGCAGGCATCCCGAAATGGCAGGTCCCAAAATCTTTTACTTCTCCCTATCATACAATCTGAATAAGTGCCTCATACTACTGGGGCAACACCCCAGGAAAGGGATATGCAGGATGATTCACAAACCCCAGCGGGGCTATTTGGAAAACACTTCGACTCCGTAGGAACTACGCTCAGTGTGAGCGGATGTGGGGGGCTTTCGGAAAAAAAACTCTCCCCACTATCGGGGTCTCTGCGTGGAAAAAAACCATCCGCTCACCCGCCGGCCTTCTCCACAAAACACCCGCTGGTCGCCGCTTTTGTGGCAATACCCCGCCCGGTCCTCCCGCTGACCTCCATTCTCAAATAGCACCTCTCCGGCAGCAGCTCGGCCCCTATCCTCTCCGAAAAGAAATAACACTCCTCCGGGCACTCCCTCGAAAGCACCACCCTCTCCTCAACGCTTCCGCTCCGTCCGCAGAACACAACCACCTTCTCTATCTGCCCGAACTCCTCGGTACTGGAGGCGACCGCGTAAAGCTCCCGGGGCATTTCCACCGTTTTTGACGATACAAGCGAATCACCCTTTGACCCGGTCGCATTGATAGCGGCGAAAGGGCCGCTTGTCACATAAGTGGCGCATCGCCGTATGGCATCCAGAATCTCTTCCTGAGTGGAATACCTGCCGTAAAGTCCCGTGCGCACAAAACCCATGTATCTTTCAGGCCCCTCGTGAATCTGAACAAAAGGTTTCCCAACTGCGCGGTAACGGTTGAAATCACCGTGCGCATCACTTCCGGCCAGAAGAGGAACCCGCAACCCGCGCTGGAGCATGGTGATCCAGAGCTTTTTCCCCCTCTGCCAGGAAGCCAGAAATCCGCTGTTGACAGCCTGAATACCATCCAGATCGTCAAACAGATCCTTTTCACTCCACTCGCCTCTTTTTAAAAACACCTGCTGGGTGAATCCCGCACGTGCTCCCGGATGAGCCGCAAACGCCACTCCGCCCTGACGATGTATCTCCCGAATTGCCTCGATGATGGTAGGCTGAGTATTGAAATGAGTGTTCGGACGTGCCCCGTCCAGGGTGCCGGGGATAAACTCGTTCACTCCCAGACCGCAGAGATGCACCACTTTCTTTTCATCATTGAGACAGGAGATCTCTTCGCCTTGGATGAGCACGGTTTTCTCTGAATTTGTCATTGCACGTTTCATGGATTCTTTGAACAGTTTCCACATGCGCAGATTCCTGTCCTGTTTCAGAAAGTTGTCGGGACTGCAGGCAAGGTCGTAGGAATGGTCGGTGATGGCCACGAAACGCAGACCGCTTGCCTGGGCCACTTTCTTGATGATCTCCAGAGGCGGACCGAATTCCACATGGCTTCTGGAGAAAAGAGAGTGACAGTGCACATCCCCGAAGGTGCAGAAATCGCTTCCCGGGAACTTCTGATTGGTTACTGTGCAGCGGTAGGGAAGCTTAGTGGAAGTGGGAAGGTTGTCATTCAGTATGCTTAGTGGCGGCTCTTTGGGCTTGCCTTTTTTTATTCTGCGGTAATCCAGTCGTGCATTGAGGAAAATCTCTCCATCGGGCAGTTCTGACAGTGGAATTGGTATGGAATATGCCTGCATCTGGTTCTCCAACGGGTGGCTTATCCTGAACTTCTGCAGCTCATTGAAGGTGAAAAGTTTCGGTTTTGAACTGCTCTGCGAGATCGCTGCCTGAACCGATTCGGGAAAAACCGGGTATTTGTGAATGTCATTGAGCAGAAGAATCAGTGGGAGATTTTCTCCTGAAGCCACTCTTCTGGGAATATCGAACAGAATTTCCGGCTCTCGCCTGAACAGGAGGCTGGGCATGCCTCTGAAGAACCGGAAATGGATCTCGGCATACAGGGCCAGAGGAAGGAAATATTCTTCAGGTATAAACATTTCTGCGCCACTCTCTTTTAATGATGTTCTGTTACCCGCTTAAACTGTCTTTAAATAGCGAATTTGTACCGTTCAGGCATCTAAATATATATCACAAAGACTGTTAGCCGGATCAATACTTAGAAAATGATCATTTACAATATTATTTTTGTCTGTATCGGATTTCTGTTGATTCAGTTCTTCTGTACTGAATCGGCGAGCTTTTCAGGACAAGATAGTTCGCAGCACCGAACAGATCAATTCTTTGGACATTTCCGCATTCGGGAAAACCCTCGAAGGGATCATCAAATTTGCCTTTAGACCGGCAGCATTCACCTGGAAAAGAAAACGGGAACACGAAAAAAAACGGAGTTCCGATGAAGGCTCTGCGGGCGGCATTCTGGGCCGCACTCGGGACCCTTTTTGTCGTGGTGTTTCTGCTTTTTATAAGCGTGGTTTTCTACTACATTCTACTCATACCTCCTGTTCAGCAGAGAGCGCTCCGTTTCGCAGAACTGCAGATGAGCAGATTCATGCTGGGTGACGTCAGTATCGAACGGGTGGAGTCGGATCTTCTGCGCCGTATAGAGCTTCACGGGGTACATGCCAAAGGTCTGGGAACGTATGGAGATTCCATTGATGTGGGACAGATCACGGTAAAATATTACCTTCCCGCGCTTTTCAGGAAAACGGTGCGGGTCAGTTCTGTGGATATCAAGGATGTTCACGGTCATGTGGTGTGGGCGGATAAATGGATAAGGTTGCCGGTTCTGCCCCAGGATCTGGCTGAGCCTTCAGAGGCTGATTCGGCAAAAGCAGACAGTAGTGATGGTGAGGACTTTTCCGTCGATTCCATGGACTGGAAAGTGGATCTGGGTACAGCACGTGCCTACAATGTGAATGCCGTTTATCGTGACAGTGATCATCGCTTTGTCGGTGAGATACGCCACACCTATGCTGAAGCTGAGTTTCATACACTCGACTCCTTTTCAGTTAAACTGCAGGTCCCCGATGCCCGCTACGAGAGTCCCTGGTGGACCGGTGTGCTTGATACCATAGATGGAACGGGAGTGATCACGTGGAAGGATATGGAGATTTTCGACTGTCTTGTCGAGGGGTCCGGTTCGCGTGTGAAGGGAGGGGGGCGCATTGCATTCACTTCTGATGGCAAGTGGAATCTGCAGGCTGATGTGAGTACGGGTATCGAACCGCTTCCTGTTCTGTATGAATCGCTTCCCGGTCTGGGCAAGGCGGGGCACTTGAAAGCAAAAGCATCCTGGGTGGGAAGTCTTGATGATCCCACTCTTTCGGCTCAGGTTGGCGGGTATGGTTTGAGGTATGATGATTTCCAGATAGACCGGTTGGACTTGAATGCCGGGTATGGCAAAGACAAGCTGGCCCGTGCGCGTGTGCGCGGCAGGTCGCAGATGGGCAGTTTCGATGTCCTTTCTTCAATGAAGATCGATTCTCTTATGAGCCGGCCCGCTTTCGGTGATTACAGTTTTTCGGCATCCATGGATAAACTCGACCTGGAACCTCTTCTTTCCAAAGTCAAAATCCCCGTTTCAGTCCCCGGAGATTCGGGCAGTATGCGGGTGAGCGTTGACGGTTCTGGTATAGATGAAAGTCCATCTTTAATGAAGGCGTCTGTGAGCATCATGGGGGAGGATTTTTCCGATAAACCTCTGGAGGTAAGCACATCTCTGAGCGATGGGGCCTGGGATATTGTGGGAAATTGGGGGCTTAACCGCATCGAGGGCGAAGGAACTTTTTCATTCGAGAATATGTCCTTGTTGGGATATGTGGCCGCGGACATTCCGGTTCCTTCCATGATAAGCGCACAGTTTTTCAGGGAAAAAACGAGCGGTCAGCTGATGTCACATATGGATATCGCGGGTAAAATCGACAATCCCCGGATAGAAGCTTTGGTGAAAGGGGACAGGATTCGTTGGCGGGGAATCAGAGCCGACAGTGTGGATGCATCTCTGGTTTTTGAGAACAGGGAGTTTACACTTTCCAGAGCGGATGCCATAATTGACGGAGAACTGGAAACGATCGGTCCCTATTTCGGTCTTGACAGTGCGAGCGGGAAAGTGAAAGTGGATATGTCCTCGACAGGCAGTTTCGGAGATCTGTTCGCTCACGCATATGTCCAGGGAGAACAGGTACGATACCGAAAGGAGGGGGCTGACGCTGTTTCCGGGATAGTTGTCTTGCAGGGGGATACGCTGCGCTGGACTGATTTCAGCGCAAAGGAAAAGAAAACGGTTTTTGTAAGTAATGGCAGACTTGTGCTGAAACCTGGTCTGGAGCTTGATACGGATACAGATCTTCTGCTTGAGGAGGATGGTGCGATGCATCCGGCGGGTGCCTTGAGTGTTTCGGGCAAGCTACATAACGATACAGTTTCAGTAGACTACAGAATCTCTGATCTTGATTTGCGGATAACCGATCCGTGGACCCCGTCTGATAATGCAGTGAAAGGTACTTTTCACGCTCTGGGACAATTGTCGGGGAGCATCGAAAACCCCCGGGGTGTTCTGGAGTTTCAGGCAGTGAATCCTTCTGTACGGAAATACAAAGTTTCTAATCTGACCAGCACGGTGAAATTGGCCGATTCTCTGATTTCTGCTGAAGGGTGGGTCGGATTTCAAGGTGAATCACCGGGAATCGATTTCAGCTCTGCGCTCCCTTTGCTACCCGGTTCCGGATGGAAGATAGATGAATCCGGAGAACGCACGGCATTGGCAATGGCCCAGGCGGATACTTTCGATGTGAGAGCTTTTACTGAGTTGTTTGGAGAGGACTATTCGGCGTATGGGCCGGCAAAATTCAAAGCACAGTTGAAAAACGAGGGCAGTGGTTGGGAAGTGGATGCATCTGCTGAGGTGAATGACAGTGAACTGAAATACATACCCGGTAGGGTGCAAGCTTCCGATGTCAATCTGAGGGCGGATGTGAGCGGTTATTCGAATAAGCCGAATTTGACGTTTGAGCTTTCTTCAGGCCCGGTGATCATGCCCAAGGTTCGAATAGAAAACACCCGCTTCAGGGGTCATACAGGGTTGGACACGCTTTTTGTCAATGATGCGACTTTGAATTTCAAGGACAGCGGACTTGTAAGTGTCAGAGCGAAAGCTCCTTATGCGTGCATGGATTCTGTTCTTTACAAAGAGGGGCTGGAGGCTGACTTCAAGATTATGCGCTTTCCCACTGCGGTTGTCGCCCCGTTTATTCCGCGGTACAGTCTCCGCAATGGGATGCTTAACGGTGCCGGACACGTGAGTGTTTCTCAAGGTAAGCCTGTGGTGGATGGAGATCTTTCTTTGGCTGGATTAAAGTTCACTATTCCCGATATACAGCCTTCCGTGGGGCCTATAAGTGCAGATCTGGTGTTTTCGGGAAATACCATCAGGGTTCGCTCGGCAAGGGCCAGGTGGGGGAGTGGAAAAATGCGGGCAAGTGGGCATGCGGTATGGACGCCCCAAAGGCTGGATGATTTGGATCTGCGGCTCAGGGCCGAAGAAGTGGAATTTGAACTTCCTGAAGTTGTGCATGTGGGTATCGAACAGGCCGGGTTGCGGGTTTTTGATCAGGATGACGGGTTTCTTGTGAGCGGGAAGATGAATTTGGGACAGACCAGATATGTGCGCGATATGCAAATTTTGGAAGTGGTGAACCAGATGCAGATCAGTCGGGATGTCCGCAAAGAACCCGATCCGTTTCTTCAGTCGGTGGACTTGCGGATTGATGTCGATCTGGCTGAAAACATGAACGTGGATATGAATCTGGGGACCTTGAATCTGGATGGCAGGATGGCGGTGACAGGTAGTTTGGCTGAGCCCGGATTCAAGGGAGATGTACAGTTGGGTGACGGCTATGTTCTGTATCTTGATAGACGGTTTACCATTTCTGAGGGGGCGTTTTACAACCCTGATCCATTTACGTTCAACCCGAAACTGGATATCAAAGCGTATTCGGAAGTGTGGGCTTATTCGCCGGTGTCCAATGATGAGCAGTATCTCATTCATCTCAATGTGTCAGGTACTCTTGAGGATCCGGTAGTCAGATTTTCTTCGGAACCGAGTTTGAGTCAGCTTGACATACTCAGTGTCCTCACGCTTGGCCAGAGAGTGGGTTCAATCGGAAGTGACCTCAATGAGAGGCTTAAGGCGTTTGCGGCCCAGCAGCTTGCCGGTTTCGGTGCCCGGAAACTTGAACAGCTTTTGGGATTTGAAAGAATTGAGCTCAGCGGTGATCTGCTCAGCATGGATGGCGATCAGAGTCCGAGACTCAGTATTGCAAAACGGATCTCCTCACGGCTGATGCTTACCTATGAAACGTTAGTGGGTCAGTTGAGTGAAAGAAAAATGACCGCCCATTACAGACTTACTCCTCACATCTATCTGGAAGGTCAGACAACGAGTGACGGCAAAAACGGAGTGGATCTCATTTTCAGGTTCAGCAGATGATTATGGCAAAAAATAAAAAGGGACTGCTGCTTGCCCGGTGCATGGTTCTGCTTTGGTTTTTCTGTACAGTAGTCCATGCTCAATGGCGGGTAAAAAGGGTGGAATTTGAGGGAAATGATACCTATTCCCGCAGTGAACTTCTCAGCTTGATGGAAATCAAACCTCAATGGCCTTTCAACAGAGTTGAATATACTGATTTTCTTCTGCAGTCTGACCTGGATGAGCTTCATACCTTTTATTATAACCGGGGTTTTCGTTCGGTTGATGTGAAGAGTGAAAGAATCGTGAGAGACTCTTCAAGCGGAACAGTTGAGGTGGTGATAGGTATTGAGGAGGGCCCCAGAATTCATATTGAAGAGATCAAATTGTCATCCAGAAGAATGGTTTTGGATTCCTCGGTGTTCTCTGAGCTGGAAAGTGAGATTGGTGACCCACTGATAGTTCCGGAGTTGGAGTCTGATGTGAAGGAAATCGAGGAGATTCTCGGGTATGAAGGGTATCTTAAGGCTGAGGTGGAGCCGTTGGTTAAGATTGATCCGGAAAATAATACGGCCACAATCGTGTTTAGAATAGACGAGGGGCCGATTATTCAGGTGAAAGGTATTCAGATCAGGGGCAACAGCACTGTTGCCCGGCGGGTGGTGAAAAGAGAACTCGCATTTGAAAAAGGGGACACTCTTAATCTGAAAATGGTTCAGCGTTCTGAAAGACGGCTGTACCGCACAGGGCTTTTCAATTATGTTCAGGTCGGTCCGGTTCTGAAGGATTCCATGCGCAGAGAAACTGAACTTCCTGACAGTTCCTATGAGGTCAGGGTTCGTGTCAAACAGGGGGATTTTTTCCAGATTCAGGCGGGGTTCGGTTACGGATCGGATGAGGGATTCCGCACCTCGGTCCGTTCCACATATAAAAATCTGTTCAGACAGGGACACAGTATCACTCTGGGGGGTAGAGCTTCAAAGATCGAACAGAATGCTGAAGTGAGCTACCTGACTCATTGGCTTTTCGGAATGTTACCTTTTCAGTTCGAGACGAAGGTTTATTACAACAGGTATGATGATCCCGAATTGTATAGGGGTATATTCGATGGCCTGCGTCTATCTCTGGGGCGTCAGACCGATTACAATGTCTCTTTTCTGACATGGGCTCAATGGGAGGATGTGCAGTGGGTGCAGGCTCCGGCTTCGGATACAAGCCTCCCGGATGAAGTTCCTGCAAACCCTACTCAGAGCCTCGGACTCAGTTTTGATTACGATACCCGAAATGATCTGTTCAATCCCACCAGGGGTAGTTTCACCCAGGTGAAGGCCGAAGCGGCAGGTGTTTACGGAGGGTATTCAAATCAGTTTTTGAAGCTCCAGTTTGATACCAGGTGGTATTCCAATCTCAAATCCAGATATTTCCTGTCATCCGCATTCAGAACAGGTTGGGTTACTCCGTATGGGAGAAGCGAGGTGGTTCCTGCTCAGGAGAAGTTTTATGGCGGCGGGAGTGGTACCGTGCGGGGATATGAACTGAACAGGCTTGCAGTTTTTCCCAACGGTGATCCTCTTAGAGGTGATTTTTACATGATTGCGAATATAATTGATATGCGCTTCCCGTTGTTCTGGTGGGTGGAGGGTGCTCTGTTTCTGGATGCAGGATATGTATGGTCTGAAATAGACGATGTCAGCTCTTTTTCCGGTCTACTGGATGATATACGCTGGACTGCCGGACCTGGTCTGCGGATAAACACTCCGCTTATGGTGGTGAGATTCGATGTGGGATTCAAACTGGACAGACGAACCGGCGAAGCTCTGTGGGAACCTCATCTCGATCTCGGGCAGCCTTTCTGATAACAATTCACTGAACGGTGAACGTGTTTACCTGCGTTTTCTGAACCGCTTTTTGGGGGCCAGAAGTTTGCCCATATTTTCCTGTTCCCACTCTATCCAAAGATCATAAAACGGGTATTTGCGTTCTGCTTTTTTGAAATCCTTTCCATGTATAACCCGTCTGCCGTTTACTGTTCTGGGTGGAATCGCAATATGAAGCATTTCATGGTACATCACTCCATATATCACATATTCGGGAACCAGTGGTGAGTCATAAATACCGGAAATGGTGATCAGATTGAACAGATTACCGTTGCGGTCTATACGGCAAGTCTGATAAGAGATTTTTGACCGGTTCTGTCCCCAGCGAAGATATGACTCGATCTCACCTCCGAAATATGCCCTGTTCAAGGTATTGAATATCTGTTTCAGATCAAAGTTGAATCCTTTGGTCTGGTGCTCAAAGAGAACAGGATTGATGCGGGAGACTCTCTCCTTGCGCACACCCTTGCTTTCCATATAGTTGCGGATCTGGTTCTCCAGTTCGCGTTTGAGCTTCTTAAAACCGCTGGCACGGCGTTCTTTCCTGGTTACGGGCAGCATGGCCCAGCGGATCAGATACTCATGTACCTCTGCTGGTGGGTCGGCAAGAACAGCGGGAATGGTGAGAGTGCGCTTGCCGGTCTTGAAATCAACCCTTACTCTCCAGCTTTTCTTCAGCCGTTTGTTTACCACTATGGCTATGTCGTTAGCTGATAAGTGATTGCGGTCGGGGGTTTTATGAAAATTGTGCTGATTGTCTGTCTGGGAGGAGACTGAAGAAAAGGCCATGTTTTTTACTCCTTTACCATACTAAAAGATACAAAAAAACATATGCCTGCGCCACGCTGGAGGGCCTGTTTTCTGTTTTTCTGATGATGTCTGTTCGACAGGCTACATCTTCAGCACTTATCAGTTCAGGAGAAAGATAATGAGGAGTTTCAATAATATTTTCTTCAAAAGTGTGAAGGTCGGCTTTCGCAGAACTTGCGATTCCGATAACCGAATATCATTACCCCTATGAACTTTTCAGGGAAAACTAATTCCCTGTGTACTCCTGTATCATTCTGACGAATCGATGAAGTGAGCTGATGGTGCGGGCGGAAATCCTGTACCATTTGGGATTATTGATCATAGGACCCATCAGGGCTGTATCCTTGATTTTGTTGGCCAGATCTATGAGCACATTGATCTGATTTATATTCAGATTGAAAACGAGTCTGCCGTGATTGAAATCTGCATATCCGTTATAGATTTCAGCCAGCTCAGCCATGGGGCGGGTGATGGGGACTTTTCCGACAAGTTCTAGGCTGAATTGTTTATTTGATTTCACGGTACAGAACAGGTTGCAGAATTCAGTGAGGGAATCATTGTCATCCTGATCATCGATCTGAATGGGTATATCACGGGTGATTCGACGGGGGAGCGAATTTGTTCGTCTGCTTTCATAGGATTCGAGAAGGTAATGGCGAAGTGGGTAGGTCATCACTTGGTTGTTTTCAGATTCGTATGGTAAAAAGGTGAATCTATCTGATAATACAATCCTTCAAACATCGATTATACACCTTCGGGGCTGGATCAAGATTGGTTTCCAGCAAAGGAACTGAGCTTTTACAGGCTGGTAATATAAAAATTACATTAAAAGCTTGTGGTTGGCTAGGGGTATTTCAGAGAGAAACATCTGCGCAGAGATGAGTTCCATCCGGAATGAAAGCGGGCTGAGAATGGGAATTGGTTACAGTGACGTCTCCGGAAACTTTTATGTTTTTCCCGAAGTATACATCTCCGTTGATTTTAAGGGATCTGCACTCCTTTAATGACGGAGCACCATAGGGAAACCGTTCCTGCAGCTGATCAAGGATTTTGTAGTACTTTGAATCGAGATCTATGGTAACCCTCGATGCTTTGCGCTGGGCATTTGGGGTGACACAGCAGTTTTCTGAAAGGAGGTAGTAATCGGACCACAGAAGCAAAAGGTCTTCACAGTTCTTTACGGGGGCAAACCTGTCTCTGGGGACTCTGATTGCGGCTGTGTTTTCAAATACCGAAATAGCTGAACCCATAGCGCTTTCAAGCTGGATCACTTTAGGAGATTCACTGTCGCGGGGATTGAGTTTTTTCTCATTGCGGATCATGGGCAGGTCCAAAAGGTTGTTCTTATTTTCCATAACCGCCTTGAGTTCGACCAGATTTATCCAGAGGTTGTTAGTGTTGAAGTATCTGTGGCGTCTAATATCTCTGAAGTGGGGAAGATCTTCTTTGCGGCACTGAGCCGCTTCTCTGAGGATGAGTTTGCCGTCTTTGAGTTTAGCCAGATGACCACCCTTGCGGTCCATGTAGGTTCTGTCGGTGACTTCCATCAGGAATGAAAGCTTGTTTTCGGCGAAGTAACCGAGAATATCCGTATCCAGAGTCGCTCCCAGGTTATCCACGTTTGAAACAAACGCATAGCGATAACCCTTATCTATGAGCTGATCCAGAATTCCGGAGGTGAGAAACGCCGCATACAGATCACCGTGACCGGGAGGATTCCACTCCAGCTGAGGATCTTCAGGGTAACTGGCTGGGGTGAGGTCCGATTGACTTACTTTGGGAAATTTGTGCTGCAGAAAAGAAAACGGGGTGTCGTTTTTGATATCAGGATATCTGGAGAGTGCTTCCAGAGAGTCCTTTTCGGTTTTGAAACTGTTCATCAGAACAAGTGGAATGGACAAGTTAAACCTGTTGTTCAGGTTTTGGATCTGGAGAGCAGTAATATCGAGAAATGAGCAGTTGTTTTTGACCGGAATGAGAGATTTGGCCCGGGCAAGTCCCATGGTAGTGCCCAAACCCCCATTGAGCTTGATCACTATGGTCTTTGAAAGTGCTTCCTTACCAGAGCGGCTCCATCTGTCGAGTTCTCTTGAATCATCTACCTGCCCCGGCTCTATGGAAACCAGCTCGGTTTCCGGTATACACCCTGTTTTTCCCTGGGACAGAAGATCGTAATAGTGCAGAAAAGAGTCGATCGCCACCTGAGGAAGCTTCTCTTTTTTCATCTTTTCTATGAATAAACGAGTTTTGTCGTTCACTTCGAAACCACCGTGATTGTTTCCACTGTACATCGGGTGTCGCATTCAGATTATCTAATATAAATATGTTTCTCATACAGACAAACATTTTTTTTCTTATGCAATTTCCATACCCGGTTTTCTGATTTGAGAGTCACATTGCTGAAGGGGGCATAACGGACAGGGTGCATAGTACACCCTGTCCTGGCGATCCGCGAAATCAGGCATTTTGTAGAGAGGAACGATTCACCTCGCTAATCTGTTTGAGAAGCTTTCGTATGTGTTCAACGGATTCCAGGCTGAACCGCGCTTTTGAAGCTCTGTTGGGTTCCAAGCCTACTTTAATGCTGTAGGCATCGCTTGGAAGGCTTGAGAACAGGTATTCATCAGTGATGTCATCACCGGCCGCTATGACTAAATCCCATTCGCGGCGTTCAAGCAGCTTCAAGGCGACAATACCCTTGTTTATGCCCGCATTTTTGACTTCCAATACCTTGTTGCCCTCCATAACACTGAGGTTCAGGTTGGAAACCAGGTGAATAAGGGCGTCATTCAGCTCTCTGACTCTCAAGGAGGCAAGCTCAGGATCAGCATTGCGGTAGTGAAATGCCAGCGAAAAGTCCTTTTCCTCAAGCAGTGTCCCCGGAGTTCTGTCGGTGAAGAGCTGCATTATGGGTCTGATCTCCTCTTTCCACTGATCACTTTGCGGTTCAATAGTGTTCCATTCACCTTCCGGTTCCTTTATCCAAACTCCATGTTCCGCACAGATGGTGAGATCTGTTTTACCAAACCATCTATCCAGAGAGTTTTTGTCTCTGCCGGATATTATGGCCACTGTGGTAGCTGGGTCTGCATTGAGTTTTTTCAGCAGCTTCAAAAGCCTTTCGTCCGGATATGCTCTTTGCGGTTTGTCTTTGAAGTTGACCAGTGTCCCGTCATAATCAAGCATGAGGAGGGTGCTTTGGGATTGAGCAGCCTCTTGCAGTAGCTTCTCTTTGTTTTTGTTTGACAAGTGGTACGTCTTGAGTTTTTCCCTTATCTCCAATGCACTTTCCAGCTTTGCAACAAAATCCTGAGCCCAGCGTTTCACATCATACCGGCTCAGACGGGTCTGCATACTGTTCATACGACTGGTCTGTTCCTCCTGGTCCATTTCCAAAGACTCGCGGATGGCTTCAGCTATCTCACCGAGATTATTAGGATTGACAATAAGAGCTTCACCCATTTCCCGGGCAGCACCCGCCATCTCGCTGAGTATGAGAACTCCCGGCTTGTTCTGCTTTGCGGCCACATATTCCTTTGCCACAAGATTCATGCCGTCTCTCAAAGGGGTGACCAGTGCCACATCACACGTATGATACAATGCTCCGAGAGTAGCAAATGGCAGTGTGCGGTAGAGATTGAGAACGGGTACCCAACCGATAGTTCCATGCTTGCCGTTGATTCTTCCTATAAGCTCATCAATCTGCTTTTTAAGCTGACGGTAAGATTCCACAGAGGTCCTGGAGGGAACCTCTATCAGGAACATGGTGACCTTTCCTTTCTGTTGTGGATAACGGTCCAGAAACAGATCGAAAGCTTCCAATCTCTGAAGAATACCTTTGGTGTAATCAAGGCGGTCGATGGCGATGATGAGTTTCATGTTGCCGGTTTTGCGCCTGATATTCCTTTCCTCCTTTTTGACCTCCGGCATGGTGTCGACTTGAGCAAAACGCTTGTAATCGATTCCCATGGGGAAAACATCCGATTTGATATTTCTCCCCTGATAGGAGATCTGGCAGAAGGTGCTCTCATACCCCAGCAGACGTCGCGTGCTGTTGAGGAAATGACGCAGATAATCATAGGTGTGGAATCCGATAAGGTCTGATCCCAGCAAGCCCAGAAGCAGCTCTTTTCTCCAGGGAAGAAGACGGAACGTCTCCACAGATGGAAAAGGGATATGGAGAAAAAAGCCTATCGAGGCATTGGGCATCCGCGCTCTGAGAAGAGACGGCAGGAGCATGAGCTGGTAGTCATGAACCCAGATCAGATCACCTTCCTGGGCGTGTTTTACGATCTCCTTGCAGAAGAGTTTGTTTACATGAACATAGGACTCCCAGAGATCGGACTGGAATACCGCATGTTGAGGAAAGTAGTGGAAAAGAGGCCAGATGGTTCTGTTTGAAAATCCGCTGTAGAATTTGTCTATTTCGGTTCTGGAGAGAAACACCGGTACACATCTGCTTTCCGAAAGCGTGCCGGTGATCTCTTTTTTCTCCGATGCCTTTGTTCTGTCGCTTGCTATTCCAGGCCAACCTATCCACATGCATTCACGTTCCTGGTGAAAAGAATCCAGGCCTGTGGCCAATCCTCCCACGCTGTGATGATAGTGCAGAGCCCCTTTACGTTTATCTACTGTTATGGGAAGACGGTTGGATACAAGGATTATTCGTTTCATGTTGATTTCAGCTCCCCGGTAGAGGTTTTTGTATTCCGGGAAAATGCAGATACCGGAATAGATATACACTTAATAAGTAAACGAGTCTGGCACTGACTGGATGTAGAAATCATTAACCAGTCAGAAGGTGAAAAAGAGTGCAGTACTACGTGGTAGTATCAATATATGATAAGACTGGGGCAGGGTCAAGTTCCCAGGGGGGTCTTTACATTTAAAGTGCGGGAGGGTGACAGGAGCTGCCCCGGTATGGAGCAGCTCCTGGGGAGGTTTATCGCGATATCTTTTTAATTTCGAATTTCATAGTTCCTTTAGGTGCCTGGACCTCGACCTGTTCGCCTACCTTATGACCAAGTAGAGAGGTGGCCACTGGAGAGTTGATGGAAATCTTTCCGGAAGCCGGATCCGCTTCCTCGGATCCGGTAATCTCATATTCGATCTCTTCGTCGAAATCAAAATCCCACAATGTGACTTTGGTGCCGATTACTACTTTATCGGTACTGATATTTTCAGTATTCACTATTTCTGCAGTAGTGATCTTCACCTGAAGCTCTCTGATTCTGGTTTCGTTCAGCTGGAGAGCATGCTTGGCCGCTTCGTATTCTGCATTTTCTTTCAGATCACCATGGGCACGGGCTTCATCAAGCTGTTGGGCAATCTCTTTTCTTTTTTTTGTCTGGAGATATTCAAGATCAGCGACAAGCTTTTCGTATCCATCTTTGGTCAGATATGTTTTTTCCATGATATAAAACCTCCGATTAGGCCTATAAAAATAAAAAGCGGCCTCTTTGCTGAAAATTTCAGCAAAAAATGAGGACCGTATAGTAGTTTTGAAATGGTTACAGAATCAAATTACATCAGTGTTGAACTAAATGCCAAATGTGAGTGAGTTTCGGTTGCAGGAAAAATTGCACGTCCTTAAAAAAAACATCGATGATGTCCCGTCTGCCGCTATCGCTTTTTCCGGAGGTGTTGACAGTACTCTGCTTGCTGCTGTTGCCCAAAAGACTATTCCTGGCAGAGTTTTATTGGTTACCGCTTCAGCCAGTTTCTTTCCCCGCCTCGAATTTGAAGAAACTACAAAACTGGCTCAATTTCTGAAGATTCCTCAAAAAATAATCAAGATAGATGAAAACAAAACAGGCATTTTCACTAGAAATTCATCAGATCGCTGCTACTGGTGCAAGAGAGCGTTTTTTGAGCAGATTAAATCATCCGCTCAACAAAGCGGCTATGAAGCAGTTATGGATGGGAGCAACTGTGATGATCTGCGGGATTACCGGCCCGGTCTTCAAGCTTTGAAAGAACTGGGTATCCGTTCCCCTCTCCGCGAAGCAGGGTTCACAAAAAAGGAAATCAGAACTCTATCCCGAAAACTGCAGCTACCTACAGCAGACAAACCCTCTATGGCCTGTCTTGTATCACGATTCCCCTATGGCGAAAAAATCACACATGGAAAAATGAAGAGAGTTGAAATTTCCGAAGAGGGAATTCGTCAGCTTGGAATATCTCAGCTGAGAGTGCGGAGTCATGGTGATATGGCGCGTATTGAAGTGGATTCTGTGGATATGGATGTTGTCTTCAGAAAACGTGACAAAATTGTAAGGGTATGCAAAGAAGCCGGTTTTGTGTATGTATCATTGGATCTTGAGGGTTACCGAAGCGGTGCCATGAATGAATTGAGCCAGTGACAACTTCGTGATTATCTCCTGGGAAAAAATTATCAATATCGCCTAAATATTTGATGTCGCATGCACAAATATTAGTTTTGATCCTTAATTTACAGGATTTAAGCTGTTTGTGCACTTGTTCAGAGTATGAAGGAGAATCGGTATGGCGGAAAAATTCATCTATTATATGAATGGTCTCACTAAAGTATTTCCTCCCCAAAAGGAAGTTCTCAAAGATATTTCTCTTTCGTTTTATTATGGCGCGAAGATAGGAATAATTGGAGTCAACGGTTCTGGAAAGAGTACGGTTTTAAAGATCATGGCCGGGTTGGATACTGATTTCCAGGGAGAGGCCTGGCTGGAACAGGGCAGGACTGTGGGGTATTTGCCCCAGGAACCGGCACTTGATGATTCACTTGATGTGAAAGGCAATATAGAGCTGGCAGTGCAGTCCACACGCAAGCTTCTGGAGGAATTTGATGAGGTCAGTATGAAGTTTGGCGAGGACCTCAGTGACGAGGAGATGAATAAACTCATGGAGCGTCAAGCCAAGCTTCAGGATCAGATCGAATCGGTGGACGCATGGGATCTGGACCGGCAGCTTGAAATCGCTATGGACGCATTGCGGCTTCCCCCCGGAGAGGCTCAGGTCGGCACTCTTTCCGGAGGTGAAAGAAGACGTGTCGCGCTTTGCAAGCTGCTGCTCGAGAAGCCCGATCTTCTTCTTCTGGATGAGCCTACCAATCATCTGGATGCTGAATCGGTAGCCTGGCTTGAGCGTCATCTCAAGGAGTATAAGGGGTCGGTTATCCTGATTACTCACGACCGGTATTTTCTGGATAACGTTGTGGAATGGATACTGGAGCTGGACAGGGGGAGAGGTATTCCCTGGAAAGGAAATTATGCTTCATGGCTTGAGCAGAGAACTCAGCGGCTTGCTTTGGAAGAAAAAGAAGCAAGTGTCAGACAGAGACGCCTTAAACACGAACTGGAATGGGTGAATATGTCTCAGAAGGCCCGCCAGTCCAAGGGAAAAGCACGTCTTAATGCGTACGAGGAACTCCGGGCAATGGAAACTCCCGATAAGGTTACATCTGCAAGTATAATAATTCCTCATGGTCCTCGTTTGGGCAATGTGGTGATTGACGCTGAAAACCTGTCCAAGGCCTATGACGATAAACTTCTTTTTGAAGATCTCAGCTTCAATCTTCCCCGTTCAGGTATTGTGGGAGTGATCGGCGCTAATGGTTCCGGAAAAAGTACACTTTTGAGGATTTTAACTGGTCAGGAAAAACCCGATTCGGGAAATCTCAAGATCGGTGAAACCGTTCAGCTCAGTTATGTAAATCAGACCCGTGATGCTCTGGACAGTGAAAAAACGGTTTTCGAGGAAATTACAGGTGGAAAGGATAAAATAGTCTTGGGTAAACAGGAGGTCAATTCCCGCGCTTATGTGGGGAAATTCAATTTTTCCGGTTCCGATCAGCAAAAATTAATGAAAGATCTTTCCGGTGGTGAGAGAAACCGGGTGCATATGGCCAAGTTGCTTCAATCAGGAGGGAATGTTCTTTTGCTTGATGAACCCACCAATGATCTGGATGTGGAAACACTTCAGGCCCTTGAGATGGCGGTTTCTGAGTTTTCGGGCTGTGCGGTGGTTGTTTCCCATGACCGGTGGTTTCTGGATCGCATCGCAACTCATATTCTGGCTTTCGAGGGGGATAGTACGGTTCATTTCCACGAGGGCAATTATGCCGACTATGAGGAAAAGAAACATCAGAGGCTTGGCACTGATGCCGATCAGCCCAAAAGGATCAAATATAGACCTCTGAGAAGATAGTAGTAAAAATGGGGCCTGAAGAGCTCTTCGGGCCCCATTCGATTCAATTGTTAGTGGAGAGTAAAAGGGGTAATTTGTACTTTGGGCTGTCAACCAGCGATAAAGTTATCGTCCTCCCTGCTGACACTTGCGTTCCAACTCTACAATGATCTGTTTGAGCTGGGCATTATCATCAAAAAGTGAATCCCGTTCCTGTTGAAGCACATCCAGTGTTTCGGTAAGGCTGTCGATTATCTCCCGGGTGGTTTTTGCAAGCTGTTCATCGTATCGGTTCAGGCGCCGGATTCTTCTGTTTTTGGCTTTGAGCTCTTTTCTGGTTTTCTTCAGTAGATTAAGCACTTTGATCCAGGATTTTGCCTCTCCAGCCCTGGGGTCGTCAGGGAAAAGAGTGACAAAATATTTGAGTTCGATCAGTGAGGAGTCAAGATTGACATCGGCATTGTCATGGTATAGATGAAGAATGGCAAGTTTGTACTGAGCATCACGGATATACTCTTCATCAACGAGAGTATCTCTTGCAGTTGAGTAGGCTGCCTGGGCCCTGTGATATTTCCCGGCTTGGAACAGCGAGTCCGCCTTATGAAGAGGATTTTTTTCCTGAACCGTCAGTTTTCTGCCGCTGGAGCATGAACTGAGAGATGAAAATATCAGTGCTGCACTGCAAAGTACAAACAGAACAATAAAATGGTGAACAGGTCTTCTGAGCTGTATCATGAGGATTTGTCCAGGTTTATCATCTGTTCGCCACTTGAAGTATAATCTTCCACAACCGGGTTTTTGATTTCTCTGAGTTTTTTGGTCACTTGACCGATCCGCTCTGCTTCTTCCAGAATCGCCCTGACCCGCTCTTTTATTTCGCTGGGATATCCCTCCATTGTCAGATCTAGAAACTGAGCATTGCCGGAAATTATCATCAGTGGATTGTTGATTTCATGGTTCACCGAGGCAACAATCTCACCAATAGCTGCAAGGCGTCTTTTCTGAATCAGCTCCTCCTGGGCACTTTTAAGCTCAAGGGACATGCTCTGGAATGCTTGGGCCAGTTCGCCGATTTCATCATTGGGATACCCTGAAGCATCCATGTTGAAGTTGCCCTTGGCGATGATGGCTGCTGCCTTTTTAAGTCTTCTTAGAGAGTTGGTGATCGCTTTTGAGAAGAAGAGCCCGAACACTATCGAAAACAGAGTCATACCCGCAAATATGGCTATGGTTACTTTGCGCACATTGGCCACTCGTGTTTCGATTTCCTCGAAATGGGAGTTTGCCAAATACTCGACTGCTTCCATGGTAGATTCTATGGCACTCAGCAGTTTCTTATCACTTTCCTCCATGCTTTTTCTAAGTTTCACGGTCTGTTTTTTAACATTCTGATCAGAGGATATATACACAATCGTATCAAAGATGTTGTTGTAGGTGATATTGTGCTGGCGAATGGAGCTGATATGCTCCTTGAGATCCGGTTTGGGGCTGTTTCCATGTCCGTATTCATCTTCTGGGTCTAAAGCTTCGGCGGTGCGAAGCATGTGTCGAAGTGTATCCAGATCTGAAACTACAATTTTATTTACGCTGTAAAAATTCTGGGCTGATTTTATATTCCCCACGTGAGCGAAGCTGTAAGCGCTTACATCCTGGGAGTTGTGTTGGGTTTTGATGCGTATGAGAGAGTTTTTTATGTCATTGTGCGTACGCAGGATTTTGGCGATATTTTTGAGATCCTGAGTCTTGTCCACGATAACGAACAGAAAAACATTCAGGAAAATAATCACCAGAAATCCTATGAACAACTTGGGTGCGATATTAATGCGCATCTGCTTTTAACTCTCTTTTGCTCATATTTTATCCCATTTATCCTTGTTGCGCAACAGAATTCGGTAACCAGTTTAAGCGGTTACGTTCAAAAATCGTGTCCGGCAGAAAAATAAAGCTGGCTCTGGGCTTTGATTCCTGCAGAATTCAGATCACGCAGCAGGTGCCCGTAACCAAGTCGAACCGGTCCGGCAATACTCTGATAGGCGATTCCTGCCCCTAAACCGATTAGGCTGTTGTGTAACCAGTCCTTGCTCAGGTCTTCTACCTGAAACTCATCATGATCCCACACTCTGCCCCAGTCAAAATCAACAGAAAAGAACAGATTTTTGTCCAGATGCAGTCTGTAGTCTATATGAAACTGGGCCAGAATGTCCCCCGAAAAAGCCCTGGGTTTTAAGCCCATAAATGGAATATAATTGTATACACCCAGATCACGGTATCCCTGTTGTGCGATTGCTCCACCCAGATATACCCGTTCCACATCTGGAAGTGCCTGGTTAGACCATGCCCAGAGAAGTTGAGGGTGGAAAGTGTGGATGCCTGACAGTGTGCTGTAGCGGCTCGAGTTGCCTTCCAGTTTGAAGAAGTTTTCTGTCCCTCCTAAGTAATCGTTGGCGAAACCGGCAGTGAATTCGTGCTTCCATCCACGGGAGGGAAATGGGGTTTTGTCCATGGTATCGATTATGAACCGCAGAAGAAAGTAGGGGAGAGACTTTCTGAAACCGAGCCCCATTCTGTCATCGAATGCACTTCTGTTGGACTGTTGTACGCTGAAACGCTCCAATCTCACTCCGCATTCCAGGGAAGCCACTTTCGCTATCTGAGTTCCCACCAGAGCTGAAACTCCCGTTTTTCTCAAAAGAGCTTCCCGCAGAACTAACGAATCGGGAAGATCCTGGCGGGCTATGATCTCTCGGTCGTAGATTTTCTCTTTTGAAAGAAAAGCCTGCAGGTGAAGATTGTTTGCCAGGTTTGAAGAAAAGAGGTGGTTTGCCTTGAGATCATAGGAGTACTTTTCTCTTCTGGGGCCATACTGCAGATGAAGAGCGGATGTCATTCCCAAGCCGAAAAGGTTTTCATAAGCCGGCTGAAGAAAACCCTCCATGAGGTGAAAGTCATCGTATCTCAATCCACCCCTTACACGCCAGTATTTCTTTTCCTCCACTTCAACCAGAACACTTCTGTTACTGTCGATATCAATGTTGACGTTTTCGAAAAGCTCCGTTGAATAAAGAGAGGAGATGCTTTTTTCGATGAGATCGCCTCTGAGTGTATCTCCCAGCTTAAGTCCGCCTGCGGTCATGAGTATATGGCTTGAGGTCCGGTAGTCACCTGCCGCTTTGACTTCTTTTATGATTCCCGGGGTGATATGAATTTTCAGAGTCGAACCGGTTCGGTTGACTGAGCTGATTTGTGCGAAATCCAGGTTGTGCTCAGAAAGTAAAGCTGATATTTCAGGGCTGAATTTATGCACCTGCGGAGTTTTCACATCCAGCAGTCCGGTATTGATTTGGAAAGAGTCGGTTTTCAGAATGGAAGTCCCGGAGAGAAGGATTTGTGCTGGAACGGTGCTCATTTCTGATCGGTAGACCGAATCCGCTTTTGCATTCAGAAGCTTTTTGATGAGGTGGATGGAGTTTTTGGTAGCTTGATAACCTTTTTTGATCAGAGAATCGATAGCTTCAAAATCTGTATTGTTCATCCCTTCCAAGTTGGGTTTGATGATCAGATCGGCTTTGTCGATTTCATTTTTTTTGTTGCGTACTATGCCGATTGCCGTAATCTGATCTACTAGCTTCACCGGATGTTCAAGATCGGATCTACCCCATAACGGCGATGTGACATCTATTGCCACGGTTACTTTTGCTTTTTCATCTAATGCAGTCTGTACCGGGATATTTGAGGAAAGTCCACCATCAACCAGCAGCTTGTCATCCATATCTACCGGAGAGAATGCCAGTGGAACGCTGCAGGAGGCGCGCATCGCAGTAGTAAGATTACCTTCCGAGAATATCACTTTGTTACCGCTCAGAAGATCTGTTGCGACTATGCGCAGAGATATGGGGAGATTGTCGAAATTGTTTTTTGCATGAAATTGTGCTGAAAGCAGCTTCGGTGAAAGTAATTCGTAAAATGCCTGACCGTGTGAAATTGAGCTGGGGAGAATGGGTTTGAAATCCTTACCGAAACGGATTTCAAACAGATGGCTTGACGGCTCCACTTTTTGATTGACAAAAAGCTTGTTTCTGCTTGATGAGTTCGCAAAGACACTCTCCCAGTTCACTGAACGGGTGATTTGGAGGATTTCATCTGGAGAATAGCCGGCCGCGTACAGCCCTCCAATTATTGATCCCATACTGGTGGACACGATGAGGTCGGGGCGAAGTTTCTCCTCTTCGAGTGCTTTGATGACACCGATCTGTGCTAAGCCCCTTGATCCACCTCCGCTCAGTACTAAAGCGAAATCATAAGCCCTGCTTTGCTTGAGCTGCGAAGAATGCGCTTGCACAAGAAGAATCAGAACGAGTGGGAAAAACTTTATATGTGCGTGAAAGTTCATAAAAACAGGTCCGGTTATTTTTCTGTAGCAGATTGCCGTTTCCATGGATTATTTTCAACTGTAATCACCCGCAGACAGCAGTAGAAAAATTTTTTCCGTTTTCCAGCAATCCTATTTAGAATGGTAATATATATGTTTCTTATTTCCGGAACACATATTACCGGTTCATTTTTGCATCAAAACGGATTCTTTGACTCCATACGCTTTTGTGTCAGGCATGCGGCGATACTGCTGGTGTTGATTTGTCCATCCCTTCTATCCCAGCCTCCCGAGCTTCCTTCCGATATCGACCGTCTCTCGGAGCTGCTCCGTGGAGGTGAGATTGACTCCTCTCAGTATGAGAATCTTCTTGATCTGTACGCGCTTCCTCTTTCTGTTCCGCAAGGAGAGCTGGAGCAGCTGCTTACAATCTTCCCCTCTCTTGATGGAGCCTTTCCGATAACAGAGCAGCTTCAAGCATATTCTCCATGGGGCACTAAAGATATCCAGAAGTTTTTCGATGATTATCCCGCTCTTGAAGCTTTCAGGCCGGTACTTCGTTTCAATGTGAAGTCTGGATCAGAAAAAGGAGAGGTGGTGTTTACTCTGAATCGATCCAGGTGGGATCAGATATCGGGTCAGCGTCTCAAATTCAAGCATTCACTATCGCGCTTGAATTACAGTGGAACTGTTCGGATCGATGAATCGGTAGCCAGGTGGCAAAAACGCAGTCTGGGTGTGAACATTCCCTGCCTGGATCTGATGGTTGGAAATTTCAGAAATCCTTTTGCGGGCAGTCTTTTTTTCGGGAAATTCGGTACATCGGAAAATGGGGATTCTTCTTCGCTTTCAAATTGGATCTACGGATCGAGAAATTATTGGAACGGGATATCCTTGGAAGTGTTCCATCCTGCACATTCGAATAGGGCCAGGGGAATGTTTTTTTATCATGTTCGTCCATCTGAAACAGGTTGGGGGGCAGGTATGGATATGAAGGTGACAAAGTGGGCCAGACTTTTCGGCGGCTTCTCTGAAATCAACACTGCCCATTCCTGCGCACAAAAAATTGTGCATTTTTACAGTGAACTTAAATATCGGCAGTTCAAAGCGAGAATCGAAACAGGGACACCTCTTTTGGATAATAGCAAAGATCCGCCTTTGAAAATCATGGTGAACTGCAAACAAAAACGGTCATTAGTTGAATATAATTTGGAATATTTCCCCCGAAAAACAAAAGTGCCCATAAGCCGGTTGCGTCAGAGTATGTTGAGAAGAATGGATGAGGAGGACAGAAGATGTGCTGTCGTACGGCATTCTTTCAGAATCGTCATACCTTCCGGGGAAAATGTCAGGTTCTCACCGGATATGGAACTGTCCGGTGATGGGGAAATGATACACAGACTGGTTTCCTCAGTTCAGCTGCAGGCAAGAATGGATAAAATTGACTTGAAAGTGAAGCAGGTTTATGACTATTTCTCTTCAGAAATGGATTCAGTATGTCATTGTACCAGAATTTCTGCAGTTTTCAACCCTGACATGCCCATCGAACTGAAATTTACCGGTCGATCGACATATTCTGAAATGTTCCGGAATTCTAAAACTCGTTTTCTTACTCATTTTTGTTATGGTTCGGTTTCAAATTTCAAGAATACCGCATATTTCAGGGGTGTTTTATCTCGGGACAATTTTGATATAATTATAGGTATCAAGAGTGATTTTACTTTATACGAAAAAACCTGGACTTCATTAACTGTGGAAAAACCTCTTTTGGAAAAAGGATGGGATAATGTGCAATTGCGGGGGGCATCCGGTTTCTTGTTTTAAAATTTTGATAGGCCTGAACATATTGGTGATGCTTTCCTGCTCAAATGTCATCGAGCAACAAACTGAAAGCCGGTTTGTTTTCTGTACTGCTGATGTGGGGCAGGGGTTGAGTCAGTTCGGGATTCATGATGGAGATGCTGTTGTGTGGGATATGGGAGCAGGTAATCAGCATGATAAGTGGCAGAAAGCTTATGAGCGTCTAAAGAAGCCAAGTATAAAGAGAATTTTCATTTCACACAGCGACCAGGATCATTTCGGAGGTCTCTCCAAACTTGGTAGTGAAACCGACTGGAATGGACTGATTGTGGTTTCTCCTTTTGAAGACACGGCCAAGATTAGAAACGGGGCAGGGGAGTGGAAGGACCATATCAGTTTTGAATTTTGTACTCAGAACGATACACTGAAAGTTCTGGATTCGGTTTTGATTGTGTGTCTGTGGCCCCCGGAGGAAATTGAGGCCTCTTTGCCGTTGGACGGGAGGGAGAGAAACCGTTACAGTCTGGTGTTTATGGTGGAGCATGGTGCAGATCGGGTGCTGGTTACCTCGGATATAGATTCATATGCGGAGAAGGTGATTGCGCAAACCTACACGTATGCTCTGGATGCACAGGTTATGATTGCTCCTCATCATGGAAGTGCCGGTTCGGTTGATGAAGTTTTTTTCGGGTATGTGTTTCCTGACCTGGCAGTGTTTTCCTGTGGTGAGGACAATCCTTACGGACATCCATCTCAGGAAATGGTAGATCAGCTTCTTTCGCAGGGTTCTGAGATGTTTTTCACTTATCTTGATGGATCAGTTCTTCTCGAGAGTAACGGGTATTACTGGACAATACAATGAGGAAAATTAAAAAACGTGAAAATGTGCTCTTATTTGTGTGTATATTGCATGTATATTATTGAATTTCATTCATTCAGGTGATCTGAATCATGATTAATAGCAATAATGATAACAGTCAGTTAGAAAAAAAGACATTCAACAACCGTTCGGTTATGAATGTTGATGTGCAGTCCGCAAAACAGCTATGCTGGATTAGGCTTGGGGCGGCTTTGATAAGCGGAGTGCTTTCCACTTTTTTCTTTCTGCTTGACAGCACGTCTCTGAGCTCATTTGCACTTCAGTTTTCAGTGAGTCTCTTTCTGGCGACTTACAGCTTTGCCTACCTTTTCTATTTTCAGTATCGGATTCGAAGTGCGGTTGTTCCCTATATACTTTCATTTCTAGACATTGGTGTGGTTACCGGCCTTCTTTGGTCACTTCAGATAGGAGGTAATGATTCCGGATTCCTGATGGGTGCTGTTTTCGGAGCATATCTTCTGGTTATTCTCTCCACTGCACTACATCCCAGGTCGTTTTTGAGTATCAGTTGCGGCTTTGCGATTATGATTGTGTACTTTTTGATGAATCTGAAAACCCTGCAACTACCCGATTTGTTTGTTAATCTTGCTCTTTTTCTGATGGTTTCTGTGCTCAGTGCCGTGGTTTCAATTAACAATCACCGCACACTGATGAAAGAAGTTTTTTCAGATGTTCGTTACCATAATCTGGTTCACCGGCTTCCCGAGATGATTTTCACTCTTGATGCAAAGGGGAATGTTCTTTGGACAAATTCGGCAAGTTATTCACTTACCGGTTTGCCTGCACGTGCTCTGATCGGAAAGAATCTCAAACGTTTCATGGCGCGACCTGACAGTTTTCGCCTTGATCCCAAAGGACTCAAAGGTACTTTTGAGATGCAGGATGCGAACAACAATCATAAGTTTGTTGATTGTATCCTGCAGTTTTCAACCGGAGACACATCGCAGCCTGTTTATGAGGGAATCATATCCGATGTGACTGATCGGGAGCTTGCGATTTCTCAGCGCGAAGAGATGGTTAACAGGCTTTTCCAGTATCAGAAAATGGAATCTCTTGGCACGTTGGCAAGTGGAATGGCGCATGATTTCAACAATATTCTTCAGACCGTAAAAGACATCACGGGGCTTGTGTCGAGGCAGAGTTCAGAGGAGGAGACAAAGCGCAGGATGGAGCTGATCGATGAGACGATCACTGATGCGAAGTTTCTGGTCTCCGAACTTTTTGCTCTGGGCCGCAAGAAGCCCTTTGATCACAGAGCTGTGAATCTCAATGATTTGGTCAAAGCCGTTGTTCCTCAATACAGTAATCAACTCGGCGAGAGGTATGATATCGAATTAAAAAACTGCTCACAGGAATGCTGGGTTCAGGGGGAGCCCAATTATCTAAAAAGGGTGTTCCAGAATCTGTTCGGTAATGCCCGGGATGCTATGCCGGAGGGAGGGAGTATAACAGTAGAGCTTGATCCGGAGGAGACGAAAAACAACGGAACGGTAATCTTACGCGTAGGCGACATGGGGACCGGAATTCCGGAGGAGCTTAAGGAGAAGATCTTTGATCCCTTCTTTTCTACAAAGAAGCCCGGGAAAGGAACGGGGCTTGGGCTTGCACTGGTGCGCAGAATCATTATGCTTCACAACGGGAATGTGTTTGTTGAAAAGAGTAATTCGACCGGGACAGTGTTTCGTATAGAGTTGCCGCTGAGCGGTTTTACTGAACCGCAGAAGAGGAAAATGAATCAGAAAAGTATGGATCGGAAAAGTTGCACAGTACTTTTGCTGGATGATGATCCAAAGATCAGGGAGGTTCTGAGGTTTTTTCTGAAAGAGTTTCGCTATCCGGTATGTGAGGCATCAGATTGTGATGAGGCGCGCGTGGAGCTTTCCCGTAATGCGAGGGAGTGTCAGGTCCTTGTTATGGATTGGAATATCGGTAATGATAATCCGGCACATGTGATTCGCTCATTACGGGAAATCAGGGAGGATCTGGTGGTGATAGTGGTATCCGGTTATCTTCCCCAGAAAAAGAAAATTGAACAGCTTGACATAAGAAGGTGGTTCACAAAGCCCTATGACAAATACCTTCTGGATTTGGAAATTCAGAAGGCTCTCACTCAGGCCGCTTCACCTCAGGAAAACAGTGAAAAGGATGAGACAGTGCCTGCTGAATAATTTGATTCATTGGTTAAATACAGTAGGTTTGTTTTCTAAGCCGGTATTGTTATCAGTTTTAGAGGGAATGTGGAGATCGAGGATTAAGCGACCTGTTGTTCCATGCGGAATTTGTAGGGAGTGGTGTGGTAGAATTTCTGAAAGTACTTTTCCATTTCCGTTGAGCTCGAAAAACCGCAGAGTTCAGCTATGGAAGATTCGCTTGAGCGGGAGGAGCGCAAACGTTCTTTAGCCACTTCAGTACGGCAGTACATCAGATAATTGTTGAAAGATATTCCGGTATGCTTTTTGATAAGCGAACTTAGTTTCTGAGGAGAAAGCCCCGCTCTTTTGGCGACATAGTAGCCATCCAAATTCTTTCTCACCAATTCCTGTTCAATAATGGACTTGACTCTGTCAAAAAGAGATTTCTCCTCTTCGGAATAGTGGGATTCGCTACCTTTGGGGGTGGTCATTCTTAAAATAATCATGTAACCGATCAGTGTAAGAATCAAACCTGCCAGAAAGAAAATTCCCCACTGTACAGCTTTGTTCATCAGTATCGGTTTGGGTATTTTATGGTAATCAGGCCAGAAAACAGGACTGTACATCTCGAATCTGTTTCCTCCCGAGAGCGAGTGCTTTTTTACCGGACCGTTTTCGTTGAAGGTGCGAAGGATGATGTTACACCCCAGGGTGTCGGGAATTTTCTTTCCGAATGCTTTTTTGGGGATCGCCAAACTGACTGAGAATCCATTGAATTCTCTAAGCTTGACCCTGAAGTCATAATCTACTGTAGTGGATTTGGGAACAAGTTTGAATTTTCCTTCAGAGTTTACTTTTGCATTGTAGTCGATTTCATAAGGAAGTCCCTTCAAGGGAACAACAATGAAAAGGGTGCTATCGGAAGGGTAGGGGTCCTTGGAGCGGTTTGGATCTATCAAAACCTCTATACCTTCATCATATAGAATCTTTCCCGGTTGGTTGCTGTAGAAGCTTGAATCATCCAGCATTACCTGGACGATCAGTTCTTTTTCATTCCAGAAAAGATTGGCATAACCCTGCTTTTGAGAGTCATTGAAGGGGAAATGTATGGCGTTTTCCCTTTTGAATATTTCATCGTATTTGTAGTTGTAATGGAACGGCTTTTGTCTTTGTGGGACCGGGTTGTGAACTAGGAAAACTCCCTGCTGAGTGGCAATCTGGGTTTCATTGTTGGGCAGAGTGGCTTCAGCCAGAAGGCCAATACCTTTGAAGAGCTGGTTGGGGAGATTGGATGTGTTCCAGATAAGTTTGTAAGGGGGCCTGGAGACTACTCCAAGTGAAACCATTACGGCACTGTCGGACTTTTCTGGAATATAACGAGCTTTGAATTCCACTTTTTCTATATCATCGCATTCGGTTTTGAGAGAAACTGTGCAGCGAGGAGTATAAACAACCGAGCCGGAAAGAGGGGATTCAAAGGAGATGCAGTTTTCTTGCGCTTGTGGTTTAAAAAGAAAGAGAATAAAAACCAATATTGAAAATATGCTTAGAAGATTACTGCTTTTATTCTGAAAATTCATGCTCGGGCCCGGTATTATGGTGTACGGGTTTGAGAAAAGGGCCCGGTCAGACCGGGCATTGTGCCCGCAGGGAGAAATTTGGGCGCAACTGGACTCGAACCAGTGATCTCCGCGATGTGAACGCGGCGCTCTAACCAACTGAGCCATGCGCCCTATTTTAATGTCTTTAAAATAGAACCTTGTATAATGATAGTCAATATTCTTGTACATGAAAATGTTATGAATCTGTTTGATCACACGATGCTGATTTTATAATGAATATGCACTTATCTGTTTTGCTTCTCATTTTGTAACTACTTTTTGGTTATTCTTCAGCCGGGTTATATTTTTTTCGGGTATACTGCATCGGTTCACAAGAGGGCGGAAGGCGTGATCTACAAACGTTTTTTAAAAGAGAGATTCTATGTTTTGAGCCTGCTGTTTTCTTTTTCGGTATTGGCCAGTGAAAACTATAGCCCCTATACCGATATGGTCGGTGAGGTGTTCGTTTCACCTCGTTCCGCAGCTATGAGCAGGGCGGATCTGGCCATGAATCCTTCCGGACCCCTTGTTTCAAATCCTGCCGTTACTGCACTCCCGGCTCCTTCCGAGCTGAGTCTCAGTTATGCATCCTATTTCCATGATATATTCAACGTTTCCATAATGAACTATACTGGTCAAGTAGGCATTAACGGGGGAATAGGGGTGTCTGTTGCCTATCTTCTGATCCCAGGAATCGAAGATACACGATCTGTGGACACCGGCGGTATAAACACAGATGACATCGATTTGTTTACTGCCTCGGATGTGTGGGTAAGGGTGGGTTACGGAAGGAGATACGAGGCTGAAAGGTTTGTGTTCTACTATGGGGGGGCACTTAATGCCAGACGCAGGAGGCTTGAGCTTGAGACAGGGCATGGTCTGGGTGTGGATGCAGGTGCTATGCTTCTCATTCCGGAACCGTCACTTTCCTTTTCTCTTTTGCTTGAGAATGTGAAAAGCAGTTTTGTTCGTTGGGGTGAGTCGGACTACACTGAACATGCCTATCGTCATCTTCGGTTCAGTGCGGCTTTTGAAAGAGAATTTCCGTACATTTACGGGCGGTTAACTCTTGTGTACACCTCCCCTGATCTGCTCTCTAACGAAGGAATCAATCATGTCGAGGAAGATATTCATTACAGAGATGAACAGGGGAAGCCTACAAATATCAAGTATACAGAAAATCCTACCATGATTCTGGCGAACGGAAGATATGGTGCGGAGTATACGATTTTAAAGACTTTGGCATTGAGGGTTGGGCTAAATAGGGGTAATTTCAGTTTCGGGGCTGGATTGAGACTTCTGGAGCAGAGAGCGGGGCTCGACATCAGTTATCTGAGCCACAATCTTGCAGGAACTTACAAAATGAGCGTGACATATCGGTGGCAATGAATATATACTGATGTTTATATGACCGGAAATTTGTTTTCCGGTTACTTTTATTATTTTTATGAATTCAGGTGCTCAATGAATTCCAGATCTGATCAACTCACTTTTTCTTTCAGAGAATTTGCATGAGCAGTCGAGAAGAACATACAATTCTGGTGGCGGATGATGATGAACTGTTGTGTTCGGCAATTTCCAGTTACCTAAGCAAAACGGGGTTTAAACCGGTCATTGCCTATGATGGTGTGCAGGCTTTGGAACTTCTGGAGCATATCCACCCTCATGTGATTATTGCTGATCTGCGTATGCCTAATTTGGACGGCATACAGTTTCTGGAAGAGATAAAAAGGAAAAACAGAAATATCCCCGTAATTATCACTACCGGGCATCCCGATATCAATACCGCTATACGAGCTATTCAGAATGGTGCCTACGATTACATTATTAAACCCTATCAGTTTGAACTGCTGAATCAGAAAATCAATCAGGCCATTAAGTCTCACCGTCTGGCGAGGGAGAATGTGGTGCTTTCGGAGCTGGTTTCACTGCATGAAATCACCTCCAAACTCACTTCCACTCACAATCTGGAGGATCTGCTTGATGTGACATTCGAGCAGTGTCTCACTACTGCCCAGGCCGAATCAGGATCGATTCAGCTTTTTGACCGGGAAAGCGAAGAGCTGGTTATTGTTAGAGAAAAGGGGATAAAGAATCAGAAAACACGCTCTCCGTTAAGTGACGTGAAAGAGTGGACCATATCCAAATGGGTTTTTAAAAGCGGTGTTCCCATTTTGATCGGTGATGAAATCAGTGTGCCGGATGCAGATATCGAACTCAATAGAAAAGATATCGGTTCGGCCATATCCGTACCCCTTAAAGTGGCTCACGAGGTAATCGGGGTGGTCAATCTCAACAGAGGCAAGGATAAGGAACACTTTTCCGCTGTTGATCTCAACGTGATCGATGTCCTCGCATCACAGGCCGGAGTTGCTATCAACAATGCCTATTTGTACACTTCCATCAATCAGAAGCTCGATGAACTTTCTCTTATAAGCACTTATTCCGAACAACTTATGGGGCTGGTGGATAAAACCGATGTGATAAGGTGCCTCTTCGACACAGTTAAGAGAAATTTTCACATCGATTTCATCGGTTTTCTTTTCGTCCAGAAGCGCAACCATGAGTTTCTTTACTGGTCCAGGGGTGATTTCGAGGATTCAAAAGTTCAGCAGATGTGTGAAAAGGTGGTTGAGAATTACAACGAGACGACACCTGCCAATCTCCTTCTCAAAAGGGTCAACAGAAAAAAACTGGAGCTCAAGCAGTGTATTCCTTCCAAGATGGATTACCCGTTCGATTTCGAACACATCATGCCGGTATCCTGGGAAGAGATGAATTTCGGTGCCATTGTGTTCGCAGCCTCCAAGGAGCTCAACAACACGCAGGAAAAAGTAACACTCTTTTCCAGTTTGGTAAGTCAGACAAGAATAGCACTTACCAATTCAAAGCTTTACAATGATATGAAGGAAAACTACATCCGCACAATCAAGGCACTGGCCATTGCGGTGGATGCTAAAGACACATATACTCACGGTCATTCAGAAAACGTGATGAATATCGCAGAGGAACTGGCCCGGGAAATGGACCTTGAGGAGCGTCAGGTCTGCATAATCCGTGATGCGGGGCTTCTTCATGATATCGGTAAGATCGGAATACCCGGTTATATCCTCAACAAGCCCGGCCCTTTGACATATGAGGAATTCAACGGTATCATGAAAACCCACAGTGCGCTGGGAGCCAATATCGTCAAGGACGTTCCTTTCCTCCAGGATCTTCACAAACTCATTCTTTACCATCATGAACACTATGACGGGGCCGGTTATCCGGAGGGTCTCAAGGGCGACGAAATCCCTGTAGGTGCCCGTATCCTTCACGTAGCAGATGCGTTCGAGGCTATGACTTCCAATCGCCCCTATCGTGACAGCCTGGGTGAGAAGGAGGCTTTGAAGCGTCTTGTGGAAGGCAGTCAAAAACAGTTCGATCCTGAAGTGGTGAAGGCTTTTCTTCGATTCGCCAAAAAGAAGGGATGGGTTCCCAAAGATGTTGATTTCGACTTTCCCAAAGATGAACCGGCCGAAGCCACGAAATGATCATTTT
>JBKGXV010000034.1:0-31720 GCA_046546375.1 Chitinispirillaceae bacterium | reverse complement strand
GAGCGATTCATACCAGCCCAGGGTTCCTCACCCTGGGACCGATAGACCAAATCCGCCGGGGACAGAGTAAGATCTTATTATTCTGCGTATGGCGGTGAAAACATATCCAACGGGTATGATACTCCTTTAGCTTCGACGTATTCTCTTGAGCTTTCGTTGGCTGAGACTTGCCGCAGGTATCACTTCCTGTTTGTGGACAGTGAAGGAGAGTCGTGGCGCTATCCAGAAGAGGGGCGGCTGGTTACCTATGGAGAAGGCGGATGTGATGAGTGCTATGAACCGTATATCGCAAGCAGTGTGAAAGAGAAGTTCGTATCCTTTGATGAGACCCGGCCTGTTCGGGTTTTACAGAACGGATCCAGAATGATGTTCACCTTCAAGGATGATGCACTATCTTCATCCACAAAACTTACTGATTTGCAGGGAAAAACGATCGCCACTTTCCGTCATGATTCCGGCAATAGTCAGAATTTGGTACTTGATCTGAGTGGAATCAAACCCGGTGTGTATTACGCTCTTCACCATTTCGGCAGGGGAGTGAACGGAAGGGTGATCAGATCAAGAATTGTACTTCATCGTTGATTTCAGAAAAGGGAGCAGGTGAATTCTACTTGCCCACTCCCTCTTTGAGATCCTTTTTCTGCCCGTAGAGTTTTATCATTTCGGCGATTTCTTTCATGTTTTCCACGCCGTTTTCTTTCCGAAGCATATTTCCTGTGACAATTATGTCTGCTCCGGCCTCAAGCTTTTCCCGGGCGGTGTCCTTGTCCCGGATACCCCCGCCGACAATGATGGGGATGTCGATATAGGAACTCACAGCTTTGATCATTTCCGCAGGAACGCTTTTGGCTGCTCCGCTTCCGGCCTCCAGGTACACCAGATGCATTCCCATATACTGTGCTGCCAGAGCGTGAGCCGCGGCGATTCCCGGCTTATGGCGCGGAAGCGGCCGGGTGTTGCTCATGAACTCCACGCTTGTCACCGCTCCCGACTCCACCAGCATGTATCCGGTGGCCAAAGCGTCCAGACCGTATTTGCGGATTATAGGAGCGGCCTTGACATGCTCTCCGATGAGATTCACCGGGTTGCGTCCGGAAATAAGCGAAAGATACAGTAGCGCATCCGCTTTGGGAGAAAGCTGGGTGGAATCTCCCGGAAAAAGAAGCACCGGAACGGAAGCTGCCTTCTTGAGAGATTCCACAAACTGGTCGAAATGGTCGGAATGAAGCAGGCTTCCTCCAACCAGCAGCGCATCCACTTTGCTTTTTTCACACTGACAGGCAATACTCCGGGCCTCTTCGATCGAGAAATCGTCCGGGTCAAGCAGAACCCAATAGGCTTTCCTGCCCTGATTTTTCATTGATTGTATCGAATTGAGAACAGATCCGCGTTTCATATCAGCTTGCTTTCTGAGATAATATGTTCTTCACTTCTTCAAGTGCATCGTTAAGCTTGGAAGCGTCCTTGCCTCCTGCCTGAGCTCTTACGGGATTTCCACCGCCGCCGCCACCGGTGATCTTCGCGGCAGCTTTGACAAGCTCCCCGCAATGAACTTTGAACCTGGAAACTGCATCCTGACCGGCCCCGGCGGCAAACATGACCCTGTCGGCCACTTTGGCACCGATGACAATAACCATGTCGCTAAACTCCTTCTGCTTGATCCCGTCGGAGACGGCATTGCCCATCCGGGCAAAGGATTCCTTGTCCATTTCGCCCATGTTCCGAACAGTATAGGAAAATGCACCCTCACTCTTTGCGGCTTCGTCAAAGAGGCCGCTTACTGCTCCTGCTGCCTTGGCTGCAGACAGGTCCTTTACCTTTGATTCCAATTCTTTAATGTTATCAAGAAGACCCTGAATTCTGGGGACAAATTTGTCTTCTCCCGTTTTAAGCAGAGAGGAAATCCCCGAGGTGGTCTTCTCCTTTTTGATCACATATTTGACCGATTCCATTCCGGTAATGGCACTGATTCTCCGTATACCCGCTGAAACACTTTCTTCACCCATTATGTGAAAGAACCCGATCTGTCCTGTGGAGGTCACATGGGTTCCTCCGCAGAGCTCTTTTGAAACAGGGCTGATTGTCACCACTCTCACCTTGTCACCGTATTTTTCTCCGAAAAGCGCTGTAGCTCCTTCCGCTTTGGCACTTGCGGTGTCTCTCAGATCGGTGGTGACAGACATAGTGTCCATAATCCATTCGTTCACCATCTCCTCCACTGCCTCTATTTGCTCTGGAGTCAATGCCTTGAAGTGGGTGAAATCGAAACGCAGGCCGGCAGGGTCCACACGTGACCCGGACTGCTGCACGTGATCACCGAGAATCCTTCTGAGTGCAGCCTGGAGAAGGTGTGTGGCAGTATGATTCCTGCGGGTGGCCTCCCTGAGGGAGCTGTCGATCTGAGCTGTAAGCGGAGAGCTGAAATCCTCCCTGGTAAGGACGTCGTTTGAGCTTACTCTGTGAATGACCAGTTCATTCCATTTGAAGGTGTCCTCAACGGTGGCCTCTTTGCCCCCTGATGTACGCAGGATGCCCTTGTCCCCGATCTGACCTCCGGATTCGGCATAGAAAGGTGTTTTATCCAGAATAAGAAGGTGGTTGGGAGCGCCGTTTTCTCCGCTTACCGTTTTGTAGCGGCAGACATTCACTTCAGAACTTTCCTGTTCATACCCGATAAACTCGGTTCCCGATACAGGTCTGAGCTCGGTCCAGCCTTCAGGAGACAACCCCTCCTCATCACCCTTGCGCGCCTCGCGGGCTCGCTCCTTCTGTCTGTCCATGAGCCTGCTGTAACCGTCTTCATCAACAGTCAAACCCTTTTCAGATGCCATAAGACGGGTGAGATCCATGGGGAAACCGTACGTGTCGTACAGTGTGAACACATCAGAACCGGAAAGCATGCATCCCTTCTGCTTTACAGTGGTATTCACCATGGTGTTGAATTTTTCCAGACCCTGTTCAAGAGTCGAATCGAAGCGTTCCTCTTCTGAACGGATCACTTCCTCCAGATACATTTTGCGTTCTGCTATTTCAGGATAGGCGCCGCCCATGTGTTCTGTGACCACCGGTATCAGTTTGTAGAGAAACGGATTTTTGAAACCGATTTCACGCCCGAAACGGTAAGCTCTTCTCAGAAGGCGTCTGAGCACGTAGCCTCTGCCCTCGTTTGAAGGGAACGCTCCGTCTGTGATTGCGAATACAAGAGAGCGGATATGGTCGGCAATCACTCTGAAAGGAGTACCGGCCTCGCCTTTGTCGTACTCGACTCCGCTCATTCTGGCCAGTTCCTGAATGATGGGCTGGAACACATCTGTATCGTAGTTTGATTCCACTCCCTGGATCACGGATACGATCCGTTCGAATCCCATACCGGTATCCACATGCTTGAACGGAAGCGGGTTGAGTGAACCGTCCTTTTCCCTGTTATACTGAATGAATACCAGGTTCCACAGCTCTCTGTAGCGGTCGTTTTCCCCGTTGACACCCTTTACGGGGTCTTTGAAGGTTTCGTTTCTGGTTTTTTCATCACCGCAGTCGTAATGAATCTCCGAGCAGGGGCCGCAGGGGCCGGTTTCGCCCATTTCCCAGAAATTGTCCTTGTCGCCAAAACGCATTATCCGGTCGTGGGGGATATCCGTTTCGGTTTTCCAGATTTCCTCCGCTTCGTCGTCACTTGTGTGGATTGTGGCAAAGAGGCGGTCTTTGGGCAGTTTCCAGACTTCGGTAAAGAGTTCCCAGGCCCATTTGATCGCTTCCTTTTTATAATAGTCCCCGAAAGACCAGTTGCCCAGCATCTCAAAAAAGGTATGATGGTAGTGATCTCTTCCCACTTCCTCCAGATCGTTGTGCTTGCCGGATACTCTCATGCATTTCTGGGAATCGACGGCGCGGGAGAGTTTTCTGGGATTGTCACCCAGAAAGATGGATTTGAACTGGTTCATGCCCGCGTTGGTGAAAAGCAGGGTCGGGTCATCCTGGGGAACAACAGGTGCACTGGGAACCACGGTGTGTCCGCGCTGAGAGAAAAACTGAATGAATTCATCACGGATAGTGTTTGAAGATTTCATAGATTGAGAATCTGATCCTTGGAATGTGACAGTGAAAAGGCGGTATTATGTGGATACCGCCTGTGTATCATACTGAATTGTTCGTATAAAATACAAGATTGTTATCGGGTCCGCACATATGCTGTCGTGTTTGGCGGGAGTTGGGTTCTTTTTAGGAGTTTCGACTCCCGAGGACCGCTTACTTCTCCCGCTTAGCGGGATCAGTACAGGCAGGGTGAGCGGAAC
Source organism: Chitinispirillaceae bacterium (assembly GCA_046546375.1). Classification (GTDB taxonomy): domain Bacteria; phylum Fibrobacterota; class Chitinivibrionia; order Chitinivibrionales; family Chitinispirillaceae; genus JAEZKC01. Next base: position 27,428 of record JBKGXV010000034.1, on the reverse strand, counting down.
GGGACTTTATGCCAAAACCCTGAGCTTTTTTGCTTCCCCCGGACCAACCCGCTCATACTGAGCAGAGGATTCCGCTTTACTTGTAATCTGACATGTTACTGCTTTGAAGAGTTCTTACCCTTCTTAGCATCCGTACTACTGCATGGTTTTCATACGTTTAGGCGCGGTTTACCGTCGAGCTTCCGAAGTCCCCCTCGGGGGATTTAGGGGGCCGTGCCGGAGCCCAACCCCCTTCGGTTTCTCAGGAGAAGCTTCGACTGCGGCGGACCTACACTCAGGGTGAGCGGAGGGTTGCTCAACTGGATGGCATGGCTTATCCTCCGCTCGTGCTGTTTCTTCAGACCAGCTCGGATTCCTTCTCCTCGGCTTCCTCTTCGACCTCGAAGGCGGGTTTCTTGGAAACCTTCTCTCTGACTTTGGTTTCGATGGCCTGGAGGATATCCTTGTTCTCTTTGAGGAATTCGCGGGCTTTTTCCTTGCCCTGACCGAGCCGTTCTCCCTCGTAGGAAAACCAGACCCCGCTTTTGTCCACGATTCCCTGGTTTACAGCCATATCGAGCACATCCCCCTCCACGGAGATCCCTTTTCCATACATAATGTCGAACTCCGCTTCCCTGAACGGCGGAGCCACTTTGTTTTTCACCACTTTGGCTCTGGTGCGGTTTCCGGTAACGCTGTCTCCATCCTTGATGGCGGCGATACGGCGGATATCGATACGGACCGATGAGTAGAACTTGAGCGCATTTCCGCCGGTGGTGGTTTCGGGATTTCCGAACATCACTCCGATTTTCATACGGAGCTGGTTGATGAAGATCAGGCATGTTTTGGATTTGGACAGAAGGCCGGTGAGTTTGCGCAGGGCCTGAGACATGAGCCGGGCCTGCAGACCGACGTGGCTGTCACCCATTTCGCCCTCGATTTCCGCAGCGGGAACCAGAGCGGCGACACTGTCCACCACTATCAGATCTATTGCGCCGCTTCTCACCAGGGTGTCGGCGATTTCCAGTGCCTGCTCTCCCGTGTCCGGCTGGGATACCAGCAGATTGTCGATATCCACGCCCAGAGCTTTGGCGTAGGCTGCATCGAAAGCGTACTCGGCATCGATGAGTACGGCGATTCCGCCTTTTCGCTGGGCATTGGCGATGGCATGAAGTGCCAGGGTGGTTTTACCCGATGACTCGGGGCCGTATATTTCAACAATACGTCCTTTGGGAAAACCTCCCACACCCAGCGCCGTGTCCAGTGAGATGGATCCTGTGGATATGGTCGGCACATCGACCTGGAGTTTCGCACTCCCCAGGCGCATGATAGAGCCTTTGCCGTGCTGTTTTTCTATCTGACTTACTGCCTGATCGATTGCGGAATTGCGACCCTTGTTCTGATTGTCGGCCGCGGAGGCGGCAGCGCTTTTTCTGGCCATGATGTTACTCCTTGTGTGGCCGGAATTTGCGGACTTTCCGGCAGTTGGTACCTGTTTTCAGATATTAAAAGATACGATTTGCCAGAGAAAATCAAAAAGGAAATCGGGCGAGAGGAGAAAAGGCGGGGGCAGCCTTTTTGTGATCATTTTTCGGCGGAGAAGGGATCGGATAATCAAGGGGGGGGGGAAACCGGGTGATTATCTCTCGGGTGTTGTTGACCGGCTTTATTTGCAGGGAAGTGACTCAAGAATTTATATATTGAATCACAGCCGTTTGTCCGAAGGGATGGTCATGCACATCACTCAGGTATATCAAGGTATAAGATTACTGGTCGGATCATCGGCTAAGGGCTGCGGCAGCTGCCATTGATGTCAATAGGCCAGGAGCTATCCGAAAAAAGTCGGGAGCAGTGGGCGGATTTGCGGGTTGGAATATACAGTTGACTTGGCAGATGGATGCTGATCCGGTGCTGCAAGTTATGACTGTCGGTCGGAAAGACCATAAACCGAGTAGAGAGTTAAAAAATGGATTTAAAGGTGACGCATGGTTAATGACAAGAACGAAATAATTGAAAACATTTGTTATACAGAACTTGTATATGGACGGATAAACAAGAAGCTTAGAACCAACTATTCCAAAAAAGAGATTGAAGAACTAATTGTAAATATATTAAAGGAAACTTCTGTGTTTGATTATTCGAGGGTTGGTAAGAACTATTATATTATGAATACAGATAAAAACATTAGAGTAACAGTCAATTCAAATACTCACAGAGTAATAACTGTTGATCGGTTAAGAGAGGAAGTCTCGTAATTTTTCTAAAATGTCTATAAAGCGAATATGAGATTTTGCGTTCAACTCAATACAAATTGCCAACTTTTTCACACCGGCAATTTCGCATATCCGCAGAACGTTTGTGTGCCAATATCAGCTGGTTTAGGAAAAAAATCTAGAGCCGTGCAGGCATACGCCGAAGAAGCATAAAAAACATCGGCATTTCTTGAGACAACAAATTTGTATTTCTTTCGGCGATAGAATATATATTGAAAAATATAGCAGGCAGTTTTATCTCACATCCGTTTCCAATCGCTTGATTCGGCTGCAGTATTAAAATCAAAGCCGATCGTTTCCCTTTCCTACAGTCTCGTATAATTGTCGAATTGTCTTGGTACATGTCACCTTTTTTCTGAAGGAGTTCTGTATGAGGAGCAAAGACGGCGTCGCTTCACGAGTTGGACGAATCATCACGGGCAGCGCACGCAAAGTAGTGGAAGTTCTTGAGAGTGCACAGCCTGAAATCGTTATGGAAGAGGCTATTCACGAGATCGACAGCGCGATAGCAGATGTACGCGGAGAGCTTGGCAAGAGCGAAGCCGAGAGGCACCTTAGCACCAGACGTCTCGATGAAGCGCAACATACCCATGATGAGCTTTTAACCCAAATCCGGATAGCTTTGGATGAAAAGCGGGAAGATCTTGCTGAAGCCGCAGTGCAGCGTCAGCTTGATATAGAAACTCAGATTCCCATCATGAAAAAATCAATCACGGAGGCCCAGGAGCACATTGCCGAGCTGGAAAGCTATATCGCGGCTCTTCAGGCGAAAAAGCGCCAGATGCGCGATGAGCTACGTGAGTGGCGCACCTCACGGGAAATTGCCGATAAGATCAGCATCGGAACGGGGAAAGAATCTCCCGCCGCTATCGATGCGAAGGTGTCGCGTGCGGAGGCTGTGTTTGAACGGATGATGAGTCGCTCGCATGCTGCACTATTCGATGGAACCGGCGCTTGCAAACTGGCGGAGCTTGAAGAGCTTAGCCGCAAAAACCGTATCAGAGAGCGGCTTTCACAGATCAGAACCCAACACGGGAGAGCGGCATCATGATCGAGCTTTTCCTTTCCACCGAAAACCTTCCCTTCTCGATTGCGCTTACGATGATGATCGGTATCGGGATTCTGGAGGGTGTTTCGGCTGTGATCGGATTTGGATTTTCTCAGATCCTGGAGAATCTGCTACCCGAGATCTCCGCACCAAATGTCGATCTGCCCGATGTATACATTGATCCGGAAGTTCAGATCGACAGCGGTGAAGAGTTGAAAACACCATCTTTGCTTTCGCGGTTGATCGGGTGGGTGAAGATTCGGGAAGTTCCCATACTGGTTGTACTGATAGTGTTCCTTACCAGTTTTTCCCTGTCCGGCTTTATTCTCCAGATGATTGTCAGGCAGCTGACGAGCACTTTTCTTCCATGGTATATCGCCGTCTGGCCTGCCTTTTTGGTTACGCTGCCGATTGTGCGGGGTAGTTCGCTTCTGTTGGCAAAATGTGTGATCAGGGACGAGACCAGCGCTGTTTCGACCAGCAGCTTTATCGGAAAAATCGCCACGATCACTCTGGGAACGGCTCGAAAGGGTCTGCCCGCTCAGGCGAAGTTGAAAGATAAATACGGACAGGTGCATTATGTTATGGTTGAGCCCGATGATGGAAATGTCTTTGAACGATCCTCGGAGGTCTTGCTTGTGAAAAAAGTCGGCAGTGTTTTTAAGGCGATAAGCAATCCCAACAATAAATTAACAGATTAAATCCACTCTTTATTGAAAGGAAGGCCACATGATGACTCCTAACCTTTTTATTATTATTGTGGTTTCAGCAATACTTCTCATTGCCCTGATTGTAATCGGTACGATTTTGGCGAAGATGTACCGGCGGGCATCGAAGGAAATTTCCTTTGTACGTACCGGTTTTGGCGGGCAGAAGGTGATCATGAACGGTGGTGCGCTGGTGCTTCCGGTGCTTCATGAAATCATTCGGGTCAATATGAATACGCTCCGGTTGGTGGTGTGCCGCAGAAACGAACAGGCGCTTATTACAAAAGACCGGATGCGGGTGGATGTGACCGCGGAATTTTACCTGCGGGTCAAGCCGGATTCCGATGCGATTGCCTTTGCCGCACAGACACTCGGTCAGCGCACCATGTCCCCGGAGAAGTTGAGGGATCTGATGGAAGGAAAATTTGTGGATGCTCTTCGTGCGGTGGCCGCTGAAATGGCCATGGAGGAGCTTCACGAGAAGAGAACAGATTTCGTTCAGAAAGTGCAAAACGCGGTGACCTCTGATCTGGAGAAAAACGGACTGGAGCTCGAGACTGTCTCGCTGACCGCTCTGGATCAGACCGAAAAGCAGTTTTTCAATCCCCACAATGCCTTTGATGCGCAGGGTCTGACAAAGTTGACCGAGACGATCGAGAGCAAGCGTAAAGAACGCAACGATGTCGAACAGAATACATCGGTGGAGGTGAGACGTAAAAATCTGGAAGCTGAAAAGGAGCGTCTGGAGCTTCAGAAGCAGGAAGACTTTGCCCGCGCTACGCAGCAAAGAGAGGTTTCCAACCAGGCCGCACAGGAGGCCTCATCCATTGCCCGGGAGAAATCCGAAAATGACCGGCTGGCTTCTGAGGCTGAAATCGAGGCACAGCGCCAGGTGCAGACTGCCACAATCCGCGCCGAACGTCAGATACAGGAGGAGAGGATTCACAACGAGGAGGCGGTTACCTCACGTGACATCGAACGGGAGCGGGCTATCGAGATTGCCAACCAGGATCGCGACATCGTCATCGCCGAGAAATCCAAGGAGCGCTCACGGGCGGCCAAGGAGGCCAGAGAGTCGGAGGCACTGGCGGTATCGGCGGAGGAGAAGGTGATTACCGCGCGGGAAACGGAAATCGCCGACCGTAACCGGCAGGTTGCGGTACTCAAGGCAACCGAGGGAGCCGAGCAGGAAGCGGTGGGGATCAAGGTCGCGGCCGAAGCAAAGAAAACAGCTGCTATGGATGAGGCCGAGGCGGTGAAAACGGAAGCATTGGCTGAAGCCGAAGCTGTCAAAATCAAGGCCCTTGCCGATGAGGAACGGTATCGGGTCGAGGCGGAAGGTAAGGAGAAACTCAATGAGGCCGAGAACCGTCTTTCCGCGGATATTATACGCATGCGTGTTCAGATGGAAACTATCCGCAATGCATCATCGATAGTCGAAGCAAGCGTTCGTCCCATGGAGTCAATTGATGGAATGAAAATTATCAATGTCGGGGGTTTAAGTGAAATTCTGGGTGGCGGAAAAGGAAACGGTACGGTGAACAATAACGGTGGCGGAGCACATCTGGGCGATCAGCTGATTGATGGACTGCTCAAGTATCGCGGCCTGGCGCCGGTTGTCGACGGAATTCTCAAGGAAGCCGGCATTGACGGAGGAAGCCTCGAGGGCCTCACCGGTGTTCTGCGTAAACAGCGGTCAAAGAGTGATGATGAGCAAACACCGGAGGAAAAAACCGTGAGTGCTCCGATCATCGCCCAGAATAAAAAAGAAACAGTAGATGTGAAAAAGGTGGATAATTAATAAAAGCAATCGGCATTTTCAAATTCATCGCAGCGAAACCATCCAGGTGGGCGAAGAAATACGATTGTAAAACAGCTATCGGCAGCTCAACCATGTCAGCCTCGATGCAGGTCAGCATAGGTTGAGCCGCAGCTGGCTTCAATATGGAGAAAGTATGAAATTCCGTTTCGAGGGTGACAACATGAAACCGGTGGACAACCCAGATATGGCGGAAATGCTCTCTCTTCTGGATACACTCCATCCTACGGATCGGTGCTTTTTTTCACTTGCAGAGGTTTCTACGGGAAGCTATGTCCAGGCTGCCGGGGCCCGTCTCAGACTCACTGTGGAGGCGCGACTATGTGAAAAGGGGGGGTTCAGGCATTATGTTCTGGGCACTAATCCGAGAAATGAACGCACTGCGTACATAAACTGCAGAGTAGGGCCTATTCACGTTATGCAGAGTCAGATGCTGGTGCTCGATGATGCCAGGAAAATCTTCGCCAGATTTCTGAAAAGAGCGGAATTGATCAAAAGCTATGATCTGCAGGATGTGACATCCAGATTTCCCCCCGGGTGATCTTCTCTGGAAAATGCCCTCTTAATCCCGGCCGATACGTAACTCAAATCCCGTCTTCAGGGAAAAACAGCGGTTTTTTCGTGCCATTTTCCCTTACCGCGTGCCATTTGAGCTTTGAACCGTTGAAAAGAGTGATGGTACCCTCGATGCGGTCATCTGTGATAATACCCGCAAGGTGAATTCTTTTCTGTTCCTCATCTTTCAGTACAATCTTGATTTCGTCACCTGATACGGTCATCTTTTCTACGCAGGCAGGGTTTGTATCTGAAGTGATTTCTCCTGCAAGCTGCTGAAAATGCTGACTGATATTCAGAGAAAAGCGTGTTTGCGGATCATCTACATGATACCAGGACCAGGATCCTGAAAAATTGGCGGGCATAACCCACATGTAAACAGTGCTGTTTCTTACCTGCACTACCGAATCCGGCTCCCACTCTCCCATGTGGAAATCGTGGGAAACGACTCTGCTGCCCGGCTTGAGTTCGTTGAACAGTTTGGGGCGAAGCTGAATATTCACATCCGGCATGAGGTAGATGGCTATGACCGTGGCCTGGGCAAGCGGAACGCCGAAAAGGTCTGACTGATAGAATTTGGTGTTTTTGGAAACCCCCGCCATCTGTGCATTCTGCCTGCATTCCTTTATGCGCTGGGAGTTTTTATCGATTCCTATGGCTCTGGCTCCTCTTCCCGCCGCGGAAATGGTGATCCTTCCGTCTCCGCAGCTAAGCTCGAAAAGCAGATCCCCCTCACCTACATCCGCCATGTCAAGCATACGGTTCACCACTTCGAGGGGAGTGGGAACAAAAGGGACATCCACATCGGGCCGGGGCCGTGCCGCGGCCGAATTCACAACTGCAAAGAATGATACAATGGTCAATAACGGTCTCATAATCGCCTCCAACTCTCTCCCGCGGGGACATCTGCAGTTTCTCCCCGTGTTCATCCCGACCGCTCCAGATCCAAAACAGCTATTGTCATAACTTCCTAAGGGTTCCAGTGTGCAAAGCGGGTGCCATTGGCGGTTAAACGCTTCTTTTCGCTGAGCTGTGCTCGGAGAGTGTTTTCAGCAGCAAAGGGGGAGTGAATGAAGAAAAGACCAGAATAATTCTGTATCTCCCGGAGTATTTCAACAGAGGAAGAATCGAGGGGATATCCGCGTATGTGGACCGCAACGTCTAAGGCGGCAGCAGAGAAGAGTTTGCCCGAAATACTTTGAGCAATACCGCAGAGTCTGATTGATTATCTGATGAATTCCACGGAACGATCCGCAGCTTCCCTCACCCGCAGATCCTCATCCTCTCTGGAAAGCCGGACCAGGTGACCCAGTGCTCTTTTTGCTTCCGGTCCGATTTTCCCCAGAAGCATGACAATGGCCAGACGGGTGTCGGCATCCTCCGAATCAAGGTGTCTCACCAGAGGTGAAATCCCCAGTTTCCCCAGGTTCAGGAAAGAAGTTTCGGCGAACCGGCGGATCATGTCATCCTCGTCGGTAAGCATTTTCACCAGTTCAGGCAGGCAGATGTTTGGAAAGGGGTTGCATGTGGCCAGAGCCGAAACTCCGGCTCTTCTGATTTCAAGCGAGGTGTCTTTCATGGCATAGAGAATCGTTCTGGGAACTCCGGGGTAGGACGGATCCTGTTTTCCGAGGGCGTGAAGTGCATAGATCCGGACCTGTTCATCGGGGTCCCCACAGGCTTTCAGAAGAACGGGTACCAGTTTTTCATCGCGCTTGCTGATGCTTCTGAGCTCCTCGGCGGCGGCCCTTCTTTCTTCCACATCGGCACTTTCAAGCCGCAGCGAATATTCCTTATATGATGCACATCCGCTCAGACACACAGCAATCAGTGCGAAAACAAGAGCTTTTCCGATCATAAGTGCCAATCCTTTTTATCTCAATTATAACACCGGCTCTGCGGGAATTTCAAACATCTTCCATAGTTATAGGATCAAAATAAATGAGAGTTGCGTTTGTTGGCAATTCCCAATCTTGGCAAGGGAATTGAATGATTAAGATATTGCGGGAGAAAAAGGAATTCAGGGAAACACGAGGTGGTATGAAGAAAACAGACATATATCGCAATCTCAGCAGGTTTTATGATGAAAAATGGGGTGATTGGCACAAGCTTCATATTCCGGTCCTGTGCCGGTTACTGGAATCCCGGTGTCCTCCGGTTTCCAGGATTCTCGATTTGGGATGTGGCACGGGTGCGCTGGTGGAGCATCTCTGCTCCCGGGGACATCGGGCCGAGGGGATAGATGTATCACCGGAAATGATCGAAATCGCGAAAAAGAGAGATGTCCAGGGCAGTCCGTTCAGGGTTCAGAACTTGTGCCGTTTTTCCACTGATCAGAAGTATGATCTTGTCACCTGCACTTTCCATACTCTGAATTATCAGGAAAAAAGTCTGCTGGATGATCTGTTCTTTTCTGTGTCCATGGCTCTGAACATGGGCGGAGTGTTTCTTTTCGACTCCTATACCGAGCATCAGCTCAGAAAGAACCATCACGGGTCGGTGAAACATACTTCGGGATCCGGTCCCTTTATCGAGGAGCGTTCCTACAGCCAGAAAGCCAGAACCGCGTTGACCCGTTTCCGTTTTCCCGATGGTTCAGAAGAACTGCATAAACAGTATCCCTACGGGCTTACAGATGTGCTCAGCTCCATAATGAATGCGGGATTGTATGTACTTTATTCCTACGGAGGATTCAATGAAGAACCGTACACTGCAGAAAGTGAACAACTTGTGTGTGTTGTCGCAAAGCCGTCACCGGAAACAAAAGCTCGGGGATGATCAGGGATCAGTGCGGCTGGTACCTTCCTGCCATCAGCTCTCTGGCTTTCTCGGTCACCTCTTTGATAAAGCCTGTTTTGGCATGAGTGTAGGAATCTCTGTCGTGTTCGAATTTTTCTCTCAGCTGGAGTTTCAGTTCACCGTATTCTTCGGCTGTTTCGGGATGGCTGATCAGGTAATCCCTGAAGTAGAGCTCGTCCCAGTCGCCGGGAAATCTGGGGTGAACGTGAAAAACCTGACCTCTGAATCCCTCTGGCGTGTATCCCTTTAGAAACATAATATGGGGGGCGGTGTTTTCCGGTTGAGGGCTGTGCAGATAGCCTGTTGAGCACATGTGGGATTCAAAGGCGTCTGTGTCGGCTGATTCTCCGATTTCAACCAGGATGTCTATTGTGGGTTTGGCTACCAAACCGGGAACGGATGTGCTTCCTATGTGACTGATTCTGCGTATGTTGTCTGCTCCGATTGCCTCTGTGATAAGCCTCTTTTCCTCACGATACTTCCGTTTCCAATCCGGGTTGTGTTTTTCGATGATAATGGGGAAAAGCTGCCACAGTTCCTCATTCGACATGTCTTTCAGTGCTTTTTTCATACGTTCCCTCCGGTTGGGGTGTATCTGCTGTTCAATGAAAAATAGGTAAAGGTTTGGTGTAAAACAGGTCAAATACCTGCACCGCCCCGGAGGTGAAAGTGCAAAACAACCGGACAGAGTGTTTTCTGTTCTTGTTTGCGTTAAAACTGGTTAAAAATGCTGATCTTTGAAATTGCTGCAAGAGACTGAATAACGGCCATTTATGATGTATCATCATGTTGTCGAGGGGTGAAGGCACCTTGACGGAAGTAATCACCGGATTTAAATTAAAATACTGAACCGTACATCACAGAGAGCTTTCACACCCCTCTCTCAACCTCACACATCAGGAGACAGGTTTGAAAAACTTTAAAAACATCCTCTCCAACCCGAGTCGTGAATCCCAACCCTGGGCATTATGGATATGGAACCTTCAGATCTCGAGAATAGAACTGGAAAAACAGCTTAATGCTCTGATTTCAAAAGGATTCGGAGGTATTGCGATCAGGCCCGGCCGGAACATGACACCGGCGTATCTTTCTGAAGAGTTTCTGGAACATTTCGGTTATGTGCTTGAGGTTGCTCAGCAGAACGGGGTCGGAGTCCGTCTGGCGGATGATCTTTCTCTTTCCTGGAGTGGGGCTCTGGAGCCGATTCTGAATCAGAAAAGGAATTTCAGAGCAGATTATCTTGTATTGGATCAGCAGATCAGTCCGGGGGAAAAGGGGGAGTGCGAAGCCGTTCTTGAGCCCCACGAAGAATATATCGCTCAGGCTGTGAAATTCAAAGGTAAAACCGTATCGATGAAGGAAACCAAACAGGTAACGGTTCCTTCATCCAAATCCGTGCTGCACTGGAATGCTCCTGGATCCGATTGGAAGCTTCTTCTGTTTAAAAAAGAACAGGTGCGGGATTTTTCGGGAGGATATATCCCCAATGTGATGAATCAGAAAATTGCCCAGGCGTACATACAGAATACGCTGGAGGTTCTGAAAAACAAATTCTCCAAATACATTCCCAACACATTCGAGGGGTTTATCACCGAAATGCCCAATTTGAGGCCGGGAGCCGGAGGGATTCCCTGGGATGACGACCTTGTTGTCAAATACAGAGCGAAATACAAAAAAGATCTTGTGAAGCTGCTTCCTGCTCTCTTTTTTGAAACTGATCCCCTGCCGGGCAAAACCAGAGTTCAGATATACTCTTTCATGTTCAATTTCATGTGTGAGCGATTCGCGTCGGTTCTGGACGGGTGGGCGAAAAAACACCGGCTTTCCCAATGGGTGCTGTGGGGAGAGCGCGGAATGTACCGCCCTGAGGACTCTCTGGTGGATGGTTTTGTTCCCGGTGATTCGGTGAGCAGTTTCGGACTGCAGAATGTGGACGGGACATTGGACAGTTATGCCCTGCTCAGAACTGTATCGGATATCAATACAAATGAACACCGGAGGGAAACTGTTACGGTAATCGGTCGTAACCGTATAGGTTTGGGGAACACGATTCAGAGTTTCAAACGGGAAATGGATTTGAGTCTCATGTCCGGCAATTCCCGGATTATTATCGATGGATTCTTCTTTAACATCGATCAGCGCAGTTATTACAAGACCCCCTGCAATCCTGCATGGTATTCGCCTGAATGGGAGCATATGAAATCACTTTGTGATTACAGTTCCCGTACTCAGCAGTTGATAAACGAGCTTCACTCTGTTCGGGAGGTTGCAGTTCTGTCTCCGGCTGCTTTCATAATGGCGCAGTATCTGCCCGGTGAATCGGATGCGGTAAGCATGGGCCAGACTCAGCTTCAGAAAACGCTTGAAACTCTGGCGCGGCTGGATTTGGGCTACGATATGGTCACCGAGGAGCTTCTGTTGAGCTGCACTTTACGGCAGAACGGGGAATTCGGCACCAGCGATCGTATCCGCAAAGGTAGTTATCAGGCTCTTGTTGTTCCGTTTGCGCCGTTTGTATCCCGAAGCATGCTGGTGTTTCTGGAAAAGATGATTTCCAAAGGAACAACGGTGGTGTTCATTGATGAACCGATTCAGGGAACATATGAGGATGGTGCCAGTAATGCTGTGACTGCAAGAGTTCAGAAGCTGGTTTCGGGGAAAAAAGAGAATGTGCACATTTCATCCGCATCCGAACTGGAACAGGCACTTTCCGTGGTTAATAAGGAGGTCTCGGTCTTAAAGGAGAGCGGGATTCCTGCGGATGTCGCAGCATCCATTGCTTATGGAGAGGGCTACAAGCTTTATCTGTTTCAGAATATTTCGGATTCGACAGAACAGGCAGTGTCCATTGAATTGCCTTATGATAATTATTTTGCCGTGATTGACTGTGCGAACGGAGAAGTTCATGAGATTGAGAATGTGGAACAGAAGGAAAATACTGCCAAGCTGAAGTTTTGCTTCTCTCCTCTTCAGACAGTCATGATCGCTTCTTCATCGGTAAAAATCGCCGAGGTATCAAACGCAGACCGTCCGGCTCGTCATGTGCTCAATACCTTCACCCTTCCTCAACGCAATTACAGAATCGTATTCAAGGATCAGTGGAGTTTTGAACCCCGGAGCATGAATGTGCTTCCTTTGGCCAACTGGAATATCAGAATCGGACTGAGCAGGGAATCGGGGCATTTCTCTCATTTCTACGAGACCACCTTTGATGTAAGAAGCATCCCGGATCACTGCATGTTTCTGCTGAGCGGTTTCGGGCACCCTGCATCCGGTGATCCTTCGCCTGACCGGGAAGTCACTGTCAACGGTTCAAGAGTCAGAACCGATTTCTACAGTGATGGAACTCTGGAACAGGAATGTGCACCGTTTTCTGAAGAGAAGAGTGAAAAGATTACTGAAAGTAAAATTGACGATCAGACACTTCAGAAGCTTTTCGGAGAGAAGGTTTCCTACTATGATATCCGTCGGAAAACCGTCAAGGGCCTGAATCGTATTTCCATCCGTACGACAGGAAGCATTACCGATCCTCAGCCTCTGCTGTATCCTCCTTTGGTTATGGGTACATTTTCAATTTCAAAAGGCCCGAACGGCTGGTGTCTGGATAAACCGTCCGGAGTGGTAGGTCATGATTCATGGACCAAATACGGGTATCCTTACCTTTCCGGGCGCGCCGTGTACAGTCAGTCTTTTGAAATCCCGAGTGAATACAAGAAACTGATTCTGCGTTTCTCCCAGGTGTCCGGAGCTGTATTTGTAAAAATCAACGGTAACGCACTGGGGTCTTTTCAGTGGCATCCCATGGAGATTGATATCACACCTTTCTGCAGTGCAAAACGGAATGATCTGTCGATAGAGGTGGTGAACACGGTGGATAATGTGCTGCGGATGAACGGAAGGCCTTCGGGGTTGACCGGAGAAGTGTTCATCGATGTTTACTGACCTGCCGTTTTCCGAAGAAGAAAAAGAATCTTTACAGAAAAATGAATTCTTTTAATCGATAAATGAAAATGAGTCTGTCTGTACAGAAAAGGAGAATCGCATGCCCCGCCAGAGTACTATTCCCGTTGTGGATATAAACAGTTCTGCCGGTAAAAGGATATTGAAACGCATCAAAGCCGGTCGGGAGAAACGGAATGAAGAGATCACAAGAACGGTATCATCCGTACTGGAGGATATTCGGCTGAAGGGGGATAAAGCACTCTTTGAGTATACTGCCCGTTTTGACAAAGTCAGTTTGACACCTGCAAAGGTGAAAATAGATCCGGCAACATTGAGGGAAACCGGAAAGAAGGCTCCTGCCGAGCTTAAAAGGTCCATACGGGAGGCGGCGAAAAGAATCGAAGCTTTCCATAAAAAACAGGGTCTGCGTAACTTCAACTACAGATCCTCCGAAGGATTGCTTCAGCAGATCATAAAGCCGCTTAACAGGGTCGGGGTGTATATTCCCGGGGGCTATACCGTGTATCCCTCGACAGTTCTTATGGATGTCATTCCTGCAAAGCTTGCAAAGGTAAAAGAGATTGTGGCGGTTACTCCTCCCAGAGAGGAGCTGGATCCTGCTATTGCCTATGCTCTTCACTATCTGAAAGTTGATGAGGTATATAGAGTGGGAGGTGCCCAGGCGATCGCTGCATTGGCATACGGCACAAAGACCATCGCGCCGGTGGATAAGATTGTGGGCCCCGGTAACGCTTATGTGGCAACTGCAAAACGTCTGGTGTATGGAAATGTGGATATCGATTCCGTAGCAGGTCCCAGTGAAGTGGTTATTGTTGCCGATTCCTCCGCGGATCCTGTTCTTGTCGCCAGCGATCTTCTTGCTCAGGCCGAGCATGGTACGGGAGATGAAACGGCAGTGTGCATTGTGGAGAATATGAAAGTGGCGCAACGAATTGTAAAGGCAACGGAATCGGAGATTGAGGATTCTCCGGTCAGGAAGACACTTGAAAAGCTTCCCTCCCATGCCATTTCGGTATTTGTCACTTCTTCCCGCAAGGAAAGTATGCTTTTGTCCGACAGTATCGCCCCGGAACATCTTCAGATCATGACTTCCACTGCTGAAAAGGATCTGAAACTGGTCAGCAACGCTTCGGCAGTTTTCCTTGGAATGCAGACACCCGTGGCTTTGGGTGATTATTTCATAGGAACCAATCATGTGCTTCCCACCGGCGGTGCGGCCCGTTTTGCATCACCTTTGGGGGTTGAAAGCTTTCAGAAACGCATTTCTGTTGCTCAAGTGTCCCGCAGAGGTATTCAGAATGCAGCAGAGCATGCACCCAGGCTGGCCAGAGCCGAATCTTTCGTGCATCATGCCATGAGTGTGGAGAAGAGAGCTGAAAGGGGCTGATTTACATATCAAGCATGGTTTCCATGAAATTCAGGGAATTCAAAGGGCTGCGGATGTCCAGATGGTAGCGGCAGTATGACAAAAGCAGCCCGGTGACCCTGAGGCATTCTTTCATATCATTGCATCCCCTGTGATCAGTTTCTACTTGGTCAAGAAGTCGTATCTGTTCGGGATTCAGGAATGCCCGGCTGTTGCCTGACCGGGCGCAATCAGGGCATATGAGTGCTCCCCGGGCAATCTGCAGTACACCACCCGTTTGTTGAGTATCTTTTGCGCAGCCGGGGCATCTGTTCTTCTGAATCCTGAATCCGGCAAGAGAGCTGTATTCGTGGAAAAAATGCCACAGAAGGGGGAATATGAGATTTTTTCCGGTGTTCTGGAGGTTTTTGAGAAAGGACAGCAAGAGCCGGTAGAGTTCGTGGCCGTGGCCGGTCTGGGTAACTGATTTCAGAAAAAGTTCGAGAGCGGTATCACGTATGGCCGATCTGTTCAGGCATTCCCGGATACCGGGGAAAAAATCCACCGGCTGCAGTTTTCCCAGAGTGTGAAGATCCCGGTTGGGTTTGTGATACACCAGAACATCAACCAGGATGCCTCTGTCTACGGGGGCGGATCTGGTATCTTTTCTGACTCCTTTGGCAACTCCCTGGATCAGTCCGTGTGTTTCTGTAAACAGACGAAGAATACAGCTGGTCTCCCTGTAGGGAAGCACTGCCAGGATTATCGCTTCGGTTTTCTCCACACTCATATGTTCAGTCGCGGGGATCGAACATGGTTTCCATTTCGCTGCGTTTGAAGATTTTTGTCCAGTTCCAGCCTTCGCCCTTGGGCACTGCGGCTCCTTTTTGGGCAAGTTGTTCATCACTGAGCATTCCCGCGGACATCACCCGTTTGATCCCCAGCTCTACAGGAATGTTGAGGTCGGTGATTTCGCTTTCCGGATAATAGAGCAGAAAACCGGACGTGGGATTCGGGGTTGTGGGAATGAAAACGGCCGTGAGGTCCTGGCCGATTCGTTTGGAGAAATCGGGGTTTTTATCGCAGGTGACAAAACCCACCGAGTAGCAGTTTTCCTTGGGGTATTCTATAAGCACCACCCGTTCGAAGAGTTTTTTGTTCTGCAGACCGATGGTATCCACTATCTGTTGTGCGCTGAGGTAGATTTTGTTTAGAACAGGGATATTTGCGATAACGGCGTTGCCGGTGGCGATTATTTTTTTTCCGAAAAAATTCTTGGCCGAAAGACCGGTGAAATAGGAGATCAGCAGAATGATAAATGCACCGAATCCGGTAGTCCATTCAACCCCGAAAACACCCGGCAGTGCGGAATCAACCCAGCCGAACACTTTGACTATGATGAAAATGGATATGAAAAGGGGGAAAATCAGCAGAATACCGGCAATAATATTCGTTCGCAGCTGCTTGAATATATTCTTTAAAGCATTTTTGAAGGGCATCTATTCTTTCTCCTCCACAAATTTGTAGACTTTTTCGTTATCTTTTGCCATTCCCAGTTTCTCTCTGGCGATTTTTTCCAGATAGGCGGTATCTTTCAATAGCTTTTGTTTTTCCTGCATGAGTGAATCCCGGACTTTGCGGGACTGTTCAATTTTTTGAGTGCTTTCTTTCAATTCCTGACGGCTGTGGAAGAGATCTAAAAGCCCCTGATTGCCCCCGATTATGATTACAAGCAGAGGGACTCCCAAAATGACAGAAATACCAATGGCGATGATATTCTTCATTTTCATAAAACACGCCTGAATTGCTGACCGCAGATCTGATCTACAAAACCTTTGAGTTCCAGATTCAAAAGAAGCGTGAACAGTTCGGAAACAGCAACACCGCTTCTTTCACTCAATTCATCAATACGAATCGGTTCTTCGGAAAGTGTATTCAGAATCTGCTGCTCCTCGCTGCTCAGGACTGCTGCGGGATCGGTTTCGGGTGTGAAAGAGTCTGTTTCGTTGAGCGGTTCCAGTAATGGTTTGGCTGAGATACCCGAAATATTCTCCATTATGTCCTGGGCAGAACTGACTGGCACTGCTCCCTGTTTGAGCAGATTGAACGTTCCGATGCTCATGGGGGAATTGATCGGGCCGGGAACTGCAAACACCTCTCTTCCCTGCTGAAGTGCGTAATGAGCCGTTATGAGCGCACCGCTTTTTGCTCCTGCCTCCACTACCAGTACTCCGGACGAAAGGCCGCTTATGATCCTGTTGCGGCGCGGAAAATTGAAGGCCTCCGGAGCCGCGCCGAGGGGGAATTCAGAAACAAGTGTCCCGTTGGAGCAGATCCGTTCAGCCAGTTCTTCATTGTCCCTGGGGTAGATACGATCTATGCCGCATCCCAGAACTGCAACGGTTTTTCCTCTTTTTTCAAGACAGCTTTCGTGGGCTGCTGTATCGATTCCTTTGGCCAATCCGCTTACAATGACCAATTCTGTTGAAATATCACCTGCCAGCTTGCGGGCAACCTGTTTTCCGTATGAAGTCGGAGAGCGGGTTCCCACCACCGCGAACGCATGTTTTTTGAATACCGAAAGATCACCTTTCACGTAGAGTACCGGAGGCGGGGCAAAGATTTCTTTCAGGTACATCGGGTACTGATCGTGATCCAGAGTCAGAATCTGTACCCCTGATTTTCGACACTTTTCAAGCTGTTTGCAGGCGTTGGGAAAAAGGGAATCATCCTTCAGCCGCTGGAGGCAAGATTCGGGTATAAGCCCTTGTTTCCGAAGCAGATCCGGAGATGTACGGAACACTTCCTCGGGCGAACCGAAGTGTTCAAGCAGTTGTCCGATGCGGACCGGACCAAGACCGGAAATACTGTTGAGGGCTATCCAGGATTCATACATCAGCACATCCTATGTCGGACAAGGTTGAACTGGAATCAAAATAATACATGTGATAGAAGGTTTGAGCTATATCCTGAGATAAAAGGAAAACGTGGCGAAAACCGATATATCCTGGGATTCCTTCACCACTTGAATCCGGCTTTTTGGGCAAGACCGCGCAGAACTGACTGTTTGAGGTTTTCATTATAGTCATTCACCGACTTGATCGATCCCTTGATGCTTCGGTGGGGGGGGTGAATGAAAGGAGATTACGGAGGAAGGAGTTCTGTGACTCTCCTCCGGATTACAATTTCAATACTCGAATTCGAGTTGATCGGGCCAGTAGGTTACTCCTATGGAGAGAACCAGGTGTCTGCGGAGAAAGTCGATGAACTGACAGAGGTGCGAATCCTTGTTTTCGCCGATATCGTTCAGAAGATCATAACCTGCCGAGATACCGAAGCGGTTGGTATGGTTTTTCTTTCCTCTGCCTTTAGACAGAGCTATTCCCGCATACAGATCGTTTTCGAAAACATATATCAGTTCGGTTTTGAATATGCTGTAGAAGTCTGTACCGGTTTTGTTTCTGTTGAAGCCCGAACGGGCGAACATCAGAAAGCGTCCCCAGTTCTCAACTCCCAGACGGAAGTGGACCGGAATATCGGGATAGCGCAGTTTGAGCATTCCGAACGCCGCACCCAGTGAATTGGCAGCCTGGTCTCTCAGGGAAAATCCCGACCCGGCCAGTCCGTCCAGACATTCCATCCCCGTCCAGAATGCCAGACTGAGCACACCTGCGGCCACCAGCGGATCTTCCCGGCCGAAATAGTGTGAAAGCACATGGTAATTGAATTCAGTGGTCATATGGGCACCGGCAAAATGCCAGGTTTCATCCTGAAGATAGGGCTCCAGTTCGTTTATGAATTTCAGGGGATTTTCCCATTTAACCGGCCTTTTCCAGTTCAGATACCTGCTGAGTACGGGGATTCCCACAAACTCGAACCCCAGAATACCACTTCCTGCCGCATAGTCGAGTATCAGTGAGTTATTCTTGTCATCTGCGGCGGATGGACTCTCGAGGCTGAGCCTCGGGTTGACAAGCGTATCCGGTTTTTCAGCCTGAAGCACACAAACGACGACAAGCGTCACCATGAGAAGTTTTCTCGCTCTCATGTAAGCCCCCTTCCAGATTGCCCCTCAATCCGTGTGTGTCTGCAGACGAAGCGGAATAGAAGTCTGTTCTTCTTTTAACAATTTCTCTGAAAACAAACCGTCTCCGGCTTGCCTCTGTAAATCCTTTCTTGGATTCATCTGTCATAACAGGAAGATCAAATCGCATACCACGGAACTTATGCGTCTAACCCTCCCAGTCCTTCTGCGGATCTCTTTTATTGACTCAACCGCCTCTCTAAGGGTATACTATTGTAGCAGTTATGATTCCCGTATCTGTCGGCTGATTCGGTTTCGTTTCCGTCTCAAAGCTCCGCATCCGGTCTCCGATGCGAAATCAGTTGGATCAAAAGAGAGTCAGATGATTAGTCCGTCCCTGAATGTATCCGTGTGGAGGAAAATTCTTCCCTTTTTCTATTCCCTGCTGATCGGGTTGGGAGGAGTGATTCTGGGACGAATGCTGGTAAGCATTCCGGATCAGTGGGAAGTGACCATTCTTCTTTCCGGGCTTCTCTTCTATCCTGTTTTAAGGTATCCCGTCGTGGGTGTCTATTTCATTTTTGCAGTTCTTCCCTTTGTACCCTATTTCAGAAAACTGTATTATCTGATGTATCAGCGTCCCAGTGTCGATCCTCTGATTATCTTGGGGGATGTCACCGCAGCCATGGTGATCGGTGGGCTCTATTTCGTGTTTAAAGAACGCAGAGAATATGATTATCCGGTCAGAAAGTATACCCGGCTGATAACCATTTATCTGGTGTATGTTGTTCTCAGATCGTTTCTCTACAACGAGCTGGGCCCCAGGGAGGGGATTCTGCAGATCCGTTTCTATGTGCCGCAGGCACTGATGTTTTTCGCAGGAATTGTGTTTGCCCAGAACAGACGGTTTGTGGCCAATATTTTCAAAATCACCGTTGCTGTAGCTGTCATTGCCGCTTTGTACGGTCTCAAACAGCTGTATCTGGGATATTCGGAAGCGGAGCGCATCTGGTTTTCCTCCATTTCTTTCAATTCACTTTTCATCGATGGCAGCGCCCGTCCTTTTTCATTTTTTCAGTCACCGGCATCATTTGCCGATTATATGCAGATTGCGGTATTTTCTCTTCTTGTTCTGGTTCAGGCAAGCCGGAGCCGCATCCGGCATGTATTCCTTCTTTTTTTGCCCCTGTTCTGCTATGCGATACTGATCACGTCAGTGCGTTCCAACTGGGCGGGAGTCTTTCTTTCTCTTTTCATCTGGTACATTTTTCTTGACATCAAAGGCAACCGAAAGCGTATCGGTCTGGTTGCCGCTGTTTTTCTGGCTTTCGCAGCAATCAATTTCTTCGAAGAGGCGTTCCAGGCTGGAATGAATCCTGTCAGCTTTGTCCGTTTCCTGGCGGGAGGATCAAGCTCGAACAGCATGGTCAACACCCTCATATTCGAACGGATGGGTGCGGTGGTGAATCCTTTTCAGGAACATTCCATGCTTTCCCGGATAACTCTTTGGAAATATGTGTTCAGTCTTTCAATTGATCCGTTTCTGGCCGTACTGGGGAGGGGAACAGGTGCCATGAACGTGGATTCTCTTTACGTGAACTATCTTGCCGAATTCGGATATCCCGGCCTGGTTTTCATTTCCGGTCTGACCATTCTTTTCATATATAAAGGGTTTTACTGTATTGATAATGCTGCCGATCCTGTCATTTCGGCTTTTGTCAAAGGGATCACGGCATTCAATATTACATTTGCCGTTATGAATCTTACGGGTACCCATATTCATGCGTTTCCCGGAGACACGTTTTTCTGGTTTCTCAACGGTATACTGATCAAGCTGGCATCTTTAACCGGAAGTGGAAAGAGTCAAAATGAAGCGATTGCTTGTGACACTCGATTTCCCGCCTGAAAAAGGAGGTATTCAGCACTATCTGGAGCAGATTGTCCGGCATACGTTCGATTCCGGTGATCTGGTGCTCGTGGGCTGCTCCAGGCCGGTGGAGGTTCCGGATGCATTTCCCTGCGGGGTTACATACATCTGCACATCTCTTTCCTTTCTGAATAAGAAGTTCTCCATTCTGCCGCTGTTTTGGAAAACCGGGTGGTGCATAAAAAAAGAGAATGATTCCATTGTCGAATGCGGAAATGTCTATGCGGCACTGGTTCCTTTTCTGTTGTCTTTTCTGATGCAGGTACACTATAATGTCTATACCTACGGTACGGAGCTCAAGGCGCTTGATAGAAAAGGCATTCTGCCCTTTCTGCTCAAAAAGGTCCTCCGCAGGGCAGAAAAGCTCTACGTGCTGGGTTCCTACACTGAAAAACTGCTTGCCCGGATACAAACAAACAGACCGGTGCAGAAAGTTCCCCCCAGAATATCCCTCGTGTCGGTGAGGGAAGCAAAAAGAGAGAACAGATCTTCAACCGTGCTTCTCAATGTGGCCCGCCTGGTGCATCACAAAGGTCACGATGTTCTGCTTGAGGCGGTTTCAAAACTGCCTTGCGGTTCGGACTGGAAACTGGTCGTCGTGGGAGAGGGACCGTGCAGAACGGCACTCGAAAGGCAGGCCGAAAGGCTAGGCATAGCACAAAGAGTAGAGTTTGCGGGCAGAGTTGATGAGGCAACGCTGGAGAAGGTTTATTCGGAAGCGTCTCTGTTTGTGTTTTCATCAAGGGAGGATACAAGGGGAACTGAAGGATTCGGGATAGTGCTTCTGGAAGCAATGAGTCATCATGTTCCCATAGTGGCAAGCCGCACAGGAGGCATTCCGGAGGTTCTGGATAACGGTTCCTGCGGAGAACTGGTTGCTCCAGACGATCCTGAAGCGCTGGCAAACGGTATTCTGAAACTGATCTCTTCTGAAAAACTCCGCGACAATTACGTGAAGAACGCTTTGATACGGCTGAGAGAACATTATGTCTGGTGACCGCAGGCCTGGTGTCCTGTTTTTGAATCACTGGGCTGCTCATATGGGCGGCGCGGAATTTTCCCTGCTGGACATACTCGAGGGGGCGGCTTCGAAAGCCGATGTTCATCTGGTTACATCTGAAAATGGTGAACTGGTGAAAAGAGCCCGGAGGATGGGTGTAAACTGTCATGTGGTTCCCGCTGGAAAGGGATTGGCACGGATAAGAAGAGGGAACCTGTTTTTCAAAGCATTTTTGAATATCCCTGCTCTTTTCTCATTTCTCATCTTTTCTCTGAAAGTCCGTAAACTGGTCAATCTGATCCGGCCTGATTGTATACATGCAAATGTGCCCAAATCTCACATGCTGCTTTTTCTGCTCAGGTTTTTTGGCTACAGAGGACGAACCGTCATTCATATAAGGGAGATCTTTGTAAGAAAATCCGTGGCATTCGAACTATACGGACTGTTGTTCTCTCCCGAAAAATCAATTGTTATCGCCATATCGCAAGCTGTGAGGGATGGTCTTCCGGAAAAAATGAGAAAAAGTGCAGTGGTGATACACAATGGTATTTTCATCCCCTCCCGTTGTGTTCTGAAACAGCCGAAAAAGGAAGGTTTGAGTTTTGTGTATCTGGGAAGAATTGTTCCCTGGAAAGGATGCCATATTCTCATTGAGGCCTTTTCGAAGCTGCAGAAAAAATACAGCGGGAGAAAGATATCTCTTACTCTTGCAGGCGGTACTTTCTACTGGGATGAAACCTACCGGGATGAGCTCAGGGGACTGATCCTTCAGCACAAGCAGGAAAATCACTGTTCATTACTGCCGCATGTATCCAATGTATACTCCTTTCTGGCACGGTACGATGTGTTCTGCACCGGTTCACAGCACGAACCGTTCGGGCGCAGTGTTGCGGAAGCTCAAAGCTGCGCACTCCCGGTGGTTGCGTTTGAATCGGGGGGGATTGCTGAGATAGTGGAGAAAGAAGAGACGGGATTTTTGGCGGAGGAGAGGACGGTTGGAGGAATTGCGGCGGAAATGGAGAAGTTTGTATTGAAGCC
The DNA here is from genome assembly GCA_046546375.1 of Chitinispirillaceae bacterium. Taxonomy (GTDB): domain Bacteria; phylum Fibrobacterota; class Chitinivibrionia; order Chitinivibrionales; family Chitinispirillaceae; genus JAEZKC01. The sequence goes on along the minus strand of JBKGXV010000034.1, from coordinate 4,951 downwards.
GGGGCTTGCGGAGATAATGGGGGAGGCTGGCCGCAGGCGTGTTGAGAGGAATTTTGAGCGTTCGGTGCAGGTTGGCCGTATCGAGGAGGAGCTGGTGGGTGGGCTGCCCCGGAGGTGACGTACCGATTCGTTCCAAACCCACCTCCGGGGCGGACCGGGATTTGCTGCTCATCTGTCAGGTCTCATCCAAAGGTGTTTTCGGCGAAGATATTTTCCCCACACCGGAACTGAAGAACTTTTTCCCGCAGAACTGGCAATCACCTTGAGAAAATTCTCATATCAATGTTGCAGCTGGTCGATTCAGAAGGATCACTATCATCTGGTGGTGAAATCAAGCGTGAAAAAAAGAATGCTTCCGTGAAACGGAAGCATTCCGGACGACTTAAAGGAAGAGCGGAGGCTTTTATTCCTCTTTGCCGTCATTCATTTTCTTTTTGATCTTCTGATTGAACTTTTCTGACAATTCCTTGTCGGTGTTCATCTGCTGCATGATCGAATTATAGGTCTGGACCTCAAGTCCGCTGCCTTTGATCGCTTCAAGCATCTGATCGTTTGCCGATTCCTGCAGCTCTAATCTCTGTTCTTTGCCTTCGGCAGCCTGAAGCTGCTTCTGCAGATTTTCGTTTATCTTTATGATCTGGACATAGGCGTTGACTGCTTTGTCGAGTCTCTCTTCTGTCACCTCTACTGTTTTTTTCTGTGCCGGAGGCGGCTGACTTCCTTCTTGTGCTGAAGCAGGAACTGAGAGGGCCAGAAGACTGAGACAGATCATAATTGAGGCAAAAGTTCTCTTTTTCATGTTTAGATCCTTTCTTGGTTGTTTTGGTTATAGAAAAAGTAAACAGAAGCGTTATATTCGTTGACCTCCTTTGCATATTGATGGTTGCCAGTACGATTCCTTTCCGGTGTATTTACCAGCATTTACCGTGCCATGTTCGGAAAATCGTGTATAACAGCAGGTTAGGGCGGATGGCAGGGCACAGACATCTTCTTTTTTTTGTGCCGAAACGGCGCATGTGTTATTTTATCTGTGTCATGAAAGTACACTTTGAAAAACTGCTGCCTCATTACGCGAGTTTCAGATCGCTTATGATTGTCTTCATGGTTGTTCCCATGATTTGTGCTCTGGGCATTTCCGGTTTTTTTGTGTTGAGATCCATCCAGGAGCAGGTTAAACAACAGATGAAAAAGGATCTGGAGCTGGCTGCGCGGGCTGTGAAACTGCCCATCAGTTACGCGCTGGAAAAGGAACGGATGGGCAGTGTCAAACAGGCTCTGGAGTCGGTATTTGCCATCAGAAGGGTATACAGTGCTTATGTCTATGACAAAGATGGCAGAGAGGTGCTGAGGCTTGGGTCGGCTGATGCGAAACCGCGACGCAGGCAGATAAACCGCATTGCTACTGACGGGGAACAGTATGGTGAATACGAACAGGTTGCCGGAAGAGAGGTGTATTCCTATTTCGTGCCGCTTACGGATATGGGAGGGCGTATCATAGGAATGCTGCATCTGACCCGCAGAGGCAGTGAATTCAGAGAACAGATCATGTCGATATGGCTGATCGGAGGAATAGCTTTTGGTCTCATTACAACCATACTTCTGGTTCTTGTGATTTACGGTCATCACTATGCTCTGGGGGTGCATCTTAAACGGCTTGTGGAACTTATGTCTTTTATTGCCGGAGGTGATCACAAGAGGCGTTTTGAGGGTGGCGGTCCAAAAGAGATCGTCGAACTCGGTACCACATTCAATCATATGCTTGATAGTATAGAGAAGGCCGAATATGAAGTGGACGAGCATCGTCAAAAACAGCGCCAGCTTGAAGAGAAACTTCAGCAGAATCAGAGACTTGCGGCCTTGGGACGGTTTGCTGCAGGTACTGCTCATGAACTCGGTACGCCCCTCAGTGTGATCAGCGGAAAGGCCCAGCGTGCTCTTCGTCACTCCTCCCTTGATGAAGCTCAGCGCAGAATATACAGTGCCATCCGCACCGAGGTCGACCGGATGGGATACATCATAAGGCAGCTGCTTGATTTCAGCCGTCGCACTCCGCTTCGCTGGAATTCCGTTGATCCGGGCCATATTCTTGAATCCGCCGCTGCTGCCGTTGAGGAGGAAGCTGTTCTGAAAAAGACGGTTATTAGAGTAAAAGAGACCCGGAATGATTTTTTGTTCACCATGGATGCCATGAGGATTCACCAGGCTTTGACTAATCTGATGCGCAATGCCATTCAGGCCTCTCCGGGAGGCAATGTGCGTTGCAGCTGGCGCTGTGAGGAAGATCAGGAGCTTGTATTTTCCATTGAAGATGATGGGTCGGGTATATCGGAAGAGATCCGCGACAAGATATTTGATCCCTTTTTCACTACTAAATCCGTTGGTGAAGGCACTGGTCTGGGGCTTTCGATTGTGCATGCGGTTGCACGGGAGCATGGAGGGGCGGTTGAAGTGGGCGACAGCAGTATGGGCGGCTGTGTCTGTGAATTGAGAATTCGTGCTCAAAGCAGAAAGGAGATGTGATGGCGGCTGGGAAATCGGACGGAAAGGTGATCTGGATTGTAGAGGATGACAGAGCTCTCGGAACCATGTTGGTTGAGGAAGTGAGTGATGCGGGGTATGAAGCTCAATGGATGTCTTCTGCTGAAAAGGCGATGGATACTTTTCAGAGCATGCAGCCGGATCTGGTCGTTTCCGATCTGAGATTGCCCGGAATGGACGGTCTTTCATTCATGCGCGCTGCATATCAGATGTTTCCCGGCTCGCCTCCCGGATTTCTCATCATAACAGCATTTGGCACTATTCCAAAAGCAATCGAGGCACTTCGGGCAGGAGCCGATGATTTTCTGACCAAGCCATTGGATCTGGAGCATTTCATACTGACAGTGGAACGTTCCATTGAAAAAAGACAGCTCAAACAGATGGTCAGCCATATGCGGCAGTTGTCCTCGGAATGTTTCCATGGAATATATGGAAAATGTGATTCGATGCGGCGGCTGTTCGGTCAGATAAAGCAGATTGCTCCATCCCAGGGTACGGTCTTGATAACGGGTGAAAGCGGCACAGGAAAGGAACTGGTGGCAAGGGCCATACACAACGAAAGCGAAAGCTGCACCGGGCCGTTTGTACCCATCAATTGTGCGGGAATTCCCGAGCATCTGCTCGAGAGTGAATTTTTCGGTCATGCCGAAGGATCTTTCACCGGCGCGCGCAAAGGACGGCGGGGCCTTTTTGCGGAAGCCCAGGGAGGGACGCTGTTTCTGGATGAAATTTCAGAAATGCCCCTTTCTCTTCAAGCCAAGCTTCTGCGTATTCTTCAGGATAAAAAAGTGAGAAGACTTGGAGAGAATCGTGAATACCAGGTTGATGTGCGTATACTTGCCGCAACACATCGGGATATTGAAAAAGAAGTCAGGGAGGGGCGCTTCCGTAAAGATCTCTTTTTCCGCCTGGAAACCTTCACTCTTCAGGTTCCGTCTCTTCGTGAGCGGGGAGAGGATATAGAAATGCTTGCCGCTGTTTTTCTAAGAGAGTTTGCGCTGGCGCTTGGAAAAGACGTAAAAGGATTTTCTCCGTCAGCCCTGGAGTGTATCAATGCATATTCCTTTCCGGGTAATATCCGTGAACTTCGCAATGCAATAGAGCGGGCTGTGACTTTCTGTGAAACAAATCGTGTCCAGCTGGATAATCTGCCCGCCAGGATGAGAAACAATCATTCGGTTTCAGGACAGGCCGTCTCGCATGAGGATGCGCTGTTGAACAAAAACGAGGGGTTTCTGCCGTTGGCCGAGATTGAGCGCCGTTATATCAGGCGGGTTATGGAGTACGTCGACGGCAACAAAAGAAAGGCTGCGGCCATTCTGGGTATCGGCCGAAGGACTCTTTACCGAAAATTCGAGCTGGATTGATTACCGGTAGCGAGCAAATCAGCATGAATTCCGAAATCTTTGGAGATGTTCTCATAATAAACTATATTTCACGCATGGATTCTTTTATCAAAACAGCTTCTGAATCTGCAGCACAATTCCGTTCTCGATTCATATCCTCTTCTCACCCGAGCTGCAGTTCTGTGCCTGTTCCGCCCTGAATATGGACTTGCCCAGCCGCTTTTTCCTGAAAAAACGTTCCGAATGTAAAATCATACTTGAAAAATGAATCAAATTTCGAGTGTGAATACCAACACACAAACAAGTTGACACTCAGGTTGTTTCTCCAATCATTACGGATCTCTGAAATATGTCCCAAACAATCTCAAATGATGAAAAACAGCAGTTCGATACCATACTGTCAAAATTAAAAATAAGTCTTCAGGAAACCGATAAACGAATACATTCCGCATCGCAGGGTCTTGAGCACAATAAACAGTACCTCTGGGAGAATATCCGAGAAATGGATGGGCCGGAAAAAGCATCTGTGCGGCAGTCAATTGCAGTTGCGGGTCTGACAGGAGAATCACTGGTCAGAAAACGGGACCGGCTTGAGAGACTTGTCGAATCTCCCTATTTTGGAAGAATCGATTTCACTCCACACGGTTCCCGAAACTCGGAAGCTGTCTATATAGGCGTTCACCCTTTTCATGATGAATCGACCGGACAAAGTCTTATTTATGACTGGAGAGCTCCGGTTTCCAGCATGTTTTACGATTATGAGCTTGGTGATGCTCAGTATCAGGCACCTTCGGGTGAAGTTTGCGGTGAGATATCTCTTAAAAGACAGTTCAGGATAAGAAAAAGCCTCATGGAGTTCATGCTTGAGAGTTCAATAGCCATCCAGGATGACATTCTGCAAAAGGAGCTCAGCAGCACTTCCGATGAGAGAATGAAAACCATTGTGGCGACAATCCAGAAGGATCAGAACCGTATCATACGGAACGATTCCTCCGGGGTGCTTATCATTCAGGGAGTTGCCGGGTCCGGAAAGACATCGATTGCACTGCACAGGGTGGCGTTTCTTC
>JBKGXV010000033.1:0-34250 GCA_046546375.1 Chitinispirillaceae bacterium | reverse complement strand
TCATCGACTTTATATTCGATGTCATTTTTTCTGATAATCAACTCATCAATTAATTCAAAATAATTCCCGAGGGGGGAAAAACCATCCGCAGCGCTCAGATCGCAGACCGGAGCAGATGAGGAGTTGTTTTGAAACTGTGGGGAAGGGAGCCACGGATAAAAGGGGATGATCTTTACAACGATTACGGTTAAGCGTTTCAAACCGGGCGGGCGATCGGGAGCAACCGGTTGATTTCAGGACGGGAGGGCGTGGTCCGACCCTTAAGATCGTTCCGAGGGGAAAAATCAGTTTCATGCACAGAAAAAATTACGTATTTTCCCTCATCCCGGCCCCTTCAAAGCACAAATGAATTGCATATTGAAGCGGCTGACGAAGCGGTCCACACCTTTTTCGGAAAGGAAACTCCATGACATTCGAAGAAATGGTACAGCTTGCCCGCAAACGCAAGCTTGAAATGCCCGAAGGAAGGTCCACCACCGAGCTTTTCAAAAAGGGTACCCACGCCATCGGCAAAAAACTGGTCGAGGAGGCTGCGGAATCATGGATGGCCGCGCGCTACGAGACCAAAGGCGACCTCGCTCTTGAACTCTCACAAGTACTCTACTACGTCTCGGTGATGATGGCGGAAAAAGATCTTTCACTCGATGAGGTGTATGAAAAATTATGATAAAAATAGCCCTACCAAACAAAGGCATGCTCTGTGAACCGGCTGTTGATCTGTTCAAGGCCTGCGGTTACAAAATCTCCAGAAGACAGAAAAAACTCTCCAGCTCAGACCCGGATAACGGAGTCGAGTTCTTCTTTCTGCGCCCAGATGACATTCCCATGTATGTGGGAAAAGGCATAATCGATGCCGGGCTCACAGGAATCGACTTCGAAGCCCAAGCCGGTTCACCGTGTGAAAAAATCCTGGACCTGGGTTTCGCAAAATCCAAACATTTCGCTGCAGTACCTGAAAAGTCCGAAATCAGCTCCCTTGAACAGCTGCGAAACAAACGCATCGCCACAAGCTACCCTGCAATCGTGCAGAACTACTTCGGCACCCCCTGCCCTGAAATCATCCCGCTCACCGGAGCGGTCGAAATCAGCGTGAGCCTGGGGGTCGCGGATGCGGTGGTTGATGTCGTTGAAACCGGCACCACACTCAAACAGGCGGGACTGCGCATTCTGGGCGAACCGCTGTTCAGCTCACAGGCGGCCCTCTTCGCCCACCCCGGCAGAGGATCTCTTCCCGATATTCTCACTATCCGCAAACGCCTCGAAGGTAAACTGGTTGCGATGAGCTGGATGATGGTCGAGTACGACGTCGCGGCGGATCTTCTCGAAAAGGCCTGCGCCATCACTCCCGGACTCTCCTCCCCCACCGTCAGCCCGCTCTACCAGAAGGATTGGTTCGCGGTCAAAGCGATGATCAAAAAAAGCGAATCCAATCTGGTAATGGACAAACTGTCGGATCTGGGCTGCAAGGGGATACTGCTCACGGAAATCGAAAGCGCACGGATCTGAAAAAAACACAGAGTGCTGGCCCTGAAACGCTGTTCTGAAACGCGAAACCCAGGGTTCAGCACCTGATTCAAACCTTCATCGCAGAATTTTTCCTAATCCCAGCCTGCAGATCATAAACCACTCGATATCAAGGGATACGCGAATTCGTCTGAATTGCTCCGGAGGTGAGTGTTCGAATGAAATTCGGGGAATGCTCCTGTTCAGACTCCGAAGTCGATCCTCCCCTTTTCCAAATCTGGTATTTCCTTTTCAGTCATTACGGATGTACATAAGGCTATTCTTCTCACCCGTGACGCATTCCATTTTGATGATATAGACGCCCGCAGCCAGAGTTTCATCAAACCCGATACTGTTGTAGCCCTTTTTCCCGACACCTCTGAAAAGAGTTTTCACCCTGCGCCCCGACACACTGAAAAGAGAAACACTTACTTCGGAAGCTTTCGGGAGATAGAAACTGACCCTGTCTTTCAGTACGGAAAATTCAGCAGCCTTCCTTTCATGTAATTGCCCGGAAACACCAGTGCTCTGATTGTTCAGAGCATCGCTGCTGTAGGTGATCACATCAATATTCGCCAGGCCCTCCGATGTCAGCGAACTAAGAGAGACAACATTCTCCCCCTGTACAAAATCAATTGAAAGTGTCACCGATTTCCAGGCAGTCCAGGCCGAAGTGGAGGGCATGCTTACAGATTCGTGCTGCTGGGTTTCGTTCACAGAGACGGAGAATGTTCTGTCCGCCGATCCCCCGTTTGCATATCTGAAAGTGAGATCGGCCGTGAGCGCCTCATCGGCATGGAATATCCAGGCAGCCGCAACATTCTCCTCATTGGTTGCATTCAGATAGCCTTCCCCTACAAATCCCTCGTTCGTTGACTCAATTACACCCTCGTAATCAGCGGCATCTTCACCCTGGACCGACCCGACACACGGCTCAACCCCGGTTTCACCTCCGGCACACATTCCGCAGTCATCAGTATAGGCGCTTCCGCCCCAGTCACCGCTGCAGTCCTGCTCGCAGGGTTGCTTGCCTGTAGTTCCGCCCACGCACTCACCGCAGTTGTCCACATAAGCGGTTCCACCAAGAACGCCATGACAGTCCTCGACCGGTTCACCGTTCACCAGCGAGATATCCGGTACCGGTGCACCGTCGGGGAAATAGTAGCCCACATGAGGTGGCTGGTTGTAGGCGACATTCTGCCAGGCGATACTCAAGCGGTAAACGGGATCATGCATGAGAGTGTAGTTTTTCCTGTCGGTGGGTATGGTAGTGGTGAAAACAAGCAGTGCATTGTTGTCGTGGTGTCGCCAGATCACCTCCTCACGCCAGTCTCCGAGAATATCGGCCGACAGTCCCGGGTTGCTCTTGGTGCCGTTGTTCTTGGCAGCACCGTGGTTATAAGCTGTCAAAAGCCTCTGAGTTCTTCCGTCCTCTCCCACATTATCTATCACTTCATCATTCAGCAGTTCCCTGTACACATCCCCATCCCAGTACACAAGGAAATTGGTCGAACTGGGTGACATGGAAATGGAGCTTCCCTTGCTGTCAAAAGGGCCATGCCCCGATGCCCAGATTTCCGCTCCCCTGTGACCCGGGTGCACATCCGCAGCAACACCCCTGCCCACATCACCTCCATCCCGTATGGAAAGGATCATTTCACCGGTAGCAGCATCTCTGTAGGAAATGCCCCAGGTCCCGCCCTCGTGAGGCATGAAGAACTCAAGCCCCGGCCTGTCGGGATCGAGATCGCCCAGATGAGTCGCATCACCGTGCCCGTAACGGGTGGAATACATGCCCGAACCGTCATGGTCAATGGCACAGGCACCGTACATGATCTCATCCGCTCCGTCTCCGTCGACATCACCCACAGACAGACTGTGAGCACCCTGACCTGCGTATTCAGCATATCCGTCATCACTGTCAAATGTCCAGCGGTGCGTGAGCTGAGAACCGTCCCAGTCCCATGCGGCCAGGACCGCTCTGGTGTAGTACCCTCTGCACATGACAATAGAGGGATGCTCTCCGTCCAGATACGCAACACAGGCAAGAAAACGATCAACCCGGTTTCCGTAATCGTCTCCCCACGAATTGACACTTCCTCTGACGGGAATGTACTCCACGGTTTCCATTTCCGCACCGGTTTCCCCGTTGAACACGGTAAGATACTCGGGACCAGCCAGAACATAACCGCCGCTGTTTCGGTGATCAGCGCCGTCGTTATCATTTGCCGCAGGACCTTCACCCAGATAAGCCCCGGTTCCGTCTCTGGTCCCGGGCGCGGTCTTGCACACCACTTCCGCTTTGCCGTCGCTGTCGAAATCATACACCAGAAACTGGGTATAATGAGCACCGGATCTGATATTCACCCCCAGGTCGATTCTCCACAGACTCGTTCCGTCAAGCTTCACCGCTTCAAGCAGCGTATTATCGGTATGACCCGACTGGGAATTGTCCTTTGCATTGGATGGATACCATTTGATCACCAGTTCATACTCTCCATCACCGTCAAGATCCCCGCAGGAAAGATCGTTGGGTTCGTAACTTCCCCCCTGAGGACCGTCGTCGGGGCGATTCAGAGGAATGGACTTGTACTGCTCCCCCCAGACCCCGACACTTTTGGAGGGCTGGGATTCGGAACTGTTGACAACAGATGTCACAGAGTAGGTATCGCCGGTGCTGCCGTCCGGATCGATGAAATTGGTGCTTTCCACCACCGGATCAGAATTGATTTTCTGCCCGTTGCGGTACACATTGAACCCGATATCCAGTGGCTCGGTTCCAAGCATTCTCCAGGACACGAACACATCGTCTCCGCGGTTCACCGCCACCACTGCGCGGTCGAGATTTTCCATAAGGCGGGCGGCATCTGAGTTCAGACAGGAGCAGATCAAAATGATCAGGGCGAAAATGCTGAGAGGGATGCGGCTGCAAGGGGGATGGATGCGGTTCATACTCGACACCTTTTTCTGAAGGTTAGAAATCCAGTACACAATACAGCAGAAAATATAAGGTAAAATATGGAGTTCTGCAGTAAATAATTTCTTTTTTCCGAGATTTTCACTACACAAACATCGGAATACACTTGTATGCCCGGTTTTCTGTTTTATCTTCAGTCAAAAAGCCTGTCCCGCACCGATGGCAGGCCAGAGCATGGGCCGGAAGAAAACTGCTGCAGGCACAGTGAGCAGTTTTGCTGTCGGATTTTTCCCCTTTTCTAAAACCACTGCTTTTTCTCCACAACATAGGTCTGCTCGAATTCCTCATCGCTTTTGGTAAGGTAGATGATTCCCTCAACAAGAGCTATGACCCAGAGAACATAGTTGGGCAGAAACCCGAAAATCCATGTGACAAGGAGCCCTATGGTGTTCACCAGCAGATAGACAAGAGCCGGCCCCACAAAGCCCAGATAGAACTTGTGCGCTCCGAAACCGCCCAGTACAATGGCAAGCACCCCCGCCACGACCTTGTCCCTGGAGGAGGCGGCAGCGATCACCGAAATACCCCTGGCCTGCTTGCCGTCGGGGGTGAATTCCACAGTCATGTTCGTCTGGGGAGGACGGTTTCCTTTCCAGTCCGCACCGGTAAAACTGTAGCGGGAACCGTCCTCGCTTGAAATCATTCCGGAGTTGGACTGGATGGTGAATTCAAGTATCTGCCCCTTCATGGGATCTCCTTGGGTGTTTGAGGTGAGGCTGTATATATGTATATGAAGATAAATCGCCGGGTGGGACGGAGCAAGCAGGGAGGGGAATACCGGCAAAAGCTATATCAACAGCGACTGCGATAAAACGAAGAGAGGATTTCGGCACGGCAGAGACACTGAGAGCGCGGAGGGAACTACAGGACAACTTTGAGATTGGTAGTGCTGATTTTCTGAAGCATATTTTCGTCCAAGTAGGGAGAATGGATATTCTCATGGTAGAGGCGCAGAGCGGAAAGAGACGCGGAATATTTGGTTTTTGGAAGAGAGGGGGCGTTCTTATCCGCTCATACCGTTTTGTCGAAGCGTGTCCTGCGCGAAGAGGCACAGGATATCGAGTTGTAGTTATGAGCTCATGCCCTCTAACTTAAATATTCGTTCAGGACATGCTCCCGCTAAGCGGGACGGGCTCACTTCTCCCGCTTTGCTGGAAACGTTGAACGCCTCTCACAGAACCATCCTGATATCCTTGTGGTTGCCCAGCTTTCCAAAGTAGCGGTCACGCTCCTCCTGACTGAACACCACCAGCTGCACGCTGAGGCTCATGTATTTTCCAGTGCGGCTGATTCTGGACTCGTCGACCGTATAGGTTCCGGGCTGGATAATGGAGCCCACGGCGGCACGCATGAGATTGGGATCGGACCCTATAATGGTGTAGGTCCACTTGCAGGGATAATCCATCTGAGGACGCTTGTTCATTGTCTGTTCCTTCATACACAAAATGACACGATCGGGGTGCGGAACATTTCGGATGCACCGCGGTCGTTATTTTAGATAGCCCCAATATAAAATACAATCACAGAACAGACTTGAAAAGGGAGGCCTCAAACGACACCACGGATGAAATCGTGGTGAACTCAGCAGACAGCCCCGAAACAGGAACAGGGAAACAGAATCCGGCCAAACCCAGAAAAAGACCGGTTCCGCTCCCCTGCATTGAGAAACAAATGCGGAGAGTCAAACAGTTATTCTATATCCACCACGGTCACATCCATCACCAGATCCTTGCCCGCCAGCGGATGGTTGGCATCAATCCTTATTTTCTGATCATCGACATTCACCACCATGGCGGTCATGGAATCACCGCCCTCATCGGTCATCTCCAGAACCTGACCCACCTGAGGATCAAAATCCTTGGGAAGGTTGTTCCTGCCCACATCCTGCACCAGTTCATCCATGCGGGACCCGTAGGCTTCCTTCGAGGGCAGACTTATGGACTTCTCCTCCCCCTTCTGCATCCCCAACACCGCACTGTCCAGACCGGGCAACACCTCCTCGTTACCAACCTTGAACTGCACCGGCTGCTCATCCTTGGTTGACCCCACCACAGCACCGTTATCCAGCTTGATGGTGAAATCCACTTTCACAGTATTGCCCTTCTCGACTTTCTGAGAACTCATCACGTCTCCTTTCCGGCTTCATTAAACGTTAAAGGTAAAAAATGCAAAAACCATGCCACTTTCACGGCCTCTCCCCCGCATTTGCCGCCACCCTCAAAAGACACTCCCTGAACTGCTCCCTTTCGGTATCACTCATGTGGCGGGTAAGACGGCCTTCCCAGTTGTAAATGAGTTTTTTTATCATGGGACAGAGCTCTTTTCCTTTCTGCGTCACCTCAATGAGATAAGACCTCCTGTCCCGGGGATCAGATCTGCGAATTACATACCCTGCAGATTCCAATCTCGCCAGCGCCCTTGCCGCAGTAGCCTTGTCCACCCGGAAACGTTTCGCCAAATCCTCCTGAGTAATCCCTTCATTATCAGCCAGAGCGAGAAGATAGGCGTGCTGCCCCGCACCGATATTCCACTCGGCCAGAGCCTCATTGAGGTACACCGAACCCATTCTGTGAATCACCGATATGAGAATACCCATTGATCCATTCCTCAGCTCATCCAGCATAACTCCCCCCGGTTTCACTGCCATACCTGCTTGTGATCTCTTACAAACTGCTCAAAACTTATAGGTTTACGCCCAAGGAGCATTTCTGTGTCCCCTGTAGTGCGGGAGGCAAGACCGAACCGGGCAACTGAATACAGTGCGATCATGACCAGCACGAACATCCGGTCAAATCCGCGCCTGCGCATAGCAAAATAAAACCGGACCGGTGAAGGATCCGCATACACGATGCTTCTTCCCAGCACTTTACTGAACACCCGCGCCGCCTGATCATACCCTGTGCTGTCCCCTCCGGTCAGCTCATAAGCCTTGAACTGATGCCCGTCTTCTGTGAGCACCTTGCCCGCCACCTCTGAAATATCCCTGGTATCTATAAAACTGGTTTTGCCTTTACCGGCAGGCACAAAAATCGTGTCCCGCTCCCTTATGTCATCCCTGTGAGTTGTCGAAAGATTCTGCATGAAAAAACCAGGACGCAGAAATGTATAAGGGATTCCAGTGTCCACAATGCACTTCTCTATGGCGTGATGCGGGACGAAACTGTTTTTCTCCACTCCCTGAAGCGACATGAACACGATGTGCCTCACTTTGCTCTCAGCGGCGGCTCTGACAAACGGAGCCACATGCTTTTTTACATCTGATATGGAAGGCGGGCGCATGAGAAAAAGCCTTTCCACTCCCTCCAGAGAAGGAACGTATGTGGCGGGATCAAGCAGATCCAAATGCACCACCCTCTTTCCCTCTTCCTTTCCCTTGCGCACCCGTTCGGGACTGGAGCTTCCCGCCCATACATCCGCACCGTGCTCCTTAAGAAACTTGAATACCCCGGAACCCACATTCCCGCCTGCACCGGTAACCAATACCCTTGCGCTCATCACTGAAATCTCCCCGGAATAGTGCGTATACAGTGAAGATACCACCATTTAGTTGCATGCGCAACTGTTTTCCGACACTTCATCCCGGAAAGAGATTTCAGAAAATCAAGATTCAGGATACCGGAGCGGAGAGCGGGATTTTGCGCCCCTGACCATCAACGGCAACAAAAGTAACGCAGGTACAGAAAACATCGACTTCGATTCTGCTGCCCGGTTCGTCGGCAAAGACCTCCACACTGTAGGTAACTGAGGTCTCTCCCAGCGATTTCCGCATAATCACGAAACGCAGAATGGCACCATTGACCACCCGCTTTCTGAAATCGGAGGAGTCCATCGCTCTGGTGACCAGTACCTTGCCGGCAAATTCCTTCGATGCGGCAAGCCAGGCGAACTCATCGGCCCATCGAAGCATCTGGCCCCCGAAAAGATACCCGTGGTGATTCAGATGTTCCGGACGTACAAGACAGTAGGTTTCCATCCAGTGATTCTCCCAATATGGAAAAGCTGAGTCGCAGAATTGAAAATAAATAAGGGAGTTGAGGGATGAAAACCAGAGTACAAAGATCTACGCCAGAGCGAACATCACTTTCGTAAGCAGGTTTTGGGGCGCGGTATCCCCCGGATCGTTGATATAGACTTCACATGCGATTCCCTTGGGGGTCAGCCCCTCCTTTTGAAGGAATTCTGCGAGCTGTGCATATGCGGTTTCAAGCTCATTGTAGGGCCCCTGGTAAAGACAGCTTGCTGCCGATCCGCCCAGAGTATAATTGGATTCTATTTCATTATATCCCCGCAGAGCCTTTCTCACCGGAAGACCGATCTCCACGTCAAGATTCTGCATGTCCTCATTGAAGTAGAGTATGTAGGGGGGGCCGTCCGGTTGCTCCCCGATCTCATCCAGATAGGTCTGCATTTTCCCGAATGCCTCCGACATGACCTGCGGAAGCTTCTGAACAGGGCATTTTGTTGAAATCGACACTGCGGGTTTCTGAGAAAGTTCTGTAACCTCGAACTGACTAACCATGTAACCTCCCCCGGGGACCGAAACTATCTACACCCCCATTAATCTAAGGATTCGGATTACATTTTGTATTAAACAGACTGGTGACGCACAAATCGTGCCGAATGCATGCGAAGTACACATTCCTTGCGCAAACACAAGCAATGTGCAGAAGAGATCAAGATCGGGCTTTACTCAGAGCATCTCTGTAAATCTTTTCATACTGCCTGGCCACACTTCCTGAATCATATTCATCGATTCCTTCAAGAGCGGTCTGCACCAGCTCTGATCGAAATGCTCTTTTGTCGATCAGTTCATTCACCTTGCGACCGAGTTCTTGCTCCGAACACAGAACCCCGTTACTGCCGTCCTGAATCACTTCCAGAACACCGGGATTCTTCACGGCAGCCACAGCTGTCCCGCAGGCCATGGCCTCGATGGCAGGAACACCGAAACCCTCGTAGGAACTCGCCATACAATACACCCAGCAATTCTGAAACAGCTTTATGAGTTCCTTTTCGGCGAGTTTGTTCATATAAACCACGTTGGTACCTGAGCAGGGTTCGGGTCCGACCACGTAAAGCAGACAGTCGCAATGAGCGGGCAGAATTTCCCTGCTGAAAACATCAAGAATCAGACGCCCCCTTTTCCTGCCGTGTATCCCTCCCACAAAAAGAACAGACGGCTTTTCAGACTTTTGTTTTCCCGGTTTGTATGTGTCAATAGGAACACAACAGGGAATGGCATCATGAACTAAAGGAAGTACCCTGCAGGTATTTCTGCTGATACCCACTTTGGCACCTTTTCTTATGCAGGACACCAGCTCAAAACAATAAAACAGAGCCTGATACAGAAACCTTTTCAGGTTTGAGGAGTGAAGCGCCTCCAGAAGCGCAGATCCGTAGAATGTTCTTGCCCTGTTCTGTGCTCCTCTGCACAGATAATCATCGCCGTGGTAATGAACAACATCAAAACCGCCTGAATCGATTTTCCTAAAAACAAGACCGGGAGTGAATTTCCGGAAAAGAGCACTGCTGCTTCTCCACTCCAGTTGACGATGATTGTAAAGAGCACCATCCGGTTTCGGACTGAAACTGAAACACACCACCTCATGGCCAAGCTTTACCAATGCTTCAGCAAGTCTGTGTACCTGAACCGACACTCCGTTGGGTTCATCGGAAGGCAACTGTTTGGTGAAAAAGGCTATTTTCATATGATAAGCAGCTTTCTGAATTTGATACTTCCATACAGAAGTGAAAAGAAAAATACCAAAGGTGCCGTAACCACACACAACAGTTCAGGGAAAAATCTTTTCATACCGGCCAAACCAGCTCCGCTTCTTCTTAGCCCAAGAAGTACAGAAAAAAGAACATCCACAAACAGAACGGGGAAGAAAAGAACTGTCCCGGAATTAAACGCCACCATGAAATGAAAAATCAACAGGACAAAAATCCCTCTGGGTATAGGCGTTCTGACGTTTTCCCGATACATTTCGGGATGTTTGCTGAAAAGAAGCGGATCAAACCTGCGGTTGACACCGTTTTTAAGCAGATCCCACCATTCATTTTTCCTGAAACGGTGAATCACTTTAATTTCTTCGCAGTAAGCGATGCTTTCTCCCCTAGACAGAAGAGTAAATGCCAGATCGAGATCCTCTCTTTGAACTGTGAACCGGGTATCGAATCCTCCCACGGAATCAAAGACATCTTTCCTGTAGAAAATATTGTTGGTACGATATCCCGGCTTCTCCAGACGTTTATACTCCCTTATCATACCGGGAGCATCAGGAGGGATATCCACTGTCGTTTTCCCTTCCACAGCCGCGACTAGCGGGTTTTCCCGAAGATAGCGGTATCCTGTGCTGATCCAGTTCTCATCCACTCTGCAGTCGTCATCCACAAATGCAACAACAGGTGCTTCAGCCTTTTCAACTCCGATGTTTCTTTTTGCACTGATGCTGCGGTCATCATGAAAGTACCAATCAACACCTCTGTCCTGAAACCGTGTTGTATCATAATCCGCCACAATAATAATCTGAACATCAAGACCGCTGGCAGCCGAAGAGGTACGGACAGTTCTGAGCGTCTCCTCTATGTAATCCGGTCTGTGAGAAGCAACCACCACCGAGACATGAACTGCCGACATCAGCACCTCCCTGTCTTTCCGTTCGATCGAGCGGAAGTAGACCTTGACATGTATCCGGGAAGAAGCATCCACGCCCGCAACTGCTCAAGCAGAAGAGTGGATATCAGAAAGAAAGTCTGAACAGGATGAGACAAAAGACGCCTGAAACCTCTGCGGTGCAGAGAGGAAATCACATGACGGAACAGAAGCCTGCTGTAGGTTCCCCAGAATGTATCTGCATACCGGAAACTGCCATACGCTGCAGGTTCTTTTCTGAAGAAACTCTCCTCGGCACACAGCAGTTCATCCATTCTCCTGAATGCTCCCCTGAAATACCTGCAGAGATGTACTGTTCGGGGCAGATGCACGACTTTCAGTTCCGGAACAAACGTCACTTTGCCCTCCTTCAGTACCCGCGCGGCCAGATGATGATCTTCTGCTTTTCTGACAATTTCGTCTTCATCAAACCCGCCGACCAGATCAAAAACAGCCCGTCTGTAGATTATATGACAAGTGAGAAAAAGTCCGCCTTCGAGATTCTGCACTTCCCTATCCCAGAGGCCCCTTCCGGAGGGTATCACCGCACCTTCCAAACCAACCACATCATCAGGCGCACTCTTCACTTTTTTTTTCAGAACAGCATACCAGCCTTGAAAAACCTCAACATCATCATCAAGAAATACGATCCATTCGCCCGAACTCCGCCTTACCCCCGCATTCCTGGCAACAGCCTGCCCCCTGTTGTGAATGTGACAGTAACCCGCATCCACTTCAGAACAGATTCTGCCGTTTTCTCTCTGATGATCCTCACTGGACCCGTCATCACACACAAACACTTCAATATCAGGTTCTCCCTGAATTTCTCTGAAAAGGGAACGGATACATCGCTCAAGATAAGAACTTCTGTTGAATGTCGGAATCACAACAGTGAACAGCACGATCATTTCCCCAGTTTCATGTACATGTCAGCAAGACGCTGCACAGATACACCACTTAGTTTCTTGTATTCATGATTTCCTTTACAGGACATATCACTCCAACAATCGACATTATGGGCCAGTTTTTCCATACCGCACCGGATATCATCCGTGCTGTGAGGGTCGACAAACACCCCTGCACCGCTGCAGGTCTCGGATAAAACGGGAATTCGTGACAGCAGAAGAGGACACCCCGCACCCATAGCCTCCAGAGGAGGCAGTCCCAATCCCTCGTAAAGTGAACAGAACAGAAGGCCGCTTGCTTTTTTCAGAAGATGAGGATATTCCTCCATACTTGCAAAGTCAATACCCTCGGGAATGTCTTCGGGTAGTTCACGTTCATTTTCGATCTGCCCGCATACAACAAGTCTGAATTGAGGGTTGGTTTTTCTGAATCTGCAGAACGCCTCAACAACTCTTCTCAGATTTTTGTGAGATGAACCTCCCAGAGCAACAAAAAAAGGCTTCCTGCCAGTCTTTCGGTATAAGCCTTGAGAATCAACGGGAACGTATAACACTTCAGTTTTCCCTCTTACTGAAGAGATAACTTTTTCAAGATCCGATCTGGTTGCTTCCGAAATACACATGATTCTGTCTGCTTTTCTCACAAGGAAACACTGAGTTCGCCAATAAAAACTGTTTTTGACTGCTTTTAGGTAGGGATCATCCCAGAGCTGAACACCCATATCGTATACGGTAGAGACAGATCTGCAGACATGTGCGATTCCAAGCCCTATGCGCCAGATCGGCCCGCAGACAACCCAGTGATGAACCAGATCAATTTTGTTTTGATTTATCAAAGCCGGAATACGTACAAGATCACTTCTCCAGTTTCCTTCCCGGTAGTCGATTACCGGAAATGATGACAAATGATCCGGAAGATGATCACGATTTCCCCAGATAGTAAGGTCATGATCTCCGGCATTTCGAACAAACGCTTTGGTAAATGCTTTCACAAACGTGCCGATACCCCGTGAACGATACCCGTAGGAAAAAAGTCTCATATCCCAGAGTATCCTCACGACAGAACCTCACGGTACACATTCAAAAGCTCACAGGCTTTTTTTTCATAGCTGTTCTTTTCACAATACCTTGCGGTTTCTTTCAGCAGGGCTTTTATTCTGCCCGGTTCCTCACATACATTCTCAAGTGTTTCTGAAACCGAAAAAGGATCATTCTTCACAATCATAACAGAACTGCAGTCCCGGGCAATTTCCCGAGTCATTGGCAGGTCAGTGGAAACCACAGGAATTCCGGAACCAAGCAGATCAGAAATACTTCCTGAGGAACTCCTGCTGGTAAAAAGACATAAAGCCAGATCGAGTTTTCTCAACGCAGCTCTGAATTCACTATCCTCGAGCCATCCGGTGAATCTGAATTTTCCTTCCCAGTTCTTTTCTTTAACCCGGTTTTGAAGATGAAGAAGCAGTTCTCTTCGATCATCGGTTCTCCCCCCTCCCACCCATGTGAACTGCCAGTCAAATGATAACTGTTCAAGAGAACGGAAAAGAAGATCAAAATCATACTGTGGATTGATGAAGCCGGCACCTCCCAGCTGAACTGGAGCATTTGGGGATTTTTCTCTGATTATTTCCATAGAGGATATCGATGCGACGGGATGTCCGATCACTCTTATTCTAAAATCTGAAATGCCTTTCATTTTGAGAATTTTTTTGTGATAATAATGATGTACGAGAATGCGTTCTGCTCCGAGAAACTGAGTTTTCAGATGCTTTCGGTACATTGTCTGAAAAGGATGTCTGATATCATAGATTTTCTTTTTAACAGTAACAAACGGGGGGCGAATGTTTTCTCTGGGAAATACAAAGGGATTCTTATCATAAATCTCATGAAGGGTAAGAACTATGGGAGTGGCGTGTTTTGAAAAAACATCTGTGAACAGGTCGTTTTTCTTTTTCATGAAGAAGCTTGGCTCATACTGCACATGAATGATGTCAAACTTTTCCAAGCTGTTTTTAAAGCCGGCAGGATCTGCAAGGACCTTTTCCGGATCCGCAGTTTCAATTTCCAGGGGCAATTTTTTCAATTCCTGAGCATAACGGGCTCCGTAAATTGATATACCACATTTGTGATTCTGGGGAGAGATAAATGCTACCCGCACGATACCTGCTCCTGGTTCAGCAGATTTTCCGAAACAGTTCTTTGTATGGAATGATGGTGACGTTTCGGATTCAGGCAGTACCTCAATATGCCAGAAATCCATCCGCAGATCCCCGCAAAAACAACCAGTGGATTGTGTCTAGGAAAAACTCCCTGGGGTCTTCGGCTGAGGTATTCAAGTCTGTACCACCAGAAAACAAGCAGTTTTCGAGAAAATCCATAAGGTGAGTGCCTGCAGAGAAAATACGCTGTATTGGCGAATTGATCAAACACATACCTGCTTCCGGATACATTCCTGCATCCCCCATTATTTTCCCTCAGGTGAACAACTTTTGCTTCCGAACAGTACCAGATTCTGTACCCAAGCGACCTGATTCTGAATGAAAGATCCACCTCTTCCCACAAGGCATTTCTTCTGAAGTTATGATCAAAGCCCCCCGATCTCTCAAGTGCTTTTCTGGAGAAAGACATGTTTGCTCCCATAACACTTATCGTGTACTGGCTTCGGGAGAGAGAGAAATTCTGGATAAGTTCTCCTGTAAAGGGATCAAACCGGGAAGGTGCTGACTGATCGGAACAGAAAAGAGAATCATCCACAAAACCTGCTACAGCCCCGACATTCGCATCACCATACGCGCTCCTGTGCTTTTCCAGAAGTTTTTCATCAGGAACTACATCATCATCCAAAAAGAGCACTATATCCCCGTTTCCGGTTAAAACCCCTTTGTTTCGGGCTTTGGGAAGATTGGGAAATGGAATTGTGCATAACCGGAGCCTGGGATGCTCTTCAAAGCACAATTCGGCTTCGCCCTGATTGATTACAATAAGATGATCCCTGTCGGAAAGCATACGAAGAAGAGAAGCACTCAGCTCCCTTATCTGTTTCTCTCTTCGATAGGTTGCAACCACCACATCAATGGAAGGCTTGATATTTCTTTGTGACCTAGAGAACATCAGTCTTTTTTGGTTTTGTAGTAATGGTAATAGTATTTATAGTATCCGTAGCTGGAGTATCTGTGCGAAAGATCAATATCATTGAGAACGGTTCCGTAAACTTTCACTCCGACATTTTTAAGAGACCTCATTGCTCTTTGGGCAATTTCCCTGTCAGTATGATGAGATTTGACCACCATCAGCAGACCATCGACTTTGGTCCCGAGCAAAGTTGCATCTGTAACAGCCACAATAGGTGGCGAATCAAAGAAGACCATGTCGAAATTGGCTTTGAAATATTCGATAATCTGTTTCATTTTTTGAGATCCGATAAGTTCTGCGGGATTGGGAGTGAAAATCCCGGCAGTGATAATGTGAAGATTTTCCATTTGAGTTGGTCGGATGATGCTTTCGTAATCCGGATCATCCATGAAAGCTTCCGAAAAACCGGGTTCTCTTTTCATACCGAAAATGTGATGCAGAACCGGTCTGCGCAGATCTGTATCGATTAGCAATGTTTTTTTCCCCATCTGGGCATATGCCATCGCAAGATTGGATATTGTCAGAGATTTTCCTTCCGAAGGACCTGCAGATGTAAGCACGACTGTCTGCAGCGGGTTGTCCGGACTAGCGAAGGAAAGATTGGTACGCAGAGATCTGTAGGATTCGGTAATTACGGAATCCTGTTCTGAAAAATTGAATGCAGCTTTGGGGTACTGTGAAATTGTATTTTTTTTGCCGGAACGGGATGATTTACGACTTACCTTTATTCCGTTTTTCTTGTTGTGAGCTATATGCGGAATAGTTCCAAGTACGGGAAGACCCAAATATCGTTCTACATCATTGTTCGATTTCAATGTGGTATCATTGATTTCAATGAGAAACGCCAGACCGACACCCAGAGAAATCCCCAGAGCTATACCCAGAAGATAGAACTGAGTTTCGTTTTTGGGAATAGGAGCTTTGGGCATTACAGCTCCGTCAACAATTTTTATTCCCGCACTGCTGGAATTGGATCGTATGCGTTCCTCTTCTGCTTTCTCCAGAAGTATGGAGTAAATCTCCTCGAAAATTTCCTTTGACCGTTTCAATCTCATTAGTTCCAACGACTCATTGAGTATATCCGGCTTGCCCTTTTTATAATTTCTTATGGCTTTTTTGTAGGATTCGATTTTTCTTTTGAACAACTCAAGCTCACCCTCTTTATTTATGACTGATTTCCGCAGTTTCTGCCACTGGCGCATGGTTGTGGGATCCAGAGTGGGTTTGGTCTGATTCTGATACTCAAGAAGCTGGGCTTCTATCTTCTGTATCTCCCGATCGACACTGGACAGACCGGTAAGTCTGATGCCCAAACCCTCCAGCCGCAGTTTTTCTTTTTCAAGCTCAGTCAGTTTTGCTCTCAATTTAAGATACTCGGGAGAACGCTGTCGGGAGCGGGGGGTAATTTTTCTTTCCAGCTTGGAAAGCTGCTTTTTTTCCGCCTCGTAATCAGCTTCCTTCAGCCCCAGCTGAGCAAGACCTTTCGCATAGGCTTCCTGCAGAGTTTTAAGCTCGGGGGTTGTCCCCTCCTGAATATGGCCCGCTTTCTCACCGAACCTTCTGTAATCCTGCTCGACCTGTTCCAGATTGGTCCGGATGAGCTGAAGCTGCTTTTCAATTTCCACAACGGCTCTGCGCGATTCCTCACTGGCCACATCCCTGCAGCGCTTACGGAAAAGATCAGTGCCTACACTTGCAAGAAGATAAGCGAGTTCTTTTGTTTTCCCCCGGGCGTTGAAACGGAGAAAAGAGGAAAAGGTGGTTTTCCTCAGAGTCAAATTGGATTGGATATAGACCAGAGCATCATCGCGGCTGAACTTGGGAAAATCTTTTGTAAAAACATCCATCCCGATACTGTCCAGAAGCGATTCCAGAAAGGTCCGGCTGCTGAGAATCCCTTCATAGAAGCTCAGAGATCTGGTATTGGTCTTCATTATCTGATCGACATGTTTGTTCTGCTCCTCTATTACAATTGTCGAATAGGACTCATACACATCCTCCATACGCTGCACGAAATAGGCTGTGGACAGAAACACGCTCAGAAATGTAAGAACAATCACGCTTTTACGCCGGAACAGTACCGCGAAATATTCCTTGAGCGTATGACTGGTTACCAACCGAGTATCGACAGGTCCGTTCTGAAGAGTGTTCACTTGAATAATCCCGCGAAAGTCTGAAGCGTTACCAGAAAAAGCAGTACATTATTGGTTACAGTCATGAAAGTCTGCCAGTCAAACCACTTTGAATAGACAAGAACAACATCTCCCTGTTTCACGAGAGGCAAACTGTCCATTTGTCCGTTATCTATATAGGCCTGTACATCTATGATTTCCTCGTTTCTTTCATCCTCATTCTGACTCAGGCGGCGCACTTTCGACAGATCGGCTTCTTTTACAGGACCGCCTGCCAGATAGATGGCCTCGAAGATGTTGGTCTTTTCATCTATATCAAACATGCCCGGTTTCTGAACCGAGCCGATTACTTTGACTTTCTTGTTCTTTGAACGGGCAAGCACCACCACCATGTCATTATTGTTGAGGCGCGGCATCTGATCCATATTGCCGCTGCTCAGAAATTCTTTGAAATCAAAGTACTCCGACCCATGGGTTCGGCCACCGTAGATAATCCGTACTTTTGCCAGATCCGCATCCTCAGTCGGTCCTCCTGCTTTGTGAATTACCTCCTGGAGTGTTGCGCCCTGATGAATTACAACCGGGCCGGGTTCCTGGACCTGTCCCAGAACGCTGACAGCGATTTCGGGATTCTCCACAACAGAAACCAGTACCAGAGGATTATCTATATGTTTTGCAAGCCGGAAAGAAAGTTCCGCCATGAGTTCCGATGTGGAAACATTGGAAACCTTTTCATCCGCAAGCAGAGGATAATCGATACGCCCGTTCTGAGAAACTGTGTAACGACCACTGAATTCCCTGTGGGAAACCACACGTATATTGAGCACATCACCCGGTTTGATTATCGCGGAGCTGACATATCCGGCCATAAACAATAACAACAGTGTTTTTTTCACAAAATCTCCCGGTTCAAGCCGCAGGTGAAAAGACAAAAGGATAGGTTACAGTCACATCCCCATCCGCAATTTCATCAAATCGCCACGTTCTGATTTTCCTGATTATTTCTCTCTGTAGCTGCATATTCCCGGTGGTGTTCTCGAGTATCTCCACTGCGGATATTGAGCCCGCAGAGGTAATAGTAAACCGTACGGTGATTTTTCCAGCGAGGCTGGGATCTCTGCGGAGATACTTGCGGTAACTCATCCGAATGCTTGCACGATGAGATGAAACCACCCGATTGACAGCGGAATTGTCCCTTTTTGCGCTGGAGGATGCTGCTCCCTCTATACTTTCGGGCCTCTGGACGATGAAATCTCCTCTCTTGGATAAATCAACAGATTTCGCCACCCCCACTCCGGCGACCAGATCATCAATATCCTCTTTTTGAGGAACAGAAACGTCCTTGCTCTTCACCAGTTTTCTATCAAGCACATCAAGTTTTTTGGTTTTCTTCAGACCAGTCATATTCTCAAGAGCCTCATCAAGACTGCTGAAATCATTATCGGAGACATCAGCACTGCCCAACACGTCGGCAACAGCAGGACCTTTAGCCGTTTTCCCCACTCCGGTCAACATTCCCAGTACCCCCACATCACGCACTTTTTTCTCCACCTTGGCACTTCTTTGAGCCACAGCCTTCCGTGCCTTTTTACGTTCCGCCGCACTTGGTCTGGCAGGTTTGGATTCCGTTTTTTCTCCTTTCTCTTCACTGCCTTTGGTTTCATTTTCAGAGGCAACTTTTTTTTCACCCTTTGGAATCGGTTTATCCACAATAAGTTTTGCGAAACGTTCCGGCATTTTTTCAATCACAACAACGTCCTGTTCGCTACTCACCTCACGTTTGCTGAGGTAATAGAGTAAAACACAATGGATAATCAGCGACAGCAGCACTATCAGAAAAAGGCGCGGATCAACAGAAGTGAGAAAGGAGCCTTTCACCTCCTTGACCAGAGCCTTGTCGACTCTCTGAAAGCACTCGGAAGAAAACCCAACAGGATCTGTCAAACTATTCCTCTTTTTTTCTTACCGCCAAAGAAAAATTGTTATACCCCTGCTGTCCGCAAGTGTACATTATCTTCTTGAGCAGCTTGAACCGAATTCTTTTGTCTCCCTGAATTAAGATATCACCTTTGAATTTTGTTTTATCCGAGTATTTTTCAATCTTTTCTGTTGCTTGCCGTCTTTTACTGAGCCATTCATTCAATTCGGGAATGACCAGCTGATCCGCAGAGAGATCATCCAAATCAACCAGTCTGTTGTCCTCCACCATCAGAAAATTGTTGTTGACCACCAAAGTTACCATGAGCTCTGGTCTTTTCTGAGCACTGGACACAGGAAGCACCAGATCTTCTGAAACAGTTATGATTTCACCTTCCGAAGAGAAACTTTTCAAAAGGTAAATCAGAAGAATCGTCATCACATCGATAAGGGATGTAAGCTGAGGTTTGAAACCCTTAAGCTCCTTTTTAGCTCTGGATTTCCTCAACTGACCCATCTTCGATTTGGATGCCGGAAAACTCATATATCCTCTTCTGAATCGACTACTGAGAATATCTTGTCGAGATTGGTCCCCAGCAGCATGGAACGAATGAAACCCTGTGGCTTGAGAAAAACCATCCTGCGGTCTTCCTGTTCAAGAAGACGCCAGCAGTACACAAAAACACCCAGACCATGACTGTCTATGAAAGTTGTCTCTCCCATATCAATCACTATGGTCGAAGCCTTTCCTTTGCGCAAAAAGTCAAGCTTCGCCATGACTTTGGCAATGTTTTCTCCTGTCAGATCGCCTCTGATCCGCAGCACAGGCATTCCCCTACGTTTGCTCAATCTCATTTTGAAACTCATCCGACTTCTCCTGAAAGCCCTATATCCGGAAATTGTGACTCCCTGCATACA
Source organism: Chitinispirillaceae bacterium (assembly GCA_046546375.1). GTDB lineage: Bacteria > Fibrobacterota > Chitinivibrionia > Chitinivibrionales > Chitinispirillaceae > JAEZKC01. The sequence goes on along the minus strand of JBKGXV010000033.1, from coordinate 14,111 downwards.
TCCATGAATTTGACTATATCATTGTATACAACATCCTCCTCGAGAAGCAAAACCACGCTTTTCTGGGACGGATACTGAAATTTGACTGCCTTCAGAAGAGCCCGTAACTGATCGAACTGATACTTTCCGTTTTTCAGAGGCACAAGGTCGAGTTTATTACCCGTTCCAACAATTCGGAAGCCTTTCCGGGTAACAACGATGGAGATATCCAGTTCCTTTGTCTCCTCAGCAGCCCCACCTCCCCCGGTCTCGGAAGGCGGGAGGGAAAAATCAATAACAGCCAGATGAGTGAAAACCGCCATGGAAACCAGAAACGGTATCAGGACCATAAACAGATTCATAACCGGAGTGACATCGAGATCGAACATCTCCACTTCACGCCCGGCATTTTTCTGAGCTCTCCTGCAAACAGGAAACGCCTTCTTCATCCGTTTGTTTTCATCTTCTGACATGGCAACTTGCCTCCCTCAGCTCATTATCCGGCGTTGAGCATAAAGGAAATTAAGCACTCTTACAGAACTCTCATCTATTTCTTCAATCAAAGCGTTCGCCTTAGCTCCCAAGATTGAATACATGATCATACAGGGTACCGCCACCATGAGTCCCATTGCCGTGGTATTCATGGCTATAGCAATACCGTTGGCCAGAACCGTCGCTTTCTGTGAAGGATCAGCCCCCGCTAAAGCTCCGAAAGCCTGCTGAAGTCCGAATATCGTACCCAACAATCCCAGAAGGGTGGAAATGTTGGCAAAAAGCGAAAGGTAGTGAGTGCGGCGCTGAATACGCGGCAGCTCCCGCAACGCCACCTCATCAACAGCATTCTGGATTTCCTGGTCAGGTTCATCCTGCTGATAATGCCACAGTGCAGCTTCCAGAATCAAAGAAAGAGGATCTTTCAGACTCGCACACAATTTACGCGCCTTTTCTATCTGACCATTGCGCACCAACCTGGTGATCTGAGTCAACAGAGCTTTTGAGTTAAGCTTGCAGTGTATATAAAAGTAGTATGCACGTTCAAGAAATATCCCCATTGCAAAAGCTGATACCGTCGCAATAGGATACATCCAATGTCCACCATCCTGAAAAAAACGGGCGACCTCTTCCACTTTATCCTCCTGTTTTACTTCCGAAGTAATATCCGGTTGGCATTCACACTCTCCCGATTCTCAATTTTATCATTTCATTGCTATTTAAGTCAATGATTTTAGGGCTAATCGACCAAGGGGATCAGCGGCAGTGGCTGCATGATTTCATCACTGAACGACTTGGTCAGTACCATATCTCTATAAAAGGAGCGCTCTTTGGGCAAAAAGATCATCACCTGAGGCTTATCCACCTTGCCCTTGATTTTGGTTCCGACCGTGAAAGTGATTGTACCGGGATCGTCAATACGGTAATCCTTCTGCTCAGTACTGTCCACGGGTTCTTCGGCCCGACTTGACCCAGCAGCCATAAGTATCCAAACACAAACTATCCAGATAAACCATCTGAAAGTGCAGATATTCATAATCATTTCTCCAAACTGAAATTCTTAATAGGAGGAAAACGATATCTTTCCGGCTTTATCTGTTCAAAAGTCAGCTCTTCTCCATCTGGCGGTTTGGGGACAAACCTGTGTGAACCGGCTAAAACAGAAAGATGGGGTAAAACACCGTAAGATTCACCACTGCATTCAAGCTGCACGGAAAGTATGTTGGCGCCTTTGCGAACCTTGCCCATCAAATCATACAATGTTGATTCTTTATTCGACGAGGATGTGTCAGATATTACCCTCTCCCCGTTTACGAAAACATCTGCCCCGCAGTTTGAATGCAGAATCAGTCGAGCAGAATAGGGCACATCTTTCAATCCGAATGAACGCCGGAACAAAAGAGTGCGTTCAGGCTCGTAAGATTGAGACTGCTCAGGATTCCCGGTTCCATACCACATGGGCGGAGGTTCTTCAGATGAATTTTCAATTGAGTCCGGAAGATATACCCTGTGCGGATCATGCCAGGAGCTGTCATTATGGTCGATATGCTGCCAGCCGGAAAGACTTGTATCGGAACTCACTCTCCACCTTGGACCGGATTTGAGTTCATGCGTAACAATCGTATCAACCTTAATGCCGTACTTTTCCGGATTCTCCTGAAAAAGCCGCACATACGCATGAGTGACATGTTCACCGGAGGCGTAGTCACGGCTGGCAAACTGCAGCAGATCCTCATAGATCTCAAATGCCTGTTTTTTGAACCGTGCCCCCAACTTTTCAAAGCGGATCTGGTACTCCTCTTTCTGGGCTTCATCCGCATCTTCTGGAAAAGGCGGTTTCTTGAACAGTTCTGAGGTCAACAGGTCATAGGACCGCCCCTTTACAAAAAGCAGCTCCGCCACATTTTTTCTGATCTCATCTGTACTCTCATCATCTATTTCATAAGCTTCTGTTACCTTCAGCCCCTTAAGAAAAGCATCCAGAGCCTTATTTTCGTAGTCCTCGATCTGTGTAAGCAGCTTTGTTTTGTATACAAATTCTTCATACTCATCGAATTTGTCCGGAATAGGAGCCTCACGGGCAATCATGGCCACATCTGCATAAATTTTGCCCGCAAAGAGACCCGTTGAGGTAATTTTCCTGCTGGCTCGCTTATAAAAATCATCAAATTCTTCGTATATAGTTCCCATTTCAAGACATTTAAGAAACAGATCAATGGCTTTTTCCTGATAGGGAGCAATTTTCTGCATGAGTTTCATTTTACTGTTTATGAGCGCAAAACCGGTCAGATTCTGACCCTCCTCCACATTTCTGACAATCTCCACCAAAGAGAGGTAGTTCCGGGCAGCCATAAAAGGCAACGCTGTCAATTTTTTACGGGACTGCAGAACATACTTGCCCTCCAGCTTTTCCCTGATACCCAGCTTCACATTCTGCTCATGATACCGAAGTGCTTTTTCGACAAGATACTTTTCGACCGCTTCAGCAATACCCAACTCAAGAACCTGTCGTTTCTCCAGACTCATCTCTGAAGGCCGTTCCTGTTCAAAAACCCCCATGGCGAAATCCTCATGGACCTGCCCTATCTGAAAGATGCTCCTGTTGGTCCATTCCTGAATGCCGAACTTTACAGCTTTGGAATAAGCGAAAACTGCCCTTTCAAGCAGCTGCTTTTTTTCCCTGATCAGCCGATCGTATTTTCTTTTAGGTAAAACAAGTTTTATATCATTCATCGCCTCGTGATAAATTTCACCTATAGTGAAAAGTGCTTTGGCCGCATAATAGGAATTGATCGAGCTGGGGTTTTCCATTTTGGAATAACTGACAACAGCAGCTTGAAGCCGATCGAGTGCCTGGGATGTCTTATCCTGCATATGGAAAGCGATTCCCATCATGCACAGGGCCTGAATCGCTCTGTCAACATCATTCTCGAACCGTCTTGAGAATTCGTTGGTAACTCTGCTGACACTCTCCCAGTCTTTTATTTCTCCATATAACTCCCCGGCCCTGAAGAGCACATCAGCCACACTTTCACTGGATGGATAAAGTTCTGCAATTTTTTCGTAGGTGGCAGCAGCTTCTCTCAGTTTCCCGCTGTTTTCAAAACAGAAGCCGGCATTGTTGAGAGCCGTGGGGGCCAGTTCGGAGGAGGGATAGTTGGCTGCCGTACGAAGATAGGTTTCAGCCGCATTATCCCATTTTTTCAGCTGTTCGTAATTTCTTGCGATTCTGAACTGCGTTTTAGGCAGAAGCTTTGAGGAAGTGTATCGCTCAAGGAGCCGCTGAAAAACAAAAATCGCCTGAGAAAGCTCTCCCTGTTTTTCGTATGCCAAACCGGAATTAAAAAGAGCCACATCCGCAATTTCAACATCAGGAAACTCGTTAGCCACTTTTTCATAATGCAGTGCAGCATCCTTGAATCTGCCTTCCATTTCATACTGTTCGCCCATACGGAAAATCGACTCTGCGATTCTGGTCACTGCCTGGGACTTGTCTCCCCCTTCTCCGGCCACATCGCGCAGTTTTCTATACCATTTCTGAGCCAGATCGAATTTTTTCTCTTCATAATAAGCCTGGGCTATCATCTTTATAGCTTCAAATGCCTGAGCGCTTTCAGGAAAACGTTCCAGAATTTTTTTATACTCGTTTCTGCTTTCCTCTAGCATTCCGTTTTTATAAAAGGCTGTTGCCTTGATATTCATAACATCAGCTGCTTTAGAACTGGCTGTATCGATAGACAAATAATTATCACAGGATTCAACCAGCAATTTTGATCCTTCAGAAAGCCGGCCGGTAACAAATGTATCAAGCGGAGTAACATCCGGCACAGTGTCAACCTTTAAGCTGTCCACATTCCGCGGTGGTTCTACAGAGGGAACCACCGTCTGTTTTTTAACCGGAGCACACCCCAGGAGGAGAATCACTAAAACCAGTATGGCTTTATAGATCATCGTTGTTTTTCTCCTCTTCCTGTTTCAAAAGCTGCTGAGACGCCACGATTGCATTCCAGGCCGCTGTTTCACGATATTTGCTTTTATCATACTTTTGAGAAACTTTCATGTATTCTTCAGCAGCACGCCGGAATCTTCCTCTGGAAAAATGTATTTCCGCCAGATTGTAGTGACATTCTCCTGCCAGAGGAAATTCCGGGTAGCTATTTATGTACTCCCCGTAGGCATCCAACGCAAAATCGAAAAGCTCGGCATCCTTGTTCTGCAATGCGAACTGGTGAAATCCGATAGCAGCTTCATAGAGGTGATGCGCCGCAGCACTGTCTGACTTCCGGAGCACGGAGGAATCTTTCTGTGTTTCAGCCCAAAAACCTTTGATGCTGTATTTTTTGTAGAAATCCATTTTCAACAGACCGGTCTCGTCCGGAGACGCCCCCTTTTCTCTCAAAGCAAGCAAGCGGCTCTCCACCTCGAAGTTTTCCGGATGTTCAGGATACATAGTCAATAATTTCCGGTAGCTCTTCTTGGCCATATCATACCGGCCCTGATCACTATACACTCCGGCAAGACGTTTCAGAATACTGTAAGCTCTTTGATCATCTCCGAATTTATTAACAAAAGCCACAGCCTTTTTGAGGCCCAGCTCGCCGGAAATATCTGTTTCACTGAAGCTAATGGCTATATAGTCCATCGATTCCTTCTCCAGAAGAGCCCCGGCTTTGTTCCCCTCGCCCAATTCCACCAAAGCAAGAAAAGAACTGATGGCTTTATGGGGATTGGATAGCCGGTATTGAGTCCACGCAAGTTTGTACAAAGCCTGATCAAAGTACTCGCTTTCAGGATATCTCATTACTGCTCGATAACATCTGATAGCTTCTTCCAAATCGGCTTTCTCGAAACGGTTCTCACCACAGTACATCCAGGCCTGAGCTGCATGCGGACTAAGCGGATAATTCTCGGCTACCTTTTCCATGTAATGATATGCGCTGTCAAATTGAGCCAGGTCATTGAAACACCATCCCATACTGTAAAAGGCCGCAGCGGTCACCGACGAATCTCCATCCAAAGCAACCGCCCTCCTGTACTCTGCCAGACTTTTATCATGGACAAGAACCGGGGCAACCGGGGCTTTCACCTGCTTTTTACGATTGTCCTGAGCGGATATCAGTTCATTGTGGATCTGAAAATTGGCTTCATACTGATCATATTGTTCGCTGAATCGATCATTTTCCTCCGAATAGTACAGTTCAGCCAGATGATACCTGAGATATGCCTCATCCCGCGATGAAATTCCCAGACTGATTACCTTTCTGATACCTGCAGCCAGTTCACTGTAAGCATACTTTCTGAGAACTTCCTCCTTTTCAAGAATGGAATCAAGCTGAGCCGAAATGGAATCACTTTCCTTGAGTCTAAACTGTTTTTTCTGCCAATCAAGATATTCTCTCTCCCACCTGTATTGATCCAGCAGAGCAACAGTTCTAAGTACCTTCAGTTTATTCACAACAGATTTGATTTTTGCCCTGGACCGGTTCACTTGTGCTATTTTGAGCTTTTTCGAAACACTGTTCTTATCTTGTTTCTGTACTGCTATCAAAAGAGAATCCAAAACATAAAGCAGCTCTTCTCTTTTTTCTGTAAAGGTCACCTTCTGAAATGACCCGCTGGAATAATGTTTTTCCACAAGATCATGGATGCTATAGACTCTATTGTATGAGGAAATGATCTGATTGTAATCAGCCCTGCTTTCTTTTTTCAGACGAGTTATCAGTTCCTGAAGTTCGGTGGCAGCCTGAACAATTCTCTTTTCGGGATTCTCACTTTCAGCTATACGCTTCTCCACTTTATCGAGAAGCTTTGTTAATCTGTGCTCCTCGGAAACCAAAAACACATTCTTTTCCCAATCGATTTTGGCATTGTGCAGAAAACGTTTGGCCATCACGTAAATAGCTTCCGCAGCCAAAAATGACTCCGGTTTCTGATTGATCAGCTTTCTCAGTGCGTTTTCAGCTTTTCCGTCAGCCCCCATTCCGAAATAGCACCATGCAATACCGGTCAGCACCTGATCCAGATCCTTCTCCTCCTTCAGCAGAGGGAAATACAGAGAAAGCGCACTTTCAAACTCTCCTCTCTCATACAGCAACTCTGCAAGAGTGATTTTGATAGTGTGCGAAGCGGTCCTGTCAATTTTACTGCCGGGCCGCATTTTACTTGCACTCTCAAGAACAGAAACCGCCATGGAGGTATCCCGGGAAAGCAGATATGACCTGGCCAGCGAGTGCAAAACATGAAAATGATAAGACTCCCCTTTGACCACCCGCGAAGCCAGGCGGCTGTAATTGTCTTTTTCTTTCAGTGCGATACCGCTTTCCATTATGATCCATATGATCATATTTCTATGCTTGCCTCTATGCACATCCAGATCGGTACGGTTTCCGATTGACCAGACTTTTTCAAACTCTTTCAACGCGTACAAACTCTGCAGAACATAAAGAAGACTCTTATGGTGCTGATTTGTATTTTTCGTAATGCGCTGCGCAGCAGGCAGAACTCTGGAATAATGACCAAGTGAAAAATTCACTCTGGCAAGCTCAAGATTAAGTTCATCAAGACCGACTCGTCCCTCATATCTGGTTACGAGGTTGAGTGTTTTTTTTCTGGCAAGCTCATATTTGTTTTTTGACAGGTATTTTTGCACACGTCGATATTCCACACGGTACATATCACGAGCCTGAGCCAGACTGCTGCGATCCATGAGGCTGTTCTTTATCGCATTCAGTTTGCGGTAGCTGGATTCCGCCTGCTGTCCCAGGCTTGCTTTCAATATCTGAACAAACTCTTCTTTATCAGATGATTTTTCTTCCTGAACAAACCCGATTTCCATCGCAGCGGAAACTTTCAATAGGAGTTCATCAATGCTGCGCCATAAAGAATCAATTTCGTTTTTTATTTCAATCATCTCGTTTATCCGCTCGAGATCTTTGTGCTCCAGAACCTCGAACATTCCCTCAACCGGCTCCTTCACCACCATTTCTCTCAGCACTGTCATTGCATCTGTGAAAGGAACTCTTAGTGCCGACAGTTCTGCTTTTACCGACAAACAGCGTTTTTCGATTTTTTCGATTTTTCTGTCGATAGAAACCACGGTTGGATTATCCAACCGGGTCAAACCGGCAGGGAAAAGCTGAATGTCGCGGATATCGGCAATGACATCGCTGATCTGATTCAGTTCCTGATTCAGATCAGCGATTTTTTTCCATTGAGAACCGAACCGCAATACCTGATTCTCCCTTGCCCTCCACTCATCTGTCTGGTTTGAATGAACGGCAAATGGAAACAGAAGCAGAAGCATCAACCATGCTCCGCTGAAAAAAGATCTTCTGTTCTGTTTTCTGTTCATATGTATTAATTTACTTTTCAAAAACAGCTTCTTCTCTGCGTTTCCGAATCTCTTCGAGTCTTTTTTTGCTGCCTTCATCCACACTGTCTTTGTCCTCTTCTTCACCGCCCCCGATACTCTGATCGAAATCAAGTGTCTTTCTGTCTTTTCTGTTCTTCAGAAGCAGATAGTTTCTGAGCATTTCAGTACTGGTGGTACGGTATTTAAGAGGAAAAGTGACTGCGGCACTGATCTTCCATTTAACAAACCAGGGGTCGAAGGGGTCCTTTATTCCCCGCCTCACCTCATCGGGGAAAAGATCTCTGTTACTTCTGTTCAACTCCTGTAAATCTTTCCAGCTTATTCTCGACTGCTGGTTGAAGCTAACCAGAAGCGGTACTGCCAGGGTAAGCACTATCCCATTCTCATATCTGATGTTTCCGCCGACAGTGACATGATGGGGATTTTCACTGAAATAAACCAGATGTTTTTTAAAGCTGGCTGTATCTGCTGAAGCAGAACCGGAAGGCGGAGTGAAAAATGCTTTCGGTTCAAAAAAGTTATTGAAAGCTTCCAGGCTGTAATACAGAAAGAAATCATACTGGTAACCATTCACCACCACTCCGGCATTAAACAGAGCCTGCCAGCAGTCAACCCTTTCTAAAGGAAGTCTCAAACCGGCATTGACAATGAAACGGAAGGGGACGAAACTGTACTTGGCCAGCATATCAGTTTCATAGAGCAGCCAGCTTTCAAAAGTCCCGCCTTCAACAACAAACCCCTCCGGCATAAAGCCTTTATAACCTCCGATGGTGGGCGGCCCTTCGGTAAATCGGTGCGAGTATTTGAATTTCAGAGCAGCGCCATGAAGTCTCAGGTCCTTATTCTCGAAAGGAGTCCACTTCAAAGCACCCGAAGCCCATTCCGGTTTCCATCCCCAACCCAGCAGACGCGAATCAAGGGTCAGCATGACATTTTCCCACACCCCGATATTCATCCCGATTTCCGGAAACGCCCTTACATTTGAAATCCATCTTTTCCTGGTTCTTTCCGCACTATCAAGAGTTGCCGGTTCGTCATCCCAGACGTGACCTACCGCACGTCCGCTCACCCAGATGTTTCCAAAACCGCTGGTATTGGAAACGGTGAGCAGATGATACGATTCCCCCCTGTCTCTCAGCACACTGCTCTGAGACGCTGCGGAACTGAAAACAGTCAGAATAACCAGTAATGCATGAATTGTATTTCTCATATAGATAACCTATTGAAGCAAACGCTCGATTTCTCTCATCTTCGCTTCAATCTCTTCCCTTCTCTCAAGGATCTCCTCTTGACTCAATCCGGTCGTGTCCTCTTTTTCCTCGAAGAGACCCATATCCATCTGGAATGTCTTTCTCTGCTCAATCGTTTTTGCGATTTCGTCTTTTTTCTTGATTTTCTCCTGTTCAATGAAGACCAGAGACCTGACCGCCTCGCTTTTTGTTTCCTTGTAAACCAGAGGGTATTGAACTGCAAACGATGCCCGAAAGTAGGTAGGCTCCATTCCGTTTTCTGATTTCAGCCGACTTGAAACAAGCAGCTTAAATGAACCAAGAAGAGACACACCTTTCCCTATTCTCATTCTCCCTCCCGGCTCGACCCAGATCAACTTCTGAGCATAATTTTCATCCCCCCCGAAATCATTTCTGCGTTTTTCCCTGAAAATCCCATACCCCATATCGACAAAATAGCTGTGGCGATAGAGTTTCCACTCCAGCCCCGTCTTGAAGGATATCTGATCATAGCGGTACAGCAGTTCCGGAGAATCCGCCGTGCTGATCATGGTATACAGTTTCAGGGGCAAAGTGTTGAACAGGGCAATAAAATCCAAATCAATCAGAAGGGAAGGAATTACAAACGAATTGTAATCCGGCTTACCAGATACGGCAGCTCCGCTGAGCGTGTCCCCTTCCATGGAAAGGAAAAGCTCTCCTTTCGCCGAAAGACCGAAAAACCTGAGCCGGTCGTTTCCCGGAATAGTTGCCTGCAAAGAAGAAGATATATGACCGAAACCGGATAAATCCGGAAAGCTGCTTGCTGCTGACAACTGGAGAATGTCTGCGACCCCAATATCCGCATGCATTTTGGCCGATGCCGAATATTCCTTCAGACCTATTCCACCTTCTAATCCCCCCCCCACGGTGATATTGCCATGTCCCAGTACATTGGTTGCCGGAATATTGAAAGTGCCCTCGTTTCTTCCTCTTTTTACCGGCTGTGCAGCATAAGAGAAAGAGAACAGAAGAACCAAAACAATTCCGGCGGAGAATTTCATGACTCCGGGCCCACCTCTTTTTGAAATTCAGATGAAGAGACCGGCTCGAGAACCGCACCGGAAAATCTCCGTCCCTTTTTTTTAAGCTCCTTTTTATACCTGCGAAGCTCTTTTACGGCTTCCTGATCAAAAAGACGCCATCCATGGGCATTTCGCACATCGCTAACGGAGCTGTTTAGATCTTCAAGCCATCGTTTGAGGGTCGAAACAGAGATTCTCAACTTTCTGGCGACCTGCCCAGAGGTTAAATAATCCACATCTCCACTCCCTTCCAGCAGTTGTTTATCAAATTAAAAATACCATCCATGCCGTAGTCACTTTGTTCACAACACATGATATTGTGTTCTGATCTTACCCATTGATATTTGGAGCATTAGACCGTCCGTCTCTCCGTTCAGAAAATCGTCCGCGCCAGTGTATTTCCTTATTATATATATATTCCTTTCACTGTCAAGCTAGAAATGGCTATCCAGCAGTTTTTTTCTTGTGGTTTCTGGTGAAGCTGAAACCGAGAGTTGTTTTTCTTTTGCATTTTAGAGGCCCGGATTATATTTTTTGGACGTTGCTGGCTGAATACAGCCCGCATAAATCAAAAGGTTACGACATATCTGCGGCCATAGCTCAATTGGATAGAGCATCTGACTACGGATCAGAAGGTTTGGGGTTCGACTCCCTATGGCCGTATTAGTATTCAAAAGCAGTTCGCAATGAACTGCTTTTTTTTATCCGAATCATGTTTTGTCCGCTTTTCCAGAACAAACATATCCCTTCCCGCCCCCCGAAAAAACACCAGCAATCTATTTTCATTTTACATCCGCATCATCTTTTATTTACAAAAAAACTAAACATTGAACATCCCGAACAGATTCTTTTCGGGCTTTCTCAAGTTGAATTTTCAGATTCATTCGGGACAAATAAAAAAATGCTCGATTCTTCACTTGAGTTTTTTTTGACAATACTTGATTAACACTCAGTCCCGAAGATATTTTTTCCTGTCTGTAAGCTGTTCACCCTATTTTCTCTCAAAAGGGAGGTCCGTACATGGCTAAAATCAGCAAAAACCAGCTGGAGAAGCTTCAGAAGAAATATTTGACTGACGAAGCTATCGGGAAGCTGTTCGGTATCACACGGCAGGCTGTCCACCAGCTCAGGATGAAACACGGGATATCTGCAGTCAAGGATAAAAACGAGGAGCGCAATATGGATATTCTGAATCTTTACAATGAGGGCGTTGCCGGAACAAAAATCGCAAGAAGATACAGGCTTTCCATTTCGCAAACATACCGTATCATCAAAGAATGCAACGATGTCAAAACCGAAAAGAAAGAAAGCCGGGGCAGAAAAACATCTTCAAAGAAATCCGTACCAAAGAGAAAAAGCAGAAAAAAACGATGAACTTCCGGGATACCCGAGAGGCTTTCGGATACCGGATCGGGAAGCTTCTCCTTTCTCCAACTTCCGTATAATCCCAACACTCTGGTTTTATCTTAAACGGGTCTATTCAAACAATCTGCCCAAATGGTATTTTTTTCTTCTCCCCGCGATGAACTGCGTTTCAGGCACTGAAACACAGGGGGGAGCGGCAACCGAAACCGGGCAATGTAGAATATGACAGAAAAATCGAGCTGTTTCACCATCTGCAGTGATGCACTCCATATGCGGCGCATCATTGAACCATTACGGAAAAACGGCAAGCAACTGGTCACCACCAACGGGTGTTTCGATCTGCTTCATGCCGGACATGTCCGTTATCTATGCGAAGCAGCCCAAAGGGGGGATCTGCTGGTGGTGGGAGTTAACAGTGATGAAACTGTGAGGAAACTCAAAGGAGCCCAGCGTCCTGTTCAGAATGAAAAAGATCGGGTTCTGGTCGTAGGTTCCTTGAAAATGGTCTTTGGGGCGTTTATTTTCAGAGAAGATGATCCCCGAGCATTTCTTGAAGTACTCAAACCGGACATTCACATCAAAGGCGGCGATTACGACCGCGATATTCTAGAACGGGAAACGGTAGAGAAAAACGGAGGGAAAGTGGAGATTGTTTCATACCTCGAAGGGTATTCCACAACTTCCATAGTTTCCAGAATCCGCTCGGAATGATTAAATATTGATCTATTGTATTCCATATAGTAAGATTTAGTAATGGAGGTCTTTGCATGACAGCACAGTCAGCGGAAATATCAGTTCCTTATCTGGAAGAGAGGTTGAAGAGCAAACCCCGTTCTCGTGCCTTTTCCAGACTTGCCGATGCCTACCGCAGAAGAGGCGATCTGCGCCAAGCTATTGATCTGTGCACAGAAGGCCTTGCCCAGCATCCCAACTATCTCACCGCCAGACTGGTTCTGGGCCGTTGCTATCTTGCCCAAAAGAACTACTCCGCTGCTGCCGGAGAGCTCAAAAAGGTCTGCATGGCAGACCGGCGCAACCATGCAGCTCTGATGATGCTTGCGGAATCCTATCTGCAACAAGGTGAGGAAGAAAAAGCCGGCGGCATTTATCAGATTCTTCTGAAAATGGAGCCATACAACCCCTGGATTGAACAACTTGCTACCCGTTACAAATCCCTGGGTGATAAGGACCTGTTCGAAATTCTCGAAATCAGTTCTCCCAATCTGGATTCTTCACTCCAGAACCTCAAGTCCTCGGGTGTTGATGATCTTACCGATATCCAGAACCTGGATACAATCCAATCAGATCCCCCTCCGGCTCAAAGTACCGAGGGAGACGAACCGACATCGCAGGATGTCGAGGAAAGACTTGATCTTCTTTTCGAAGAAAAGGCTGCGCAACCACCTGAATCACCAACTCAGGCCCAGAATGAATTCGAACTCAGTGAAAGTCCGAATACCCCGGAACCCTCTGATTCCGATGTTTCCGGAAGCGATGTTTCATCACGGCTCGATGAATTGTTCGGTGATGAGAAAAATGAGGATTCTGACCCCTTCAGCCTCAATTCTGCAGAAACAATACAGATGAACCGCGATGATCTCATCCAGAACACATCTGATGTTGATCTCCCGGCTCCGGAATCCGAAATCGAAGCGGAAACTTCAGGAGATCAGCTTTTGGACTTCGATGCAGGCGAAACGATCCAAATGGACAGAGTCCAGCTGGGCGAAGCAATGGAAAAAGAGGAATCCCCACAACCTGCAGACTCGAACCAACCGGAATCGGATCTCACAGAGAAAACAATCGCCTGGGACAACGACAATGATGAAATCAAAGCCGCAGAAGATTCCGAAGAGGGGTACGAGGACGGAATCGACACTCCCGAACAGATAAACCAGGAACCAAGCCCTTCAGGTGAAGATATCATAGAAACTCTCGACAACCTTTTCGGAAAGGAAACCGCTTCCGATTCAGAAAAGGGACCGGAAACATCCGCTCCCGAAGAAAGCGAATCAGATCAAGACAAAGAAGTAACAGCAAGTGATATCGAAAAGCGACTTCAGGAACTTTTTCCAGAAGATGAGGAAAAAAAGGAAGTTTCTTCTTCACAGGAATCCGGTACAATCAATCACTCCGAAATAGTCGAAGTGGAGGATTTCACAAAACCAGAAGAGGAAGTAATGGATCAGGTGGAAGATATCAATTCTGAATTATCTGATCTTCCAAATACCGAAAGTAAGAATATTACAGAAACCGAAGAAAAAATAAACGACGAAAACGTAACTGGAGCAGATGTAGAAAAGCAGCTGGATCAGTTATTCCCAGAAGAAAGTAATTTGGGCGAAGCTAGTCATGAAGAGCCTGCATTTGATGACCAAACTAGTGATGACGAAAATGTCAGCAAGGCCGACATTGAAGAAAAGCCCGACCAAACTACCCCGCAGGAAAATGCCGATAAGCCCGAAAGTATCTCTCAGATTGAACAAGACGATGTCTTTGAAACTATTGAACTGAAGGACGAAAGTCCCAAGGAACAAACCGTCGGGAGTGACGAAAGTGTCAGCGGGGCCGATATAGAGGAAAAACTCGACCAGATTTTCCCCAAGGAAA
>JBKGXV010000032.1:0-34276 GCA_046546375.1 Chitinispirillaceae bacterium | reverse complement strand
CTTACTCGAATCTCAGTGCGTCAACCGGATTCATTTTCGCCGCTTTCAGCGCCGGGTAGAGTCCGAAGAGAATTCCCACCGCGGAGATGATACAGCAGGTATAGAAAATGTGCAGGGGCAGTATCGTGGGCTGGATAGCTCCGTCAGTGAACTTCATTATCTGTTCCTTGAAAAAGAGGGGAATGAGTCCCAAAGCTATTCCCAGCATCCCGCCGCTGAATGAGAGGGTGGTGGTTTCTGCTATGAACTGAACAAAAATCTGGCGGTTTTGAGCTCCCAGGGCTTTCCTCACCCCGATTTCCTTTATTCTCTCGGAAATACTGGAGAGCATCACATTCATGATGCTCAATCCTCCCACCAGAAGAGAAACCGCCGACACAATCGACATGAGCAGGCTTATGTTGCCGAGCATTGATCTGACTTCGTCAACCCAGTCGGCGGTACGGTATTCGAAATCCTCAACCCCTCTGTGCCTTGTTTTGAGAACTCTTGCAGCTTTGATTGCCTGCATTTTGACCTTTTCAGGGTCACTTACCTGAATCTGCAGGCGTCCTGGATCGGGATCCAGTCCGGTCACATATTTCTGCATGGTGCGCAGCGGAATGAACACGCCTCTGCGCAAGTGCCACGGGTTGTGTTCGGGATTCTGTGGGCCGTAGACACCTACCACAGTAAAGCGCAGGGAGTTGAAGGAGAGAGTCTTTCCCACAATGCTCTTTTCGGGAATTTCCGGTGTCCTTGCCATTATTCCTTCCATCACCTGCCAGGAAATGATACAGTTGCGGCTGCCGTCGGAATAATCCTCTTTGGTAAGCCAGCGGCCGTAAAGGAGCTTTATTTCATCAAGATTGGTTTCGAAGGTTTTCTGATCTGTTCCCTGGAAACTTGCTCTTTCGTTCTGTCCCATGCAGGAAACTTTGCCCCATCTGGAAACGGTTCTGTGGGCATTTTTGACCTCATCGGAGTGTTCCACAAGGTACGTTCCATCCGAAAGCCGCAAACCGGGAGAACGGGAAGCGGAGAGTTTCTCTTCGGGCGGAAGATCATCTCTTTGCGAGAACCATACCGTTCCGATCCATTTGCCCATTTTTTCATTGAGGAATACATCTATACCTCCGATAAGAGTCAGCATGGCTACCAGAGACGCCACCCCCAGCATCACTCCCAGAATGGAGAGTGAAGAACGCAGCAGGTGGGTTCTCATTTCGGTAAACGCCATGGCTATACCGACCAGAACCGATGATATGAATGATTTTACAAAACTGAACATCGCATCTCCGTCAGTACCTGAGAGCATCAACAGGCTGCATACCCGCTGCTTTGAGTGCGGGAAACAAACCGCTGAGGACTCCCACAATCAGAGTAAATCCCACACCCAATGCATAGTCACTTATTGTCAGAAGCGGCTTTATGGGAAGAAGCTCGGCGGGAACCAGTGTGATCACCGCACCGAGAGCCATTCCCGGAATTCCACCTACCAGACAAAGCATAATCGCTTCTATTATGAACTGAGTGAGAATGTCCGATCCCTGGGCTCCGAGAGCTTTGCGTATGCCGATCTCTCTTATTCTGTCTCCGATGGTGGCGAACATGATATTCATTATGCTTATACCTCCCACCAGAAGCGAAATAAGAGCGATACTTCCCAGTAATACATTTATACCCGCGTTGGCGGTTTTCATCTCTTCAATTTTCACATGATTCGCGCTGATCTCAATGTCGTCCACTCCTCTGTGCATGGATACAAGGGCCTGATGAAGCTCCTGGGTGGCGCGGGTCACCAGATCGCTTTGGGATATCTCCAGTGCGATTTCATCTATGTTGCCGGGACGTTTCTGAAACAGGTAATTGTACGAGGAGAACGGAATGAGTATCTGACGGGCTCTCCATGAATGTTTGTCTTCGGTATGGATAATGCCTGTGACGGTAAAGGGTTTGTTTCTCAACCAGACTGTTTTGTCCAGAGGGTTTTCGTTTCCGAAAAGGCGGCGGGAGGCACTTTGCCCTATGATGCATACCTGTTCTTTTCTCGCATGGTGCCTTGGGGTAAAGGGGGTGCCTGGGCCGATTTCATAGTTGTATACTTTCAGGTGATTAGGGCTCACCGCGAATGCATGAGCCCAGTGGACGTTTGTACGATATCTCGCCCGGGCTCTGAAATCGATCTGGGGCAGAATAGATTTGATATAGCTGAACTGTGAGGCAAGTTTATGTGCATCGGACAGTTCAAGGCCGGGGGAGCGCTGGAACTTGCGGCTCTCTTCGGGGGTCATTGCCTCTTTTTTGGTTATGGTGATGATTTTGAGTCCCCCTATGCGCTCCAGATTCTGTTTGATATCGTTGTCCATGGCGCGTATGAAGGAGATGTTGACAAGCAGAGAAGCTACTCCCAGAAAGATGCCCAGAGAGGTGATGAAGGAACGGGCCTTGTTTGTCCAGATTTCAGTGAGACAAATACGGATGTTAACAGACAGTAATTCGAGAAAGCTCTGTACTTTCACGATACGATTCTCCCGTCGGCAAGACGGATTGTCTTCTGGGCACGCTGGGCCACATTCACTTCGTGGGTGATCACCACTATGGTGTTGCCTTCGCCGTGCAGTTCATCAAACACGGAAAGAATTTCCTCGGTGGTGTGGCTGTCGAGATTTCCAGTGGGTTCATCTGCCAGAATGATGGAAGGGTTTTTGACCAGAGCTCTGGCAATGGCTACTCTCTGTTTCTGTCCTCCCGAAATTTCGTTTGGCCGGTGATGACGTCTGTCCCAGATTCCCAGCCGTTTGAGAACCTTTTCCACACTTTTTTTCCGTTCTGTACCGGGGATGTTGGCATAGATAAGGGGCAGTTCGACATTGGCGGCCAGGTCGAGTTTGGGAAGCAGGTTGAAATTCTGGAAGACAAAGCCGATTTTGGCATTGCGGATCTGGGCAAGTCTGCTTTGATCGAGGGAGCAAACAGAGTCTCCCTGTATGAGGTATTTACCGGAGGAGGGGGTGTCGAGGCAGCCAAGAATATTGAGCAGAGTGGATTTTCCCGCACCGCTCTGACCCATTATGGCGGTATAGTCTCCCCTGTGCACTGTGAAGTTGATATTATCCAGCACGGGGACCTTGTTTTTGCCCAGAGAGTAGTTTTTGCATAGATTTCGGGTTTCTATTATCGCATGATTCATACGGCACTCTTTGTAGTGTTCGGAATAGATTTCCGGGAAATTACCTGCCCCGTTTTCTCATATCGCTCTGATTGCTGTGTTTGTAGTAGACTTCATCACCCTCTTTGAGTCCCGAAAGGATTTCGTAGTGATTGTAGTCGGTTTCACCTGTTTTGACCTGAACATTTTTGATGGTCTCATTGCCCTCCTTGTCTGTGCCGATGACCTGGACAGTATGCTGTTTACCGGCTTTTTTAATAAAATGGTACGGCACCGCGAGCACATCCTTTTTGTCCAGAATGACAAATTCCACATTCACGTTGATTCCGGGAACGATTCCCGCAATAAGTGAATCCACCGAAACCCGAACTTCGAAACTCCCCAGTTCATCTGCCGCTTCTCTTTTGGCACTCAAGGAAATGAACTGTACTGTTCCGGAAGTGTGCTTGTTTTCAACTGCTTCGGGGCGGATACGCACGTTCTGACCCTGCGAGAGGTGAACGTAATCCACTTCGCCTACGGAGGTGATCACTTCCAGCTTGGTGATATCCGCAATGGTGCCTATGGCGGTTCCGCTCTGGAAACCGCTTGTGGCCGATACGGCGATTTCACCTTCCTTTACTTGCAGGCTGGTCATTACTCCGTCCATGGGTGCAGTGATCACCGTTTTATTGAGCTGGTCGGCGATGTCTCTTAATTCAAGCAGCTGCTGGTCGTAGTTTATGGAGGCTAGATCAAGCTGCATTTTCAGATCCCTCAATTCCCGTTGGGAAACTGTTCCTGCTTTTACCAGTTCCTGGCCGTTTGAATGGTTTCTTTGGGAGAGTTCCTTGTCGATTTTCGCTTTTTTGAGATTGAGTCTGAGTTTCTGGCGTTGGGTGCGCAATCGTGACGGGTCGATTATAAGGATAGTATCGCCTTTGGAGATCTTCTGACCTTCTTTGACCAGAATCTTTTCTATTTTTCCGCTGGCTTCACTTTTAAGTTCCACTTTGATTACAGGTTCCACAACTCCGGTCTGGGAGATGACATCTTTCAGATCGGTTCTGCCTACGGTGTGCCGTTCTTCAAAGGACAGCTCATCTTTCTTTTTCTGCCCGCAGGAAACCATCATTAATAAAACAGCCGAGACGGCAAGTAAAGCATGAAGCTTCATTTGAGTTGCACTCCGAATCTGTTGAATGTGGTGCCGGTTATTTCCTCGAGAATGATCTGCAGCTTTTTCATCTGGACCAGAGATTGTGCATAGGATGACTTGGCCGAGGCCAGATCGTTCTGAGCTTTTATCAGAGACAAACGGCTTTCCGTGCCCAGTTCGTAACCTTTCATGGTCGCTTCGTACTGTTTCTGAGCCAGCTGGCTTGAGGCCCGTGCGTACTCCACCTGCAGTTTATCCAGCTTCCATCGTCGTTTCAGTTCGTTGAGGCGGGTTTCGAGATCAATTTTGTGCTGCTTTTCGTTTTCTTTCTGTATCTGAAGATCCAGCTCTCTTCTCTTTATGTTTGAGCGGGTGGAGGTCTGGGGAAAATCATAGCTCAAAATCAGACCGATGCTTTTATTCGCATGAGGTGCGATAGAGGAGAAAAATTTTGGGTCAAGAGCACTTCTGCTGTAGGAGGCTTGGACATCGAGAGAGGGCAGCAGATCGTTTTTCTCCTGTTTTAGATGCAGAGAAAGCAATTCACGCATACGATTGAAAATTTCCATCTGAGGATCGTATTCGCGGGCCAGTTTCGTGAATTCCTGCGGTTGAGGCAGATCGGGTATTTCCATATTCATTGAATCGGTTATGGTGATTGAATCCGCATCCTCTCTGAGAAAAGCCGCGAGGGTGCTTCGTGCCGATTCATATTGAAATTGCGCTCCGAGCAGTTGCTGTTCTGCGGAGGACCACTCAAGTGCTGCGCTGAGAGTATCCAGAACCGTTGCTTCTCCGATACGATAGCGGGCTTTCTGGGCTTCCAGTATTTTTTTTGCCTGCCCGGTTCTTTTTTTCGATATGTCCAGAAGAGCTTTTTTCTCGTAGAGATCCCAGTAGTGCCGGCGTGCAAGAGAAAGCTGAGAGAGAATGGTCTGTTTGTTCTGCAATGAGAGAAGGTTTTCGTTGATCGAAGACACTCTGATCGAGTATTGTACCGGGTCCGCCCCCCAGGCTCCTTTGAGAAGTGGTTGTTCGATACTGGCTGTGAAGGATCTGTTGTAAAGTGAGCTTGCGTTCAGAGGTTTTGAGTGACCCTGTTGGGTGGAACCGGTGATCTGACCGCCTCCGGGTATATGCTGCTTCACGGTTGCGGATCCGGAAGTAAGAGTGGCTGAATCGGTGCGGTTACCGCTCAGGGAAAAATTGAGGGTAGGGTATTTGGGGGAATGTGCATCTTTCAGATCCAGGGCCGATTTCTCAATCTGGAGCCGCTCCACGACCAAATCGGTGTTCTGGGAAAGAGTTCTGAAAACTATATCTTCCTCGCTGAGTGGGTCGGCCAGATTACAGAATAGAAATCCCGAAAGTAGAATCAGCTTTAGGTGCTTCATAACGGCTCTGTGTTGTTTTTGTGAAATGTTGAAGAGAATATAGGAAATCCCAGTTTATAAGGTAACAATATAAGTCTTCGGAGCGGTGGAACACATCGAGATATTCTTTTTGAGTACTTTGATGTACAATGAATTATTGTATAATGGTATGTCCTTTGTTGTCCTTTTCAGGAAAAAGGAGCCTTTATGGAACCGAATGAAAGAACCGTTGTAATTCTGGGAGCAAGTAACAGAGAGGATCGTTATTCCTATAAAGCGTTCAGAATGCTTAAGGAGCACGGGTTCAGAGTGGTTCCCATTCACCCCGCACTTTCAGATATCGAGGGTGTGGAGGTGAAAGCATCACTTGATTACGTCGATCAGAAGGTGGATACGGTCACTTTGTATGTGGGACCCAAGCGTCTGCCTGACTTGCTTCCGGCTATCGTCAGTCTTTCTCCCCGCAGAGTGGTGTTCAACCCCGGAACAGAACTCCCCGAGGCTCAGGAGGAGCTCAAGTCAAAGGGTATTGAGGTAGTCGAAGGGTGTACCATGGTTATGATCAGAAACGGCAATTTCTGAGTTCAGGTTGAGGACAACGGACGGAGTTTGCAATGGTCCGATTTTATGGGAAATAGTTTGGATCGACTGATTGCTACTTGACCTTAAGCGAGTCGCTTCCGGTTTGAGCACTCGGTTGAGGCTCGAGATAGTGACGCATGGTGTGGTTGGTGCAGCCCAAAAGAAAGAGTATGGCTGAGCTTATAAGGAAATTGCGCATTGCTTTTTTGAATCCGGATACTCTGTTTTTACACATAATCACTCACCATCCTTTTTGTGATTCAAAAATGGCCGGGATTTCCGAATCAGCAATTATTTTAATTGTACCTGCAGGCTCACGGCCTATATTCGACTAAATAGCTTGCGGAGAGCGGGAAAGTCAAGAGAAGAATGCGATTCTGTTGCATCGGATTACTCGAGGACGGGGGACTATGGAATTCTTGAACGGAATTCTTTCAGCGGTGAATGAGCAGTTGTGGGGACCTCCCATGCTGATTCTGCTTGTCGGAACCCACATCTTTCTCACGTTCAGGCTGGGTTTCATACAGCGTTTTGTTTTTCGGGGAATCAGGTTGTCTCTGGAGAAAAAGGCGGAGGGAGCGGGGGATATCAGCCATTTCGGAGCCCTTGCCACCTCTCTGGCGGCTACCATCGGTACAGGCAACATAGTGGGTGTGGCAACCGCAGTGGCGGCAGGCGGACCAGGAGCCGTGTTCTGGATGTGGATCTCCGGGGTTTTCGGCATCGCCACCAAGTATGCCGAAGCCTTTCTTTCTGTAAGATACAGAATCACCCTTCCCAATGGTCAGATGGCCGGCGGTCCCATGTATGTTCTCGAAAGGGGGCTTAAAAGCAGGCCCCTGGGTCTTCTGTTTGCGTTTTTCACTTCCGTAGCTGCGTTCGGAATAGGTAACACCGTTCAGTCCAGTGCTATAGCGGGTATGATGAGGGAGAACTTTAGCATATCTCCATATATTACCGGAACAGTGCTCACTGTTCTCACTGCTCTGGTGATTCTGGGGGGTATCAGAACCATTGCCAGTACGTGTGAAAAGCTTGTACCGTTCATGGCAATCTTTTACATATTGGGATGTATCATAATTCTGGCAATCAGGTATGATCAGGTATTACCCACTATGGGGTTGATCGTAAGCAGCGCATTCACCGGACAGGCTGCCTTTGGGGGCTTTCTGGGAATCACCATGCGTCAGGCGCTCCGCTACGGTGTTTCCCGCGGACTTTTTTCAAATGAATCGGGAATGGGCAGTGCTCCCATAGTGGCAGCGGCGGCCCGTACCTCAAATCCCGCTCGCCAGGCACTCGTTTCCGCTTCAGGGACTTTCTGGGACACTGTGGTGGTGTGTGCGCTTACCGGTCTGGTGATAGTCTCTTCGGGTGAATGGATGACTGGGCTCAAGGGTGAAGCGCTCAGCAGAGCCGCCTTCGGTACACACTCGGGTTTTGGATCGGTAATGCTCACTTTCGGGCTTCTCACATTCGTGTTTTCCACTATTCTGGGGTGGTCCTATTACGGAGAAAAGGCGATAGAGTACCTTTTCGGGCACAAGGTGATCAGGCCCTATCGTTTCCTGTGGGTCGCTGCGGTCATGATCGGGGCAGTAGTTAAAAGCGAAATAGTGTGGAATTTCGCTGATGTGGCCAATATGCTCATGGCGGTGCCAAACATCATATCACTTCTGTTTTTGAGCGGTATCGTGGCTGCGGAGTCTAAAATTTATCTCAGGAAGGGAGTCAGAAACAAGGATATGGAAAGAGACCTGGAAGAAATTGAAATGGGTTCCACTAAAATGATTAGATGAACCGGCGGCACTCCATCATGAATATCCGGAAAGTAATATCTCCTGCAATCTGTATGATATCCTTGCTGCTGGGAAACTGCACTGATACGTTTTTTCCAGATCAGTCTCATGATTACCACAAGGGAATGAGCATTTTTTTCAAACCACCCAGAAATGCTTTTCATGAACAGGATTTCGATGAATCACTGGACAGACTGAAATCCGATGGCGTTAATTCTCTTTTTCTCACCCCCTGCTTTTTCCAGAAAACACCTCGGAGTGATTCCATTTTCTCCACGGATGCCACCATAATCGATGAAAACCTGATCAGTGCGGTGAAAATGGCCCGGTCAGCCGGTTTTTCCGTGGGTCTCAAACCTCATATCGATGTGCTTGATGGTGAGCCCCGTTACACTATCGATTCCAAAAATTGGAACAGGTGGTTTCGGTTTTATCGGAACTATATCATCCATTATGCCCGCATGGCTGAGCAGCTAAGTGTGCCTTTGCTGGTGATAGGGACTGAGCTTGACAATGCCGCATCCAGGCCGGAGTTTACCGAGCTGATAGTAACGGTGCGGGATGAATTCAGCGGCGAGATCACATATGCATCTTCCTACAATGATTTTCTTTCTCTTGATTTCTGGGGTGATCTGGACTATGTCGGTGTCAACTGCTGGTTTAATCTGGATAATGGTGAAGGTGAACCGGAGCAGATCTACGAATCCTGGAATCACTGGCTTAACCTGCTTAGTGAATTCGGGTCATATCATAACAGGCCGGTTCTGATTACCGAAGCGGGTTTCAGAAATATCGAAAAGGCAGCGGCTAATCCCGGAGACTGGTCCTATACCGGGGAGGCGGATATGCAATTGCAGTCAGAGTGCTATGCGGGTCTGCTTTCACAGATGAACATGTTTCCCCGGATTGCGGGTGTATACTGGTGGCAGTGGGAGCTGGGGAAGGTGGGCGGGCCCGGGAATACCGATTATACACCTCGGGGAAAACCGGCTGAGGAGCAAATTCGTAAATACTGGTTCTGAAGGGTTCTGGTTTGAAAAAAGCAGTTGCGTTTGTGACAGTCTGTGTATCTTTTTTGTGTGCAGGTCAGAAAGAGGTGTTTTACCAACTTGAGCTTGAAGGGCTTTTGTCGGGACACGTGGTGGATGGCAACTACGGGCTGATCTCTTCTGAAACTGCGGGTTTCTGTCCTTTTCCCTATTTGAATGTGGCACTGGGAAGCGAGCAGGTATTGCGCAACAACAGTTTGAGTGTCACTTCATTTCTTTCAGGAGAATATCGGTTTCTTTTGGAGCGGACCGCACTGTCGGCAGGGGTTGTGGGTGGGTGGAGGCATCTGGCTATAGGTACCCGCAGCTTTGCTTCTGCTTTTGCAGGAATGCAGGCAGGGTACTATTATATGCATAATGAACCCGTATCACTTCGCATACGGTACAGGTTTCTGGTGCATCCGGATTCTCTCCATGTGTACACCAATGTAATTCTTATTGGGATCAGCCTCAATATGTTTAAAAGGTTTAATCCGCTGTAGCCTCATCCAGCATGTCGACGATTTCCTTGAAAAGGATCGTCAGCTCACCGATGGTTTCAGCGGACAATCCTTTGCCGTCGGGAATATCTCTGTCAAACAGGATGTCGGTGATGTATATCCATATCTCGGGATAGTTTCCGAAACCGGCCATTTTTTCGGGATCAAGCACCAGGCCCCGCTCATCAGTGAATTTTTCGAAAAACGGGCCGGTTCGGGCGATGGCTTTTTCTATGTGATCATCAGTTATTTCAGGCAGCGTCTTTTTATAAGCTGTTCTGTAGATCCTGTACACCATGGTATAGATCCACAACGCCACGAATTTGGTCATGTCATCGTAATTTTCCAGATTGGCGATGAAGTAATCGAAAAGAATTTCCTGTTCTTTTGCAACCTCATACTGGTAATCGATGATTTCTTCCTGGTTCCAGTCATCGGTTTGCTGGAGAACTGATTGAACAAACTTGGCATCAATATGCATGTAAAGCAACCCTTTGCTCTGATTTCAGCAGTGCGGCCGTAATGGTCTCCAAACTCAGTATGAGAGACCGTATCCGTATTCAAAAAGCGGATCGTAATCCGCATCCCCCACGTTGACAGGAATCTGGTTCATATCTCTTGGCCAGGAGTGAGACAGTTTGCCTGTGGGTGCATGATCTCCGAATAGAACGTCCGCCACACCCTGCCCTTCGGTTCCGGGAAGCCATGCGGCCATGAATGCCGAGGTGTAGGGAAGAATATCGGTTATTATCAGGGGCCTTCCGGATATCAATACACCTACTACCGGAATTCCGGCCTCGTGATATTGTTTTGCCAAATCTATGTCAGCAGACTCTAAGCTGAGCGACTCCCGGTCACCTGAATACTCCGCATAAGGAAGTTCTCCGAAAACCAGCACAAAAACATCGGCATCAGGATCAAAACTGTGGCCCTGGGAAACCAAATCGGGGTCTGAAACTGTATTGACCATGGCATTTAGAATGCTTGTCCCACCTTCTATATCGCCGCTCATCCCTTGCCACTCCATAGTCCAGCCTCCGCACATGAGTCCCACGTCGTCGGCATGGCTTCCGCCTACCACTATCTTTTTTCCCTCTTTGGGCAGGGGAAGCAACTCATTTTCATTTTTCAGAAGGACCAGCGACTGACGAACGCATTCTCTTGCGATTTCCCTGTGTTCAGGTGAGCCGATACGGTCAATGTACTCACGTTTGGCCAGAGGTTTTTCAAACAGTCCCATTCTGTATTTGACATTGAGAATCCTTCTGACCGCATCGTCCACTCTTTCGATGGGAACCTCGTTTTCATTCACCAGTGATTTGAGATGTTGGGTGAAATCCGCAAATGCGCTTGGGGCCATCACCATGTCGATACCGGCATTGATGGAGATCTTGACAGCATCCTTGTAGTCGGGCGAGAGGGTGTCTATCGCATCCCAGTCCGAGACTACAAAACCCCCGAATCCCAGTTCGTCTTTGAGAATGTCGGAGATCAGATATTTGTGCCCATGAAGTTTTGATTCGTTCCAGGAGTTGTAGGAGGCCATTATGGTGGCCACTTCGGCCCGCACGGCAGCCACATACCCGGGAAGGTGGATTTCTCTGAGTTCCTCTTCGGATATCTGAGTATCGCCCTGATCCTCACCATTCGTAGTGCCGCCATCACCCACGAAGTGCTTTGCACATGCGGCTATGGTGGAGTCGGACGCCAGATCTGATCCCTGGAGACCCCGGATGGGTGCATCACCCATCATGACCGTCAGTTCTGCGGTTTCCCCGAATCCCTCATAGGTGCGTCCCCAGCGTTCATTCCGGGGGACTGCTATACAGGGTGCGAATGTCCAGTGAGGTCCCGAGGCGGCAGTTTCTATTGCGGTGATGCGGGCTGCCTGGGTGACCAGGTCGGGATTTCTGGTGCACCCCAGTCCGATATTGTGAGGAAAGATAGTTGCACCTGATAGATTATTGTGTCCGTGAACAGCATCCGTTCCATACATGAGCGGAATGCCAAGCCTGGTTTGTAGCGCTCCCTGAGCCAGATCGTCAACCATGTCCGCCCAGTTGGAGGGAGTATTGGGAAGAGGACTGCTTCCTCCTCCGCTTAGAACCGATCCGATGAAAAGACTTTTCACATCCTCTGCAGTCAGGTTTTTGCGTTCACCCTGGACCATCTGTCCTACCTTCTCCTCCAGAGTCATAAGTTCAAGGAGAGAATCCACCCTGAGGGAGATTTCGTCCGGATAAATCATGATGTCCTCAAAAGAGGCTGGTACGGACTCTATTTCCAGGGTAACCGGGTCGTAGCCGTATTTTTCCACTTTCAACGTGGTGGGATTCGAACCGGAAGCGTCTGTTTTCGTATCGGATGGAAGGCTGAGTTCTTTAAATTTGCTGGATGCAAGTGTGTTTCTGTCGGGTATATTGATTTTGAATGTCTTCTTGAGTAATCTGCTTTCGAATCGGAGAATGTACATTCCCGGTGTGAGATTTGTAAGACGGAGCATATCAAAGAAATGAGAGCCTTTGGTCAGCTTTTGGGCTCTGGAAAAGATTTTTTTGCCGGTTAGATCATAGATGGATAGAGATGTTGCTTGAGAGGTTTTGAGAAAAACTGAAAGTATATGATCATTCATGCTCACATACTGCAGAGGAGATGCGGAACCGGTGCGGGGATCTGTTGCGGAGATGGGAATATCGATTGAAAATGAACCGTTTTTGTCGGTGAAGGTTTCTGTGGCTTGCTCATCATCAAAGGCTACTCTGGCATTGGGAACAGCTTCAGAATTCTCATCAATCACATTTCCGCTGATGGTTTCGGCTTGTGTGAATGTGAGAGAAACAAGCAACGATAGAGTGGTTATGTAGCCGGCTGGTTTGAACATCGCGGATCATCCTTTATGCTGAATTGTGTCTTGAAATCAAAATAGGTCCTGAAACCGGTTGAGGAAAACTTTTTTGGATCACATTAGGATGAGAGTGGTTTCATCCTTTTAGACCGGGTAGGCATAGACTAGATTATTATTTAACTTCTGCTCATCTATTTTATACCTGAATAGTAAGGAGAAAACAATGCAGAAAGGTAAGTTTCTGGCGGTCGTGGTTTTTATGTTTCTGATCTTTCACGGTAATGCTCATTCTTCATCCAAAACAGATCCGGGTGACTCGACTTCCAAACGTTTCATTCTGAACATCACCCAGGGGGATCAGAAAGTCCGGATTGGAAACGGTCAGACGGTAACTGTTAAGAAAGAACCTTTCGCGTTTGAATTTGTCTCCGAATCCACGACCGGTTTTCTGGTGAACATTTCCACGAATGGGGCTTTTCTGGATGATCTTTTGAAAGGAGTACCTCATGAAAAAATCCCGGTTCTCGGCGGCGGAGTCGGAATAGCCGAAGGTAAAGGCAATAAAGAGAGAATGGCTCGCTACTCGAACAAGGCCTCCAATTACTGGAGCGATACCCGTTTTGATAAACATGAACACCTGAAAACTGGTGAACATGTGATGACTCGCACCATTGAGGCACTGAAGGATCGCAAAATGGGAAAAATCATCCCTCTGGAGGATATAGGCAGCAGGACTTTTTATGTGTGCGTGCTTACAAAGAAAAAGGTACCCGGCAAATTGGAATGGAAGGAGATCCAGCGGCTCGGATTCACTTTGAAATTTGGAGAAGAGATGTCAATAACTGGTGATACCATAAAAGTGGTGAAAAGGGAAGATGCGGTTCAGGGAAAGGAAATGGATTCTGCTGATATGTCGGATACTTCCGGAATCTGCACAGTCCAGTTTCCTAACAAGCCGAAAATGGAGTGTTTCAGATTAGTGGGGAAGGACAAATCCGGAGAAGTTCTCTATGACGAGAAAAACTGTCCCGATCAGCTCAAGGCTGTGGACGGTAACTATGAAATGACGTTTGCTTCTCTCATCTCCGGTCTGGACTACTCATTGGAAGTCGTATTTCCGAACAACAGATCGTATCCGATATTTTCTGAATGGAGAAAAGATCAGCTTGTGGGTCAGAAAGTTCAGTTCGGTCACAGGAAAGCAAATTTTGCAAAATAGAACAGGAAAAACAGGGCATGTTCTGATTGGTTGTTTCATAATGATTATGGCCAATCAGAATGTGTTTGCGGGAGATAGCTATATCCATGTGAAAGATGATCTGTTTCAGAATAAAAACGGGGGTTTTTTCTTGCAGGTGGCTTTACCTGAATTATGGTGCGGACATATAAATAAGGGAGGGGAATTTTTCCAGTTTATCTGCTGAGAATCCCCGCCCCCTGGAGCAATCGTCCCTGACTACTCATCTATATGAAAACTGCTATGCCGCTTTAAGGTACTCCAAAACCTTGTCGGTTTCGTGTACCGGCGGCATGCAGGAATGGTCGGTACACACGTAAGCGGTCACTTTTCCTTCCTGCGCCTGGTAGTCCTTGAGAAAATCCACATACCGCACTATTTCCGGCGACTCGTTTTCTGTCGGTTTGAATACGGTTATGGCGTAGGGCAGAAATGTGTGGTTAATGGTGTTGATCATCTCTTTTGTATCCTGGGAATTTGTATTTCCCGCAATAATCACTTCCGCCGCCTTTTCCAGTTCGAAATTCATGATGAATGCGGAGAAAAGAGACGGTGCTCTCACAAAATCTCCGGAAAATGCCTTTTTCATGGCGGAAATCCGGTTGTCATAGTCGGGAGATGCCGTGATTCTTCCCAGGATAATCTGATTCTGAAACGCTATCGAGTTGGCAGAGGGGTATGCATCGTCAAATACTTCTTTTCTTCTTAGAAGCAGTTCCTCTCCGTAATCGGCCACTGTATGGAATCCACCCGAAATATTGTCCCAGAAGTGTTCTACCAGATGATCGTTGAATGCGATGGCCTCTCCCAGGTAGTGTGCATCGAAACTGGATTCGTAAAGTTCAAGCATTCCCCAGGTGAGAAACGCATAGTCATCTGCATAACCGGCAATGCCCGCTTCGCCGTCTTTGTATCTGTGAAGTAGAAAGTGGTCGCTTTTTCTGGTCACATTGTGCAACAGGAAATCGGCAGCCTTTTGTGCCTCATCCAGATACTCCTGTTTTGAGAAAACTCGTGCAGCCCGGGCAAGTGCTGCGATCATCAGGCCGTTCCAGTCAGTGAGGATTTTTTCGTCCCGCTGAGGGTGAACTCTTGTCTGTCGTACTGAGAGCATTTTCTTTCTCACCCGTTCGATACGATCGTTGAATTCCTCAGGTGAAATTCCCAGCTCAGATGTCAGCCTGCCCAGTGTTTCATCCCTGTAGAGGATGTTCATGCCGTCGTATTCATCCAGGATTTCTCCCACATTACCGCCGTGGCGGATGTTGAATGTGCGGAACGCAAGCTCCTTGTCCTCCTCATTGAGAATATTTCCCGATTCCTCCGCCGACCAGGTGTAGTATTTACCCTCCTGGCCTTCGCTGTCGGCATCCTCGGCGGAGTAAAAAGCACCCTCCGGGCTTCTCAGTTCTCGTGTGACATAGGCGATTATCTCTTCTGCGGTGTTTCTGTAGTTTTGCTTTCCGGTAGCCTGAAACGCTTCGGTATAGGCGAGAGTCATCATGGCCTGGTCGTAGAGCATTTTTTCGAAATGCGGAATTTTCCAGTCCTTGTCTGCGGCATACCGGTGAAAGCCGAAACCCAAGTGGTCGTAAATCCCACCGCTGCGCATGGAGTCAAGTGTATGGGTTACTATGTCAAGTGCTCTGGATTCCCCCGTTTTCTGCCAGTAGCGCAGCAGAAAGAGAATGTTGTGGGGAGAGGGAAACTTGGGTGAGTCTCCGAATCCTCCGCTGATGCTGTCGTACTGTTCGGCAAGCTGGCTGAAAGTCTCTTTCATCAGTTCTTCATCCTCTGTCTGGGCGGGTGGAGTCAAAGAGAGCATCCTCAGGCTGTTTGTGAACTGCATCGCCGACCCTCTGATCTCATCTTTGCGCATATCCCACAATTCTTTGACTTGGGGGATAAGCTCGGTCATGCCTATGAGATTGCCGGAGGTTTCTTGTGGAATGTAGGTTGCTGCGAAAAAGGGCAGCTTGTCGGGAGTCATGATAATGCTCAGCGGCCATCCGCCTCCGCCTGTTATTACCTGGCATATATACATATACACATCATCCAGGTCAGGCCTCTCCTCACGGTCAACCTTGATGGACACAAAGGACTTGTTCATGAGATCCGCAATCTGTTTATTGTTGAAGCATTCCCTCTCCATCACATGACACCAGTGACAGGTCGAATATCCAATAGAGAGGAAAATCGGTTTGTCTTCTCTTCTGGCCTTTTCGAAAGCATCATCACCCCAGGGGTACCAGTCCACCGGATTATGGGCATGCTGAAGAAGGTAGGGGCTTTTTTCATGTATGAGCCGGTTCGGTTTACGGCTGCCCTGATTGTTTTTGTGGAAATTGAATATACTCATGTATCCTCCTTCCGCCGCTCGAGAATCAGAATTGTTTTAAGGCGTTGGTTTTGCCTTACAGAAAGACTGCGAGGGCTATCGGCCCGATATTGCCCTTGCTGCACGGTCCGTTTCCGCTTAAACGCCATAAATTATCTGAACTGGATATATGAAATGAACCCCTCATCCACTTTCTGGCTCTCTCTGAGATAATCTGTAATCTTGTCGGCTTTTTTGTTGGCCATATTCGCTACCGGGTATGCGATTCCCTCTTCTGCACAGAAGGTCTCGTTCATGCCTTTGAGCAGATCTCTGAGCTCCTCGACGGTGGAGAATTTTTCCAGATCCATTTTCCGGAACCTCTCCAGGAAAAAGTCCAGCCCGCATATCTCGTTTTCCAGAAGTGCCCGGTTTTCCCGGTAGACATAGGATGAGATTTTCTCATCTTCGAACTGTTTCTGGTAGACAGCGATTCTTTTGCACAGGTGATCTTTTAGATCCTGGAGCTCGAGAGTGTAGATGACGGCGAATGCATTGATTCTGTTCTGCATGAAATCCTCCTCTTTTATAAGAGTTACGGTGAAAGGGGACTGAATATGAAATTCCTGGCTCAAGTAAAATTAGGTTGAACACTCTGAATTTGGGGCTGTAAGGTTACAATGAAAAAAAGCTTGCATCACGTTAACATAGTGAGTAAAATGTTCATTCGCACTGTGAATTTCTCTAAATGGAATCGTTCCAAATCAAATAATTTGAGGTGAAGTATGTTGGGGAAAATGACGCTGAAAACAAAGATTATCGGATCTGTCTGCGGGTTGCTTCTGGCTTACGGAATCGTTTCTATGGTGATAAATCAGTCCACACTTTCCGAATCGGTTTTTAAGGAAAAGGAAAAACAGACTGAAAACTTGGTGGAAATCGGCCTTTCGGTGTTGGAATATTATCACTCACTTGAGACTGAGGGTACGTTGAGCAGAGAGGAAGCTCAGAAGAGGGCTAGGGAGGCGGTTAAGACTATGAAGTTCGGGAAAAAATCGCTTGACTACTTCTGGATCAACGATTTCGATCATATTATGCTTGCTCATCCTTTCAGAGAGGATCTGGAGGGAGAGGATGTTTCCGGTCTGAAGGATCCCAACGGTTTCCATTTCATACAGGAATTTGTGAAGGTGTGCAAAAAGGACGGGGCCGGTTTCATTTCATACGAATGGCAGTATTACGATGATGAATCCAGAATAGAGCCGAAACTGTCATATGCTGCGGAATTCAAGCCGTGGAAATGGATAATCGCCACAGGTATCTATGTGGATGATGTGAAAGCAACAGTGGGTCGGGCCAGAAATGTCATGATGATGTTCTCCTTTGTGGCGATCGGCATAGCAGTGATTGTCGCGGTGTTAGTTGCTCTGGCTATTGTCCGTCCTGTCCGCAATACAATCGACATGCTCAAGGATATCGCTCAGGGCGAGGGTGATCTCACCAAGAGACTTGAGGTGAAAACCAAAGATGAAATCGGAGAGCTCGCGCACTGGTTCAACCAGTTTGTGGAAAAAATCCAGAAAATAATCATCCGCATAAGCGCAAACAGTTCCACAATTTCCTCTTCCAGTGAGGAACTGTCCTCCATTTCCACTCAGATCGCAGCAAGTGCCGAGGAGATGACCGCCCAGTCAAACTCGGTATCTTCGGCTACTGAGCAGACATCCACCAACGTGAGTACCATTTCCGCTGCCGCAGAGGAGATGTCCACTCAGGTCAGTACCGTGGCGGCTTCCATAGAAGAAATGAGCGCGTCGCTCAATGAAGTGGCCCGCAACTGCCAGCATGAGCTTCAGGTGGCGGCAAAAGCAAATGAGGAGGCCAGAGGAAGCAAGGATGCCATGGACCGACTGGGTACATCCGCCAAATCCATCGGTAAGGTGATCGATGTGATCAGCGATATTGCCGATCAGACCAACCTTCTGGCGCTCAATGCCACAATAGAAGCGGCAAGCGCGGGCGAGGCCGGAAAGGGTTTTGCCGTGGTGGCGGGAGAGGTCAAGGAACTGGCCAAGCAGACCGCAGGGGCGACTCAGGAGATCAGGCGAGAAATAGAACAGATGCAGGGTAATACTGAAAACGCGGTGAAGGCCATAGATTCCATCGCCGAGGTGATAGAGCAGATAAACTCCATCAGCCAGACCATCGTGAGTGCAGTGGAACAGCAGAGTGCCACAGTGGGAGAAATTTCCAAGAATGTGAGCGGAGTCAACGACGGTGCCCAGGAAGTGTCACGCAACGTTACGGAATCCGCTTCGGGGCTTTCGGAAGTATCCCAGAATATCGCAGGGGTGAACCAGGCGGCTTCCCAGACCTCTCAAGGGGTGAACCAGATAAACGAAAGCGCGAATGAACTGGCCAAGCTGGCTTCCGAGCTTCAGGATGTGGTGAATCAGTTCAGGGTGTGAGTACGATAAGTCCCGTTCCATTTCGATGTTGATATTATATGAGTACAGTGTTAGTATCGTGTTTTATGCCACATGTAAAACGAAAGGCATTGCATGGGATTGAATCCGGTAGTCGAAATAGATGAAGAAAAATGTGTGAATTGCCATTCCTGCATATCGGTCTGTCCGGTGAAATATTGTAACGATGGAAGTGGATATCACATAAACCTCAATCATGACCTCTGCATCGGATGCGGTGAGTGTCTGGACAAATGTACACATGATGCCAGACGGCCTCTGGATGATACGGAAGAATTTCTGACCGCGCTTGAGAAAAGAGAACCGATTGTGGCTGTGATTGCACCCGCAGTTGCTGCTGTTTTCCCTCATAAGTATCTCAACCTGAACGGCTGGCTTAAAAACAGGGGGGTTGAGGCGTTTTTCGATGTGAGTTTCGGAGCAGAACTCACTGTGAAGTCGTATCTGGATCACGTTTCCAAAAACAACCCCAAGGCGGTAATAGCTCAGCCCTGTCCTGCGCTGGTGACGTATATGGAGATCTACAGGCCTGAACTTCTGGAGTATCTGGCTCCCGCCCACAGTCCCATGATGCACACAATAGTGATGATCAGAGAGTTCTATCCTCAGTACCGCAATCACAAAATAGCGGTTCTATCTCCCTGTGTGGCAAAGAAAAGGGAGTTTGATGAGGTGAATTCATCCGTTCTGAATGTGACATTCACAAAACTCCAGAATCATCTGGAAGAAACAGGGGTGGATATCGGTTCTTTTCCGGAAGTGGATTACACCAATCCGCCTGCGGAGAGAGCAGTGCTGTTTTCCTCACCCGGAGGTCTTCTCCGTACCGCCCAGCGCTGGGATAACGGAATAGAAAACGTTTCCAGGAAAATCGAGGGGCCGCATACAGTATACAAGTATCTGGATGAACTGCATGGTCAGGTTACAAAAGGCAACGCGCCGCTTCTTGTAGACTGTCTTAATTGTGAACACGGCTGCAATGGCGGAACCGGAACCGGCAACAGGGGTAGAAGCATTGACGAGCTGGAGGCTCTCATACAGGAGCGTAGCCGGAAGATGACCGAACGTCATCTGCCTAAAGGCCCCTTGGCTCAGAAGAGACTCCCCGTTAAAGTGCAGAAAGGGTTGGAGGATTACTGGAAAGAGGGTATATACGACAGAACATATGTAGATCGCTCCGATGCAGTATCTTCACTAAGTGAATTGTCGGAAGCTGAAAAGGGGCAGATGTTTGTTGAGTTGGAAAAACATTGTCCTGAAGATATTCTCAACTGTTCCGCCTGCGGTTACAATTCTTGTGAGGGGATGGCCAAAGCATTGGTGAACGGGCTCAACCGCAAGGAGAACTGTCATCATTATCAGAAGGTTAAGCTGGAAAAGTCAATGGAGGATCTGAAGAAAAGATCCATGAAAGATTCTGAAATTTCAGAAATCAGCAGCAGTACATCAGATATTTCCGGCCGCATTTCCAATTTTGCCGCTTCCATAGAGCAGATTAGCGCAAGTATAAATGAAATCGCTCAGGGAGCACAGTCTGCAAATAATATTGCTCAAAGCGGAGTGGAGACATCCACCGGTGCACGTGAACTGGTTCAGGAGCTGAATGAATCCAGTGGAGAGATTGGCAACATCACCGGAATCATATCCAAAATCGCAAGTCAGACTCATCTTCTCTCCCTTAATGCTACTATCGAGGCGGCCAACGCGGGAGATGCCGGTAAGGGATTTGTGGTAGTGGCCGCGGAAATCAAGAATTTAGCAGATGAAACATCCAGGGCGAGTGAGGAGATCCGGGCGAAGGTGGAACGTATTCTGGACCGCACATCGGCGGCATCCGGTACATTCGAGAATGTCTCCGATATTCTGAACAGTCTCAACGAACACATGTCCACTATAGCGGGGGCAGTAACCGAACAGTCGACGGTGACTGAGAACATATCCAATGATATTTCCAGCATTTCCCGGAATATCGAGCGTATTTCGGCCAGTATGGAGAGGCTGAGCTGAGAAATCCAGGATGCTACACATATCTTCTGGTGGCCGAAGTTCCGGGTAACTGATTCAAGGGTGGATGATGTATATTTCGTCTTCGGCGAATTCTGCACATATCTGCTTCTGGAACAGTTATGAAGAATAAATCTTCCTCTTTTCTCTGGATTTTCCTTTTCTGCATCTCCGGTTTTGCCGCGGATACCACCAACACCATCCACAGGGATATCTTCAACTTCGGTCATCAGCTCGGGTATATCTATTCCCGTATGGACGATGCGTTTTTTGATGAACCGGGTTCCTGGAGTTTCGAAACAGGTTTTCTGGGTTACTACACCCCGCATATGCCGATGGTGCGAAATGACAAATGGAAAGAGCGGCTGATGCTGATTGTTCCCCTTGCTTTTACCTATTATCCCACCGATTTTGTAATGCTCCGTTTCGAGGTGACTGATCTGTTTGTTGAATTTCCCTATGAGGATCTGGACAATATGGGAGGCAAATCTCCCCGTTTTGAAACGAAACTCCGTTTGTTGAAAGAGAGCAGGTTTCTTCCGGCAATCGCATTCACCACCGGAGTCAAATTCTCCAGTGCCAAGCCTTATACAATCTGGGATAAGGATCATAACTACGATGAAAGCAACGGTCTTGCCGGAGCCGGAACCGGGGTGGCTGATTATTATCTCATCTTTTCATTCTCCAAAAATATTGATGAAACCAGTTCCCTCAGCGCAAGAATCGGTCTTGCCCCGTTGGGAAGTCCGGTGGAGTATGTACGGGGAAGTGCCCAGGCTGATGAAATTCCCTATGGTCTTTCTTATAAAAAAGAGTGGGGCGGATGGTCAGGATGTGCCCAGATAAGCGGCATGTATAACGGACTTTCCGCAACTGAGCTTGCCCATTATTCAGTAATGCGTGCGCAGATCGGTCGTAAATGGAAAACAGGATCATTGATCCTCAATGTGGAACACGGCCTGACAAGAGAATCCGATGAATGGGTTCTCGGTATATATAAGAAGTTTAATTTCAGGGCCCACGAAAGCAATTGAACGGTATACAGGAGCTCAAGGTGTCAGAATCAGCCAGTCAAGCACTGCAGGATATAAAAGTTCTGCAGATTGGAGAGTCGCGGGCGGTGAGAATCGCAGGAATGATTCTCAAGGACTGCGGTGCGGAAGTGGTCAGGGTCTGTCATAGGCCAAACGAGGATGTGGCGGTTACTGAGCGGAGCAAGGATTTCATTGTTGATTTTGAATCTCTCAATGAGCAATCATCTGCACAATTGCTTCACCGCGCAGATATTGTTGTTGATCATGGTGATGCTGCATACTTTCATGATGTAATCAGAAAAAACAGCAACTCTTTAGAGCACCTTGTCCATTGCTCACTTCCCTTTTCTGCTTCTTGCGATGATAGATTGAGTGCATGGGATGAAAAATCGGTGGGTGTAACAGCGGGACTTTACGAAACCCCAACAGGGTTGGGGCGTCCGCATGCACATGATCTTCCTGTGGTTTCAACCGCAGCTGCGTTCCATGCGGTAAATTCGATAGCTATGGCTCTTGTCGGCAGAGAGCGGGACGGAAAGGGAAGGGATATAGAAATTCCTCTGGAGAAGGTTGCCTTGAGTTCACAGGTGCTTGTTGCCATGATTAGTTCCCGTCCGCCGGTCAGATGGCAGCCGCTCAGGTGGCTGGCTTCTCCCTTCATGGGGATATGGAAAACTGCTGGAAATGACTATGTTTATATACATATCGGAATGCCCCGTCATCTGCGCACGTTTCTGTTTCTTATAGAGTCCGAAGGATTTGGAAAAGAGAAGCAAAAGATTCGTAAACTGCTTCACAAGAAAACCAGGCGTGATCCATCACTATCTGCTGGAGTATGGGAAGCAATGAACGTCTCCCGGGTTATGAAGTCTCTTTTTGAAAAGAGGTCTGCCGATTTCTGGGAAAAGTGTCTGGGTGATGCGGGGTTGTGCTGCGGGAAAGTGAGATCATTTGAGGAATGGAAGAAGCATCCCCAGGTAGTGAAATCGGTCGAGATTGTATCCTTGCAGTTGGATAACAAACGGTTGGTTGTTCCTGGAAAGGTCATGAATGAAGAGGCTTCCCGGACAGAAGTCGCATCAACCGGGGGAGAAGGGGTGTTTATAAGCCAGCTTCTCGAAAAGTGGCCTCGAAAGAGTGCGGCTGAAAAAAATCATAGCATCTTGCCTCTCAAGGGTGTTAAAGTTCTGGATCTGAGCCGAGTGATCGCGGGACCGTTTGCAGGGAGGCTGCTTGCTGAATACGGTGCTGATGTGATGCATCTGTCTGTAAGGGGAAATCATCTGAGCTGGGAAGAACCGTTTCATGTCGCATTCAATGCAGGCAAAAAGTCATCAGTGGTGGATTGTTCCCGTCCCGGTGGAAGGGAGCGCTTGAGGGAGGTGATATGTGAATACAAACCGGATATTGTCATTCACAATTTTCTCAACAAGCCGGCGGAAAAATTGGGAATCGATCATCAATCGCTGAAAAAAATCAATCCGAAAATAATTTCCATAGGAATCAAAGCATATAACTCTTGTGGTCCGTGGAGCAGTCGGCCCGGTTTCGAGCAGAACATTCAGGCGGCAAGCGGCATAATGCGTGCCTACAGCGGGAAATCAGCTCCGGATATTCTCCCCGTAGCCTATAATGATCTCGGTACCGGACTTGTCGGTTCTTTTGCAGCTGCACTTTCCTACTATCGGCTGTTGAAAGGAAAGGGTGGCGGTCATATCAGTACCAGCCTGACGGTTCCGGCGATGTATCTGCAGATGGATAAGCTGAACGGGAATACTGAAAACAATCATTTACTGGATGGATTTTATCGTTCCAAAGACAGCTGGTTCTATTTTTCTTTGAAACCTGGAAAGGAGCAAAACCTGCTCGGGATTCCTGAAGTGCAAAAGTCGGTTTCGGATCTTTCCAGAAGAAACTTGGCAAATGTATTCAGGAAAAAGAGCATTACGTTCTGGAAAAATCGGGTAGAGGAACTGAGTCTGGATGATTCTGTTTTGATCATTGAAAGAAAACCGATGAAGGCGATTATAAAAGCGCAAGTCAGAAAAAAAGCAGGAGTCTTTACCTATAAGCATCATAGGAAAACGGGTGAAATACTTGTCTGCAGATCTCCTGTAATGATGGAGCCTCAAGGTATCAGAGAAATTCCGACTGCAGAGCCCATTGGCAGTAGTCATGTTTCAGAACATACTCAAACTGAAAATCCGGAGGGTGCTGTTTCCGAGACGAAATATCAGCGTTTCAGATGGTTTCTGGATCAGTGCAGGTGGGTAATCGTGATTGTTTGGCAGAAGATCACCCTGTGATCTCTGAAATGTGAGCTGTCTTCAGAACGTGTATCCCAGAGAAAAATGAAATGCTCCCATATCTTCTTCAGCTCTCCGATCCAGTTTCCAACCATAAAGGATGCCGACAGGTCCTATGGGGGTAATGTATCTGAAACCGGTTCCCACTGAAGAACGGAATCGGACAGGTGATACAGATCCCAGACCATCTTCAAGCTGTCCGGCATCTGCAAAAAGCGCCAGTTCCGTATTGAACCCCAGCATGATCCTCGCTTCTATGCTTGCCGAAAAAGAAACGGTCCCGCCGCTTGAATCGGGGTACAGCAGATTCTCGGCAAACCCCCTGACGTCTCCGGTACCTCCCAGGTAAAAAAGCTGGTCTGCTGAAACTGAACTGGTTTCGCCGTAAGAGTAAAGATACCCACCCCTCACCACGGCTGCTAGAGTCAGGCCTGAAAACGGGGTTATGTAACCCTGGGACTCGATTCTGATCTTCACAAAGTTATCTGTTGAACTTCCCAGGCCTCTGGATATGTCAACAGAGGAGTGAAAAGAGGAGCCTTTTTGGGGACGGGTAAACGAATTTCTTCTGTCGTATGTTAGTGAGGGCTTAAGGACAAGCAGATTGCGGGGACGGTCGTCATCGGTAATATCGCCCGATGCAACCCCATCGGTATAGTTGAGCTTTCGACGTTCATAGTTGATTCCCAGACCCAATTCCGTGTGTTCACCCGGGGAGTTGTTGAGGCCAGCTGAAATCCCATACGACACCGTCTCCCAGTCCTGATTCAGTTCGGAGTTTTTCTCCGCTGATACTTTGATCAGTGCACTCAGAGGAAGGCTTAAAAAACGGGGGTCTTCCAAACCGATTCTGCCTCCATATCCCGTCAAACTGTACTCACCACTGACCCATGCTTCTTTGTTACGTCCCAGAACATTGCGGTCGCCGGCAAGAGCATTCATGAAAAGTCCCTTGTCGGACTGATATCCACCTCCCACTTTTCCGTAGTAGGGCCGCTTTTCGGTAACATCCACAAACACATGAACCGTATCCCATTTTTCCTGAAGCCCTATGGTTTTGAACTGAACGGAACTGAAAAGGTCTAGATCTCTTATTTTCCTTTGGGATTCAACGATATTTGTCAGAGAAAGAGGTTTGCCGGTATCAGCTGCCACTGCACGGTGTAGAAGATTGTCTCTTGTCCGGAATGCACCTACGAATTGAAGACTTCCCAAACGAACCAGTGGCCCTCTGTTGATGAGGAATTCAATATCGGCAGTACTGCTGTCCTGGGTCATAGTAATGTGTGGGGTCACAGCTGCGTATGCATATCCCAGTTCTGCAATTCTGTTCTGCAGGTTACCCGCACTTTCCTTGAGCTTGGATTGGTTGAAAATGTCACCATTTCCGACAGTGATTATCCCGTCTGTAGTGATACCTGTTACTTGACTTTTATCAAAAAATACTTTGCCTACAAAGGTCTGCTTTCCTTCGATAATGTCGATCGTGATGTTTACAGATTCGTTCCTGATATCCACCGAATGGGAAAGTTCAGCATTGAGAAA
Source organism: Chitinispirillaceae bacterium (assembly GCA_046546375.1). GTDB lineage: Bacteria > Fibrobacterota > Chitinivibrionia > Chitinivibrionales > Chitinispirillaceae > JAEZKC01. The sequence goes on along the minus strand of JBKGXV010000032.1, from coordinate 8,931 downwards.
TCCGCTTGAATAGTACAGCATATTGATGGCGAAAAGGTCTGTTTGGAGTACGTCAGGATTGAACGCGCGCTTTATTTCACTTCCTTTATCCACAGTAAGCATCTGACCTCGAATGGATTCTTCATCGATTTGATCTGCACCGTTGATTTCGATGGAGGAAACGGTGGTGCGTCGCCCAGGTGTGATGGTGAATGTTACTTCTTTTCGGTCAAACCCTCTCTTGTGATAAACCGTATCATCAGCCTTAACCTGGGCATCAAGAAAACCAGCATTTCGGAGACTGCTTTTCATGGCGCTTTTGGACCGTATCACTCCGTTGTTGTTGCGATTGCCGGTTTCAAAAAGAGTAAGCTCCTTTTTCAGATCGCTTCTGCCTATTCCCAGACTTTCGTTACCGGAAAACCGAATTTCGTAGCGGGGACCTTCCTCTATAAAAAGAAAGATATCCACTGTTTGCCTGAGAGAATCAATGATTATTGAATCACGTATGAAGACATCGGCGAATCTTTTGGAGCGGTAGGATTGAACAAGTTCCTGAATGTCTTTTTCAAAAACATCGTTGACAAATCGCCCGGCTCTGCCGGGAAGAAAAGATGTCCACCATGATTCCATTCTTCTTTTAATGTCAAGTTCGAAAGTGGCATGATTGCCCTCGATCTCAAGAGTGTTCACTCGCAGGTATTCGCCGGGTGTTATATCCACAACTACAATGCGATTGTCACTATCCGGGTGTTTTTTTGAACTAATATTCACCCGAGGTGACAGAAAACCCTGTCTTTTGTAGAGATCGCCGATAAGCGTATCCTGGCGTTCAAGCTCGCTTCTGCGGAAAATATCCCCGGGATATATGGTAAGAGCTCTTTGCACATCTTCTTCAAAGAGAGGGAACGTGTTTTTTATTTGGATATCACGAATGAAGCGTGCGGGTGTGAGCTTGAATACTAGTTGTCTGTTATCGCGATCAACGCTTATACTTTCAAAAAGACCGCACAGTCTGAGTGCCTGTATGGATTCCTGAGTTTTCAGTGAATCAAACGGCTGCTTTTCCGAAACAGAAATCAGCTTGCGAGCAGTATTTAGAAGTTCTTCAGAGTGCAGTGTTTCTCTAGTCAGTTGAATGTTAAGGTCTACATCCACACTGTCCTGGGAAAAGATCTTACAGGCTGTCATAATCAACAGCAGAAATGCAGTTGCTGTTTTGGAATGTGTCATTTACCGAAGCTCCCAGATTAAACGCAGCTCCCCTCCATAAATTCCCCTGGTATTACGGAAACCAGTGATGGAGAGGTTATTGAACAGGCGATATTCAGCAGTTGCTCTCTGCACTATTTCCCCGTCTTCGGATTCGACAGTATACAGTGTGTTCAGACGATTTGTGATGCTTTTACCAAGGGTCAAAGCAATCCTGTCGGAATCCTGATCATCCTCGTCTCCGGTTTCCACACTCAATGTATCGAGTCCTGTTGCGGTTTTGATTTCTTCACCGAGAGTCGAGGCAATCAGTGAAGCAATTATCTGCTGGTTGGTCTGTTCTTTTTCCTCGCTTTCACCTTCTCCCTGCAGTTCGGCGGTGGTTTTGCCCAGAACCAGAAGGGATAACAAGTCCTGGTCAGCCAAAGTGGGATCATCACTTGATAGCTGAAACCGAAGATCGTCAAGTTCGCCGTTGGCCAGAACCCGGATGGTACGCTCCTCAACGGATACGGAGCCCAGAATATCGATTTCGGGTTCGATCGAGTATGGATCAACGAAATCGACAACACCCCGTTGAACAGAGAAGGTTCTGCCCACATAGGAGATAGTTCCCTCTTCGACATTTGCTCTTCCGTTGAGAGACGGGTTTTCCAGAGTACCCCTTAACATGAGATCGGGAGCTATAGTAAGCTTGGCCAGGTTGTTGTCGACTCGAAAGGGTGACTGCGCCTTTACGGCAATATCGAAAATCATATTTCTCAAATAAGGAAACGTGATTTCCGGAGATGGCGCGGGGAGCTCTCTTGTACGCTTTCCGATGCCTGCAAAAGGGTTGATTTCCACATCCTGATAGTAAAGTCCGTCAAGCAGTGTGACATCGCCTTCGACTCTGGTCGTGTCTGGAGTTCCTCCAACACGCAGCTCTGCATCCAGAACCAGATCGAGCATGTCCGGTACACTTACCGGCAGAGCTTCAAAATTTATATCGGCGTTAATATCGGAAGGGGCGAAATCGACCAGATTCATGTTCCCGTTCATGTTGAAGACTCCATCTTCGAGATTTCCCCTGAGTTGGGCAACTCTGATTCCGGACTGGTCCGCAAGTATCTGCCCGTTAAGTGAATGAAGTCGCTGGGAAAGACCGGGAAGTGTCAGACCTATGTCGGAAAGAAACAGCTGCGCACTGAGATCCGTTTGATGAGGGATTTTCTTCATAACCCCGTTTATACGTACGTTGCCTTCGATTTCATCCAAATCGGTTGTGAAATTCTGCGCTACTGATAAGGGGATATCCCCCTTGAGTGCGATTTCGTGTATGTTTTTCAGATTGCCCTGGGCATTGCCCGAAAGAAAACCCCCTTCGTCCATGGTCAAACTGATATCGGGAATCGAATAGTTTCCATCCTTTAAGGAACCATGCAGTCGGGCTTCGACAATTCTTTTGTTTTGATATCCGAGGCGCAGTTGATTGAGATTGAGGTCTGCGATTACTGTGGAAAGAGAATCAATGCTGCCCGATGCACTCAGCGCGGCAGTCAGAATACCTTCCAACTGCTGACCGGAAAGGGCAAGATAAGGGGTGAGAGTGAAATTGTCGAATTCCAGATCGGCTGTGAAGAACCTGCTTTCGAGATTGTAGGAAGCCTGCAGGTTCCCTCCCACATTTCCATCGAGTGTAATCTGTTCGTTTTTCAGTCGGAAGTCCAGGTTCAGGTCATCAAGAGGTTTGTCTTCATAGAGGATATCTGTAACCGCCAATTGCCCTGCGGCATCGGGGTCTGAATACGTTCCTTCGGCCTGTACGTCAATCGAGAATATCCCGTTTACGGGACCTTGGGATTTTAGAGCGTTAATCGTGGTCAGACTTATTCCCGGAGAGCTGAGAGCTATGCTGAAGGAGTCCTTTATCGAGGCCCATCCGGTTATGTTCAGTTTTTCACCGGGAGCGACCAGGACAGAAGAGGAGACGATATTCATCCGTTGCTGATCCAGGCGGGCATCAAAGTCGACCTCGCTTATGGTTTGCCCTCCGGCAACGAGATCTGATGCGGAAAGCTTCACGTATCCGTTCGGGTTTTCGACAGTTCCTTTAACATCCGCATCAAGGGCTACCCTGCCCTTGACTGAATTCATGAAGTCTTCGAGGGCCAGGCTGGGGGAGGAAAGATTAAGAGAGAAAAACATCTTTTCGACAGGCACGAAAGTGCCGTTATCCAGTATTCGGGCCTGGCCAGAGGCGTGCAGAGAGGAGTTGCTGTTTTCAACTGCCAAACTGTCTACATAAGCTGTTCCGTTTGAAAGGTCGGCTAAAAGTGACACATCACCGATTCGGATACTGTCGTGTTGAATTGTACTTGCATCGAGATTAATCCGGGCCTGTGGGTTGAGAATGTTTCCGGCAATGCTGGCATCAATCTGAGTGCTTCCCGAAGTTTTGTCAATACCTGCAAAAGTGAGCACTTTGGAGAGGTCGGGGGCGGAAACATTCACATCAGCATCTATCCTTTCAGAAGAAATGCCGTATTCTCCTTTTAACAGAACAGACGCCTCGCCCAGAGACCCCGTCAGTAAATGCACCAGGGCTTTCCCTTTACTTACCGCTGCAGAACACGTCACTTCAGCATCGGCCGGTATTGGCGAATTCTTAAGTTTGAATGATGCCATATCCGCAGAAGCATGTAGTTTCGCTTCCATTGAATCCGGATCGATCCCCTGACCGTCGAGTGAAAGAGAAACCGCGGCAGTTCCGGACAGTCCGGGGGTTATATCGGTGAGAGGAATGCTTTTTCCGGAAACAGCCAGATCATACCTGAGGTGGTGGGGGGAGGATGGGGTGTCAAGCAGACCTTCGGGAAAAACCTGGCGCATATCCACCCTGCCGTTCACATCGAGATTTCCATTTTCTGCTATAAGGTGAAGGGGGGCGACTGTAAGAACACGGTCCTTGAGAAGCGCTTTTAAAAAGAGGGTGTCAACAGGATATTCTCCGTAAGCACCGCCGTTGTAAGTAAGATCGAGATTCAGATTCGGGTCTGCCAACGGACCTTTTATATTCATGCCGAATTTCGTCATCCCGCTGATCTGTTCTTTAAGACCGGCAACGGCAGCAATTTCCCAAAGATCAAAATCAGCTGTGGATGCAATATTCAGAACGGGATTGCTGGCCAATGAATCCGCTGAACCTCTGATGGTCAAACTGGAGCTTCCGGTGCTCAGCTCCAGATCAAGTGTGTCCAGATTCATCTGAAGCATCCGGGCCACTAAGGACAGGCTTTCTACCGGCAGGTATTCGCCTCCCCTCTCAACAGATGCCGAATCCAGCGCAAGATGCATTTCTGCGAAAGGGGAGATGGTGTTGCCCTTTCCTTTCACCGTAATTCCGAGTGCCTCGATATCCAGATCGTCTTTTGGGGTTGTAAACTGAAGATTTGCGTTTTCAAGAACAAGGTTCTGTATCTCCAGAGGAAACGGTTTGGAAGTATCCGGTGGAGTGGTTTGCTTCTTTTGAGCAGGTTTCTGATTCAACCCGAGTGCTTTCACAAGTGAAAGTTCACCGCCTGAGTCCATTTGAAGTATGATTTCCGGATTTTCGAGCTCGGCATTTTCCACAACATAATTATTTCTGAGAAGGGCGAGACTGGACATATCGACGGTAAGGTTGTCGAAACGGGCGAGTCTTTTTCCCGAGGAATCGTCCAGGGCGAAGTCGAGAATCTCCACTCTGGTATCGAAAATGAAAATCCGCAGCCGGCCCAGAGAAAGCGTGCCGGGAATTTCGGCATTGATTCTGGAAATCGCAAACTGGTGCACCGCATTGACCTTGAGAGCTGCGAGCACTGTTCCCAGGAGGGTCAAAACCAGTACGACTAGTATAAGTGCAATTATTTTGAGAGTATGTTTCATGTTGGAATCAATGCAAAAGACAAATCATTTATCAGAGCGCATAAACCGGACTGTACCAGGGTTGGGAAAGCAAAATACCTACCAATAATTAGGAAAGGTGAAAAGCTTTGGGTTATCTGTTACGATCAACACTGGAAAAAATTCAATTTTTCATAGCCCCGTGCGAAAAATGGTTGAAATGACGCTTCAGTAGTTTCCACCTGCCTTCAGTACAGAACTGGGTTTTTCAATTTGGGAGTTGTATGAAGAAAATCAAAGTCCTGCTGGATACGGATATAGGATCCGATATAGATGATGCTCTGGCACTGAGCTATCTTCTGGCCGAACCCCGCTGCGAGCTGATGGGAATAACCACGGTGACCGGCGAGCCGCACAAACGTGCAAGAATCGCTCACCAGCTCTGCTCCGTTGCGGGCAAAAATGATGTGCCGATCTACCCCGGTGCCGCTCTGCCCATGTATGGAAAGCAGCATCAGCCCCACGCTCCCCAGGCGGCGGCTCTGAGTGACTGGGCGATGTCGAGGAAATTCCCCGAGGGGGAAGCGATTCATTTCATGAGGAAAGTAATTCGGGAAAATCCCGGTGAGGTTGTTCTCCTGAGTATCGGGCCTCTGACCAATATCGGCCTGCTTTTTTCGCTTGATCCGGAGATACCACGCCTTCTCAAGGGACTGGTTCTGATGTGCGGGGTGTTTCACTACAGACTTCCCGAACTGAAGAATCATAAATACGAGTGGAATGCCATAGGTGATCCTTTCGCCACTTCCATAGTATACAACACCCCGGTCAACCTTCACCGTTCCGTCGGTCTGGATGTCACCTATATAGTGACTCTGGAGCGGAACGAAGCCCACAGCCTCTTTACCTCAGAACTGCTCAGGCCGGTGCGTGAATTTTCCGAAGCTCACGCCGAATTTCCCTACATCACATTTCATGATCCATTGGCGGCCATGTCTATTTTCCACGATGATGTTCTGCAGTACGAGCGAGGCAGAGTGCATCTGGAACGGGGTGAAGGGTGTTATGAGGGAATGACCCGCTGGACCATGGAGCACCCGGAGGGTTGTCCTCACCAGGTTGCATCGGAGGTGGACCGGGAGGTTTTCTTCCATAGATATTTTTCCTCGTTCGCTTCGTAGGGCTTGTTTGAGGGTCAGTTCGAGGGTGTCCGGGGTACTGTCGGTCCGGTGTTGGTGGATGTCGGAGGTACTATGGACAAAATCACAAATTCGGGCTTTTGCTACCTGCGCAAGTATTTCAGAATCCTTCCAGAATAATTGAGTAGCTCCGGCCTGCTTCAGTTCGAATCTGTTTACATAATGCGGTAGCGGATGAAGGAGGGCCGCCCCGGAGGTGAAACTGCACTGCAGCACTCAGTCACCTCCGGGGAAGACTATGTGTTCAGCGGCTGGTCGGGTGATTACAATGGCAGTGAAAACAGCTATTCCATCTCCTCATCTAAACGCCGATGTGTCTCTCAGAGCCGAAACGGCACCTCTTGAAGTCTGCCTCCGGCTTGACCTGCCTTCCTCTCGCAAGAGGGGAAGGTTTTTATTTGGCGTTTAGAACGGCTTTGCTGGCGGGATCTTTTTCCTGCGGAGCAACTTCCTGATTGCTGGTGATTTTCACTTCCTTTAGGAAAATAAGCAGAGCGGCAAGAATGAAAAACGCCAGAACCAGAGGAACACTCCAGTACTTGGTATAATCAACCATACCCTGAGCATTACTGAAGAGGTCGGTGACTTTTCCTGCAGTAAAGCTTCCGGCGAATCCCCCTATGCCCGCCGCGACAACAGAAAACAGCTGATGAACACCGGCCCGCTCTCTGCCCCTGCAGAAACTGTCAAGGCTTATGAATGCCGTAATGAACACAAACGTGTAAGCCAGACCATGTACGCTCAGGCTGGCATAGATAAGAGCTTTGCTCATGCCGAAAGCACAGGTGGCAAAACGGAAGATTTCCATTAACACTCCGGTCAGCAGTACCTTTTTCATCCCCCACCGGCTAAGAAGAAATCCCAGAACTCCCATGGCGAATATTTCAGGAATCTGCCCTAAACTCATCGCCGGCATTATGTGCTTTTCACTGAAACCTATCTGTTTGAGAAACGGGGAGGTTCCCACCGAATAAAACCTGTCAATGAAAGTAATGGACATGGCCAGCAGTGACAGAGTGAGAACCTGCGGTTTGAGCATCACTTTGAGAGAGTCGAACGGGAAGAGTTTCCTTTCAGAATCTTCCTTTGTTTTCTGCTTTTTGGGAATGCACAGGGCATAGATGCTGAGGATGGTGGAAGTCAGGGCTGATATTTTCAGAAGCAGCGGCAGGCGGCTCGGGGCATCGGGAGCAACATCCCCGTGCAACACTCCAAACGAGAAGACCCAGGCTACTGCGATCCATCCTATAGTTCCCCATACCCGGATGTTGCCGAATTTCTGGCGGTCGGAAGGTGAATGGTGGAATGTCACCGCATTGATAAGCGAGTTGGTTGGAAGAGTTATAAGCGTGTAGGTCAGGTAGAAAAGGAGTACCGGGAGAAATCGGGTCTGCTGGGAAAAGGCCAGCATGACTGCTGCCGCGCATATGTGGCATAAGCTGAGAAGTCTTTCTGCGGAGATTACCCGGTCGGCAATGAAAGTCATCAGAATGGGAGAGACAATCGAGCTCACTGCGGACAGTCCCATGATCAGGCCGACCTGGGAGCCTGAAAAGTTCAGATAATCCTTCAGATACAGGCTCATTATGGGCAGGGTGGACCCGGCCACGAAAAACTGGAGAAACATGAGAATGGAGAGCCGCAACTTTATGGGCAGGCTGAACGGAGAGCTTTTTTGGTAATTTGCGGGGGTATTTAGGTCAGTTTTTGTATTCAGAGGCATTCAGTTGAAAAATCCGGTTAAAGAGTGAGGTTTTAAAAATACATGGTGGCAGATGGGGTTTGAAGTATCATCTGGGACCGGTGGTGTGCATTGGTTCTTCAAATGTTAAATGCTTTCTATGCTGAAGAGGTATGGTTTTGTGGGTAAAAACAGCGGTACAAAGATATCCCGTGCTGATGTGGCTGATTTCATGCTCAAGGAGATGCATGAGAAGAAGTATTTGCATAAACTGCTTATGGTAAGTTACTGAGAACAAGAAGAAAGTATACGCCCTTGATGCGTGCTTTTCAGGGTACGGTCAGGGTGGTTAATGCAGCGCGATCACCGGATTACATATAAGCCCTTGAATGCCACTGTGGTTGCAGCTGCAGGGCATTTGGGGTTGTATTGCCTCTGGTGCATGGTTTGGGAGCATCCTGTTTGGTTTATCGGTTTTCGCGGGGGCGGCTATGCCGATATGATATCCGGGGTAATGGGTTGGGGGTGGTTTGAAAGCCGAATAGGGAGAGGTTCCCCAGAGGTGAGTTACTGATCTGACATAAAATTACCTCCGGGGAAATAGACTGTTTCTTAAATGGTTGTTTTCCCGAATCCGTACGAGAAGTTATCTGAGTAAAGAGGTAAATACGGAAATCTCAGATTCAGCTCGTCATTCTAATAAATAATTGGCGTGTTTTTTCTGTTTCAGGACAATATGCTTACCCAGCGAATATTGAGAAACGCCTACATCTGTTGTGAAGACAGCTATAAATGCATTGACCGCTCAGGAATCAGACAAAGTAGAAGACAAACTCTCAAATACTGAGTTCAATAAAAAGTCCCTTCCTGAAATCCTTTCGTATCTTGAAACCATTCTGGAAACAGCCGAGGCTGTGATCTTAAGATATTCCGCTATCTCCGTATTACGGAAATCATAGCAGCAGGCTCCGGCATACGCAAACAGTTCGCGTGCAG